>DJRT01000002.1:166075-239527 GCA_002437905.1 Ruminococcaceae bacterium UBA6353 | reverse complement strand
GTTTACTATCAAGGGGTGGGGACGATTTACAGGAAAAGTAAATAAAAATTTTTTCGTGATTTTCTGCACGATCTACGCAATTCCGGCAGCCGCAAGGCTTGCCGGACTTTTTCTGCGTCGAAAAAGTTTTTCCATTTTGCTTGACATTCTTTTTTTCGTTCGTATACTTCTGTTACTCGCTCCATTTCCGGGCAAAATTTCGGGCTGAGGAAAAGGAACGATGCAGCGTCGGCGGGCACTGCACAACTGAACAGCACGGTACTGCCGCAGGCATATCGTCAAAAGGGATAGCGGGTCTCCGACCGCTAAACAAGGCGGAGCGGATTGCTTTTTATCGCCGTATAGGGAGCGACCCGATAACGGGAGTATATGGAGGATGGCACATATGTGACATCTGTTAAAATAGGAAACTATACTTATGTCTATAGTTGGAGCACGGAAAATTACGATACCGAAAAATGCGGTCCTGTGTCAATTGTGAAAAATCAATAGGGTTTTATATGAAGCTTTTTGTATGTAGCAGTGCGAGGATACACATTTCGAAATCACTACATGATGAGTGAGTTTAAACTAACACGATTGGAAAACGGAAACCGCAAACACTGTTTTCGTAATGCTATTGACAGGAAAGTTGAAATGCAGTTTGTTTGGGCGCGGGTACATGGTTAACTATGCTGACTTCTTTTTCCGACTGCTGCTCCAACCCCTTCGGTGATGCCGTTCAGCCTTGTGGTATCTTTTTTCGCATAGTAGGGTTCGGTGGTTGGTTTAGACTTCTTTGCGCAGATCCGTGCCCATCTCTACCGTCTTTTCGTTCAGCGGCGCCGGCGTTTGCCGGCGCCGCTTTTCGGCTTTCCGGGTTTGATTTTTCGTTCGTTTGTAAATTGTGCTAAGGCAACGGATTTCCGAATAGGCAATGGCCATTTCGGAAATTCCACTGTAACCGCAGGGCGGCTCATAGTACAATTGCTGTGTGTATTTGTATCTTAACCTTGGGATTGCCTGGGGGAAAAGTGAGGAAAGGCTTATGCGATATAAAACTCATAAGAGACGGTTGGTGAGGCTCCTGTCGGCGGCCTTTGCGGCGGTTACGATGATGGCGTGCCTGCCGCTGACGGCATCGGCAAGGGAAACCGGTCATACCGTGCTGACCGAGGATTATTACGGACTTACCGACAGTAATGCCGCCAAAGTACCGGGACTTAACTATCGTTGCTCAGGTCACGGCGACAAAATGATCGAATACTATGTAGAGGTTGAGGACGACGGAAGATATACCGTCCCCGGTATCATTGAAAAGGTCGGCAACAAGCTCCGCTATGTATATACATACTATTGTCCTACCTGCTACTCCACATGGAAGGACGGTGTGCAAGTCTCCGGCGGAGATGTCGTTGATGCCAACGATTATGATCAGTATGATTACGATAAGAACCTTGAAGGCTATATTGAATTTGTTTCCAAAAACACAGTTGCAGGCATGGCATACTATGGCTACTACTATCCGCCCAAGGACGATTCGGATAATGCGCCGCAAAGAAATTATACAGTTGGTACTTCAACAATTACAGAACAGCCGGATCTGTTTCAGGTTGACGAAAACGGGTGCCTCATCGGCACTTCCGGAAAGGCGCTGACGACTGTTTCCGGAAAGAAGCCTGATGAATATGATCCCCTTGCTCATTGGGATATGCCGGGCGCTTTTGCATTTTATCAATTTTTCTATACCGGTATATCTGAGATGATAAACAAACCTGCAAGTGCTGATGACCCGGCGTGGGATACCGTCCGGGATATGACCCGTATCTACTACATGAAACGGCAGCAGGAAAACCAGCTGGCAGGCCCCCGGATCAACTATTCGTCCCACTGGTACAGCTACGATTATTCCATGCTCGGCGAATGGGTCGTAACCGATCTTATGGCAGAATACAAGACCGGCGAGATATGCGGCTATGTTTCCTATGTAGGACAGAAAACCGAAATTGCCGTTCCCGAAACGGTGACGATTCCGCTGTACGGTACAGTAAAGGTTATCGGGGTGGATATTGAAAATCACAACCTTAAAAAGATATATATCAACGACAATGTCACCTGTATCCGGCGGTTGAGTTCGGTAAACCTTGAAGAAATCTCCGGATGCAAGAACCTGGAATACATAGAAAAATACGCTTTTCAGAATGATGTGTCACTGAAAAGCATCCCCGAAATGCCCAAGCTGGACTGGATCGCCATGGGCGCCTTTGAGGGCTGCATTTCTCTGCGGGATATTAGGCTGCCGGATAATATGACCTTTATCGACTTCACGGCGTTCGGCTGGTATGACACCGTTCTCGGAAATTACGATATCGGTATGACCGATCAGAGCTGGGAGGATTTTCAGTATTTAAGTGACCTGTCCGATAATGATAAAATTCTCGGGCTGACGCTCTACGCCAAAAAGGGCAGCACGACCTATACGCTGCTGGATACGCTGATCAATAAAAACGATGCCCTGACCCCGGAGCTTGACGACAATGGCAAGCCGTATTTCCGCTCCTACGGCGACACCGTTGCCATGATGAGCGGAGAAGTGAAAAACTACACCTCGCACTGGGGCTTAAAGAGCAGTGGTGACTATAAGGGAAACCTTGCTTCTACAGACAAGGATGTGGATGATTCTACAGGCGGCCGGCTCGGCGAGTACGACGGCAGCCCAACCTTTGAGGACTTGCTGAAGGATCCCATCGGCTGGCTGAAACGATTACTCGGTATGGGCGGCACGGCATTTTTGCTGCTGCTGTTCTTGTTATCGTTCCTCGGCTTTTCGGGCGGCAAATACGACGATCCGGAGTCGATCAAATTCAAAATATGCTGGGGACTGATCACCGTCGATTACAACAAAATGCTCAAGGCGGCCGATAGGAACAGAAGTATCCTGGAAAACCTGGATAAATTGTCCAGCCTGCAATTCTTTGACAAATTCGGCAAATACGGCGAACTGTTTGACGCCGGGGTAGGCGTTTCAAAGGCACTGCAGAAAGCTGCCGATGTATACGGCGAGACCGGAAACTGGCGAGAGGCGCTGGTAAGGGGCGCGGGCTCCTTCGGTGCGGGGCAGCTTGTCGGCAAGGCGACAAAAACAGACCCGAGCCTGGCCATATGGGATATCGCGACCGCAGAGATCTTCAAGGGGAGCGCGGCGGCGGATATGGTCAACGCCGGCAATAATGCCGAAAATCTCTTTGATTATTTCCTCGACCTGGCGCACACCGCCTCGTCCGACACCCGCGCCGAGGGCGTTATGGATACCGTGTTCGGCAGCAAAGCGATGAGCTACGGTGAGCTTGCCGACAAGATGATGCACGGCGATTACGGCGATAATATCAAGAATCTTGTAGACGCCGAAGATATTCTGCTTGCCGAGAATAACGGCGATCTGTATAACGCCGTGTTCGGCGAAGAGGGCATGGGGCTCGGCGAGTTCCTCATGGGCTTCGGCGATACGGCGGAGGATGCGTTGATAAAGGGCAACGGCAGTGCAGAAAGAGGACTGGAAAACTACCGGAAGCTGATTGAGCGGTTTTATACCAGTAAGGGGGGAGCAAAATGAAATTCACACTGAATTATCTGATGATAAAACGGCTGGGCGAGATGGCGGGGCTTGAATACAACGATATATCGCCGATGAACGAGCTTGCTCCCGACACCGAGGCGCTGATAAACGGTCTGCCGGCGGAGGCTTTAAGCGAGACCGACCGTCTTCTCAAAGAGCTGGGCATGGCGGACGATGCACGGCAGCCGGCAGAGCCGATCCGCGCGTTTGTCAAAGCCCTGTTCACGCCTGAAAAGTGTCTGCGTGCCGAGCTGAAAGAAGAAAGCGGCAGTGCGGATGTATACTTCATTCCGTTTGACGGCGCCTGGTTGATGATGAACGCCAAGCACGGGGAGCTGACCGTCGCCGGCCCTGTTTCCTATGAAATTGCAAAGCAGTATCTTGTGGCGGCAATGCATTCGGCGCTGGAAAGCGGCGTTTTAAGCGCGCAGTACCGGGATGGGAAATGCAACCGCAGTGTGACGGTCACGAACGCCGAAGAGGGCTATGCGTTTTTTGGCAGCCTGTTTGATAAAACCGAGGCACAGGAGCGTGTGTATGTTCACTCGTTCGCAAAGACCGAGGAAAACAAACAGCATATTGCCAAAATGCTGACCGGTGAAATTGGCTTTGAGCTGCCGGAGGGCGAAAAAGGACAGCCGGATAAGCCGTCGGCAAAACGGGTTCTGCGCGGAATAGGCATAGCCCTGCTGGTCAATATCTGTGCGGCGATTCTGGTTGCCGTGCTGAAAGCCGTATTGTGAGGTGAGCCGTATGAAAACAATCAAAGAGATCCTCACAAACGCACTGTACGGAATGCTGCGCGCCTATGAGGGCAAAAAGTTTCTTCCGTCTCTGATCGTGAAGCTGGTGATGTCGCTTGCCTCGGCAATTATTACAGCGTTTTTTGCCGGTACCCTCTTTTCAAAGAATAACACGGCAAATCAGATATTTGCCGCTCTGTTTTTCTATTTTCTCATTACGGCAGTCAGCAATCTGATCTCTGAAATCAAGCGCGGCGGAATCGGCGGGCGACTGAAAGCCGCCCTTGGCAATATGGTGCGCCTGAAACCGCCGGCACTGTGGTTTTTCCTTGCCGCGATCGGTATCGCCCTGCTTTTGCCGTATGCCTTTGTGCTGTCGCTGGCGGTGCTGCTGTTTGTGTCGGTGGTGTCCGGGGAAAACTCCCTGCTGCTCGGCATCAAGAATGCCGTCACAAAAGGAAAAAATCCGGAGCGCAACGGCAGAGGACTTGCCGGATTTACAAGCGGCCTTATCGCCTGTGGGCTGGTCGTCTGCATTCTCGCCAACCTCGGCGTGCCGACTCTTTATGGGGCAATAGACGGCAGCAATCCGAAAAACCATACGACCCAGACTGATAGGAGCGACACAGACGATCATGCAACGCCCGATACAACCTCCGGCACCGGTGATGCGTCTGATAACAAAACGACAAAACCGGACAGCGGCGATATGATCGTCAGCGGCGATACCGATATTATAGAAGCCGCACAGATCCTCACCGATAAGCTTATCGAGTATGCCGGCAAGGATAAAAAATCCTTTGAAAAGCTGTTCCGCAATACCGAAAGCACGGTGATTGACCAGTATTATACCACATCGTATGACCGCTTTCAGGAATACGGGAAAAGCCTGATCGCCATAGCGGCGCAGGAGGGCGATTCCGTATGGTTCACGGCACTGTATTATCAGATACCCGCAAACTACCCGGCAGAAAGGGAACAGTCGGTGTACCTGTCCACGATTATGACCCGCGGGAACGATGGCTGGAAGATCGAATGGAATGATGCGGTGCGCTCTAAGCTGCAGTCGGGCTACGATGACGCCGGGTTTACCTATTACGGGCGTGAGGCGATGGAGCAAGGCTATGCCTGGGCAAAATTCTTTATCCCGTTTGACATCAACAATACGATGATCTTCTATGACGGTGCCGTGATGTGCAAGGTCACGGAAATGTATATGGACATCAACAACAATGTGCAGATCACGCTGTATACCGCCAACGGCACCGACAAGGATGTGGGGCTGTCGGGTGTGGATATCGCGGTGGCGGATGGGGATAGTCCGCTTTTCAGCAAGCACTTTGATATGGATCTGTACATCATGGAAAGAGGTACTTCCATTTACACGCTGACGATACCGTCAGAGGAGCTGGACTTTACCACATGGAGCAGCCCGAAAATAACGGAGTTCCGATTCAGCTACGATACTCTGGATAACTGAATATTTCGCACAACAAGCGGCAGGCCCGGTTTCGGGCTTGCCGCTTGTGCGATCGACGGGAGCGTGTGCAGGAAAGAGCGGGGGAGAGCGGCTGTAAACGGTTTTGGCTTGTCATGGCAAAAAGCAAAAGGAAAAGGTGCGTCGGGGGCAGGGTGCGGAGAACCGGACAGTTAATACCGATTCGCGCCCGCAGTTTTTCGGACAGAAATTTGGATTTTCTATTGCGAAACAAAACGCAGTATGCTATACTGTGACCGTATAAACGGTTTCGGTCATTTTTGCTGGCGGTATGGGCTGAATTTTACCGGTACGGCAAGGCGTGTCCGACGGTTAGCCTTCCCTAACCATTGGGCGGCAGATATCCGCCCGGTTGTCTATCTCCAGTAAGATACTGGCTTTGGAAAGGGAGTAATCAATATGAGTGTATTTGCTTCTCTGCTGCGCGGGGCGTATCGGCTTTCCGGCGCGAAAAAGGCGTTCGGGCTGCCGGAGGCCGAGATTGCCAAGGTCATCGAAAAACAGAACCGCCATCGCGGCGTATTTACGCCCACTGACCACAAGGCGCACTATGAGATGATTACGGTGAACGGCTTCCCGTGCCTGATCGTCCGTGAAAATCCGGAGCCGGCCGAGCGTGCGATCCTCTACTTTTTCGGCGGCGGCATGGTCATCGGCCCCGATAAAGGGGATCTGCCCGTGATGCGTAAGCTGATGCGGGATACCGGCTGCGATGTGTGGTTCCCGTTTTATCCGCTCTGTATGGAGCATTGTATCACCGATACATACGCGATGGTGTACGAATGCTACCGCAAAATGATCGGTATTTATGGCGGCGGAAATGTCAGCACCTGCGGCTTTTCCTCCGGCGGCGCCCTGGCGCTGGGCATTGCCGCGCACAATAATGCGCAGCCCGAGCCGCTGCCGCAGCCCCGGCACATCGTTGCCGTCTCTCCCGGAGAGGTGCCGTGGAACGACGCCGAAAAGGCGCGGATGCAGGCGCTGAATGGGCGGAATGTTGCCATCGACTACGCCTTTATGGTGACGGTGGAAAAGTTTATGCGCCACGGGCAGGAGCATGTACCGGACTATATGATTTCCGGCTCTCGCGGCGATTTCTCCGGTGTGGGGGATATTCATTTCTTTTATTCCGCAGATGAAGTGTTGTACGGTGCTCTGCCGGACTTTGAGGAAGCCTGCAAGCGCGCGGGCGTTCCGTACACCGCCTTTGCCAGACCGAAGATGGTGCACTGCTACTGCATGCTGCCGTATTTCAAGGAGGCGCGTGAGGACTTTGCCAAAATCACGGCGATTTTGAAGAAATGAGATTGGAGCAAGACTATGAAATACTTTGAATTCGGCGCGGAGAACCCGGAGCTTATGGTCATGCTCCACGGCGGCGGCACAAGCTATCGCGGTATGCTGCCAACAGCGAAAGAAATGGCGAGGGTCTATCATGTGGTGCTGGTTGCTTACGATGGCTTTAATCCCGACGAGCCGGAAACGGAGTTTGTATCGCCAATGGATGAGGCAAAACGGCTCGGCGATTATATCGTGGCGCATTACGGTGGCAGGATCGACATTCTCTACGGTATTTCCTATGGATGTCGCGTGCTGATGGAGGTTCTTGCGGATAAGCGTCTGAAAATTACAACAACGATCGCCGACGGCATGGGGCTGCGGGATTATCCCAACATCAGGAGCCGGTGGGGCAAGGAGGTTTATTGTTTCTTCTTCACGGGCTTGTTCTACGCGATCATGGGGCATCCGGGGCCGAGGAGGAAGAAGTTTCTCGCGAAGGTCACCGGGCGGACGCTTGAAGAAGCCGACCGTATCCTTTACGGCAAGGCGACATGGCGCAGCTGGAAGAACCAGGACTACGATCTGATCGGCAAAAAGACCGACTATTCCTTGTTTGCAAGAACCGATATGTTCCTCTGGTACGGGATTAGGGGCAGCGTGGACAAAAAGCTGTCAGTGGGGCTTGAGGCTCTGAAGAAAACCGGCTATCCGTTTGAAACAAAGATCTTTACGGATCTGGGTCATGGCGGTCTTGCCGGTGAGCATCCGGAAGCGTTTTTACAAGAGGTTCAGGCGGCGCACCGGCACTCTTTGGCGCGATGACAGAAAGTGATCCGGAAAAATAACGCTGCAAAAAGCCAGGAGGAGCGGATGGTATGAGGGTTCTGGAATACGGAAAAGAACATGAAAGGACGCTGCTGTTCCTGCCGTGTACGGCGGAACCGGAGTGGGTGTTCGCCGATGCGGTGACTCTGCTTGCGCGGGATTACCATGTAATGCAGATCGTCTATGACGGCCATGGTGAAACGGGAGAGGACTTTGTCTCCGTAGAAACGACGGTGGACGAGGTGACCGATTGGCTGCAGCAGCATGGCATCTCCCGTCTGGATGCGGCTTACGGCTGCTCGCTCGGAGGCGCGTGCCTGACGCGCTTTCTTGCCCTGGGGAAAATCCCGGTTGAGTGTGCCGTCATTGATGCCGGCATTACGCCGTATCAGATGCCGCTGATTTTACGCCGCCTTGCCTGTCTGCGTGACTTTTGGGGGTTCAGGCTGATTGCGAAAAGTCGCAAGATCCTTGAGGCTGCTTACCCGCCGGAGCGCTGGACGCTGCCGGGGCGTGACCCGGTGAAGGAATACGATGCCCTGACGGCGTATCTGAAAACCTATTCCAATCGAACCGTCCGCAATATCTTTTGGTCGGCGAACAACTATGCGCTGCCATCTGTGCCGGCGGAAACCGGCTGCCGTATCACCTATTGGTACGGCGAAGAGGAAAAGAAGGCGCGCAGCGCGAATATGCGTTTCGTGAAGAAGTATTTTCCCAATGTACAGCTGTGCAGCATCCCGAAGATGGAGCACGCGGAGCTGGTAATGCTCCACCCGCGGGAATTCTACCGGCGGGCCATGGAGTTTTTCACACACGCACCGGCAAGTCAGACCGAAAACAGCTGAAGGAGGAACGGAAATGTCCAAAAAGGCAACCGAATTTCAGAAAAAAGAAATGAGCAAAATGTACCGCGGCAAGGAGATATTCAAGCCGTTGAACACCGGCTGGATTGATGAAAATGTTGCCTGCGTGCGCGAATGGGTGGCGAATATCTTTTTCTACCGCAAGGGTGACACGACCATCATGATCGACGCGGGCTATAACTATGACCGCCTTGCGGAGAAAATGGGCTGGCTCGGTATTGACCCGAAGTCCATCCGGCACATTTTCATCACCCATCAGGATACCGACCATGTGGGCGCGGTGGAGGCGGACAGCCCGGGGCTGTTCAAAAAGGCCAAGCTGTACATCGGCGAGATCGAGAACCGTTACTTGACCGGTGAGGTGCGCCGCAAGGTGATCTATCACCTCTACAAGCTGCCGCAGGTGACGATCAACAACAAAAAGCAGCTGCTGAAGGACGGCGAGACCCTGCGCATCGGAGACATCAAAATTAAATGCCTCCTTGTCCCCGGCCACACCTGGGGGCATATGGTCTATCTGATCGACGACAAGTATCTCTTTACCGGCGATACCCTGTGGTTTGGCGCGGACGGCGGCTACAGCTTTATTTCCACCCTTGCGGAGAACAACAAGCTTGCTGTAAAGTCACTCGCCATCCTTGAGGCAAAACTAAAAAAGATGGGCGTACATCCCCTGTTCATCACCGGCCATACCGGTTGGACGGACAATTTCGGGTTTGCCTTTGCGCACAAGGATCAGCTCTGCTCGCCGTTTAAGAAAAGGGTGCACGACCCGAGCGCTCCCTACGACGCCTATGATGAATCAGACGACACCGAGGAAAACGCCAAAGGCGGCTTCCTGATGGGTGTGGGATAATAAGGAGCGGAAGATGGAGACCTTTTGGGGAATATTGATTCCTTTCCTTGGCACGGCCTGCGGTGCAGCGTGCGTGTTCTGTATGAAAAAGTCCCTCGGCGATGCGGTGCAGCGTGCACTGGCAGGGTTTGCTGCCGGGGTGATGGTCGCTGCCTCGGTCTGGAGCCTGCTGATCCCGGCGATAGAGCAGGCGGAAAATATGGGAAGACTCTCATTTCTCCCGGCGTTTATCGGCTTTTGGGTCGGTGTGCTGTTTTTGCTGGCGCTGGATCATCTGATCCCGCACCTTCATCTTGGGAGTGACCAGGCGGAAGGCCCGAAAACCAAGCTTGGACGCACAACCATGATGGTATTGGCGGTGACACTGCACAATATCCCGGAGGGAATGGCAGTTGGCGTGATGTATGCGGGCTTTTTTGCGGAAAATGCGCAGATCACGGCGGCAAGCGCGCTGGCCCTGTCGCTCGGAATAGCCATTCAGAATTTCCCGGAGGGGGCGATCATATCCATGCCGCTCCGCGCCGAAGGTGAGAGAAAGGGCAAGGCTTTCCTCGGCGGTGTGCTTTCGGGAATTGTGGAGCCCATCGGTGCAGTGCTGACGCTGATCGCCGCCCAGCTGGTGATACCGGCTCTGCCGTATCTATTGAGCTTTGCCGCCGGCGCGATGCTTTATGTGGTGGTGGAAGAGCTGATCCCGGAAATGTCTCAGGGTAAGCATTCCAATGTGGGGACGGTGTTCTTCGCAGTCGGATTTAGTGTGATGATGCTGCTTGATGTGGCATTAGGATAAATGGAAAAAAGGAGTGGAGAAAATGAAAATTCTCGTTTACGGTGCAGGCGTGCTGGGCTGCAATCTGGCCAGAAATCTCTTCCGAGCCGGAAAGGATGTCACCCTGCTGGCACGGGGAGAGTGGGCGGAGCAGATCCGGAAGAACGGCCTGCGGATCAAGGATACATTTTCGCCCCGCGTATCGGTCAGCCGTATCCAGGTGGTGACCGAACTGAAGCCGGATGATCCATACGACGCGATCTTCGTGGCTGTGCGATATACGCAGATTGACACGGTGATGGATGCCCTGCGGGCGAACAAAACGAAAAACATCGTCTTTGTGGGCAACAATGTGCGGGCGAGGGCGCTTGCCGCCGCGCTGCCGGAGAAAAATGTGCTGTTTGCCTTTACGGTCGCGGCAGGACATCGGGAAAGCGACCGGGTGGCGTCGGTTGATCTTAGGAAGATTACCATCGGTCAGCTTGCGGGTGTGCCTTCAAACGAGCAGCTGATCGGGCAGATCTTCAGCGGCACAAAATACAAGGTGGTCTATGAGCCGGATATGGAGGATTATCTTCTCTGCCATGCGGCGTTCGTGATGCCGGCGGCATTTGCCTGCTACAAAACGGATGGCAACCTGAAAAAGCTCCGGGGCAACACGGCATATCTGAACCGGCTGATCGATGCCAATATCGAGGGCTACCGTGCCATCCGGAAGGCCGGACATACGATTTTGCCGAAAGAGGACACAGAATTCGAGGGCGCTGCGTATCGCAAGACCTGCCTGCGCTTTTTCAAGCTGATGTGTGCTACGGGTCTTGGAAAGATCTGCGCTTCCGATCATGCCATGAATGCCGTGGATGAGATGAGCGCGCTGAACCGGGATCTGAAACGCTTCTTTGATGAGATCGGTGCGGAATATCCGGTGTGGAAAGAGCTTGAAAAAGAGTGCGGGCAGTACCTAAAATAAAAAGCAGGGATAAGGGGCGGCATGGCCGGCACGACAGCCCTGATGTGGCTCCATTTGTCGATTTACGGGCATAAGGAGGAAAAACGATGAAGCTGTATTCAGAAAAATTAAAAGGATTCACGGCGGCGCACCCCTGCAGGACGGTGACCGTTGACGGTGCGCGATACCGCTATATTCTGAGCGGAAAAGAGGACGCAAAAACGCTTGTGTTCCTGAACGGTGGCATGAATACGCTGGAAATGTGGATGGACTATGTGGATGGGCTGTCCGATGATTACCGCGTTCTCCTGTTTGATTATCCGCAAGAGCTGCGCACCAATCAGGCGCTGGTTGCGGGAATGCATGCGTTCTTTGAAAGGCTCGGCGTTGAAAAGCCGCTCTTTATCGGCGTCAGTGACGGCGGCATGGTCGCGCAGATCTATGTGCAGAAGTATCCGGTAGAAACAGGCGGGCTGATCCTCATTTCTACCGGCGGCATGGATGCGAATACGCTGAAAAGCTTGAAAAAGAAATACTTTTTTGCGCCGCTGATGCTGTGGTATATGAAGCACTGCAACTATGAAAAGCTGAAGCCGAGGCTCATCCGGGTCGGCATGAGCCATATCCGCAATGAAAGTGTCGAGGAGATTGCCGGTGCGCAGGATATGTTTGAGACGATCTTCAGGGACTACAAACAGGAGAAGGATGTGCATATTTCCGGCCTGCTTGCCGACCTCATGAACCAGGAACCCGTAACCGAGGCGGATTTTGCGGCGCTTGCCGGCAAAATTCTTCTTATCCTGCCGGATCAGGATTTCTTTTCGGAAAAGATGCAGGAGGATCTGATCAAATTGATGCACAATCCGCAGATTTCCTATGTATCGGGCGGACACCTGTCCACAGTGCTCAGGGCGAATGACTATATCCGAACCATCCGCGCCTTTCTGGAGAGGTAAACCGAGCCAGGAGGTCTCTTCGGGCGGGCTGCGCGAGGGAAGCGAGCCGTTTATCGCCCCCAAAGCTGTCCGTAGCGGTGTCGTCGTGGTGCGCAGAAAATTTGGCTGCAATATGGAAGACATCGGCGGGCAGTATTGCCCGGACAGCGATACCTTCTTCTGCCGGGAATACGACGCGCAGCCATATCCGCCATATATAGCATTATGGATAATTATCTGTTTGACTTAATGTACCGGATATGGTACGATTTAGGTAGTGCTGTAATTCGGAGGGGCGGTAATGGAAAGCTTTGAACCTAAAAAACTGGCGTTGATAAGAATATGGCAGATCCTTAAAGACTACAGCGGTTGCGATCATCCTTTGACACAGGAGAATATCGCAAAAATTCTGGAAAATGAATACAAAATCGTCATCGAACGGAAAGCGATCAGCAGAAATCTTTCCTTGCTTAAGGAAGCGGGGATCGAAATTGAAACCTGCAGGATGGGAAGCTTTTTGGCGTGCCGCGATTTTGAGGATTCAGAGCTGCATATGCTGATCGATGGCATTTTGAGCAGCAAGCATATTACCGCTAAGCACTCAAAAGACCTGATCGACCGGCTTTGCGGCCTTTCCAATAGGTACTTTCGGGCAAGCGTCAAACACATACACTCGGTGAATGATTGGAGCAAAACCGACAATCAGGCGTTATTCTACAATATCGAGCTGATCGACGCAGCAATTGAGCAGAGCCATCAAGTTCACTATGACTATAACAAATATGGTGTGGATAAAAAGCTGCACAAATCGTCATTCCAGTATGTCAGTCCCTATCAGCTGATCCTGCATAATCAGCGGTATTACCTGATGGCGTACAGCGAATATTGGGGCAATCTGGTTTTCCATCGGCTTGATCGGATCACCAACATGAAAATTTCACACAAGAAGGCTACGCCTATTCGGAGTGTTCCCGGTTATGAAGGCGGAATCAACTATAAGAAGATTTCCTCAACCATGCCATATATGTACACAGATAAGCCGGAGCTGATCGAGTTTATTGCCGATGTCCGTATCGTTGACCAAATTATCGACTGGTTTGGCACCGGTGTTAAGTTTACCAAAACCGGTGATGCGACTAAGATAAAGGTATCGCTGAAAGCGAGTCCTATGGCTATGGAACACTGGGCAATGCAATACATCCATTATGTGGAGGTAATGGCGCCGGAGCGTCTGAGAGAAAGGATCCGGGAGGAATTAGAGAACGGGATCAGGAAATATCAACAAGTATAGACAGGACAGCCCGCAAGCCGGTCAATGCCTGCCATAACCAAAAACAGAGCCGCGATAAAATCGCGGCTCTGTTTCTGTTATGTGCCTGAGCATGATCCGGGTTCCCAGACGATCGTTAAAATGCGGGAGCTTTCCGTGAACCAATAATGGTGCATGGAATGTTCTATAATTTAAACGCCGTCGGGAGAAAGGAGAGTAAAGAATTCTGATTGGCAGAAAAAATAAAAAGGAGAGTACTTATGAGCACAGAAAAACAGCCTGAACACCGCAAACGCAACTTACTTTTGAGCGACCGGATATCACAGAATGCGGTCAAAGAGATTATCCAGGAAATATTTGAAATCAATTACGATGATGACAAAAAGGAAGAGATTTACAAGGATTGGGAGCGGGAGCCCATCCGCCTTTTTATCAATTCCTATGGAGGAAGCCTATATGACGGCCTGGCACTTGTTGATATCATTAAAAGAAGCAAAACACCTGTCCATACGGTATGCATCGGTTCCTGCATGAGTATGGCCCTGTGGGTGTGGCTTTCTGGTGTGAAACGGTTTGTCGGTGAAGCGGCAACACTGATGTTTCATGACATATCTCTGTTTGCTGTTGACAAGACCGAAGGGATCAAACAGGAGTTAAACGAAACGATCCGTCTGCAGGAAATGCTCATTGCGGAGGTCGTCGGCAGATCCATGGTCAAAGAGGAAACACTGCGTGATTACATCAGTCGAAAAGCCGAATGGTATATTCCGGCCGATGAGGCGATCACATTGAAACTGGCAGATAAATACTACAAATAGGCGAAATACCGTGGGATGGAGACAATGCCGCAAGCAGCAAGGCTTCCGGAAAACGCAGGAAGAAGTGAAGCAAGCTGCGGGCACAGATTCAAAGCACTTGAAAGGTGGTAGTCCAATGAGGTTTTATGACAGATATCGGCCATACATTTTGGATAGAGACTATGACAGGAGTTATCCTTCACCGGAGAAGCAGCTTCTTTGGAGGCTGGATGATCTGACGGACAGGCTGGAAGAATTGCTTGCGGCAGGGGCGTTATATCGGAGTGACTATGTTTATACGGAAGATGCTGTTCGATATGCTCTGCCGAAGGATCTTTGGGATGTTGACATGGTGGAACAGGCGATCGAACTGGCCAAAGACGATCTTGTCAATGTGTATGGTTTGCCTGAACCGGATCAGATCATGTGTGACGAGGCAGAGCTCTTTGATGATATCTGTAAGGGGCAGTTGTCAATGGAGGAGGTCTTCCTGGCTGGGTTGTTGAAAGCCGCCTAAGGCATGGTATTAACACAGAAATTGCATCCCGTCAATTTTTGTGCTATAATTCTTCCGGGTGAGTATTGTGCTGAATTACGAAAAGCTTTCCGATGCGATTTCAGAACAGATAGAAAAGGACCGGAGGAACGATCCGCTTTCGGCGTTTGCATTCAATGAAGAAAACGCTCTGCGCCGGGATAACGGACGGGATAAAGCAACCGCTATCCGCACGGCGTTTATACGGGATAACGATAAGATCCTCCATTGCCCGTATTTCAACCGGTATGCGGACAAAACGCAGGTGTTTTCATTTTATAAAAATGATGATATCACACGCCGCATACTGCATGTCCAGCTGGTCTCCCGCATAGCGCGCACGATCGGCAAGGCGCTGGGCCTTAACCTTGATCTGATCGAGGCCATTGCGCTCGGCCATGATATAGGGCATACGCCGTTCGGTCACGCGGGAGAGGAATTTCTCGATGACCTGTTGTTTTCGCATACCGGCAGGCACTTCAGCCACAATATCCATTCGGTAAGAGTGCTGGATAAAATTTTCCCGTACAATATCACGCTGCAGACCCTTAATGGGATCGCCGCGCATGACGGTGAGATGGAGCTTTCGGAGTATCGTCCAAAGCCGCTGGAGAGCTTTGAGGCGTTTGACAGACAGATTGAGGCGTGCTACACCGATAAAAAGTATGTCCGCCAATTGGTCCCGGCTACGCTGGAGGGCTGTGTTGTGCGTATATCGGACATCATTGCGTATCTTGGCAAGGACAGGCAGGATGCCGAGCGGGCACACATCGTCTCCAATGCCGCGTTTGAGAGCGGTGCTATCGGTGCCTACAATGCCGAGATCATCAACAACCTGATCGTGAATATCATCGAAAACAGCTATAAAAAGCCGTATATCAAAATGGACAGCGCGCATTTTGCGGCGCTGAAAAAGGCAAAGGCGGATAATTACGAGCGGATATACAAAAATGATTCGGTAAAATCCGCTATGCGGCAGACCGTAAAGCCCATGATGGCAAGGGTTTATGAGAAATTGCTTTCGGATCTTAAAAACAGCCGTTTCGATTCGCCGATATTTACACATCACATTGACTTCGTGAACAAAGCGCATTATAAAAGAGATTTTCCTTATGAAAAAACAGCACCGGATCAGCTTGTAACAGACTATATTGCCAGCATGACCGACGATTATTTTGTTGATCTGTATGCATTTCTGTTTCCGGAGGATAAAACGGAGATACGCTATATCGGGTATTTCGAATAATGCCTGTTTTAAGCCCTTCTTTTGGAGTTATTCCGCCTCCCCGGCGCAAAAATGGTGCTTTTTTCTTGCGGTTTTCCGTGGAGTATGGTATACTGCGCGTGAAAAACAAGGACGGGGGAATGGGGTATGAAAATTCTGTTTGGCAGCGATGTGTCTTTCCGGTGCCGGGATGGCGGTATCACGCCGGAAAATGCCGCCGAGCGTGTGCGGTCGGTAAAGCCGGTATTTGATGGGGCAGATTTTCGCATGGTCAATCTGGAGAATGTGCTGTATGACTCCACGGCGGGGGAGATTATCAAAAGCGGCCCGGCCCTGCGCTCCTCGCGCCACTGTGTGGCCTTTTTGAAGGCGCTGGGCGTAGATGCGGTCGGTCTGGCGAATAACCACTTCGGCGATTTCGGAGAGGCCGGGATGCGCTCCACATGGGAGTGCTTGCGGGAGAACGGCATTGCCTGGGCGGGCGCCGGCGAAACGCTGGACGATGCCTACCGGGCGCTGCGGTTTGAAAAGGACGGCATCCGCGTGGCGGTGATTGCCGCCTGCGAAAACGAGTTCGGCACTGCCACCGCCACCACGCCGGGCAGCGCCGGCTATGCGCCCCTGCGGCTGGCTGACCGCATTGCCGAGGAAAAGAAAACAGCGGAATATGTGGTGGTGTACTTCCATGGCGGCAACGAGAACAATCCGTTCCCTTCGCCGAAAAAGAATGACTGGTATCGCCTGTGGACCCGGCTGGGGGCGGACGCGGTCATTGCCATGCACACCCATTGCCCACAGGGATACGAGATCTATGAGGGCAAGCCCATTGTGTACAGCATGGGGAATTTCTATTTTCCCACCGAGCCGGAGGCCTATGCTGCCGCGCCGGACAGCGCCTGGTACTATGGGTACATGACAGAGCTGGAGTTTACAACGGCCGGTATTACCATGCAGCTGCATCCGTATCATTTCGGCTCGGTGGATGAGCCGCTGGCTCTGCTTACCGGCGGGGCAAAAGCGCGGTTCGATCGCTACCTGGACGCCCTGTGCCGGCCGATCACCGACCGCGGTGAGCTGCTGCGCCTGTTCAAGATCTGGTGTACGATAATCGGGCCGCATTATGCCGGTATGCTGGCGTTTCGCCCGGAGATGCTGGAGGGGGATGCCGAGGCGGTCAAGCGTCTGCGCAATGTCCTCTGCTGTGAGGCGCATCATGAGCTGATCGCCACGCTGATGGAAATGGGCTACCGCAACGAGGTTGACACCTACCGGGCGCTGCAGGCAGAGATCCGGGACTGGCAGAATATCCGATAAGCGGGGGTGCGGAAAAGATATGATGAAAGCTGTTGGCAATCTGCCCGATGGATATCGTGAGATTTACTCGGTTGACCTCCAGAGGGATAAAAAGGCTGCCGTGATCGTGAATGTGCTGGCGATCGTCATAGCGGCTGTCCTGGTGGTGGTTATGCAGTTTTTTGTGCCGCTTTCTTCCGTGTTCCGTATGCAGGACGGGATGGCCGGTTACTTCCTGCGGTTTGCCGTTCTGCTTGTCGCCATGGTTCTTTATATGGTTTTGCATGAGCTTGTCCACGGTGCTGCGATGAAGCTTTGCGGAACGAAAAAGGTCCGGTACGGCTTTACGGGGATGTACACCTTTGCCGGCAGCCGGGATTATTACGGGAAAGGCGCCTATGTATTTATTGCTTTGGCACCGATCGTGTTCTGGGGGATTGTTCTGGCGGTTATTAACTGCCTTGTTCCGGCCGAGTGGTTTTGGGTGGTGTACCTGATCCAGGTGATCAACCTTTCGGGGGCTGCCGGCGACCTGTTCGTAACGGTCAGGTTTTCCCGTCTGCCGGGGGATATCCTGATACAGGATTCCGGCGTGGGCATGAAGGTGTTTTCCAAGGGCGGAGGAGCGCGGCGGTAGTTTTGTTTGGCCGGGTTTGGGGGAATAACCTCCTGCCAAATTGAGGCTTGCGGTGAAAGCGTTTGTGTGATAGAATTCTCCGCGAAGGGAGAGAGCGCAATGATTTTTGAAAACGGAGACCGAATTGTGTTTGCCGGGGATTCGGTTACGGATATGGGCAGCGCGCAGCCGGTTGGTGAGGGGCTGTTCGATAATGTCGGCCGCAGCTATGTGCGCGTGATCGAAAATATGCTGGTGGCCTGGTATCCGGAGCGGAATATCCGGGTGACCAATTCCGGCATCAGCGGTAATACCAGCCGGGATCTGCTGGCCCGCTACGACCGCGATGTGGTGGCGCTGAAGCCGCAGTGGGTGTCCATCTGTATCGGCATCAATGATGTGTGGCGGCAGTTTGATTCGCCGGCCATACCGGATGCAGCGGTCTCCCCGGAGGAATACCGGGAAAATGTGGAGAAGATGATCCTGGCGGTCAAGGATACCGTCAAAGGGCTCTTCCTGCTGACGCCCTACTATATGGAGCCGAACCGGGACGACCCCATGCGCCGGCGAATGGACGAATACGGGGCAATCTGCCGGGAGCTGGCGGATCAGTACGGATGCCGCCTGGTGGATTTCCAGGCGCTGTATGAGGCGTTTTTGCACATCCGTCATTCCTCCTGCATCGCCTGGGACAGGGTGCATCCGAACCAGATGGGCGCCACGCTGATGGCAAAGGCGTTTCTGGAGGCCTGCGATTTTGATTATGACCATTGTCCGTCAGTTGAAGAATAAAGCCAGGGACGGCGCGTCTTAGCGGATGCGCCGTCCTTTTTTGCCGGGGGGCGCTGTGCCGGGGTGTATAATCCCTTTTGTGGGCGGGCAACCTCTTTTTAGCAATAAAAAGGGGCGAGGAATATGTGCATCTCGGTCATCCGGACGGTGATCCTGTATTTTCTGCTGATGGTGGCCATGCGGCTGATGGGCAAGCGGCAGATCGGTGAGCTGCAGCCATCGGAGCTGGTGGTGACGCTGCTGCTGTCTGATCTGGCCTCGGTGCCGATGCAGGAAAACGGCCTGCCGCTGCTGAACGGCGTGCTGCCGATCCTGGTGCTGGTCGGGCTGGAGCTGCTGCTATCCTGCCTGATGCTGAAATTTCCGACCCTTTCCAGGGCGATCAGTGGATCGCCGGTGCCGATTATCAAGGATGGGCATGTGGAGGAAAAAACCATGCGCCGCCTGCGCATCACGGTGGACGATCTGGTGGAATCCCTGCGCCAGCAGGAGATCTTCGACCTGCGGCAGGTGCAATATGCCATTGCAGAAACCAATGGGCACATCACGGCCTATTGTTATCCCCGCTTTCAGGCGGCCACAGCCGGGGATGTGAAAAAGGAGCTGCCGGACACCGGTATGCCGGTGGTGGTGGTCAGCGATGGCAAACGCTCGGATTGGGGGCTGCAGCTGTGCGGCCTGGATGACCGCTGGCTACAGAAGACGCTGCGGCAGAAACGCTGCCCCCTGGAGCAGGTGTTCCTGCTGACGGCCACCAAGACCGGCGAGTGCTTTTTGCTGACGGCCGACGATGTGAAGTAAGGGGGATAGGGCATGAGACGCTTGTGGATCGGGCTATTGCTGCTGCTGGCTGTGGTGGGGCTTTGCGTGGCATCGCAGGTATACCAGCACCGGCAGATCGACCGGCTGCTGGAGACGCTGGATGCCCTGCCTACGCCGGCGGCAGCCGAGAATTTCCGCACGGAATATACGCGGCGTACGCGCCTGTTTCCCTGCTTTATGAGCCACGCTGACCTTTCCGGCATTGAAGAGACCGTTGCCGTGCTGCCGGCCGTGGCGGCCGGTGGGGATGAGGACGAGCTGCGGCAGACCGTGGCGCTTTGCCGGGCGCAGCTGGAGCGCCTGCGGACAACCGAGCTGCCCATCTGGCAGAATGTGTTTTGATGCAACAAAAATGCATAGATTGCAACAAAAAACAGTTGATTTTTTGGGCGGACTTCCGTATAATGGCTGTGAATTGAAAGGAGTTGATCCAATGCGCTATTATGAAAATTGGGAAAAGACCTCTGAAAACCGCCTGCCCCAGCGCAGCTACTATATTCCGGCCGGAGCGGCTGAGTATCAGCTGCTGAATGGCCAGTGGCATTTCGCCTATTTCAAGGATGGCGATGCCGTTGCCGAGGACGCCGCGATTGACAAATGGGATACGGTCACGGTTCCCTCCACCTGGCAGAATACCGGGTACGAGCAGCCGAATTACAGCAATATCAACTATCCGTTTCCGGTGGATCCGCCGTATGTGCCGATGGAGAACCCGGCCGGCTTTTATGAGCGGGATTTCACAGCCGGTGCGGACGGCAAGCAGACCTACCTGGTGCTGGAGGGCGTTTCCTCCCATGCGGCGGTCTATGTCAATGGCTGCTATGTCGGTTTCACTGAGGGCAGCCATCTGCAGGCGGAATTTGACTTGACGGCCTTTGTGCAGCCGGGGAAAAACCGGCTGCGCGTGGTGGTGCGCAAGTGGTGCTCCGGCTCCTATCTGGAGGATCAGGATCATTTCCGCCAGAACGGCATCTTCCGCGATGTGTACATACTGGAGCGCCCGGTCGGCCATGTGGTAGATCTGGATATCCGCACGGATATTGACGGCAGCGTTACCGTACAGGCTGTGCCCGGTGCGGCGCTGACCATTGCAGACGGCAAAAAGACGCTGGCCACCGCCGTGTGCGATGAGAACGGCCACGCGGCTCTGCAGGTGACGAACCCGGTGCTGTGGAATGCCGAAAAGCCGTATCTGTACACCCTCACGGTGTGCCACGCCGGTGAGCAGATCACCCAGCGCATCGGTTTCCGCAGCATTGCGGTGACGCCGGAGGGCACCATCCTGATCAATGGGCAGAAGATCAAATTCAAGGGGGTCAACCACCATGATTCGCACCCGGTGAACGGCTGGGTGATGAGCGATGAGGATATTCTGCGGGATCTGCGGCTGATGAAGTCCCTGAATATGAACACCGTGCGCACCTCGCACTATCCGCCGTCACCGCGCTTCCTGGACTACTGTGACGAGCTTGGCCTGTATGTGGTGCTGGAAACGGATATTGAGACGCACGGATTTTTGCGCCGTCTGGCGAATGTAGGGTACGGTTTCGATGTGGAGGATCCCATCTGGCCCTGTACCAACCCGAAGTGGAAGGCCGAGCATGTGGAACGCATGGCGCGTGCCTATGGCCGGGATAAGAACCACATCAGCATTTTCATGTGGTCGGTGGGCAATGAGAGTGGCCACGGCCCGAACCATATCGCGATGCTGGAATACCTGCGGGCACAGGATCCGGTCCGTCTGCTGCACGCCGAGGATGCTTCTCGCGCGTATGATATCAACATGGGCGCCCGCAACAGCCTGAAGCAGCAGCTGGAGGAGGCCCGCAAGCTGGGCAAGGATACGGAGGCGCTGGAGAAGAAGTACCAAAAGGCGGAAGAAGTGTTTGCCTGGTCAACCGAAAACCGCGACCGGACCAGTGTGTTTTCGTGGATGTACCCCGGCATCCCGCAGCTGGAGAAATGGGCGCAGGGGGAGGAGACCAGCCAGCCGATCTTCCTGTGTGAGTACGCCCACGCCATGGGCAATGGCCCCGGCGGTATTTGGGATTATGTAGAGACCTTCTACCAGCACGATCGGCTGGTCGGCGGCTGCATCTGGGAGTGGTGCGACCATGTGGCGCTGGTGGACGGCGTGCAGAAATACGGCGGCGATTTCCCGGATGAAAAAACGGATGACGGCAATTTCTGCTGCGATGGCCTGGTGTTCTCTGACCGCTCCTTCAAGGCCGGCACCTATGAGGTGAAAACCGCCTACGCGCCTTTCCGCTTTACCTATCAGGCGGGCAGACTGACCATACAGAACCGCTTTGATTTTACCGACCTGAGCGAGTGCCGCATCAGCTATGCGATCACCTGCGACGGCGAAACGCTGGAGGAGCGCACACTGACCGTGGCCGCCGCCCCCGGCGGGGAGGCGACGGTGGATACCGCCGCTGCGCTGCCGGCGGCCTGCCGCTACGGCTGCTTTATCACGGTCACGCTGGCGGATGCCGCCGGACAGGAGCTGGGCACCCTGCAGCAGGCGCTGCCGGTGAAGCTGCAGAATCTGCTGCAGGAGGGGGAGCCGCTGCCGCTGCGGGAGGATGGCCGCTATATCGTGGCTGCCGGCGATCGCTTCACCTATACGCTGGATAAGCAGCTGGGCACTCTGTCCTCGGCTGTGCTGGATGGCCGTGAGCTGCTCCGGCAGCCGATGGCGCTGACCGCCTTCCGCGCCGCTACGGATAATGATGCGCGCATGGCCGGCCGGTGGTATAAACGGGATATCTGGATGGGCGAAAATGTGGATGTGCCCTTTACCCATGTGTATGCGGTGGCGGTTGGGGGCAATACCGCCCGCTTTACCTGCTCACAGGCCGGTGTTTCCCGTAGCCCCTTCTTCCGCTATACGCTGTGCGTCTCGGCCTTTGCCGACGGTACGCTGCGTTTCAGCCTGGACGGACAGGTGAAAGAGGAGTGCACCTGGCTGCCGCGGCTGGGCTTTGAGCTGGCTCTGGCCAAGAAGAATACCGCCTTTGAGTATTTCGGCAAGGGGCCGCTGGAGAATTATTGCGACAGCAGCCACTTTGCCACGGCCGGCTGGTATCAGAGCACACCGGCTGCGGAGTATGTGCCGTATGTGCGCCCGCAGGAGCATGGCAACCATACCGCTGTGCGGGAGCTGCGCATGGAGAATTCGCTGGTCTTCCGCGCGGAGGGGCAGATGGAGTGCTGTGTGCTGCCGTATAGCGGACAGCAGCTGGAGCAGGCGCGGCACACGGACGAGATTGGCCGCTCCGAGGCGACCTTCGTGCGTGTGGATTATAAGTGCTCCGGCCTTGGCAGTGCTTCCTGCGGCCCGGATCTGCCGGAGGAATACCGGCTCAGCGAAAAGAACATCCACTTCGGTTTCAGTATAGGCATAGTCTAAAATATACACGGCGGGGGAGACCCCGCCGTGTATATTTTAGGGGCTTTATTTGCATAGTAAAAGCAAAAAAAGGGGGTCTGTTGCCATGTGTACGGCAGCCACTTATCAGGCAAAGGATTTCTATTGCGGACGCAATCTGGATTATGAGATGACCTATGGTGAAAGCATGGCCGTTACGCCGAGGCATTTTCCTCTGCCCGGCGTGGGGCGGGAGCACTATGCCATGATCGGCATAGCCCATGTGCGCAATGGGTATCCGCTGTATTACGATGCGGTGAATGAGAAAGGGCTGTGTGTGGCCGGCCTGAATTTTGTCGGCAACGCCGTTTACGGCGTGGCGGCTGCCGGCCGGGAGGCCGTGCCGCAGTATGCCTTTATTCCGTGGCTTCTTGGCCGCTGTGCAACGCTCCGGCAGGCGCGGGAGCTGCTGGAACGCACGACCATCACCGGCCAGCCCTTTTGCGCCGATCTGCCGCCGGCACAGCTCCACTGGATGGTGGCCGACCGCAGCGGCTGCCTGGTGGTGGAGCCGCTGGCCGACGGCCTGCACCTGTATGATGATCCGGTGGGGGTGCTGACCAATAATCCGCCTTTTCCGGAGCAGCTCCGGCGCCTGAGCGATTACCAGCAGCTTTCCGCGCAGCCGCCGGTCAACCGGTTCTCTTCGGCGGTGCCCGTTCCGGCTTACAGCCGGGGGATGGGTGCCTTCGGGCTGCCGGGTGACCTTTCCTCGCCCTCCCGCTTTGTGCGGGCGGCATTTGTCCGCTTAAATTCCCGCTCCGGAGAGGATGAGCGTTCTGCTGTGCACCAGTTTTTTCATATCCTGTCGGCAGTTGAGCAGCCGCGCGGCTGCTGCGCAGTGGGGGAGGAGCGCTATGAATTTACCCAATATTCCTGCTGCTGCAATGCCGACCGCGGAATATATTATACCGCCACCTACGAGGATCGCACCATCCGGGCAATGGAGCTGCACCGCGAAAACCCGGACGGGGAAGCGCTGACTGTCCGTCCGTTGGGGGAAAATCCGCCGGCCTTTACCTGAATGACAGAAAAGCCCGCAAAATACAGCGAAAAACCCGCCGTGCACGGCTTTTCAGCCACGCACGGCGGTTTTGCTGTATAGGAAAAATCAACCCTCGGCCAGGGCGTCCTTCAGCGCCTGGACACGGTCGGTGCGCTCCCAGATGACATCCAGATCCTCCCGGCCAACATGGCCGTAGGCGGCAAGCTGCCGGTAGATCGGCTGCCGCAGCTGCAGGGTGTCGATAATGGCGGCCGGCCGGAAATCGAATACCTTCTGCACGGCCGCGGCGATTGCGGCATCCGGGGCGCTGCCGGTGCCGAAGGTTTCTACCAGCACGGATACCGGATGTGCTACACCGATGGCATAGGCCAGCTGGATCTCGCAGCGGTTGGCCAGCCCGGCGGCGACGACATTTTTGGCTGCATAGCGCGCCATGTAGCAGGCAGAGCGATCCACCTTTGTGGGGTCCTTGCCGGAGAAGGCGCCGCCGCCGTGGCGCGCGTACCCGCCATAGGTATCCACAATGATCTTGCGGCCGGTCAGGCCGGTATCGCCCTGCGGGCCGCCAACCACAAAGCGGCCGGTGGGGTTGACATAGATCTTGGTGTCCTTGTCCAGCAGCTCGGCCGGAATGACCGGGGTAATGATCTCGCGGATCACATCCGCCCGGATGGTTTCCAGAGACACGCTGGCACTGTGCTGGGTGGATACGACCACCGCCTCAATGCGCAGTGGGCGGTTGTTTTCGTCATATTCCACCGTCACCTGTGCCTTGCCGTCCGGCCGCAGGTAGGGGAGGGTGCCGTTTTTGCGCACGGCTGCCAGCTGCTTGCACAGCGCGTGTGCCAGCGAGATGGGCAGCGGCATCAGCTCCTTGGTCTCGCGGCAGGCGTAGCCAAACATCAGTCCCTGGTCGCCGGCGCCGATGCGGTCGTAGGCATCGGTATCGCCGCCGGCACGGGTCTCCAGCGCGTCATTGACGCCCATGGCAATATCCGGCGATTGCTCATCAATGGCCGTCATCACGGCGCAGGTGGCACCGTCAAAATTGCCTTCTTCGCCATTATAGCCGATATCCTTGACCACCCGGCGCACGATAGAGGGAATGTCCACATAGCAGGTGGTGGAGATCTCGCCCATAACGGTCACGCAGCCAGTGGTGCAGAAGGTCTCGCAGGCCACATGCGCGGTCGGATCCTTGGCGATGATCGCATCCAGAACCGCATCGGAGATCTGGTCACAGACCTTGTCGGGATGCCCCTCGGTTACGGATTCGGATGTAAATAGGTGTTTGTTCATGGTAACAGCCTCCTTAAACTGTATGGGTTTGCATCAAAAAAACGCCCGGCAAACAAGCCGAGCGTCGGGAAAACTCCTCATCTTTCGGTTTGTCACCGCAGGATTTGGCACCTTATGGCGTCGCCGCCACAGGTTGTCGGACATCATCGGGCCTGTTCCCTCCGTCGCTCTTGATAAGGTGATGAAATTGTCAAATGGTACTATACCACGCCACAGCCGGCTTGTCAAGAGCCAAATTTTTTCACCGGCGCAGCAGCCGTTCACTTGCCCGGTAGACAGCCAGATACAGCGGGTACAGCGGCAGCAGGTTCAGTGCGGCCTTAACGGCGTTCAGCAGTGTGGAGCCCCACACGCCGGCCAGTACGCCGGCCGTGGTGAGCGGGATACCCATGATGCGGAAGTACAGAGGGGTCAGCAGACCATTCAGTAGCCAGCCGGCAGCAATGGCAGCGGCTACTGTCAATGCCGCTGCGCTGTAGAATACGGCGGCGTGCATCAGCGGCTTGCGCAGCAGGCGGGAAAACAGGGTGGAAAAGCCGTGCAGTCCCCACACGATCACGGCGCCGACGCCAATATTCATCAGCTCACCAATGCCGAAGGTGGTGGTGCGCAGCAGGTGGATGCCGTTTTTGATGACCTCCACAGCAATACCCGGCAGGGGGCCGAGAACGACCCCGGTCAGCAGTGCCGGTATATCAGACAGGTCGATCTTCAGATATTCCACGCCCGGCACCAGCGGGATCTCCGGAAAAAGCAGATAGATCACCGTGGCCAGTGCGCTCATGGCGCCGATGACGGTCAGGGAAAGCACGGGATTTTTTCGCGCAGCGGTAACAGACATGGGGGACGCTCCTTTCGTGCAATAAAAAATGCCCTCACCTTCGGGGTGAGGGCAAAAACAGACGATTGGCTGCCGCGGCCATACGCCGCAGCTGTCTTCTGCCATCCGGACTATACCGTCGGTACCGGAATTTCACCGGTTCAGTGCCGCGTTGCGGCAGTTGCGGACTTTAACCGCCGGTGGGGACTCACACCCCGCCTCGAAGAATCTATCCCTATGATACACCTGCTGCGGGATTTGTCAAGGGGTTTCGCGAAAATTTTGCGGATCGCTGTAATAGCCCACCGCCAGCCGGTCGCAGCGTTCGTTTTCGGGGTGGCCGTCATGCCCCTTCACCCAAACAAACTCTACCCGGTGGATTTTCAGCAGGGGCAGCAGCTTTTGCCACAGATCCACATTCAGCGCTGGCTTTTTATCGGCTTTTTTCCAGCCATTGCGCTGCCAGCCGTATACCCAGCTCTTATTGATCGCATCAATCACATATTTGGAATCGCTGGTCAGCGTGACGGTGCACGGCTCACGCAGCGCCGAGAGTGCTTCGATCACGGCTGTCAGCTCCATGCGGTTGTTGGTGGTTTCTGCCTCGCCGCCGCACAGCTCCTTTTCATGGCCGCCGTAGCGCAGCACGGCGCCCCAGCCACCCTTGCCGGGGTTGCCCGAGCAGGCGCCGTCGGTAAAAATCTCCACTTGCTTCATGGCTTGATGCCTCCGTTCCGCCTGCATTATAGCAGAAAACAGCGGCATCTGCAAGAGAAAAAGCCGGAATTATCTGAAAAGCTGTGCAGCTTTACACCCGTCAGCGGTCCAGGATGCGGCCGTCCACGGAGATGGTGACCACCTGCCAGGGAAGAAATTTCCCGCTGTTCTGCAGCGCGGTGCGGGCAGCCTGCTCCAGGCCGCCGCAGCAGGGCACCTCCATACGCAGAACGGTTACGCTTTTGATATCATTTTCCCGGATGATCTGGGTCAGCTTTTCGGCGTAGTCCACCTCATCCAGCTTCGGGCAGCCGATCAGTGTAATGCGTCCCTGCATGAACTCCCGGTGGGTGTTGGCGTAGGCGTAGGCAGTGCAGTCGGCGGCGATCAGCAGCTTGGCTCCGGCAAAATACGGTGCATTGACCGGCACCAGCCGGATCTGGCACGGCCACTGCGCCAGCG
The DNA here is from genome assembly GCA_002437905.1 of Ruminococcaceae bacterium UBA6353. Taxonomy (GTDB): domain Bacteria; phylum Bacillota; class Clostridia; order Oscillospirales; family Acutalibacteraceae; genus UBA5905. Next base: position 212,126 of record DJRT01000002.1, on the reverse strand, counting down.
CAGAGGGAATGGCGCCGCTGTCCGGAGCAGAAACAGCGGTATCCGCCGCCTTGCGGGTGAAGTGGCGCAGCTGGTGGCCGGGGCATCCGGCGTGTACAGGGGCGGCGCCGGCCTGCTTTTTCTGCTTGTTCTCCAGCACGGCCTGCTCGTTGTAGGCGGCTGCCTCGCGCTCGGTGAAGGTGATGGCGCCGGTCGGACAGGCGGGCAGGCAATCGCCAAGCCCGTCGCAATAGTCGTCCCGCAGCAGCCTTGCCTTGCCGTTCACCATGCCGATGGCACCTTCATGGCAGGCGGCGGCACAGGCGCCGCAGCCGTTGCATTTTTCTTCGTCGATCTGAATGATTTTACGGATCATCGTGTTCATTGTCTCCTTTCGGTTGGGTAAAGGGCATCGTGCGGTGATCCCTACGACGCCATTCTATCGAAAAGGGTTAGGAAAATCTGTTGTAAATACAACAAAATAAAGATTTTTCGCATTTTCCGAAAATGCGGCAGGGATTTCTGTATCGGCGTTGACTTTCCATTTGTTGTAGTATATACTTAGAGCAAGAGGCGGTGGGTGTGCTTTTGCGGCCGCTCTTACTGTGTGAGAGGAGATAGTGGTATGGTAAAGCAGGGAAGAAAATGGCTGGCGGTGCTGCTGGCGGTGCTGCTGATCGTGGGGGCTTGCCCGGTAACGGCGCTGGCTGCGGACAGCGGCATCCATGTAGTTATAGCGCAGGAAAAGCAGCTGCACGACAGCGCCGGTACGAATGCGCCGGGGCTGGAGGCCTATGTCGGCGATGTGGCGGCATTCCGGGCGTATCTGTTGCCGCAGCTTGCCCAATGTAAGACCGAGATCGATATTTCGGCATACAATATTCCGTTAAATGGAGAAGCTTTACAGGCGCTGGCGGACTACTTCTATTACAGCGTTCCTGAGGCCTTTCATGTAGGGCGGCTTGGGGGAGCCGGCGCGTCGACATTCACCGTTTTGCGTGATATCCAGTACCTGGATTTTGCCAACACGCCGGAGAAGTACCAGGCATGCCTGGGGGCAATGCAGTCGGCGGCGGATCAGCTGCTGGATGGTATCCGCGGCAATGCAGCGCTGACGGAGCTGCAAAAGGCGCTGCTGCTGCATGATCGCCTGGCTGTGTGGGCAGAGTATGACGGCCGTACATCGAGCGGTGCAGAGCCGTATGAATCCCACACTGCCTCCGGCGCGCTGGGGAAAAAAGTGGCGGTCTGCCAGGGCTATGCCATGGCCTATATGTATCTGCTGGAGCAGGTGGGAATCCGGAGCACCTATTGCAGCTCGTACAACCTCAACCATGGCTGGAACATCGTGTATCTGGACGGCAAGGCGTACCATGTGGATGTGACCTGGGATGATCCGACGCTGGACTGGAAGGGCCGTGTTGAGCATAAGAACTTTCTGCGTTCGACCACCGGTATAATCTCAACAAAGCACACAGCCGACGATTATGATACCACCCCGACGGATACCACCTATGATGCGGCCGATTGGCAGAATTCAGATGCGGAGTATCAGCTGGTGAATGGCCAGCTCTATTGCATGCACAAGGTGATAGAGGACAGGGAATACAAGGCAAAGATCTACCGTGTGACGGATGTTGTCAATGGCGGCGGCACGCTCATCAAAACGCTCAGTGACCTTTGGCAGGCCAAGCAGGAAGGGTATTATTGGGTCGGCAACTACTCCCGCCTGAGCAGCGCCGGGGATAAGCTGCTGTATTCCACCCCTACCACGGTGGTGGAGCTTGACCCGGTAACCGGCAGTGAGCGCACGGTGTATACCTACACGCCGGGCAGCCAATCCCCGAACCACCGGATCTACGGCTTCACCTATTGCAATGGCGAGCTGCAGATCGAGCTTTCCGATACGCCGGACGCGAAGGTTCCGGCCTCCGGTGTGGATGACGGCTCTATTGATATCAGCGAGCCGTATGACACCAAGGCACCGACCGCCTCACTGACGGCGACCAACCGGCTGGCTGCGGAGCAGACGGTCACCGCCGCCGTCAGCGACGATACCGGGGTCGTCGGCTATTACTGGGGCAGGAGCAGCGACTATAAGCAGAATACCTACACCAAAATTTCCGCTGCCGCTGCCACTGCGGTGGATATCCCGGTCTCCGCCTCCGGTACCTATTATTTCGTGGCCGTGGACGCAGCCGGCAACGCCTCGGCGGTACAGACATGTACTTTCTATTGCACAAAGCTGGACGCCAATGGCGGCAGCGCAGTGCTTTCTTCGGTGCTGACCCCGGCCGGGCAGAGCTTCTCGTTCCCGGTGACCAGCCGCGCCGGTTACACCTATAAGGGGTGGGCGGCCTCAAAAACGGCCGCTGCCGGTGCAGAGACGCTGACCCCGACGGGCGATGCCACCTACTACGCCGTATGGGAGGAGATCCCGGTGGTGCTGACCGGCGTGCAGATCAAAACGCCGCCGACCAAGACGCAATATTATCTGGGCGATACGCTGGACCTGACCGGGCTGAAGCTGCTTCTGACCTATAGTGACAGCTCGCAGAAGGAAACGACCGCCTATGACAGCGTCAGCGGCTTTGACGCTTCCGTGGCCGGGCAGCAGACGATAACCGTTGCCTATCAGGGCAAAACGGCCACCTTTACTGTGCAGGTGGATACGCCGACGGTAACGCTGTCCAGCACCGCGGAAACGCTCAAGGTTGACGGCACTGTCCGCCTGTCGGCGGTAACTGCTCCGGCCGGGCTGACGGTCTCCTGGAGCGTAGCCGATACGCAGATTGCGACGGTGGATGAAAACGGGATGGTGACGGCGCTGAAAGCCGGCACGACCACGGTCACGGCCAGCATTGTGTATCAGGGGAACACCTACCATGCCGTGTGCACGCTGATGGTGCGGCAGAACGGCGTCATGCGCGGCGACCTGAACGGCGATGGCACTGTGGATGCCAAGGATGTGACCTACCTGCGCCGCGCGCTGGCCAAGTGGCAGGGCTATACAATCGATCGGACGGCAGGCGACCTGAACGGCGATGGCACCGTGGACGCCAAGGATGTGACCTACCTGCGCCGCGCATTGGCCAAGTGGCAGGGCTATACCGTGTAATTTCTTTCCATAAAAAATGTGCCGGGGCACACAGACCAATGATCTGTGTGCTCCGGCGTTCGTTTGTCCGTTCAGAGATACTGCTTCATCTGGTGGATGTTGTTTTCCTCGGTCTTCTGCAGACGGGCTGCCAGCTCCAGGTCCTCCTCGCAGCGGTTCCGGTAGCGGCTGATCTGCTTCATGATCTTGGTCACGCCCATGCTGCTGCCCTGGATCAGCATATCGGCCAGGGCAGAGGGGGAATTGTCCTTGGCGGTCTTCCGGCTGGCAGTCAGCCGCACCATCATCTTCGCGCAGGCCGGGTTTCCCTGTGGGGCGCTGCCGGCCTGCCGCAGCTTTTGCTCGGCCTCATCCATTACATTCTGGTATTCCATCAATTGGGTCTCCACCAGCTTGCGGAAGGTGGTATCGTCGGTTTTCCGCAGTACAAAGTACAGGCCGTCCCGTCCCATTTCCGCATTGCGGTAGATATTGTTGAGCAGCTCCAATTCATCCTGTTCCATTTTGCTTCACCTCATCTGCATTGTCCCCGGATAGCCGGATTTTATACCGTGGAGCGGAGCCGCGCGGCGAAAGGTAAATTTTTCAGTGTCCCACCGACAAAATGGACTGGATTTTTTACTCCGGATACTGTACAATAGGAAAGAATGAAAACGCAAAGGACGGATGATATGGAAACCCTGCTGGTGATCGACGGCAACAGCATAATCAATCGCGCCTTTTATGGGGTAAAGGCGCTCACAACGCGGGATGGACGGTATACCAACGCCATCCTCGGTTTTTTGAATATTCTTGCGCGCCTGCGGGAAATGACCAGCCCTGCGGGCATTGCCGTGGCCTTTGATGTGCATGCGCCGACCTTCCGGCACGAGGCCTATGCGGAGTATAAGGCAGGCCGGAAAGGGATGCCGGAGGAGCTGCACCAGCAGCTGGAGCCGCTCAAGGCCATTTTGCGCGCCATGGGGCTGACGCTGGTGGAATGTGCCGGCTACGAGGCGGACGATATTCTCGGCACGCTTTCGGCGGCGGCCGCTGCGGCCGGTGCGCCGTGCTACCTTGCCACCGGCGACCGCGATGCGCTGCAGCTGGTGGCTGACGGCGTGACCGTGCTGCTGGCTACCTCGAAAATGGGGCGGCCGGAAACGGTGGAGTATACCCCGCAGACGGTGCGGGAAAAATACGGCCTGGAGCCGGCACAGCTGATCGATCTGAAGGCTCTGCAGGGGGATACCAGCGACCACATCCCCGGCGTGCCGGGGGTGGGGGAGAAAACGGCGCTGGAGCTGATGCAGCGGTTTGGCTCGCTGGACAGAATTTATGAAGAGCTGCCGGCGCTGGATATCCGGGAGAGCCTGCGAACCAAGCTGGCCGCCGGGAAGGATAGCGCCTATATGAGCCGGATGCTGGGGACGATCTGCCGCACAGCGCCGATCGACACAGACCTGGCGCATTACGCCCTGCGCGAACCGGATCGGCCGGAGCTGACCCGGCTGCTGCAGAGCCTGGAGATGTACAAGTGGATGGAAAAGCTGGAGCTTAAACCGCAGGCCGTACCGGTGTCTGCCGCCGCGCCGGCGATCCTGCCGGCGGTGGAGGGGAATGCCGCGGCCGCAGAGCTGGCGGCATTGGCGCGTAAAGAGTGTAAAGCGGATATCCTTGTCACAATACAAAATGAGGAGATCGGCACGATCTGCATTGCGGCCGGCGGCCGCTGCGCCTGCGTGGATCGGCTGGCGCCGGAATTTGCCGCGGTGGATGCGCTGCTGGATGATCCGGCTGTGGAAAAGCGTACCCATGAGGCCAAGCCGCTGTTTGCGGTGCTGCTGGCACAGGGACGGCAGCCGGCAGGCTATACGATGGACACGGCATTGGCGGCGTATCTGCTGGATCCGCTTTCTTCGGACTACTCGCTGCCGCGGCTGCTGCTGGAGCAGCATATCGCCGCGCAGGAGCCGATCCAGGGGTTTGCCGCGCTGGCGGAGGCGATGCGGGCGGCGCTGGCGGAGGCACAGATGCTGCCGCTGCTGACCGATATGGAGCTGCCGCTGGCCGAGGTGCTGGCTTCGATGGAAAATATCGGGTGCGCGGTAGATCGGGCGGGGATCGCCGCCTTCGGCCGCGAACTGACGGCGCGCATTGCCGCCCTGCAGCAGGAGATCTGGCAGCAGGTGGGGTATGAGTTTAACCTCAATTCCCCGAAGCAGCTGGGCAAGGCGCTGTTTGAGGATCTTGGCCTGCCGGCGGGGAAAAAGACCAAATCCGGGTATTCCACCAATGCCGATGTGCTGGAAAAGCTGCGGCCGGTGCACCCGGTGGTGGATATGCTGCTGGAATACCGGATGCTTTCCAAGCTGAACGGCACCTACTGTGACGGCCTGCTGAAGGTGGTGGCGCCGGACGGGCGCATCCACTCGGTCTTCAACCAGACAGAGACCCGCACCGGCCGTATCTCCTCTTCCGAGCCGAATTTGCAGAACATTCCGGTGCGCTCTGAGCTTGGGCGGCAGATGCGGCGGTTCTTTGTGGCGCGCGAGGGCTGTGTGCTGTGTGATGCGGACTATTCGCAGATCGAGCTGCGGGTGCTGGCGGCAATGGCACAGGAGCCAACCATGCTGGAGGCGTTCAATACCGGGGAGGATATCCACCGTTCAACGGCGGCGCAGGTTTTCGGCGTGCCGGAGCAGGAGGTCACCTCCTTGATGCGTTCGCGGGCCAAGGCGGTCAATTTCGGCATCATTTATGGTATCGGCGCCCATTCTCTGTCGGAGGATCTCGGCATCAGCTATGGCGAGGCAAAGGAGTATATTGCGCGCTATCTGCGGCATTTCGGCGCAGTATCGGCCTACATGGACGGCCTGATCAGTTGTGCCGGTGATAAGGGCTATGCGGAAACGCTGCTGCATCGCCGCCGGCCGCTGCCGGAGCTGAAGGCCGGCAATGCCATGACCCGCCACTTCGGCGAACGGGTGGCGCGGAATATGCCCATTCAGGGCACGGCTGCGGATATCATCAAGCTGGCCATGGTACGCGTTTACCGGCGCCTGCGCGCAGAGGGGCTGCAGGCACAGCTGATCCTGCAGATCCATGATGAGCTGCTGGTGGAGGCGCCTGCCGCAGAACAGGCGGCGGTATGCGCGCTGCTCAAGGAGGAAATGGAGAATGCCGTGCACCTGTGCGTGCGGCTGGAGGTGGATGTGCACTGCGGCGCCACCTGGTATGATGCCAAAGGCTGAGATTTCCGGCGCTTGGAGCGGAAACACACCGTGGTTTTCATAAAACATGACAAAACTTGCAATATTCGCGTAAAATTCTTGTAATAAACTATACAAAAGCACTTGCCTTTTTGGCGGATAATTGATACAATAGGGACAGAGCAAACGGATCATAGCAAGGAGGCCGGCAAAGTTGGATATGCTGTTAACAGAGGATACGCTGCGGGAGTGTATGTCTGCCTTCCGTGAAGGAACAGACAGCCATTGCTACCGCTGGCTTGGCTGCCATTCCGCCGGGGACGGCGGCTATACCTTCCGGGTGTGGGCGCCGGCGGCCCGTGCCGTGTCGCTGATCGGGGAATTCAACGATTGGGCTGTGGATGCACAGCCGATGGAGCCGATCGGGGACGGCGTGTGGGAATGCTCCCTGCAGAATATTACGGCATATATGGCCTACAAGTATCATATTATAGGAGCAGACGGACAGGCCGTGGATAAGACCGATCCATTTGCTACGCACATTGAGACGCGCCCGGGTACGGCGTCCAAGGTGTGTGAGATCGGCGGCTACCGCTGGCAGGACGCTGCCTGGCGACAGAGAAAGACCAAGACCTCTGTCTATGACTGTCCCGTCAATATCTATGAGGTACACGCCGGCTCCTGGCGGCGCTATGCCGATGGCAACACCTTCTCCTACCAAAAGCTGGCGGAGGAGCTGATCCCCTATGTAAAGGAGATGGGCTATACCCATATTGAGCTGCTGCCGATCATGGAATATCCCTATGATGGCTCCTGGGGATATCAGGTTACCGGGTATTATGCGCCCACCTCCCGGTACGGCACGCCGCAGGATTTTATGGCCTTTATTGACGCCTGCCATCAGGCGGAGATCGGGGTGATCCTCGACTGGGTACCGGCGCACTTTCCGAAGGACAGCAGCGGCCTGTACCGTTTTGACGGCAGCCCGTGCTTTGAGTATGCCGACCCGCGCAAGGGAGAGCATCGGGAATGGGGCACCTGTGTGTTCGATTACAGTAAGCCGCAGGTGCGCAGCTTCCTGATCTCCAATGCGCTGTTCTGGCTGGAGGAATACCACGCCGACGGTATCCGGGTGGATGCGGTGGCCTCCATGCTGTATCTGGACTATAACCGTAAGGCCGGCGAATGGCTGCCGAACTGCCACGGCGGACGGGAGAACCTGGAGGCGGTGGCGTTCCTGCGCCAGCTTAATGAGACGGTCTTTGCCGCAGATCCATATGTTATGATGATTGCCGAGGAGTCGACGGCGTGGCCACTGGTTTCGCGTCCGACCTCAGACGGCGGACTGGGCTTTAATTACAAGTGGAACATGGGCTGGATGAACGATATGCTGCGCTACACCTCCATGGATCCGCTGTTCCGTAAGGGCAACCAGGATCTGCTGACCTTTTCCATGATGTACGCATTTTCCGAGAATTTCATTCTGCCGATCTCGCATGACGAGGTGGTGCACGGCAAGGGCTCCCTGATCAATAAGATGCCGGGCACCTATGAAGAAAAATTTGCCGGCCTGCGGGTGTTCCTCGGCTATATGATGACCCATCCGGGGAAAAAGCTGCTGTTCATGGGCAGCGAATTCGGCCAATTCAAGGAGTGGGATTTTGCCAGCGGCCTGGATTGGCTGCTGCTGGATTACGAGAGCCACCGGATGACCCGCCACTATGTGCGCACGCTCAATGAGCTGTATCTGCATACCCCCGCCCTGTGGGAAAATGATTTTTCCTGGGAGGGCTTCCAGTGGATCGCCAATGATGACCACGCGCAGAGCGTGATCGCTTTCCGGCGCATCGACCGGCATGGCAATGAGGTGGTTGCCGTGTGCAATTTCACCCCGGTTCTGCGGGAAAACTACCGCATCGGCCTGCCGCAGTACGGCGAATGGACCGAACTGTTCAATTCCGATCTGGCCGAGTTTGGCGGCACCAATGTGCGCAATGAGCACATCCGGGTGCAGGCGAAGCCTTTCCACGGGCTGGAGCAGTCTGCCGAACTGACGCTGCCGCCGCTTTCGGTGCTGCTGCTGCACTGCAAAAAGCGCAAGCCGCTGCCGCAGGAGCCACAGGAGCCGGAAACGGCCAAAACGGCTGCCGCGGGAGCCAATAAAAAAGAACCCAAAACAAGGAGGAGACCCGTCCATGTTTCGTAAGCAAGAGTGTGTGGCTATGCTGTTGGCCGGCGGCCAGGGCAGCCGCCTGTATGCGCTGACCAGGCATATCGCCAAGCCGGCCGTTCCCTATGGCGGCAAGTACCGGATCATTGATTTCCCTCTGTCCAACTGTGTCAATTCCGGCATTGAGACGGTGGGGGTGCTTACCCAGTACCAGCCGCTGGAGCTGAATGGCTATATCGGCTCCGGCCAGCCGTGGGACCTTGACCGCATTGATGCGGGCGTGCATGTGCTGCCGCCGTACCAGCGCAATAAGGGCGCCGATTGGTATAAGGGCACGGCCAATGCCATTTACCAGAATATCAATTTCATCGAGCGGTATGACCCGGAATATGTGCTGGTGCTTTCCGGCGATCATATCTATAAGATGGATTACAGCAAGATGCTGGCGGCACACAAGGCCAAGGGTGCAGCCTGTACCATTGCGGTGCTGGATGTGCCCAAGGAGGAGGCCAGCCGCTTCGGCATCCTGAATACCAACCCGGACGACTCCATTTATGAATTTGATGAAAAGCCCAAGGTGCCGAAAAGCACGCTGGCTTCCATGGGTATCTACATCTTTACCTGGGAAAAGCTGCGGCAGTATCTGATTGCGGATGAACAGAATCCGGCGTCACATAACGATTTCGGCAAGGATGTGCTGCCGGCTATGCTGGAGGCTGGGGAGCCGATGTTTGCGTATCGCTTTGACGGCTACTGGAAGGATGTCGGTACGATCGAGAGTCTGTGGGAGGCGAACCTGGATCTGCTGAATCCGAAGGTGCCGCTGGATCTGTCTGACCCCAAGTGGAAGATCTATTCCCGCAATCCCGGTATGCCGCCCCAGTATTTGGCGCCGACAGCCACGGTGCAGAACAGCCTTATCACAGAGGGGTGCGATATCAGCGGGCAGGTGGAATGCTCCGTGATCTTCGCCGGTGTCACGATCGAGGAGGGGGCGGAGATCGTCAACTCCATCCTGATGCCCGGCACGGTGGTGCGGCGCGGCGCCAAGGTGCAGTATGCCATATTGGCGGAGAATGTAGAGGTTGGCGAAAACGCCCAGGTAGGGGAAAGTCCCGAAACCTGTGCCGATCTGCGCAAGTGGGGGGTGGCCGTGGTGGCCTCCGGTATCCACATCGGCGCCGGCGCACAGGTGCCGGCCAAGGCCATGGTTGAAGAAGATGTACAGGCGGAGGAGGTGAGCAGCCATGCGTAACTATGCAGCGTTGGGTCTGATCTTTGCCAATATGTACGACGATGCTCTGCGCGAGTGCACGGCAATCCGCTCCATGGGCTCGGTACCTTTCGGCGGCCGCTACCGGTTGATCGATTTTGTGCTCTCCAATATGGTCAATGCCGGCATATCCAAGGTTGGCGTGATCACCAAGAGCTATTACCAGTCGCTGATGGATCACATTGGTTCCGGTAAGGCGTGGGATCTTTCCCGTAAAAATGAGGGGCTGTTCTTCCTGCCGCCGCGCAGCAGCGATGACGCAAAATATCAGGGGCGTGTCGGCTCCCTGCGGGATGTGGAGTCCTTCCTCAGCCATTCCAAGGAGGAGCTGGTGATCCTCTCCGATTGCCATATGGTCGGCAGCTTGGATTTTGATAAGATGATACAGGCGCACCTGAACAGCGGTGCGGATGTGACCATGGCCTGCCGCAGCGGTGAGGTTCCCTCGCTGCCGGATATTCCGCAGGTGCGCACCGATGCCGCCGGCCGTGTGACGGATATGCTGATCGGCCGCGTATCCGATACCGAGCAACGCTATGGTATCGGTATCTACATCATGAGCAAGGACTGGCTGGTGCGCACGGTCGATGAGGCGGTTGCCCGCAACCAGTACCACTTTGAGCGGGATATCCTGCAGAGCCGTCTGCAGGATCTGCATATCCACTGCTACGATGTGCCGGAGCTGGTTATGCCGATCTATTCTATGGATAGCTACTTCAAGGCGAATGTGGCTCTGCTGGATCCGGCGGTGCGCCAGCAGCTCTTTCCCAAGAACCGCCCGGTATATACCAAGCTGCGCGACTGTGCACCCACACAGTATGGTCTGCACGCTGATGTGACCGATTCGCTGGTGGCGGACGGTGCGCACATCGACGGAACGGTGAAAAACTGCGTGATCTTCCGCGGCGTGACGATCTGCCGGGATGCCGAGCTGGAAAACTGCGTGGTGATGCAGGACGGTACGGTGGAACGGGGCTGCACGCTGAAATATATCGTGGCGGATAAGAATGTTCTGTTCCGCGAGGGACGCACGCTGCAGGGCTTTGAGAGTTACCCCGTGTATGTGGCGAAGGACCGCGTGGTGTAAGTGCCCTGAGCGGCTTTACTTCGGATAAAGGAGGACGGTTTTCTATGAAAGTTTTGTTTGCATCCAGTGAGGCGCTGCCTTTTGCTGCCTCCGGCGGTCTGGCGGAGGTCTCCAGTTCGTTGCCGCACGCCATGCGGCAGCGGCTGATTGGCTGCCGTGTGGTTATGCCGCTGTATGAGTGCATCCCGGCAGAGCTGCGCAGCAGCATGACCTTTCTGACCAGTCTGTCAGTGCCGGTGGCCTGGCGGCGGCAGTATTGCGGTGTGTTTGAGGCCAAGGTCAACGGCGTGATCTATTATCTGCTGGATAATCAGTATTATTTCAAGCGGCAGGGCATGTACGGCCATTATGATGATGCTGAGCGCTTTGCCTTCTTCTCGCGCGCGGTGCTGGAGATGCTGCCCTATATCGGCTTCCGCCCGGATGTGATCCACGCCAACGATTGGCAGGCAGCACTTATCCCGCTGTATTACAGCCTGTTTTACGCTACCCGTGATGGCTATCAGGGGATCAAGACGGTGTTTACCATCCACAATATCCAGTACCAGGGCAAATACGGCATGGAGCTGCTGGAGGATGTGGTCGGTATTCCGCAGAGCTGCCGTCAGCTGGTGGAATACGATGGCTGTGTCAACTATATGAAGGCCGGCATCGAGACGGCCGACCGCGTGACCACGGTCAGCCCCACCTATGCCGGCGAGATCCTGGATCCCTGGTATTCCTGGGGGCTGGATCCCATATTGCAGGCGCGCCGCTGGAAGCTTAGCGGCATCCTCAATGGCATTGATACCGACAGCTATGACCCGGCTGCCGATCCGGAGATCTACCGCAATTATTCTGCCAAGACGGTGGAGGAGGGCAAGGCAGCCAATAAGCAGGCGCTGCAGGAGCGCCTGTCGCTGCCGCAGCGGCCGGATGTGCCGATGATCGGCATGGTCACCCGGCTGGCCTCGCATAAGGGGCTGGATCTTGTCAAGTATATTGCCGATGATCTGCTGCAGCGGGATGTACAGCTGGTCATTCTTGGTTCCGGCGAGTGGATCTATGAGAACTATTTCCGTGAGCTGCAGCAGCGCTATCCGGATAAGTGCCGCTACTGTGTGGGCTTTGTGCCGGAGCTGGCGCGGAAGATCTATGCCGGCGCCGATATCTTCCTTATGCCATCGAAAAGTGAGCCGTGCGGCCTGTCGCAGATGGTGGCGTGCCGTTACGGCACGGTGCCGGTGGTGCGGGAGACCGGTGGCCTGAAGGACAGCATCCGGGATTGTGGGGATGAGGGCGGCTTCGGCTACACCTTCAAAAGCTACAATGCCAACGATATGCTTGGCGCCATCGACCGCGCGCTCGGCGCCTACCGCAATCCGGAATTCTTTGCGGAGCTGCGGCAGCGCTGCATGGCGGAGGACTTCAGCTGGGGACGCTCGGCCAATGAGTATATCCGTCTTTACCGCGCCCTGTTAAAGGGCGAATAACCCCTATAAGTGAACAAAAGACCCGGCTTGCCATTTTGGCAAGCCGGGTTTTCATTATTTATCGGTCACATGCTCTCCGGCGCATCAATCTTCATCATTGTCAGCACATTTTTCAGCGCAATGCGCACCGCATCGCACAGAGAAAGCCGGGCAACCGTCAGGTCATGCTCCACACCGGAGACATGGCAGCTGTTGTAGAATTTATGGAACAGGGTGGCCAGCTCCATGGCGTACCGGGTCAGACCGGAGGGATCCAGGCTTTCCGCGCAGTCCACCACCGTCTTTTCCAGGGAGGAGAGATGCCGGATCAGCTCGCGTTCCTCCGGGGCCGTGAGCAGAGCCAGCTGGTCGGCCGTGGCCTTTTCCACCTCGACCCCCTCAGCGCGCAGCTTACGGAAGATGGAGTGGATACGGGCATGGGCATACTGCACATAATATACCGGGTTGGAGGAGGATTGCTCAATGGCCAGACCGAGGTCAAACTCCATCTGGGTGTTGGCTTCGCGCTGGTTGAAGAAGAAGCGGGCAGCATCGACCGGCACCTCGTCCAGTAGGTCGCTAAGCTGAATGGCTTTGCCGCTGCGCTTGGACATCCGCACGATCTCGCCATTGCGCACCAGCCGAACCAGCTGCATCAGGACGATCTTCAGCTTGTCTCCATCCAGTCCGACGGCGTCCATGGCGCCTTTCATCCGCGCCACATGGCCGTGGTGGTCGGCACCCCAGACATCAATCAGTGTCTCGTATCCACGCATGAATTTGTTGCGGTGGTAGGCAATATCGGCAGCAAAATAGGTCGGGTTACCGTTGGCGCGCACCAGCACCTCGTCTTTGATGCCTTCTTCCTCGCCCTCTTTGGTTTTGTGCTTTTTGGGCTGGTATTTCTGGCCATATTCGCCGGCCTTGTACCACAGGGCGCCGTCCTTTTCATAGGTCAGTCCCTTTTCGGTCAGAATATCAATCACCTGCTGCAGTTCTCCATCCTCATGCAGGGTGGATTCGGTGAACCAGCGGTCGTACTGAATGCGGTATTTGGCCATATCCGCTTTCATTTTGGCGATGTTCAGCGGCAGGGCATAGTCGATCAGCGCCTGACGCCGCTCAGCGGCATCCGCCTGTACATACCGGTCGCCGTATTTTTCAGCAAAGGCGGCGGCGTGCTCCTTGATATCATCGCCGTGATAGGCATCCTCCGGCAGCGGCACCTGCTCTTCGCCGAGGAAGCGCTGCAAATACCGCACCTCCAGCGACAGACCAAATTTTTCAATCTGATTGCCGGCATCGTTGATGTAGAATTCCCGCCATACGCTGTACCCGGCGGCATCCAGCACTGAGGCCAGGCAGTCGCCAAGGGCACCGCCGCGGGCATTGCCCATGTGCATGGGGCCGGTCGGGTTGGCGGAGACATATTCCACCATCACCTTGCGGCCGGCGCCGTGCTCCGAGCGCCCGTAGTGTTCGCCCTCCTGCTGCACCTCGGATACCACCGCGGCATAATAGGCGGGGGAGAGAAAGAAATTCATAAAGCCGGGGCCGGCGACCTCCACCTTTTCGAAATAGGTGCCGGCAAGCGACAGCTCGGCCGTCAGCGCCTCAGCAATCTTGCGGGGGGCGCAGTGCAGCGCCTTGGCGGAGACCATGGCGGCGTTTACCGCCAGGTCACCGTGTGTGCGGTCGCCCGGCACCTCGATGGCGTAGGACGGCAGCTCGCCCTGCGGCAGCGTGCCTGCGGCCACCGCCGCCTGAAATGCCGCCTCAATGCAGCTGCGCAGCTGCTTTTCTGTGTCTTTTACGATATGGGACATGGTGTTTTATCCTCCTGTACGGTAATGTGGACGGTATGAACCGAATTGATTCCGCCGTTGAAGCCGAGCGTATAGCTGAAATGCAGTTCGCCGCCTGCTTCATTGAGCGAATAGGACAGCTCGTTTGCATAGGTGCCCAGATCCAGCATGCCATAGGGTGTGGCATAGTTGCTATGGTGTCGTCGGTGCTTTTCCAGCACCAGCAGGCTGGCATTGGCGCCGGTGCGCTCCAGTGTAACGCGCTGCGGGGTGATATGCAGGGTGGTCAGGGTGCCGCTCAGCCCGGTGGCGTCCGTCTCCTGGTAGGAAAGTCTCCAGCCCTCCCGGCCCTGCTCCAGCGTGCCGGTGGTGGTCAACTCCAGGGTGTCCGGCTCCTGCTCCTCCAGCTTTTGTGTGCCGACAATGCGGATCAATGCTTTCATTCGTTTACGCCTTCCTTTGTTAATGCTTCCGGCAGGACCAAAGCCACTTCTTCGTGCACGCTGCGGCCGAGGAAGGTCTCTGCCACCTGTGAAAAGCCCTGCGGCCGGTCGGAAACGAAAAAGCGGCAGTGCCCGGCGGTTTCCCGCCCGGCGCGGCTGCTGCTGCTTTCCAGCACCCTGGCACAGGCGATGGCGGTTTCCCGTCCGGAATCAATCAGTGTAACGCTCTCCCCAAGCTCCCGGCCGATGATCGGTGCCAGCAGCGGAAAGTGGGTACAGCCAAGGATCAGCGTATCAACTCCGGCCTCGCGGATCGGCTGCATATAGCGCCGAACCGTGGCCACAGCCACCTCGTCGGCCGAGTCGATCCAGCCGGTCTCAACCAGCGGCACCAGCATGGGGCAGGCCTCAGCGGTGATCCGGATAGCCGGGTCAATGGCATGCATTGCTTTTTCAAAGGAGCCGAAACGGATGGTGGTGGCGGTGCCGATCACCCCCACCCGGCGGCTGACGGTGGCCTGTACGGCCGCTGCCGCGGTGGCCTGCACCACACCGATGGCCGGCACGGGCAGTTCGGATAGAATATCGCTGGCAACCGAGCTGACGGTGCCGCATGCGGCAATGATCATTTTTACCTGCTGACGCAGCAGAAAAGCACAGTCCTCCGCTGCATAACGCCGGATGATCTCGCGGCTGCGGTTGCCGTAGGGCACGCGGCCGGTATCGCCGAAATAGACAATATCCTCCTGCGGCATCATCTCGGTCAGCCGGCGCACGGCGGTCAGCCCGCCAAGCCCGGAATCGAATACGCCGATGGGACGGTTATCCACGCGGTAGCCTCCTCTCATTCTCTGTATTCCACAGACAAAACAATCGGGGTACAACGGCTCCTGAAACGGAATATTTCCCCGTTTTGTTTGTCTCATCACTCGCAATACGGCAGTATTGCTGCGTTCTTCGACTTCCAAAACGAAAAAATCTTCTCGTTTCAGGTCGAAGATTTTCGGCAAACAGCGCTTCTTAGCGGCGCGGCGTCCCGACCGAAGAATACTGGCGTATTCTGAGTGGAGGGCAACAAAGCCGATAAGGACGCTGTTTAGCCGAAAAAGCCATTGTACCCCGATTGCTTTGTCTAACCAATATATGATAGCACATATCGCCGTAATGTGCAATCAAAAAATTCATAATTTAACACTGTACATTTTCCGTAAAATATGATAAACTGATGGCAAAGTGAGGTTGAGGCTATGCAGCAGTATTCTTCGGGGTTCAACGGTGCTCCGGCACCGTACCGGCAGCCGTATTATGTGCCGCCGCAGACACCGCAGCAGGCAGAAAAAGCGCGCCTGCGCCGCGACGGCAATTTTGCCGGCGGTATTTTGCTGACGGCGACGGTCAGCCTGAATGTGCTGCCGCTGCTGATCATCCGGTTGCTTTTGGCCTTTGGTGTGCTCAGCCGGCAGCAGATCGGCATGGAGAATTACGGTCTCGGCAATACCGGCTATGTGCTGCTGTATGGGGCGTTGTACGCCGCCTCCATGGCGCTGCCGGTGGTGGTTCTGGCTATATGCTGCGGCCGGCGGCATTTCCCGCTTTCCCCGGCCGCACGCGTCAATGCCGGCGATGCCTTCTTCGGCGTGCTGGCGGCTATGGGGATCTGTGTACTGGCCAATTTCGTGGCTTCATATATTCTGGCGTATCTATCACAGTTCGGTATTGAGGCGTCTGCATCACCGGAGCTGCTGGTGCATACACCGGAAAGTCTGTTGTATAATATTTTGGTGATCGCTGTGCTGCCGGCATTGCTGGAGGAGATGGTATTCCGCGGCTACCTGCTGCGGGCGCTGCGCCCCTATGGCGATTGGTTTGCTGTGGGCTTCTCAGCCCTGTGCTTTGGCCTTATGCATGCCAATATCGCGCAGATCCCGTTTGCTGTGATCGTAGGGGTTGCCCTTGGCTGGCTGTATGTGATGACCGATAATATCTGGCTGCCCGTGGCTGTGCATTTCTGCAACAATGCCATGTCGGTGCTGCTGGATTACCTCTCAACCGGGATGTCCCAACAAATGACGGGTCTGTATTACCTGCTGGTGATGTTGGCTGTCCTGCTGATCGGGGCGGTCTGCATGGGCATCCTGCTTGTGCGGCGCAGTGCGCTGTTCCGGCGTCTGCCGCCCCGTTCGTGCCTGTCTGGCGGTGCGCGGTTTGGTATTACGCTGACGGCGCCGGTGATGCTGCTTTCCGTGATCGTGCTGGTGGTGGAAACAATATGGAAAACCGTGCGCTGAACGATCACGAAGCGTATATGCGCTTGGCGCTGGCGCTGGCGCGGGAGGCGGCTGCAGACGGTGAGGTGCCGGTGGGTGCGGTGATCGTGCGGGATGGCGAGGTGATCGGCACCGGCCGCAACCGCCGCGAGAAGGGACGCAACGCCCTGGCGCACGCCGAGCTGGAAGCGATCGACGCCGCCTGCCGGCGGCTTGGCGGCTGGCGGCTGTCCGGCTGTACGCTGTATGTTACGCTGGAGCCCTGCCCAATGTGCGCCGGCGCGGCGATCAATGCCCGGCTTGACCGGGTGGTGCAGGGGGCGGCCGATCCCAAGGCCGGTTCCTGCGGCTCCCTGACGGATCTGTTCACAGTACCGTATAATCACCACCCGGCGCTGATCCGGGGGGTGCTGGAGCCAGAGTGCCGGGAGGAGCTGCAGCGCTTTTTCCGGGATCTGCGTGGGCGGCTGCGCCGCTGCCCGCAGACAACCGATGAAGATGGATGAAGAATAAGGAGTGTTCTTTTGCTGACAGTATATGATGAGACGAACCGCACCTTTGCCGATGTGTGGGCATACTATCGCGGTCTGCGGTGGTCCAATCTCCGTTCACCGCGCTATCGGCATTTGTTCTGGCTGCTGTACTGGCCGGTCTACGGGCTGATGTTTCTTCTGCTGGAACGGGTATTCCCGCTGAATTTCCATCCGATCGCCTGCGCGCTGGATGACTATATTCCGTTTTGCGAATATTTCGTTATCCCGTATTACTTTTGGTTTGTGCTGCTGATCGGCATGGTGGCGTATACCCTGCTCTTCAATATTCCGGCTTTCCGCCGGATGATGCAGTTCATTGTGATCACCTATACGGTCACGGTGGTGATCTATCTGGTGTATCCCTCCATGCAGGAGCTGCGGCCGGAGACCTTCCCGCGGGATAATATTTTTACGCGGATCGTGGCAGGGCTGTACGCTTTTGATACCAATACCAATGTCTGCCCGTCCCTGCATGTGCTCGGCTCGGTTGCGGCCTGTCTGGGGGGCCTGGAGTGCCGGCGGTTTTCTTCCCTTGGCTGGCGCATTGCGCTGGTTGTGTCCGCCACGGTGGTGTCCTTTTCCACCGTGTTCCTTAAGCAACACTCGATCATTGATGTTATCGTGGCACTGGCGCTGTCCGCGCTGGCCTATCTGGTGGTTTATGCCCGCTGCCCCCGCCGGGAGGCACCGGCAGCAGCAAAGGAAGAAAAAACGGCGGTCGAGGCGGCCGTCAGAATAAAAACCGACGAGAGGATATAAAAATGGAAATACTCAGAGCCATTCTGTATATGGCGGCTTTGGGCATTGCGTCCCACATTGTCGGGCAGGCACTGCCGCGGTCGTGGTTTCACTATGATCGGTTTCCTTACCGCGGCTATGCGTGGGAGCGTGGCGGAGCGGTGTATGAGCGCCTGCATATCCGCAGCTGGAAGAAACGGCTGCCGGATATGAGCCGCATCATGCGGTATATGGTGCCCAAGCGGGTGGAGCAGCAGATGGGGGCGGCAGAGCTGGATATCCTGATCCGGGAGACCTGTGTGGCCGAGATCGTCCATGTGGCTCTGTGTCTGTTGTCGCCGACGATCTACCATTTTTGCCGCAACCTTGTCGGGGTGCTTTTTTCAGCGATCTTTGCTTTCGGAAATTTGCCGTTCATCCTCATCCAGCGGTATAATCGTCCCAAGCTGGTGCACCTGATGAAACGGCTGGAAAAACGGGAAGGACGGGGAGAGCATGCGCGTACTGATCCTGTCGGCTAACACCGGCGGAGGACACAATTCCGCCGCTGCGGCGATCCGTGAGGAGCTGACGGCACGCGGTATTGAAAGCGAGACGCGTGACTGTTTGCGCTATCTTTCGGAAAAGGCCTCGGAGTTTATCAGCTGGGGCCATTCGTATGTTTATAAAAACCTGCCCGGCCTTTTCGGGAAGGTGTATGAATTTGAGGGTAACCACCAGACCACCTGGATCAACGATACGATCGCCATGGGGGTGCAGCGCTTTTATAAAGCCGTAAAGGAAGAGGGCTTTACACACATCATTTGCGTGCATGTGTTTGCTGCCATGCTGGTGACGGAGGCCAAGCGTCGGTATGGCTATGCGGTGCCGTTCTATTTTGTGGCAACGGATTACACCTGCAGCCCCGGCGTGGATACGATCGAGCCGGCGGCGTGGTTTACGCCGGATGAGGCACTGCATGAGGAATTTATCGCCTGTGGTGTGCCGGCCGAGCGTCTGGTGGCCACGGGTATCCCGATCCGGCGCAGCTTCTACCAGCCGCCGGATCAGACGGCGGCCAGACGCGCGCTGCACCTGCCTCTGACCGGGAAGCTGGTGCTGCTGTGCTGCGGCAGCATTGGCTGCGGGCACATCAACCGCATGGCGCCGGAGCTGGAGGCTGTGCTGCCGCCGGATGCCACACTGGTGATTATTTGCGGGCACAATGTCCGCACCTACCGCAAGCTGCGTGAGCGCGTCGGCTGGCAAACGGTGGTGGTCGGCTTTACCGATCGGATAGCCGAGTATATGGCCGCTGCCGACCTCTGCATCAGTAAGCCGGGCGGCCTCTCCACCACGGAGCTGATGGCCGTTGGTCTGCCAATGGTGCTGCTGCTGGCTGTGCCGGGGTGTGAAAGCCGCAATCTGGACTATATGCTGGCACGCGGCTTTGCGGTTGGGGCAGAGAATTGGACGGCCGCCATTCAGGCGACCGATCGCCTGCTGCACCAGCCGGAGCAGCTGGAGGAAATGCGCACACAGCTGCGGGCGCATCCGCAGCCGGTGGCGGCGGAACGCCTGGTGGATTATATTCTGCAGGAAAGCTGATCGCCTTTACACAAGTTATACAAAAAGAGCCGCCCCTCTCAGGTGTTGTCCTGAGAGGGGCGGCTGCTTTTTGCGGTTTTTAGGCATCCAGTACCGGGTCGCCGTTCAGATAATTGTTCAGCTGGGTCATCAGCTTGGTGATCGTGCTGACCTTGACGCAGAAGAGCTCTCCGTCAGAGGTGCGCACGGTGCTGAGGCTGCCGCTGGTGTTATAGAAATCTGCGGCGAAGGCCTGCCGGCCATCCAGTGCGTATATGGCAATGGAAAGATCCGGTGTGCCGGTCGGTGTGCTGTCGGCGGTCTTATACCGCTCCAGCCCCATGGTGATGCTGTAGAGCTTGCGGAAATCGCTCGTCGGGTAGGTCTTGCCGCCGGACTGTACCGTCAGCTTACTGTCGTTATCTTCAGCGCCCTCATTGTGGGTCAGGGTAAAGGTGTGCTTTTCCCCGTTCAGCGAAAAGTCGACCTGCCCCACGGTGGTGATGTCCTTGAGGAACAGCAGGCTGCTGGTGGTGTTGTCGTTCTGCCGCTCCACCAGCTCCTTCAGCGAGCTTTGTGTGACAATGTAGATCACATCGATCCCGTCCACCATCACCACATAGTTGCCGTCGGTATCGATGCAGCCGACGGTGATGGTATAGGTGGTGTTGTTATACACGATCGGGGTGCTTTCCGTCTCGCCGGTGCTGCTGTTCTTGCTTTCGGAGGTGCTCTCCACCGCCAGGGTCACCTTGGCAACGGTATACGGATCGTTGAAGCCGTATTTCTGCCGCTGCTCCGCTGTCGGGTGCAGGATGGCTGCGCGCTCGGCATACAGCGAGGTAAAGCCGTACATCGTATCGCCGACACTGTCGGTCACGCCGCGGAAATAAGGCTGTGTGGTAACATACTTGAAGTAGCTGTACTCCTGTTCGTCATCATCGGTCACGCGGCGCAGCGAAAGCGGCTGGGTGTGGCGCGTGCCGGTGAGGGAGAGGCTGCGGAGCAGAGAAACGCCGTTGGTGTCGTCGTCCCGCACGGTGGGTGCCGTCATCAGGGTGGTGGAAACATACCACCAATCTGCCGCTATGAAATACGAGGCAGTGTCGGTGTCGATGATATACACCTCGCTGCTGTCCGCCAGGCAGGCATAGTAGCCATCGCCGGAGGGCACCTCATTGCCGAGCAGCAGGGTGCCGGTTGTGCCGTCTGCATAGTGGATGGTGGCTGTCGAGGCGGCCTCCTCCAGCCCGAAATCCTTTAGGGATTCCACCGTGCTGATGCGCGTTTTGCCGTTCAGCACGGTGCAGGCCTCCACCAGCGAGGTGGCGTTTTTGCTCAGCGGGATATCGTCATAGCCGCGGAGGATGTAGCCGGCGGTCTTATCGCTGTACTCGATGGTATAGCTGCCGTTGCTGTTCTTCACCTCAACAGAGGTCACCGGGTGCTGGGCGTCGGCCGCGGTTTTATCGTACAGCGGGTAGGTCTGCGTTGTCTCGGAGGTCGGCTCGCCGCTGCTGACCGGGGCGCTGCCGTGGGGCAGCAGGGTAATCAGCACCAGTGCCAGCGCCAGCAGCACCATTGCGGCTACCGCAATCAGCAGGCTGCGGACCCGCTTGCTCAGGTGCCCCTTTTTGGGGGCACCGGCGGCTTCGTCCGGCCGGGTGGGAAGGTCAAAGGCACTGAAACGCTCATCCTGCGGTTCGGTGTGCTGCGTGTTCTCATCCGGGCTCATAGATTTTTCCTCCTCAGGAAGACGACCAGGCAAACGATCAGCAGGACGATCGGCAGGCCGATAACGAATACGCCCAGGCCGAGCCACAGAGCCGTCTTGTTATTGAAGTTTACCGAGTCCTCCGATATGCTCTTGGTGGAAATGGAGAGGGTATCCTCCATACCGGTCATGGAATTGATGGTATCCAGCAGCAGCTCCTCGTTCTTGTAGTTGCCGTTGCTGATCATGCTGTCATACGCCATGAAGGGGCAGCCGGACACAACGACCGTGGCACGGGTGGAGGTTTGCGTCTCGTTGTTGTAGGAGTCCTGCACATAGGCGATCATGCTGGAGAGGGGGTACAGACTGCTGTCGGGGGAGTAGACCTTGTCGTTCAGGTTGTCCGCCTCGCTGTTCAGATCCTCCAGGGTGATCACATTGGCCGTCTCCGGATAGTTGGTCAGCTGGAGACCGTAGGAGCCGATGGAGTTATCCTCGCTCTTCTCGGACAGGCTGGTGGTGATACGCCGTGCCTGCGGGGTAAAGACCTTGGCTGTGCTCTCGGATTTCGGGGTGAAATCGGTGGAGGGGACATCGCACATGGCATAGAGCTGGTTGTAGCTCTGGATGCGGGCGTAGTCCGTCTCCAGCAGGATCTCGTTGGTCACATTCAGCTTGTATTCCACCTGCAGGTATTCATACAGGTTGGGGCAGGAGGCTGTGGCGCTGGTGAAGACCATCAGGTGGCGGCCGTAGTTGCCGTCATTGTACAGCCACTGCTGGATGCGCTTGATCTCGTCAGCGGTATAGTCCTTTGCCGGCGCGGCGATCAGCATGACCTCGGCCTTGGCATTGAAGTCCTGCGAGGCGGTGATGGTGTTCTCCTCAAAGGTGTAGCCATTCAGCTCGTACAGGCTCTTGAGGCCGTCGATCACATTGCTGTCTTCCTCGTGTCCGACCAGCACCTGGATAATGTGTTCATCGCTGGCAGCGGTCACGGTGTGGATATTGGAGGCCAGCACCTTTTCCACATTGGATTTAAAGGTATAGCTGCCGGTGCTGTAGTAGTTGGAGCTGTCATAGGTGTACAGATCGCTGACGCTGCATGTGCGGCTGCGGTTGCCGTAGATAAACAGAATATCTCCGGCCTGCACCTCATAGATCGAATAGGCAGCAAACTTTGTCGGTTCCTGATCCGGGTCGATAAAGCTGTAAGAAACCCGGTTGTCGGAATGGCTGCGATACTGCTTGAGGATGTTGTAGAATTCCTTCATCGTGGTATCAAATTCCGGCACGCCGCTGCTGCTGCCGGTGGTGGAGTTTGAGAAGGTCTCCTCACTCATGAATATCACAATCTGCAGGTCGTCCTTAACACTTTCGGCCACGGCGATGCTCTCATCGCTCATGGAATAGACCTTGTTTGCGGACAGGTCCAGGGTGACCGGGAAGCGGTCGGCCACAATGCCCACGATGATATTCAGCAGCACGACGGCGGCGATCACCACCACGGTGATCGCGGTGGAGGTAGAGCCATAACGCAGCCGGCGCAGGTTGCGTGTCCGCTTGGCCTTTTTGGCCTTCTTGTCAGCCGCTTTTTCGGTGGTTTTGGTGGCCTCGGCAGTTTCAGTGGTCTTTGCAGCCTCGGTGGCCTCAGCGGAAACGGCTTCGGTCGTCTCCGGTGCTTCATTTGTTTCCGGGGTCTCGTTCGGACGGTTGTTCATTGGTTCATGCCTCCTTTCTCAGTTCCATCTCTTGCTGTCCAGCACGCGCACGGTCAGGAAAATGAACAGCGCCTGCAGGGACAGGAAGAACAGCACATTGTCGTAATTGATCAGACCGGAAGTAAAATCCTGGTACCGGGTGCTGATGGAAAGGAAATTGGTTACTGCGGAAAGCCAGCTGATGGAATAGAAGATGTTGGAGAAAACATCCACGCTCAGCAGCAGCAGGGAAACGGCCAGGGTGCCGAGCGCGGCGATGACCTGGCTCTCGGTCAGGCAGGAGATCAGCAGCCCAACGGCAATGATCAGCCCGCCGACCAGCAGCAGGCCAAGATAGTTGCCGATGATGACCGCCCAATCCGGGGTGACCTGAAAGGCGATGATAACGGCATACACCAGTGTGATGGAAATGCCGATGGTGTACAGCAGCATGGCGGCAAAGAATTTGCCCAGCACAATGCCGGTCAGCCCGGTGGGGGCGGTCAGCAGCGCCTGGTCGGTCTTCTGCCGCTTTTCCTCGCTGAACAGCCGCATGGTCATAAAGGGGATAACCAGCAGGGAAACGGTGAACAGCCCGCCGTATACGCCGGAAAGGCTGGCAAACCCGCTGACCAGATTATAGCCGTAGAAGAAATAGCCGGATACGCACAGCAGCACCGCCAGTACGGCGTAACCGATCGGGTTGGTGAAGAAGGTGCGGAATTCGCGTCTGAAAACAGCGCCCATCAGTTGATCCCTCCATCCTGGTGAATTGTCAGGTTGATAAAGATGTCCTCCAGCGACATGGCCATGGGCTTGGACATCAGCAGCGGCCACTCACGCTGGGCCAGCCGTGTGAACAGATCCCGGCGGATATCGGCATCCGGCTTGGTTTCGATGGCGAAATCCTCCACGCCGGGCGCCTTGCTGCCAAGGCTCTTAACGCTGTCTACGCCGCGGATGCCGGCAATCAGCTCGGCAACCTCACGGGCGGGGCCGGCTACGCTGACCATCAGCCGCCGATCCTCCGAGAATTTGGCCGAGAGGTTTTCGGCCGTATCGTCAGCCACGATCTTGCCCTGGTTGATGATAACCACGCGATCGCACACCGCCTCGATCTCCGGCAGAATGTGGGAGGAAAGGATCACGGTGTGGTGTTTGCCCAGCGCCTTGATGAGCGAACGGATCTCGATGATCTGGTTCGGGTCAAGGCCGACGGTCGGCTCGTCCAGGATGAGCACCGGCGGGTTGCCGATGAGTGCCTGCGCCATGCCCACACGCTGGCGGTAGCCCTTGGACAGGTTCTTGATGAGGCGGCCGTACACATCCTCAATTTTCATTACCTTGCAGATTTCCGCAATGTGCTTTGCGCGCGGCAGGGCGCACTTTTTCAGGTCAAACATGAAATCCAGGTACTCCCGCACGGTCATGTCCAGATACAGCGGCGGGATCTCCGGCAGGTAGCCGATGTTGGCCTTGGCCTCGTTCGGCTCCTCCAGAATATCATGTCCGTTGATGGTGACCGTTCCCTCGGTGGCGGACAGATAGCCGGTGAGTATGTTCATGGTAGTGGATTTGCCCGCGCCGTTCGGCCCGAGAAATCCGAGAATCTCGCCCTCGCCGACACGGAAGCTGATATTGTCCACTGCGCAGTGGCTGCCGTATCGCTTGGTCAGGTTTTTCACTTCGATCATTAAGCTGTTCCCTCCAAGAAGTTTTTTGCTGCAAACCTGTGTATACGCCAATATTTTACCGGAAAACGCGCCCAAATGTGTAAACAGAGTGTGAAAGCACTGCTCCCAATGTGTCGGTTGTGTGTTTTCAGCGGGCGCAAACAGGGAATATTGGCACAAGCACAAAAAAGTATAGCATATCTGCCCGGATTTTTCAATCATTATTCCTTATAAAAATGAAAAAACCCCAAAACTGCCCATCGGCGGCAAAAAATCGAAAAATGGGCTTGACATCCGGGTGGTGCTGTGGTATTATAATCACCGCCGCAGAGATTGCGGCGTTATCATGCGGGTGTAGTTCAGTGGTAGAACCCCAGCCTTCCAAGCTGGTTGTGTGGGTTCGATTCCCATCACCCGCTCCAAGATATCGCCCTGAAGGGGTACAGAAACAGGCGCCTGTAGCTCAGCCGGATAGAGCATCTGCCTTCTAAGCAGAGGGCCAGGGGTTCGAGTCCCTTCAGGCGCGCCAATATGGTGGGTGTAGCGTAGTTGGCCTAACGCGTCAGTTTGTGGCACTGAAGATCGTGGGTTCGAATCCCATCTCCCACCCCAGAAATCGGCAAGCACCATCCGGTGCTTGCCGATTTTATCATTTACGGTAAAATTATCCGCATTTTTCTTGCGCGCAGATAGCCGTATATGGTATACTGTCCGTGTATTTTATAAGAACCGGGGTGACGGCTGTGATGGAAATATCCCCTTGCCGGCTGACGGCCTATTGGCAGGCTGTGCTGGCGCAGGATGCTGCCGCTATGCGGGCCTTTCTGGCACCGGAGGCCGTGGTGCGTTGGCACAATACGAATGAACAGTTTACGGCGGAGGAATTTATTGCGGCCAACTGCACCTACCCCGGTGATTGGGATGGCGCTGTGCAGCGCGTGGAGAGCATTCCCGGCGGCTGTGTGACCGTGACCCATGTGTTCTCGCCGGCACTGGCACTGTCTTTTCATGTTACCTCGTTTTTTCAGATCAGCCAGGGGCGTATCACTGTCCTGGATGAATACTGGGGAGACGATGGCGCCCCGCCCCAATGGCGGCAGCAGCTGCACCTGGGAAAACCCATCATGGATATGGAGGAAAGCACATGATCGAAGTTAAACAGCTGACCAAAATCTACCCGGGTGCTGCGCCGGTAACCGCTCTTGACGAGCTCTCGCTGACCCTGCCGGATACGGGCATGGTGTTCTTTCTCGGCCGTTCCGGCAGCGGAAAAACGACCCTGCTGAATTTGCTCGGCGGGCTGGATAGCTTCCAGAGCGGCGATATACAGGTGGACGGGATCTCGCTGCAGGGGCTTTCCGCCCGGCAGCTGGATGCGTACCGCAATACATACACCGGCTTTGTGTTCCAGGAATACAACCTGCTGGATGAACTGACCGTGGCAGAAAACCTGGCCCTGGCCCTGCAGCTGCAGCAGGCGGAGGTCTCTGCCGCAGCCATTGAGGAGGCGCTGGCCGCCGTCCATATGGCAGGATACCAGAGCCGCCGCCCCGGTGAGCTTTCCGGCGGGCAGAAGCAGCGGGTCGCCATTGCCCGCGCCCTGATCAAAAAGCCAAAGCTGCTGCTGGCAGATGAGCCGACCGGCGCGCTGGATACAGACAATTCCCGGCAGGTGTGGGATATTCTCAAGGCGCTTTCGCGGGATCATCTGGTGGTTGTTGTGACCCATGACCGGGAATATGCCGCGCAGTACGCCGACCGGATCGTGGAGCTGGCCGATGGGCGGGTGCTATCGGATACGGCGCCGCAGCCAGCCGGCGCGGTCTGTGCCGCCCCTTTGGCCGTCCGGCCGACCTATCTGCCGGCGCGGATTGCCCGCCGGATGGCGTGGAGCACCCTCCGGGCGAAGAAGCTGCGCTTTGCCGCTGTGGTGGGGCTGTCGGTGGTGGCTTTCCT
Source organism: Ruminococcaceae bacterium UBA6353 (assembly GCA_002437905.1). Classification (GTDB taxonomy): domain Bacteria; phylum Bacillota; class Clostridia; order Oscillospirales; family Acutalibacteraceae; genus UBA5905. Next base: position 185,462 of record DJRT01000002.1, on the reverse strand, counting down.
GCTGGTGGGGTTGGCCGATACCTTTGCCGGCTATCGCTATGAGGAGGCTCTGTTCCGCTCCCTGTACGAGGAAAACAGCGCGGCCACGGCCCTGCGCAAGGAGCAGCAGATGGACTATGGCGATGGTGCTGCCTGGTATCACGATGGCTTCCGCATGGACGAGGACGAGATTGCCGCGCTGGCGGAAAAGAGCGGACGCACCGTGAAGGGCGTGTATACGCTGCCCGTGGCGATGAGCATTGAAAACAACTACGGCGTTACAGAGGTGACCAATCGGAATTTCAGCCGCTATGTGGCGGCATTATCCGGGTTCATGGAGCTGAGCGAGGCGGAGCTGCCGGCCTTCGGGCTGGAGCTGCTGGCCGGAAAAATGCCGGACGGCAGCCGGGACGAGATCGCCCTGAGCCGCTATGTGCTGGAGTCCTTTGAAAGTGCCGGCTACCGGGAATACACCGGCCCCCGATATGTTGTGAAGCATGAGGATGGCAGCGAGACCCGCTATACCTTTGACGAGTGGGTACAGACCTATTACGAGAGCCTGCCGATCTCCCAGTTTGAAATGGATCCGGCCGCCAACGGCCTGGACAGCGTGCCGGAATACAGCATTGCCGGGGCGGAGGACCTGATTGGTAGGACGGTCTTTATCGGCGACCGCAATTACACCGTTACCGGTATTGTGGAGACCCATTTTGACAATGCCCGGTACGAGGATACGAAGATGCTGGATCTGACTGCCGGCAGCGCCGCCGACCTCAGGGAGTGGATGCAGGCAAACCAGCTGGAGGCCGAGCGGCAGTACGGTCTTTCCACGCTGGCATTTGTCGGCAGCGGAAGAATTCAGCAGATCGCTGCGCGCTACCCGGCCACGGTGACGGTGCACGATGGAAAGATCCGGGTAGAAAACGACTATATTACCATGACCACCGCCACAATTGCCCGGCTGCGTGACCTGGGGGAGGCCGCCAAGGGTGTGTACTGCCGCGGACAGGTGGATGCAAACGGTATGCCGCAGCCGGGGCTGCCGGAGGCCCTGCATGAGCGGGAATTCCTGGCCCCGGCGGAGCTGCGCAATCCGGTTGGCAAGGATACGCAGATGGTCGCCGCCCTGAATTCCGGAAAGGCTTATGCCGATTTCCGGCTTACAGCTACCTTTGATGACGGGCGCAATGCCTGGTCCTCCATCGGCTATCAGATGCGCGGCAATTTGGATCTGTGGATCTACTACGGGACACAGATTTATGATGTGGAAAATTTGCTGGTTGTCTCCGACGCCACCTTTGAGCGGCTTTCTGAGGGGCGGGGCGGCTTGTATGCCTTTGCCATGGTCTCGCTGCCGCAGGACAGGGCCGCTCTGCGCCAATTCCTTTCAATCTGTTCGGCATCCGATGCTGGCATCCGCTATGCGGCGACCAACGCCGCAACCTGCCAGATGGATATGATGAACGATACATTGCACACGGCGACCCAAATGCTGCGGTATGTGGGGCTGGCGCTGACGCTGTTCGCCGCCCTGCTGATGCTCCAGTTTATTGCTGTCAGCATTGCTGCGCGGCGGCGGCAGATCGGTATTATGCGGGCGCTGGGCGCCGGGCAGAGGGATGTGTTCCGTATTTTCCTGTACGAAAGCCTCTTTGTGGCGGCCGTGAATGCCGTGCTTTCCTGCCTGCTGGTGTTTGCGGTGGCACTGCTGGGCAACCGGATATTGGCTGCCCAGTACGGGCTGCTGTTCTCGCTGCTGCAGCCGGGCGTGCGGCAGGCGGCGCTGCTGACGGCATTAAGCTTCGGCGTGGCGCTGCTGTCCAGCTATATGCCCACCCGGCGCATTGCCCGGCGGCGGCCGGTGGATGCTATCCGGCAGTGACCCCGGCTTGACGGCACCCTGTGCCCATGCTATAATGGGCAGCAGGAACCAGCGGAAAGGAGCTTTTGCTATGAACTGCGCAATACGCACCGGAGAGATTCTCTCGCATATCCGTGACCATAATCTGCGGCCGATCGCCGATTCCGGCGGGCCGGTGTTTGTCATTTCTGACCGATATAACGGGGTCTGGATGGAGCATCTGCTGGACGGTGTGGTCTGGGCGGAGCTGAGCGGCGACGGCGCGCTGGCTGTGCGCCAGCTGGATCTGTTCTTCCGCCACCAGAAGGAGGATGGGCAGCTGCCCATTGCGGTGCTGGATAACCGCATCGGCTACGGGCAGATCCAGGAGTGTGTTTCCATCGGCAGCCTGTGCCTGGATGCCCTGCGGCTGTGCCCGGATGAAGAAAAGCTGGCCGATTGGTACAGCGGCCTGACCCGCTGGCTGCAGTGGCAGGCGGCGCACCGCATGACGCGCGGGCTGGGGCTGATCGAGATGTTCTGCGGCTACGATACCGGCCACGACAATAGCTGCCGACTGGACGGCATGGCGTATCATGGCCGCGTGTGTGACGATGCCGCGGCCTACCCGGAGGGCTGCCCCGTGGCGCCGCTGATCGCGCCGGATATGAACGCCGTGTACTATGGTGACCATGTGGCTGCCGCCGATATGGCGCAGCGGCTTGGAAAAGAGGCTGAGGCTGCCCTGTGGCGGGAAAAGGCGGAGGACATCCGCCGCCGGCTCTTTACGCTTTGCTATGATCCGGAGGACGCTTTCTTCTATGATGTGGACAAGAATGGCACTATGCGCCGCATCAAGACGGTAGCCATTACCAATGTGCTGCATGAGGGCGTGGCGGAGGAGCCGCTGGCAAGGGAGATTTTCCTGCGTCATCTGTGGAACGAGCGGGAATTCAAGGCACCGTATCCTTTTCCGGCGGTGGCGATGGATGAGCCGGGCTGGCAGCGGCCGGCCCGGGAAAACTGCTGGGGCTATTACAGCCAGGCGCTGACGGCTCTGCGCGCCACCCGCTGGATGCCGCGCTATGGGCTGGATGAGCCGCTGCGTGAGCTGCTGACCGCCTGGGTCACAGCGTGGGGGCGTAGTGAGACCGTGCACTATGGGCAGGAGCTGGATCCTCTTACCGGTACCCCTTCCAGCGCCTCGCCATGGTATTCCTCCTGTATGCTGCTGCATCTGGCAGCCGAAAAAATACTGAATACATGATCAAGGGAGAGAAAACAACATGAAGAAGTTTTTTGCGGAATTCAAGGAATTTATCAACCGCGGCAGCGTGGTGGATATGGCCGTCGGTATCATGATCGGCGCCGCCTTCAAGGCCATCGTCGATTCGCTGGTCAACGACATTATTTCCCCGGTAATCGGCCTGGTGGCGAAAAATGATTTCAGCAACCTGGCAATCAATATTTTCGGCGTTTCGCTGCGCTACGGTTCTTTCCTTATGGCAGTGCTGAATTTTCTCATCATCGCGCTGGTGCTGTTCCTGATCGTCAAGGCAATGAACAGCCTGCATGACATCAGTAAAAAGCTGACCGAAAAGGAGGAGGCCGAGGAAGAGCCGACGGTTAAGGCGTGCCCCTACTGCAAGACCGAAATTCCGGTGGAGGCGACCCGCTGCCCGCACTGCACCTCGCAGCTGGAGGAATAAGCCCGTACATACGGCCTTGAGCCAAAAAACAGGGCAAAAAAGGAAAAGCACTTCATCTGAAGTGCTTTTCCCTTTTTGTCCTATATCCGTGGCGCACAGTATTCCGGCCGATAAACCGGATATCGGGTTTTATCTTCGTCTGTTATTGCGCGCAGGACCCTGCATGGAACGCCAACGGCGACCACATTGTCTGGTATGGAGCTTGTAACGACACTTCCTGCGCCGATAACCGTATTATCACCGATCGTCACACCGGCCAGGATGGTCGCATTGGCGCCGATCCATACATTGTTGCCGATCGTGATCGGTTTGGCGATCTCAATGCCCGCTTTTCGCATTTCGGGGTCGATGGCATGCTCGGCAGTGGTAAAGCAGCAATTCGGTGCAACGAAAACATGATCGCCAAATGTCACTTCGGCGCCATCGGTGATGATCATACCGTGATTGGCGTAGAAGTAGTCACCGATGCGGATATGGTACCCGTAATCACACCAGAACGGCGGCGTGATGACGGTTTCTCTGCCCATTTTCCCCAACAGATCTTTCAAAATCTCCAGCTGGGCGGCTCTGTCGTTCGGAGATAACTGATTGTATTGGAAGCACTTTTCTTTGCCCTTACGGATTTCCTCCTCATAGGCGGGATTGTAGCAGCCCTGAAAGAAGCAGTTTACCGGTACTGTTGGCTTTTCATTCATAATGTTCTCCTCCACAAATGACGGATTTGTTGGCAATATTGTACCACAAAGTCTCGAAAAAGGAAAGCCCGCTGTGGCCGGATAATGACATGTCGCTTTAATGATAGCTCAGAAAACGGTGCCTGCCGGCTTTTGACAGAGAAAGGGGCTGCATTCCGGCTGTACACAGTGATCCGGAGGCAATCATGCTATCCGCTCGATGGTGATATGCAGCTCCCGGCTTGCCACACGGTATACCCGGTATCGTCCGTTCCGATTATAGTAATATTGATAGGTCTCCGGTGTGGTGCCGTGAAAACGATAACGGCAGATGCAGCCATCGTACTCTACGGCAATGGAGCCTTCCGATTGGGTGACGCGGGTAGGGGCTGTCCCGTCAAAATCGAACACGGGCAGCATGAAGCCCACCGCATCCCCGCCGCGCAGGGAAATGCGAACTCCCTGCTCCGAAACGGTGTACTGCTGTGTGATCACAGCAGCTGCGTCCAGCGCACACGCAAATGTAGCAGACACACACGCCGGAGTTTCGCGGCTGTCCAGCAGTGTGTAGGTGGCCTGTTCATCGGCACCGTAGAGAAGCCTGTCTCCGAGCTTTGCATAGCAGCACAGGGACATGGGGCCGGGGTTGGCGTTTTCCAGTGTATACTTGGGGGCGGCAGGGAAGGGGACCGACAGACAGATAAACGGTGAGCAGCCGCTTTTGTGTATCCGTCCCAGGCCGTTGGCATCGTAGTGAAAATCGGCGTGGGTGTCCAGCTCCAGAAAGTACCCCCCGGCATTCAGAAATGTCTTGTGAAACGCCTTGCCGGTGCGGATGATATAACCGCCCGTTTGTGCAGGAGCCGTGGTGGGGAGGAGGCGGTCATCGGCGAACAGATACCCCATATAGATGTTGGATGCGACTGTGATCATATATTTGTTGAAGCAACCGTAATCCTCGCAGCCGATGCGTGTATGAATAGCGTACCGATTTTTCACATGGCGGATCGGCTTCAGCTGTAAATACGCCATCAGCCTATCGGCGGAAAGCGCGGCAGCCGCCTTGAACGCCCCTGCCGTTTGCCGATCCCCCCGGCGTGCGTAGCGTACGGCCTCCAGCTCACAGTAGGCGGCCAGCATAGACTCATTGTGCAGAAACTGGTTGCTCCGCCCGCCAAAGGGGATCTCGCCTGTCACCGACTGCATTTTCAGGGTCAGCTCCGCGGTGCTGTCCAGCGCCGCTTCGATCCTCGCGGTATGCCTTCCATTGTACTCGAAGGCGAGAAGAAAAGCAAACAGCAGCCGTGGCATGACATCGTATACCATCGGGTTTGCCGGCGGATCATCCTGGTACATGCCGTTTTCATCCAGCACCAGCAGCTGCGAGGATAGCTGCCAATCCACAAACCGGGAGGTATCCACACGGCAAAGAACGCCCCGCACATATTCGCTGACCGCTGCAAACAGCGCCCAGTTGCCGGTAGGTGTTTCCGGGGAGGAGGCAACCGCATCATAGAGTGTCCACGGGTCAAATGCGGACAGCTGGCGCTTCCATTTGCGCAGCTGATCCTCACAAACGATGGGCTGCTTTTCCAGAAGAAGCAGGCAGCAGCCGATCTCCCGCAGGGAAAAGTCGCTTTGCGCTTTGTGCTGCGGAATTTCCGCACAGCATATATCCATAATCTGCACAAAGGCGTCCAAAAGGTCGGTCCTGCGTCCGTTGGCGATAAGGATACCGATGCACACCCCCAGACGCGGGAAGCCATGCTCTGTCAGTCCGTTTTGCTGCACCTCCCGGATATAGTCCTGGATGCGTTCCTGGGTGTAGGCGGACAGAGCCAGCTCCATAATGTCCAAATATTGCTGTTTCATTCATTCTTCCTCCGCTGTTTTGCTGATATTCCCCGGGAAACGGGGTGCTTTCACGCCATTGTTTCAAGCATCGCTTCGGTTACCTCATACAGACACTTCTGGCCCATTGAATAGCGCAGGTATTCGTCCCGCATATACTCGGCCATCCGATGCACCTCGTTGCCTGTGCTTCCGGCGATGTGCGGTGTGAGAATACAGTTTTCCAGCGCATACAGTGGTGAGCCGTCCACCGGCGGCTCGGGAAATGTTACATCCAGGATGGCGGTCAGATCGGGGCGCTCGGTCAGCACCCGGATCAGATCATCCTCCACCACCTGCGCCCCCCGTCCCGTATTGATAAAGGTGGCGTACGGCAGCATTTTCTCAAATAGGGAACCCTTGAGCATTCCTTGCGTTGCCGCGTTATTGGCGAGATGGTTTGAGATTGTGCGGCAATTCTCGAACAGGAAGGGCAATGTGCATTTCTGCACCCCCAGCTCACTCGCCTGCGCGTCCGGCAAAAATGGGTCAAACACGAAAACCTGCACCTTGTGCCGTTTAAGCGATTGTATTACCAGCTTTCCGATCATCCCGGCGCCGATGATCCCGACATTCACGCCATAGTTTCCGCAATACTGCGCAGCGGCGTCCTGCGCGGCACGCCTGTTCCCGCCGCTGAGATGGCGGGAGGCGGTAAAAAAGCCCTTGTTGGCCAGCAGTATCTGCGCCGTTGTATATTCTGCCACAGGGACTGCATTGGCTGCCCACGCGCTGAAGACCCGGATCCCCCGGCGCAGATATGGTCTTGCAAAATACTGCACAGAGCCGGCGGCATAGAAGACGCATTCCAGCGAGGGCAGCAGTTCGCCAAGCTCCTCCTCGGAAAAGGCAGGACAGCCCCATGTGGAAAACAGATACCGGACAGCGCGATACCGTGCAGGATGCTCCCGGATGTCCCGGCTCGTCAGGCAGGCGCTGCTCAGATCCGCCTGCCTGTGCAGAAATTCCACCGTTTCCTTCGGATATACCGTGTGCAGCTTTTCGATGTCATCGGATAACAGGATCGCTTTCATCATTTCACTCCCCCCGACAGACGAAACAGAGCGGCCGTCTCCGCCGCCAGGCTATCCAGCGAATTGTCCGGCATAAATTCGAGCAAAAGCATTTCGTTTCCGCTGAAGCACTGCAGGTATTGCCTCCAGACCGCCATCCCCGAGGATAGCGAAAATCGTTCGTTTTCCCGCCAATGAAACACATGAATGGTGTCGGTATAGCCGGCAAGCTTCTCCGCATAAGCGAGGTTTACCTCCCGGCTGCAGAATTGATTTGGCTGCCAATACATCCGGAAGTGCTGCGAATTCACCCGCTCCATCAGCTCGAGCGCAAAACCAGCCCGGTCGGTCATTGTGCCGTTATGGCATTCCAGACAAAGGGTGACTGCCTGCTCCCCGGCAATGGCAGCCAGCTGCCTGCACTCCTCTATAAACCGCGCTCTTTCCTCCGGTGTATAATCCTCGCTGCTCCGATTGCCCGCCCATATCCGCAGCGTCCGTGTCCCCAGCACGGCAGCGGCCCGGATATAGCGCATGATTTCCCGCGGGCTGTCCTGCCCGATCCGGAAATAGGTGCCATAGGAACAGCAGGCAATGCCAAACTCCCGCTGCAGCGCGGCCAGATCGGCAAGCGCTTTGCCATTGTCTGCGGGAGCGTGTACATCGCTGCCCCATTCGATGTGCCGGAGACCGACAGTTTTCATCGCCGTCAGGATCTCCCGCGGCGCGTGCTCCCGGAATGAGACCGACACCAGTCCTGTTTTGAACATGTAGCTTATCTCCTGTTCCTCAGAAAATGTTTTGATTTTTTCTGTATTCTGCCCACACATTTTCAAAAAAGCTGTCTTCCTCCGGGAGCGGTCTGACACTGCGCCAAGAGCAAACAAACCGTTGGTTTTCATACCTGACCTGCTGGATCCTGTTTCCGGAGAACGCCCTTTCGGGAACAAACCGGAATATCTCCTCCAGCCCCCTGCGCAATTCACCGGCCGCGTCGGTATACAGCGCCGAGCCTCTCGTTGTTCCCAGCGTTTTGGCAAGATCCATCATAGCCAGCAGTGTGGCGCATTGCGTGAGCAGCATGCTCCGCAGCCTATACACAAGGACCATGTCCCTTTCGCCGGCAGCTCCGACCCGGTTCTCAAAGTTGGCCAGCATGGAGCAGGCTGTATCATATGCCTCCTGCATCGCCTTGCCGTCCCGGATCGCACCGCCCCTGTCCGACATAAGCCGCTGCATTTGCCCGATGCACCGGTGCAGATTATCGGGATTGCCCAGCACCGTGCGTTTCAGCCTCCGGTGTCTTTCTTCGGCATCCCGGAGCGCCGCCGCAAAGGCGTCGTCCGGCACAGCCCGCCGGGTGTGGGAGGCGTATAAAGCCGCGCGCAGCGCGCCGACCTGTCCGGCATTCAGCGCCGAGCCGCCCGGCCGTGTAATGCCGTGCGTGCCGGCGCACTCGCCGACGGCAAACAGCCCCGGTATGGCGGTCTGCCACCAGAGATCAACCCCGATTCCGCCGTTGTTATGCTGGGCGCAAAGGGCGATCTCCAGATACTCTCTGTGCAGGTCAAGCCCTTTGGAGCGATACAGCTCGACTGCCGGATGGTTCATCTTTTCCAGTCGTTCGATCGGTGTCCCGAAGCAGGCGTTCGCCCGTCTTAGATAAGTATACGCTTCATCGGACAGCTTTTCAAACGGAATTTCCCTCAGGTGGAATGGGTTTTTTGTATAATCCAGGTATACTCTTCGGCCCCTCAATACACATTCTCTGTAAACCAGAATATCCACCACGGATGAACCGGTCAGAACCTTTTTGCTGTCAAATGGCCATTGGTAGCCTTTTAGGAAAACATTGGAAAGTGCCTCGCCCGTATCCGCAAAATAGTCCGCCAGAAACTCATGCTCCTTTCCGTCCCTGTCCACAGAGACGAACCGCGGAAGCACCTGCATGTAGGTGCCCGACACATTCCAGCGAGGGTTCACGGAAGCCAGGCCATACTGCCACTCAGTCATATTCTGGAGGGCGGCACCGGCCTCAATAGCCAGCCCCGTAGAGCCGGTGTGGCCAATGGGGTAGACGCTGTCGGCGTAAATTCCGGCAGGCCCTCCGATGGCAAGGATAATGCCTTCACACTGAAACGCCATATAGTCGCCGCTTGCTGTATCCAGGCATAACAGACCGCAGACACCGGCGGCATCCTTCGGAATTTCTACCGCATAGGTCGCATCAAACACCGGCACGGCCAGCGCGCGTGATTGTTTTTCCAGTGCCTCCGTCATAAATCTGGATGTCAGCGGCCCGGCGCTTGTCGCCCGTGCAAACGGGTCGTGGTCTGTTTTGTACCCCACATATTCTCCGTACCGGTTTACCGGAAAGGGCACGCCGAGCTCCACTAGGTGCATAAAGCGGCAGACAGGGCGGCCTCACAGAGTGCGTTATCGCCATCTACGCTGCCGCACGAAAAGAGGTCCTGCGCCATCTGCGCCACGCTGTCCGGGCGGTTGCCGCCAAGCCCCAGTTTGTAATAGGTCTGCTTATCGCTCCCGGTATTGCGGGAGGTTCCGTTGTTCACGCCTTCGGTCACGATGCAGACCGTTTTCGTTCCTTCCTGCTGTATCCGGTTTGCTGCATTGTATCCGGCGGCGCCGGTTCCTACAACGACAATATCGAATTTTTCTATACGCATTGCTTTTTTTCCTTATAGCCGTTGAATGTGGAAGCCGCCATCGACATCCAGTGACATACCGGTGACATAGGGCATTGAGCCGTTGCACAGTGCCAGGACATTGTCTGCAATATCTTCGGGGCGTCCCCACCGCTTGATCGGCAGGAGCCCACCGTCGATCAGTGTATCGTATTTTTGCTTTACAGCCGCGGTCATGCCGGTCGCGATAATGCCCGGCCGGATCTCATTCACCATGATGCCGTATTCCGCCAGCCGGTCGGCAAAAAGGGTCGTGATCATGGAAACGCCCGCCTTGGAGATGCAGTATTCTCCCCGGTTCGTGGAGCTGGTATAGGCGCTCATGGACGAAATATTCACGATGACCCCTTTCTGATCGCCCGCATTTTGGATCATGGCATTGGCGACTGCCTGGGTCAGGAAAAGTGTGCCCTTTGTGTTGATATTCATCACAAAATCGTAGCTTTCCTCTGTCATCTCCAGCAGGTCGGCGCGAACCTTCGGTGCCACGCCTGCAACATTGACCAGCACATCCACCCGGCCGTGCTTTTCCAGTGTTGTCCTGACGAGACGCGCTCTGGCCTCCGTTTGACTCAGGTCACCGGAAACATAAGTGAAATCGCCCGGCAGCTCCTTTTCAAAGGTCGGCATGATATCCATGCCGACGACGGCCATTCCATGCTCCAGGAGCTTTTTGGCTGTTGCATAGCCGATCCTGCCGGCTACACCGGTGACAATCGCAATCGTTTTCATTGCACATTTCCTCCGCAAAATTCTTTATAGATGGGCGCATATACGGCACTGTCCCGGACGACACAGCCGGGGGTGCCGCCTTTTTGCCGCATGATCTCGGTGCATTTTGAGCAGCAGATGCAGCATTTGGCGCTGTCCATTTCGCCGCTTTGCAGAATATCCTTGGCGAAATCCGGATAAGCCAGAACGGTTCTTCCAAATCCGGCAAAATCGAATTTTCCTTGCCGGATATATTCCGCTGCGACCCTGGGAGCGGCCACGCCGAGGAAAGACAGGGCAGAGCATAGCAGCTTCATTCCGGGAACGGCCGCTTTCAGTCGCGCCGTGCCGTTGAGCATTCTCGCGACCCCTGTGAGTGGGTGCTCCGGCGCTTCGTAGCCGCCATGTGCATACGGCCGGTTTACATGCGGGTTGAAATACGGATTGCCCATTGTGATATTCAGAAGCCGCACCCCATAGCCGTAAAGCATCCGGGTCAGCTGTATCGGTTCCGCCGGGTCAAACTCCAGACCGCCGTCCTCCCGGACGCCGAAGCCGTACGGATAAACAAATCCATCGTATACATTCAGCCGCGAGGAGACCAGAAAATCCGGCCCCGTACTTTGTATGGCTCCCTGTACGGCCTCCCTTAGTAGCCTTGTTCTGTTTTCAAAGCAGCCGCCGTATTTTCCTGCCCGGCTGTACGCTGAAAGAAGCTCACTGTTCAGATAGCGGTGGCAGCACTTGATATCCACACCGTCAAAGCCGGCTCTTTCGGCAAGCCGCGCACCCAGAACAAGCTTTTCCTTTACCAGATCCAGGTAGTCGTCGGTCACGATCCGGTTTGCCGGGATCGGATGTTCTTTTTCAAAAATCGGGTTGTTGTAGGCAATCAGCGGTTTCGGTACGCCGTTTGGCTTGGAATATCTTCCCGAATGGGTCGCCTGCATAAAAATCTTTGGTTCGTACCCATTTTCCTTCAGCCCGGTTTCTTTGATCTCCTCTACATGGCGGGCAAATGCATCCACATTGGCTTCATTGATGTAAAGCTGCCGCGGATTTGCCCTGCCCTCCGGCAAAACAGCCGTTGCTTCGTACCATATCACGCCCGCTCCGCCCTTGGCAAGGCGTTTGTACCGCCTTTTGGTCAGCACATTCGGCTCCCCGGAGTATGTACCGTCACAGCCCTCCATGGCCTGACAGGCAAGCCGGTTGCTGAACGATTTATTGCCTATCACACAGCCCTCCTGCAGGGCGGTCACCTCTTCGCCGAAGCAAATGTGCGTATCGTATTTCTGGTTGTCCGCGATAAAATCTTCAAAATGCCTGTACACCTGATTTGCCATCGTCTGTTCCTCCATAGCGCAGCAATTACGGAATTACGGTATACAGTATACCGGCCAATCGGAGAGAACGGTATATTTATACTGCAGGTTTTTATGTAAATCTTGCATTTTTCGTAAAACATGGTACACTTATTCTGAGGTGAGTGCTTATGAAATCCTTAATTCAAAGTGTCCGGTTTTCTGACACTGCGATAAGCGATATACCCCATTACCACGATTGTCATCAGCTGCTGTTCGTGACGAAAGGGCAGGCGACGATCCTCCTGAACAGCCGGAGCCTCGGATGCAATACGCCAGCGATCCGAAGCTTTTTTCCATCCTCTTCAACAGGCCGAAGAATTTTGCTAATGTGCTGGCTGTCGGAACGGACTTCGAGGATATCAACAGCATTTTCCGGCAGCTGATCGCCGAAATGCAGAACGCCCGTGCGATGAATGAAACCATGATTGATCTGCTTCTCCATCAGTTGATGATCTACATATATCGCCATGTGGAATTGGATTATTCCCGTTACACCGCCGGCACATTTTCCATGGTGCTCTCAGCGCAAAGCCTCCTCAGTGCCAATTATCCGGCCAATTTTACTGTCCGGGAAATTGCTGATGCCTTATGCGCCAGTCCCTCCTTGCTTTCGCACAGTTTCAAGGAGATAACTGGGATGTCTGTGATGAATTTTTTGCTGGCCTGCCGTATCGCAGAGGCCAAAAATCAATTGATCCGAACGAAAACGCCCATCGGCCGGATCGCTGAGCAATGCGGATTTTCCGATTTCAGCAATTTCAGCCGAACCTTCAAAAGAGAAACCGGCTATACGCCCTCCCAATATGCCAAAGTCTTTAAGGCATGAAATGCAGCCTCGTTCTGAGGGGAAGAATGGAAATGCGCATTTACCCCTTGTGCAGCTCCGTCCGATGTCCGCCCCCCAAAAAAGCAAAACCGCCGGCTGAACCGGCGGTTTTGCTTTGCCTGTGCTGGGCGGCTGTTTATTGCTGGTCAAGAGCCGGCAGGGATGGCAGCACGGTATAGGCGGCTGCCGGCTTTTGGCTTGTTGCCCGGGGAGGGGAGTGCGTCACACCTCTATCTGCTTTTTTGCCCATCCACAATCGGGGTAGGCGTTTTTCTCAAAGCTGACAAGGCGGAGCATGGTGGCGGCTTTGGTAAGGCTGCCGGCGTTCCAGGGAAACAGATGCGCACCGCATTTTTCCGCACAGTCCAGTATGCTGTGCGTATGGATCTTCAACGCATCCCAGGTCGTCAGCATGATGCCGAACAGCGCGTTTTCCGCTGCGGTGTCAATATGTGCAGCGTAGTTTGAGGGGTTGAACCACGGCGCACCGATGCAGTCGTGCCCGCTGCTCTGCAGAAAAACAAGAGAGGGGATCGGTGCCGTGCGGCACTCATACTGCCAATCGACGAACACCGTCGAGTCTGCAACGCACCTACGCAGTGCCGGTGCCTCCTCCGCATTGCTGGAGGCGAAGCAGCTTTCAAACCGGCCCTGTTCCAGCAGCATATCCATCCACATCATTGGCCGCCGCCCCTCCTTCTCCACGGCCGTGGTCAGCCTGGCCAGATAGGCGGGCAGCTGCTGCCGCAGGGCGGGGTTGTGCGTGATGTAATCGGCCTCGTCGCAGCCGATGTGCATATATTCGCCCTTGCCAAAAAGCTCATACAGCTCAGCACGGACGCTTTTCAGCAGGGCTTCCGCCTCGCGGGACTGGATATTCCATACCCAGCCGTCGGGGGTCAGCAGGTGAAACAGGCGCGGGTTCTGATCCAGCAGCACATTTTTGCCGTAGCAGGCACGCGAGGCGGCGGCATGGCCGAGCTGGTTGAACATCGGGATCGGCTCTATGCCGAGATCGCGGCACTCGCGGATTAGGCTGCTGACCTCCTCTTTGGTAAAGGCGTTTGGCCAGGCCAGCTCCTTCAGGCAATCGTACCGAAGCATCCCCCAGAATTCGATCACGATGTGCGTGTACTGGCAGAGCGCCGAATAACGAATGAGCTTTTGGATGAAAAGCAGGTCATTTTCCGGAAAAATACAGATGTGTAGCATCCGGTTTTTCACCCGGTAGCGCCCCTCCTCCGATCCGCAGCGGAGCTTGAAGCCGGTGCTTTCATACTCGATCTTCAGCAGCAGGGAGAAAAAGCCGCGCATCAGCCCGCCGTAATCCCGGCCAACCAGGAATATGCCGCCCTCGTCGATGCGAAAGGCATATTCAGCCTCCGGGGGCAGCTGGGGTGGTGCCGTTTCGCCGAGGCGGAAAATGTACTCATCGGTTGGCTCCATGCACAAAATTCCGTCGCCGAGACAAACGCTTTTCCACAGCCTTTTTACGGTGGTGTTATCCATCTGCCGGCAGGCGGTGGCCGAAATGCGTGCGTCAAAATGGTAGTATGTATCCATACAATGTATCACCTCGGCAAAAGTGTAGCATATCGCGTTTCTCTTCTGAACAGATAAATCAACAAAAATAGTGGACTTTTCACCGGTTGACTTCTGCCGGACAGCATGATACTATGTATTTGCAGGAGGCGATGATATGCTTTGCAGCGGGACAAACCCGATCGTGGATATCGTAGGTGTGGAACACATGCATTGGGCGGGCGGCAGCTTTACCATTCCGCCGCGGCAGTATGCGGCTTTGGCGTTCAGGGTACAGGGCACAGCCCTCATCCGCACGCAGGCGGGGGCGTATTCCGTTGGCACCGGTGATGTGCTGTATGTGCCGCAGAAGATCGCCTATTCGGCCGAGTATGATGGCACAGAGATTCTGGTGCTCCACTTCCTGACGGCAAAGGACGATCCGGAGCCGGAGGTGTACCGGGTCGCCGATGATGGGGCGCTGTATAAAAGGTTTATGCAGACCCATCTCCTGTGGCAGCTGAAACGGCCGGGGTACTTTCCGGCGGTCATGTCCGGCCTATACGATATTCTGCGTCTGCTCTGTGAGAACAGTGCTATGGTGGATATTCCGCCGCATTTTATGAAAGCGGTCTCCTACATGAACGCCCACTTTACCGATCCGGATGTGACGATCGATCGGATCTGCCGGGAGGCCGGAATTGGTGCCACCGCCTTTCGGGCGTATTTCCGGCGGTATTATTGCAAGAGCCCCATTGAATACCTGACCGATCTGCGGATCGATTATGCGCGCAACCTGATTTCCGGCGGCGTTTCGGTTGAGGTGGCCGCTGCAGAAAGCGGCTTTTGCGATCCGAAGTACTTTTCCCGGGTAGTGAAAAAGCGGTGCGGATGCACGCCGCGTTCCTTCCGGTCCTACGGAAGATGATATCACCCCAGTGTCCGTCCTCCAAAAACGCAAAGCAAAACCGCCGGCTGAACCGGCGGTTTTGCTTTGCCTGTGCTGGGCGGCTGTTTATTGCTGGTCGGGTGCCGGCAGGGATGGCAGCACGGTATAGGCGGCTGCCGACTTTTCGGCGCACAGAGTGATGCAGATGTCTCCCTGGCGGAATTCCTGCCAAAACAACGGATGGCTCTCCATTTCTTCCGGGGACAGGGGAACGCGGACGGCGGCGATCGGCATACGCAGGCCCTCACCGGTATATTTTCCGTAGGCCTCCTTGCGCGTCCACAGGCGGATCGCTCCGTCTCTGTGGGCGGCGGCCCAGGTCTGTTCCTGCGCGGAAAAGCAGCGCCGCAGCGTACCCGGCGAAAGCGGGCGGGTCTGCTGGGCGTCCAGACCGACGGCGCCGTCGGATACGGCGCAGAAGACCCATTCGCCGGAGTGGCTGAGATTAAAGCCGGCACGGCCGTCCGCCAGCAGCGGCTTGCCGTGGGCGGTGTAGGTGATCGCCGGCGGCTGCCCGTTAACCCCCAGCAGGTGGGTCACCAGCAGCCATGCTCCGGCGTGCTGGGCCTTGGCCAGCGGTGTGCGTGCGCGGGCTATGCGCGTGCAGCATTCGGCCGAAAGCCGCTGCTGTGCCTGTGCGAGAAGTGCCGGCTGCAGCAGCGGCCGGCAGCTCATGGCGTATACTGTGGTCATCCGCTCACCTCGTTTTCTCTTGTATTGTACCGCACCCGGCCGGAAAATGCAATTGCATATCGGGGCATTTTGTGCTATGATAGCAGGCAGACACGAAAACGAAAAAAGGAGCCGACAATGGATATTCAACAGGCGCTTACAAATGAATTTCACCTGCGTGCCGCGCAGGTGGAGAGTGTGATCAGGCTGCTGGATGACGGAAATACCATTCCGTTTATCGCCCGCTACCGCAAGGAACAAACCGGGTCGCTGGATGACCAGGTGCTGCGTGAGCTGGCGGAGCGGCTGACCTATCTGCGCAACCTGGATACCCAGCGCGAAAAATACCGCGCGGTGATCGAAGAACAGGGGGCATTGACCCCGGAGCTGGCGGCGACACTGGATGCCGCGGCTACGGTGACCGAGCTGGATGATCTCTACCGCCCCTACCGGCCGAAGCGCCGCACCCGTGCCACGGTGGCCAGGGAGCGTGGGCTGGAGCCGCTGGCACAGGCGCTGTATGCCCAGCAGCCGCACGGCGAGGCGCCGGAGCAGCTGGCGCAGGCGTACCTCACCGATGAGGTACCCACGGTGGAGGAGGCGCTGGCCGGTGCGCGGGACATTATGGCGGAGTGCATTGCGGATGATGCCGCTGTGCGCCGGCGTCTGCGCGTGGTGTGTATGGCAAATGGCTACCTGACCTCCAAGGCTGCCAAGGAGGAGGACAGCGTCTATTCCAATTATTACAATTTCCGTGAGCCGCTCAATAAGGTGCCCGGCCACCGGATCCTGGCCATCAACCGTGGTGAGCGTGAGGACTACCTCAAGGTGCGGGTGGAATTTGATGAGGCACACGCGATGCGCATTATTGCCTCGGAGCATCTGCGTCCGGAGTGCCCAGCCACACAGCAGGTGCGTCTGGCGGCGGAGGATAGCTATGATCGTCTGATCTTTCCGGCACTGGAGCGGGAGGTCCGCAACGCCCTGACCGATGCAGCCTCCGAGGCGGCAATCCGGGTGTTTTCGGTCAATCTGCGGCAGCTGCTGATGCAGCCGCCGGTGAAGGGGCGGGTCACCCTGGGGCTGGATCCCGGCTACCAGCACGGCTGTAAGACCGCCGTGATCGACGGCACCGGCAAGGTGCTGGATACCGGTATCGTCTATCCGGTGCCCCAGTTTAAGCGTCTGGACGAGGCCAAGCGGATCATCAGCGGCTTTATCCGCCAATATCATGTGCAGGCCATCGCTATTGGCAACGGCACCGCCTCGCATGAGACCGAGGTGTTTGTGGCCGATTTGCTGCGGGAGATGGGGGACAGTGGTGCCGCCTATATGGTGGTCAGTGAGGCGGGCGCCTCGGTGTATTCCGCCTCTAAGCTGGCGGCGCAGGAGTTTCCGGATTACGATGTCAATTTGCGCTCGGCGGTGTCGATTGCCCGGCGTCTGCAGGATCCGCTGGCGGAGCTGGTCAAGATCGACCCCAAGGCCATCGGTGTGGGGCAGTATCAGCACGATCTGCCGCAGGCGCACCTTTCCGAGGCGCTCGGCGGCGTAGTCGAATCCTGTGTGAATGCGGTGGGGGTGGACCTGAACACCGCCTCGGCGCCGCTGCTG
This sequence comes from Ruminococcaceae bacterium UBA6353, assembly GCA_002437905.1. Classification (GTDB taxonomy): domain Bacteria; phylum Bacillota; class Clostridia; order Oscillospirales; family Acutalibacteraceae; genus UBA5905. Next base: position 167,992 of record DJRT01000002.1, on the reverse strand, counting down.
GAGCAGGTGGCGGGGATCAATACCGCCGTGGCCAGGAGTATTGTGGCCTACCGGGAGGAAAACGGCGCGTTTACCTCCCGCGCACAGCTGAAAAAGGTGCCAAAGCTGGGGCCAAAGGCCTTTGAGCAGTGCGCCGGCTTTCTGCGGGTTCCGGAAAGCAAAAACCTGCTGGATCATACCGCTGTTCACCCGGAAAGCTACGCAGTGGCCCAGAAGCTGCTGGAATATTGCGGCCTGACGCCGGCAAGTGTTTCTGCTTTACAGGAGAAGGTGGATGCTATCGGTTTGCCGGCGCTGGCGGAAAGGCTGGAGGTTGGTGAGCCGACCCTGGCGGATATTGTTGCCGAGCTGCAGCACCCCGGCCGCGACCCGCGGGATGAGCTGCCGCAGCCGCTGCTGCGCACGGATATCCTTGGCATTGAGTCCCTCAAGCCCGGCATGGAGCTGACCGGTACGGTGCGCAATGTGGTGGATTTCGGGGCGTTTGTGGATATCGGCGTGCATGAGGATGGCCTTGTGCATATATCGCAGATTACCAACCGCTACATTAAGCATCCTTCTGAGGTGCTGAAGGTAGGCGATATCGTCAAGACCTGGGTGCTGACGGTGGATGTGAAGAAAAAGCGCATCGGCCTGACCATGAAGCCGCCGAAGCAGGCGTAAAACAAGCGCAAAATCGCCGGCTGCCGTTACGATCAACGGCAGCCGGCGATTTTTTGGTGGTCTTATCAATCGAACAGGCTGTAGAAATAGGCGGCAGACTCCTTCGCGCTTTCCAGCGGATCCACGCGGAAGTTGTAATCCTGCTCGTAGCAGTAGTCTTTCACGCCGGAGGCGTCGGCGACCCGCAGGATCTCCCTGAAATTGAGGTTGCCTGCGCCAAGCTCCGTGATCTGCCCGTCGTTGCTGTGCAGCGGCACGGCCTTGTCCTTCAGATGCAGGATATCAATGCGGCCGGCCAGCTTTTCGATCCATTCCAGCACATTGCCGCCGGCATGCTGCACCCAGTAGGTATCCAGCACAAAGGAGGCATTCTTCGGGTCAAGCTCCTTTACCAGAACATCCATGATGGTCTCCCGGCCATGGATGCGGGCAAATTCGCGCGAGTGGTTGTGGTAGGTGAACTTCATGCCGTAGTGGCCGAGATTTTCTGCGATGCGGTTCATGCGCTCGATCAGGTGCTCCAGCGTGGCATAATCGAAGCTTTCATCGCCCATGCCGGGCATGCCGCCGGTGCCGGCATTGGTGGTGCCGAGGATCTTGTGGATGCGCACGGTCTCCTGCGTATCCTCCAGAAGATCAAGCCCCAGATGGGTGCCGACCACCCGCAGGCCGGCATCCTGTGCGGCCTTGGCATAGGCTTCCACGCCGAAGCTGAAGGCGCCGGCAGTCTGGATGCCGGTATAGCCGTAGGCGGCCAGCTTTTGGAAGGTATCTGCGGTCTGCTCGGCGGTCTGCATGGCATCGCGCACGGTGTAGACCTGAATGCTCAGTTCTTTTTTCATGGAATTTCCTCCTTTTTGCATCAGTAACTGTGTGCATTGTAGCATGTGGGTGCCGAGATTGCAAGTAACAATTGTTCTTACATTTTCAACTATTTTGCGGTAAACCGGGTAGCAAATCTTGACAAAGCAGCATGAATGCGGTATGATAGCAGCGTTCCATTTGCCGCTGTGGTGGAATTGGCAGACACAAGGGACTTAAAATCCCTCGGTAGCAATACCGTACCGGTTCAAGCCCGGTCAGCGGCACCACCAGAAAAGCCGCCCCCGTGTGGGGCGGCTTTTTTGGTGGTAGCGCCGATCGACGCGCCGAGGCGGTGTACTTTTGCAGAGCAAAAGTATAGCGCAACAGCGGGAAAGGTGAAAAAAGTGCACCAAAACAGGATCTGTTGCGACGGTTCTAAGCCCGGTCAGC
>DJRT01000002.1:165873-166008 GCA_002437905.1 Ruminococcaceae bacterium UBA6353 | reverse complement strand
GCGCCACCGTGATAGCGCCGATCGACGCGCCGAGGCGGTGTACTTTTGCGGAGCAAAAGTATAGCGCAACAGCGGGAAAAGCGAAAAAAGGGCACTAAAACAGGATCTGTTGTGACGGTTCTAAGCCCGGTCAGC
>DJRT01000002.1:0-165840 GCA_002437905.1 Ruminococcaceae bacterium UBA6353 | reverse complement strand
GCGCCACCGTGATAGCGCCGATTGTTTTGTCTATCCAAAGGAAAAGCCCGCCGGCTGCCAGCCGGCGGGCTTTCGCTGCCTTTTTATGGTCTGTGCGGTGCTTTGCTGCCTCTGCATTCTGATGGCGTAAGCCCGTAGACCTTTTTGAATACGCGGTTGAAATACGAAACGCTGTTGAACCCCGACCTGTTTGCTACTGCAAGGATCGTATCATTGGACTTCTGAAGAAGCTGGTAGGCTTTTTCGAGCCTGCGTGAATTAATGTAGCTGCTGAGACTGCTTCCGGTCTCTTTCTTGAAAAAGCGTCCGAAATACTGTTCATTATAATGGAAGAGCTGAGCGATGTGCGGCAAATCAATATCAAATTCCAGATTATCCTCAATATAGCTTTTGACATTGTCGATTACCGGATGGCTTTCCGGCTTCTCGGTATACTTCTCCAGAAGCACGCGGATGTAGCTTTCCAAAAGCCTGCCGACACTTTCGCATTTTTCCTCTCCGAAATCCTTTTCCAGCGTATCCATCAGGTGGTCATCCCCGCCAAGATTGCGCTTGAGCCGGGGATAGCCGCTTTCGCGGTCCAGAATATTGCCTACGAAAATGATCCCCGCTACCTCGTCGTTGATCACGATGGGTCTGGTGTATTCGTATATGCCGTTTACGCACACACCGCCGAAAGCCCTTTTGGTTTTCATGGCTTTGTATACGGCGTGGTTTCGGCAGCGAAAGCAACGCTTAAAGTTTTTTTCCTTGAACCGTTCGCATAAAGCGCCGAAATGAATTTCCTGCCTGTGCGGAAGCTTTACCATGGCGTTACCGTAATTGCCGAGAAAAAAGACCCCGATATGGAGCTTGGTCCCGTATTGCAGGTATTCGATCATTTCATATAGCTTGCTGTATTCCATTTGCACTCTCCGGATGTTTTTTTCAATAATATAGCACAAAAGTATTGTTTGTTCAAGTTATTGTATCGTTTTTATAAGCTTTTTTTCGCAAGGAATGCTATGATTGGGGCGAGGTGATGGATATGAAACAATATGATCTGATCGTGGTAGGCGGAGGTATGGCGGGCGTTGCGGCCGCTGTAAGCGGCGCAAGAGAGGGATTGTCTGTTCTGCTGATAGAAAGATCCGGCTGCCTGGGCGGGGCTATGGCCAACAGCCTTGTGTATCCCTTTATGCAGTATGAGACCGGAGACGGCAAGCTGCTCTCGGCCGGTATATTTGCCGAAATGCTTGAGCGGAAGAAAAGCTATGGAAACGCATCGTGGGAATACTTTAAGTGCGTATTTGACGATATGGTTACACAGGCGAATGTGGATGTGCTGTTCCATGCGGCCGTCTTTGAGACAAAGAGAGAGGGCAGACGGATAAGGAGCGTGTCCGTTGCCACCAGATCCGGTGTGAGCGAATATAAAGCCGGGTACTTTATCGACTGCTCCGGCGACGGTGAGCTGATCGCCATGGCCGGCTGCGATTACCAGCTTGGCAGAGAATCCGACGGATTGAGCCAGCCGATGACCACCTGCTTCCGTGTGTGCGGCGTGGATGTGGAACAGTATAAGCGTGAAAGCGCCATGCTCCAGGAGAAATACCGGGAATGGCAGGTGGCAAATAAGATCACCAACCCGCGGGAGAATATCCTGGCTTTTTATGGCTACGGCGACGGGATCATGCATTTCAATACCACGCGGATCATTCGGCACAATCCGGTCGATCCCGTGGAGCTCAGCAGGGCAGAGATGCTTGCGCGCAAGCAGGTCGTTGAGATGATGGCGTTTTTCAGAGAGACCTCCAAAGCCTTTGAAAACGCAACGCTGATTTCGATAGCCAGTGATATCGGTGTGCGGGAAAGCCGCAAATTAAAGGGCGTGCATGTTCTGACTGCCGAGGAGCTGCTCAGCTGCCGGGATTTTGAGGATACGATCGCTCTCGGCAATTACGATATCGACATTCATAACCCCTCCGGCACAGGAACGACCATCAAGCATATTCCGGTCGGACAGTATTATAAGATCCCGTACCGCTGCCTTTTGCCCAAGGAATACGATAATATGCTTGTGGCGGGCAGATGCCTTTCCGCAACGCATGAGGCTCATTCCTCGGTCAGGATCATGCCTATATGCGCCTGCCTCGGTGAAGCGGCGGGCACTGCTGCGGCACTGGCCAACCAAACGACCGGGAATGTGCAAACGGTGGATGTCCACCGGCTGAGAGCGCGACTGCAAGAGAACGGCGCCGCAGTGTAATGGGTGAGGAGGAAAGCCTGTGACGAAAGACGCACTGGATATCATCATCCCGATCTCCCTCGACCTGGACTGGCCGACATACGAGGAGCTGCTTGATGAGATCATGGAGCTGTACCGCGATTACGGCTTTAGGCGCTTTGCGCTGGCCGCGCCGGGCGGTGGATGGAGGGCGGTCGGTTTTCCGCCCAAGGCATTTTATGAGGAAAAGGCCAGGCTCTTCCGGCGGGTAAAGGAGGCGCTTTCGCCATACGGCATCGAGTGCGGCTGGTGGATAACCGCAACGCTTAAATCGGGAAAGGCCGAGGGGTTCACAGGCTATGTGAACGCCGGCGGAGGCGAAAGCCCCTTTCAGAATTGTCCGCTTGATACCGTATTCAGGGAGCGCTTTGTGCAGATGACGGCGCTCTTTGCGGAGATCGCCAAGCCGGCGTTTATTCTGACAGAGGATGATTATACGCTTGCAACCGGGTGCTTTTGCCGGCGTCATCTGGAGGCGTTTGCGCGCCGCGAAGGGAAATACCGCAGCCGGGCAGAGCTCCTGGCGGCCTTCGCTTCCGGAACGGATGAGGGATATGCTCTGCTCAGGCGGTGGCGGGAGCTGGTCAGGGACAGCCTGGTGCTGTTTGCCGAAGCGGTGCGTGCCGAGGTGGACAAAAAATCGCCTGAGATTCCTATAGGGTATATGCAGGCGGGATGGGCCGATTTTGAGGGGGACTCCACCGAGGCGATCGCCAGGGCTCTTGCGGGCCCCCGCCACACACCGTTTTCCAGGATCAACGGGATCACCTATTGCGGGATCGAAACAAAGGATATACCCGAAATAATGTTCAACCCGCTCCACACCCGACAGCATATCAAGGGGGATTTTGCCTTCTACCACGAATCGGACACCTATCCGCACACAAGGTTCTTTACGGAGGGGGTGCAGATGAAGGCCATCATGTCCGTGGCGTATTCCTACGGCTATGGCGGCTCCACCTTCAATGCGCAGCAGCTGCTGGATGCGCCGAACGAAGAAAAGACCTTCATTGCCATGTTCCGGCAGGAGCGGGAACGATTCAATGCCGTATTCCGTGCGGTGAAAAATTGCCGGATGCGGGGTGTCGAGATCTGTTATGATCCGTTCTGGAATACCGTAGGCGAAAATAGAACACCCGATCTTGCCAAACCTCTTTGGATACGGTGCCTGAGTCTTTTCGGTATTCCCTATACAACTGAGGAGGCTGAGATCGCCTTCTGGGATGTCCGGCAGGCGGAGCATACCGATGACGAAACGGTGCTGAAGTACCTCGCAAAGGGCCTGTTTGTGGATGGCGATGCCGCCAAGGCGCTTTGTCAGCGGGGCTTCGGAGAATACCTGGGGGTGGAGATCGGCGATGATGTGGCAGTGCTGCCGCTCTGCTACGACCTGGGGGCGCGGGAGATCATCTGCGAGAAATTCCGTACCGAGGGCAGAGGAAAAAACATGCCCAGTGCACATATGTATTCGGTCGACAGAAACGGCAAGCTTCTGCGGATGACGGTGACGGATCCCGGCGTTGAGGTGATCAGCGAGGAATACGATTATCTGGGGGAGCTGGTCTCCCCGGCCATGACGCGATTTGTGAACCGTCTTGGGGGCCGGGTGGTGGTCCTTGGTTCCACACTCAGAAACAACCGCTCGCAATGCCTCTATAATTACCGCCGGAAAAGGCTCTTTGAACAGATGCTGATGTGGTGCGGCGACTGCACGCTTTTTGTGCGGGAGGAGCCAAATTTGTTCACTGTGGTGAATGAGGCGGAGAACGCCGGGGAGCAGGGCTTCCGCGGAATTGTGACCCTTTTGAATCTCGGTGCCGACAGCATTCACGGTGTGACGCTTCATCTTCCGGAAAAATGGACGGATGCAAAGGCCTTTTATCTGCTTGGGCAGAATGCCGAATGGGAAAGAGCAGAATGCACCAAAGAGGGGCAGGAGCTTACTGTTCATACGGAGTTCCGCTATTGCGAGCCCGTTTATCTGATGATACAATAGCAATAGAAAAAGCCCGCCGGCTGTTAGCCGGCGGGCTTTCGTTTCGTTTTTTCAGAGCGCGGAGGAGAGGGCAGACTCCAGTTCCGACAGGTCGTCCGGCGGCTGGTGGCTGACGCCGTAGACCAGGATGAGGGTCAGGCCGATGTACACGGCAAGGAAGAATATGGCCAGTGCGCACAGCACGATGCCGACGGTGCGCAGGGTTTTCTTTTGCCGCAGGCCGATGATGCAGCCGACCAGGCCGGCGATCGCGCACAGCAGCAGAACACATGCGATCCAAAGCTCCATGGTATGGCTCCTTTCTGCTTCATTTTCCGGTCGTTCATCCGGGGGATCATTTCTCCATCTCTACCTGGTCATCCTCCGGACCGTCGGCCGGGGGATCGTACTGCACGATGCTGCGGTAAAGAGAGGAGAGGGAGGGCTGATATACATACCCCTCTCCGTCCACCCAGGACCACAGCAGGCTGGATTCGCTCATGTCCTCGTGGGAGAAATGAATCTCAATCGTGCTTTCGCCGTCGCCGTCGTCATCCGGGCAGGCGGTATAGGCATATTCTTCGGCAGCGCGCTCAAGCGCCGTGGGGAAGGACAGCTGCGCATAGGCCTCCCGCTTGGCCCTGTCGTAATACAGGGTCACTCCTTTTGTGCCAACGCACACGCACAGTGCCAGATCCTTACCTTCGTGCAGCAGGGTGATATGCTCCACGACCGTGCCGTCGGTGCGCCAGTCCTTTCCGGCTGCCTCACCGCCGCAGGCGGCAAGTGACAGGCAGAGGATGGCGGCCAGCAGCAGGCAGAGAAGCTTTTTCCAATGATTCATAAGGGGGACTCCTTTCTTCATAGACAGGGGGCGGCTTTTGCTTGTCTATGGCTTCCTGCCCACATTGTACACTACCGCGGGCAAAAAAACAAGCCGTAAAAGGCGATTTGTGGCAATTTACGGGCAAAAAGCAAAAATAAGCGTTGACTTATTTTTTGGTTTTGTATATAATTATGCAGTGTTAGTATGGGGTTTCAGACGATAGAAGGACTTTCACAGGGGCTTTTGGTGAATGCGGCTCACCGGGAGGCCCAGGGGCCTTTGTCGTTTGTATAAAGAGGTGGGAAAATGAAAATACAGCATCTGTATGCCGGATTTTTGTCAAAGATCAAGGCGGTCGTTGTATCCGATACATCCAGACGGCGGCTGGTCTTTGGCGGCCTGGAATGGGCGCTGGCCCTGATATCGTTTGTGATGACGGTTGTCAACTGGTTCACGGCGGAGTACCTGCTGCTGGGCTTTACACTGGCGTTTTCAGCTGTGAGTCTTTTGAATGTTCTGCTGCTGCACCTTTCCTTTGTGAACGACAAGCTGGTGTACGGCCTTTTTGCGGCGGAATCCATGGGGCTGCTGCTGTTCTTCTTTATCAGCGGCGTGCCAAATGGCTTCAGTGCCCTGTGGATCTGCCTGATCCCGAGCTTTGCCATGCTGATCTTCGGCGTCCGGGGCGGCAGTGCCTTTTCGGCTCTGGCGCTGGCGATGATGCTGTTCCTGTTTTGGTGCCCGCCCGGCCGGGCACTGCTGCAGTATGACTACACGGATGAATTTATGCTGCGCTTTCCTTTCCTGTACTGCTCGGTCTACTGCATTTGCCTGCTGCTTGAGCTGGTGCGCAGCGAGACGCAGGCGCAGCTTGAAGAAGCCAAGCGGCAGTATCGGCACCTGTACCGCCACGACGCCCTGACAGGGCTGTATAACCGCTACGGGATCAATGAGTTTATGGAAGAGGCTTTTTCAGAGAGGACCGAAAACAAGGTCTCGGTCATTATGCTGGATGTGGACGATTTTAAGGCGATCAACGACCAGTACGGCCATATCTGCGGGGATGAGGTGCTGAAGGCGGTTGCCTCGGTTCCGCTGGGAACGGTATGCACACACTGCCGCTGCTGCCGCTGGGGCGGCGAGGAATTTTTGCTGATCATGCAATGCGACCACGACGCGGCGGCAGTAGCCGAGGATATCCGTTGCCGCATCGCGGAGCTGCGGATCGGCTGCAGCGGCAAGGAGGTTCGTACAACGGTCAGCGTGGGGGTGTGCATCGCTCCGGATCTGTCCTCTGCCACCATCCGCGATGTGATCGACCTTGCGGATAAGGCGCTGTACCAGTCCAAGCTGGATGGGAAAAACTGCGTAACGGTGTATACGCTGGAGCCGGCGGAGAGCCGGTATGCCGTAGCCGAGTAAAAACGGTGTACGGCATACAACAAAACCAAAAGAAGCACCGGGCGCCTATTACTGGGCACCCGGTGCTTTTTTTTCGCCAATTGCCTTTATGCGCCGGTTTCCTGCGCACACAGAAAGTGATTTGTCCCGCTGTGCAGCGGCACGGCGGTTTCTCCGTAGCGAAAAACCGCTGCCTGCTTTTCCGGCACGGTGACCGTAAAGCGGATCTGTGCTGCCTCCCGGCGCCAGGATACCGAAAGCCGGCCGCCGGGCAGGGTCGTGTACCCCTCGGCAAAGTGCAGCCCTTCCGGCGTTTTCGGGGCGATGAGCAGGGGGGCAGAGCCGGTGGGGTCCGCTGCCGGCCGGATGCCGAGAATACCGGAAAAGAGCATACGCGAACAGGCACCGAACATGGGGTGGTTGAGGGAATTGTCTCCCCGCCAGGTCTCCCATATCGTGGTGGCGCCCCTATCCATCCAATCGCCAAAGCTGCTGCCTGGGGTGTGGGAGGTGAGCAGCGCAAAGGCAGCGTCCTCGCCGCCGTTTTCCAATAGCACCTGTATCAGCAGGTCCGTGGCCAGGAATCCGGTGTCAAAATGCCCGAGGGCAGCGTATTTTTGCTTGAGGTTTTCCACTGTTGCGGCATCACCGAGGCCGGCGGCCACGGCAAATGCATCGGCCCCCTGCAGACCGTCGGCAAAGCTGTGAGTGGTGGCGTTGTAGTAGTCACGCACGACCGCCGCCCCGGCTGTGTCGATCAGTCGGTTGAAGCGGTCGGCATCCTCCGGCTGGCCGAGTCCGCGTGCGATCACGCCGGCAAAGCGGAGCGCCCGGATAAACAGGCAGGTGTTCACAAAAGCCGGATCAAGCGCCATTGGCTCCGGCGCATTCCAGTCCCCCAGGCACCAGCCACCCTCTTCTTCCCGCACGACCAGCCCGTTCTCGGAATGGGCAATGAGGTAGTCGATCCATTTTTTGATCCCCTCGTAATGCTCTTTGGCCGGCGTGATATCGCCATAGAGCACATAATAGTGGTAGGGAACCGTGATCGCAGCCATGCCCCAGCCGCCGGGGCCGCCGCCACCGCCCGCAAAGGGGGCAGTGTGGTTGACATGGCCGGTCTTCGGGTCCTGTGAGTCAAAGATATCGCGGATCCACTTACGGTAAAACGCCTGTGCCCCCAGCATCTGCATGGCAGCCGGCGCGCACACCTGCCCATCGCCGGTATAGCCGAGCCTTTCGCGGTGCGGGCAGTCCAGCGGCACGCCCTGGTGCATATTCGCGGTTTGGGTGCGCAGAAAGGCGGTATACAGCCAGTTCAGCTCCGGAGAGGAGGAGTGGAACGCAGATGTGATGGGTACATCGCTGTGGATGACCTTCACACACAGCGGTCTGCCGTTTCCGCAGATTTCAAAGTACCGGAAGGCGTGCCACAGAAACTGCGGTTCAAAAACATGGCGGCGTCCATCGCCGATAAAGGTGTCCTGCATGATCTGCTGCACACCGGACGGGCTGCGGAAATCGTCTCCCGTGCCGCCGAAAAACAGCTCGTTCCCCCGGATGGTCTCGGCATAGCGGATGCGCACCGGTTCGCCGGCGGGGGCATCCGTCTCTATACAGACAAAGCCGCTGATGTTTTCGCCGGCGTCATACAGCTGCCGGCTGCCATCGGCAAACAGTTGCTTCGGCTCCAGGGTGCGGATAACTCTGTCCGGCGGGGCATCATCGGGGGTCAGCAGGGTATCCGGCAGCTTCAGGATATCCACCGGCGCATGGGTAAACTCTGTGCAGCGTGCATCGTAGGTTTCGCCATAGAAGAGGTCGCTGGCCAGCGTATTGCAGGTGCGGCAGTCCTCCGTACCGTCGGAAAGCAGCGTGCGGCGGCCGGCCTTATCCTCCAGCGTGAGGGCGTAGATCGCCCCCAGGCGGTTGCCGAAGGCGACATTTCCCTCGGCGGTGCGCTCTGTTTGCCGGTACCACCCGTTGCCCAGGGCGATCTCCAGCCGGTTTTCGCCGTCCTTTACATAGGGGGTCAGATCATAGACGGTGTAGTAGCAGCGATAGGTAAAGTCATCCCGGGTGGGGTAGAGGAAGGCAGTCTTGCTGCGTGCACGGTACAGGCTGTTCGCGGGCAGAAAGTAGTCGTTTCCTACCCGCTTTCCGTTCACATACAGGACAAAGGAACCCAGAGCACTGAGCGCAATGCCGGCCTTTTGCAGGCCATCGGCATGAAAAAGCCGGCTGATCACCGGTGCCGGAAATGCTTTGGGCGCAACAACCCAATCGACAAGATGAATCTCGGCGGAAAAGGCATTCATCGTGTTTGCCTCACTTTCTCGGACGGATGTCGTTTTTGCCAAAACGCCGGCAATACCGTGCGGTATTGCCGGCGGATGGCCTTTTTTCAGTGCAAAGCCTCCGGGTGGCGTTTGGCCACCACCGAGAAAGCGTCGTTGGCGATGTCAGCGGACAGGGCGATATCCTCATCGCTGAGCGCGGCATTGATAAAATGGTTGTGGTGGGAGGCGAGGAACAGCCCGCGGGAGACGCACTCGGCTACCCATTCCTGGTGCAGCATCAGGCTGTCGTCGTTGGCGATGCGCAGGTAGAACAGCGCCGGCTCACCGGATACCACCAGGTCAAAGCCATTTTCTGCTGCAGCCTTTTTCAGCGCCGAGGTCAGCTTTTCGCCTTTTTCGCGGAACAGCTTGGGGGTGTCCAGCTGCTTCATCTTATTGATGCAGGCGATGCAGGCGGCAAAGGGCACAGCGCTCATCCAGTAGGAGCCGGTAAAGGAGAGGGAGGAGGCCGCGGTCTTCAGGAATTCACGACCGCAGGCAGCAGACATATTATAGCCATTGGCCAGCGCCTTGCAGAAGCAGATGATATCGGCCTTGATGCCGTAGTAATGGTCGCTTCCGGCCAGATCCAGGCGGAAGCCGGCGCGCACATCGTCGAATATCAGCACAATGCCGTGCTCATCGCAGAATTTCCGCACAGCCTGCCACTTTTCCTTGCTGGCGCAGACATTGTCATAGAAATTGCCGTGGTCATACGGCTGCGCGATCAGCGCGGCCACATCGCCCTTGGTCTGCTCCCATACCTGCTCCAGCGCCTGCATGTCAAACCACGGCACAATGATATTATTGGCCACATCCTCCGGCAGAACGCCCGGATAGTCGGCCTTCATCGCCCATGGATCGTTGCCGTGGTAATAGCCCTTGAAGAAAATGGTCTTTTTACGCTTGGTGTGGGCGCGGGCGCACAGTACCGAAAAGGTGGTGGCATCGGTGCCGTTTTTCATAAAATACGCCCAGTCGGCGGTGGCCACCGTGTCGGTCAGCAGCTCGGCGCATTCCACCATCTTGTAGGAGGGGGCGGTGGTGCAGTTGCCGGCCTTGAGCTGCTCCATGGCAGCGGCGTCCACATCGGGATCGTTATAGCCCAGCACATTCGGCCCATAGGCGCACATCATATCAATATACCGGTTGCCATCCATATCCCAGAAGTAGGTGCCCTGCGCCTTCGAGCTGATCAGCGGCCACTTATCCAGTGGCAGGAACAGCCCCTCCGAGGGACCCAGATGTCCGTAGATGCCGGACGGGATCACCTTCAGCGCCCGGTCAAACCACGCGCGGCTTTTTTCGTGAGAATATTCCGGATACTTACTCATCGTACTTCCTCCTTTATCAGGCCAGATAGACCGAAACGCGGTCAAGAATACGGTTAACATTGTCCACCATGGAGAGCACGCCGGCCAGCCGGATATTGCCCTTGCACATCTCATTGATGGTGGAAACCTTGCCGTTGAACAGGCCATTGGCCAGATCAATATCGGCAAACTCCATGATGGCGCGCGGGTTTTCAGCCGGCGCCTTGATGGTTGTGAAGTGATGATCCTTTACACGGATGGTAACGCTGGCCTGTCCCCGGATGCCCAGGGAAATATCGCCGTCCACCGTATTGCCGGCCGAGATCATAGCAATGGAGTCGGAATTGGCCAGCCCGGAGATGGCGCCGGCGATGACATACATGGTCAGCAGGGTGTTTTCCTCAAAGAAAGCGCGATCCTGTAGCTGCTCCTCCGAGGGCCGCAGCACCGCCTGCAGCCGGTTGGTCAGCGCCGTGAAGGGGCCAAGCAGGAACTGCAGCAGCGTTATCGTGCCCTTTACCGGCACGCCGGGCTTGCTGTCATTGACCAGGGCATTGAATTTTTCCGGCGAGGCGAACCGCATCTTACAGGTGCAGCCCTCGCTGCCCTCGGTGATACGGCAGCCCTCCTGTGTGAAATGGAAGGTGCGGCTGGGGCCGTTTTGTATTTCAAAGCACAGGGAAACCGGCTTTTTCAGGCTTTTCAGGATTTCTTTGGCCTGCTCATCCAGCGCGCACAGGTTTTCCAGTGCACCAAGGGCGCCGTACAGGTTGGCATAGGCCAGAGCTTTTTGTTCTACCATAGGTGTTTCCTCCTTTATGTTCCTTAATTTCGTTATTATACTATGGCAGCCCGCCGGTGTCAATTGTTCCTTCGACAATTTTTGCCGGAAAAATCGTCCGTTGCAATGCGGCAGCGGTTATGGTAAAATTGGATGCCGAAGAACCATAGGAGGGCAAAAGCATGAAAATTCTCATTATCCGGCACGGCGATCCGGATTACAGCATCGACTCACTGACAGAAAAGGGCTGGCGGGAGGCCGAGCTGCTGAAAACGCGCCTGACAAAGCTGGATGTAAAGGCGTTCTACTGTTCACCTCTTGGCCGGGCGCAGGATACCGCACGGCCGACCCTGCAGGCGCTTGGGCGCACGGCAGAAACCTGCGATTGGCTGCGGGAATTTGATGGCTATGCTGTTGATGACGCTGGGGAAAAGGTGCATCCGTGGGATCGCCTGCCGGCCTTTATGGCGGCGCGGCCGGCGCTGTACGACAAGGATCAGTGGTTGGATACCCCCTTTATCCGCGGCGGGGATGTACCGGAAAAGTATGCAGCCGTGTGCCGGGGGATAGATGAAGTGCTGCAGCGGCACGGCTATGTGCACGACGGCCTGCTGTTCCGCGCCGAACGGCCGAATACGGATACCCTTGTGCTATTCTGCCACTTCGGGGTGGAATGTGTGCTGCTCTCCCACCTGCTGGGGCTGTCGCCCTATCCGCTCTGGCAGGGCTTTGTGGCACTGCCGACCTCGGTGACGACCCTGGTGACCGAGGAGCGCGAGGAGGGGATTGCTTCCCTGCGCTGCAGCGGCTTTGGGGATCTTTCGCACCTGTATGCGGCAGGGGAGCCGGCCTCCTTTCAGGCGCGTTTTTGTGAGGTGTATACCAATTTCGACGAGCGGCATTGAGGCTTCGCGCAGATACAAACCGGATACAATTGGGTGGTAGAATTTTCTGCACGGTAGGAAAAGCTATCGACTGGTTTGGGGTGAAATGGATGAATACCATACTGGTTGTCGAGGATGAACAGGCCATACGGGAGATGCTGTGTCTGTGCCTGCGCAAGAGCGGCTATGCCTGCGAGACGGCAGAAAACGGCGCACAGGCTGCCGCCATGATCGAGCAGCGCCACTATGATCTGGTGCTGCTGGATGTGATGCTGCCGGATTATGACGGCTATGAGCTGATCGACTATATCCGCCAGTATGATACTCCGGTGATTTTTGTCACGGCCAGGGCGGAAATCCCGGACCGGGTGAAAGGGCTGCGCGCCGGGGCGGAGGATTATATCGTCAAGCCGTTTGATCTGCGTGAACTGACTGCGCGCGTGGAGAATGTGCTGCGCCGCTATCGCAAGACCGATGCGTGCCTGCTGTTTGGCCGCATAGCGGCGGATACCGTCTGCCATACCGTAACACTGGACGGCGCACCGGTTGCGTTGTCGGCAAAGGAGTATGAGCTATTCGTGTTTTTCGCCCGTAATCCGCATATCGCGCTTACCCGGGAGCAGATATACGAAAATGTATGGCGGGAGCCGTATTACGGCGGTACGCGCACGGTGGACCTGCATGTGCAGCGGCTGAAGAAAAAGCTGTGGCTGGGCGGTGCGATAGAAACGCTGTATAAGGTCGGCTACCGTTTTTCACCGGAGAAGCTGCCATGAGGATACGCTGGAAATTCTTCTGTACGGCATATGTGGCGGCGCTGCTGGCCACCGGGCTGATGGGCAGCTTTTTGGTGTTCAATACCACCGGTGTGCTGCGCAGTACCCGGATCGGGCAGGTCAGTGCGGCGGAAAACTATGCTGTGGGCAGCTTTCTGTCCCTGGCGGACATCACGCCTGGCCGGATAACCGGCCGGGCGCGCACCGCCGCCGAGCAGCAGATCCGGCAGGTGCTGGATGATTGCATCAGCGGGGTGACCATCCGTGATCTGGATGAGGCCGCGCCGGAATATGCGGCGCTGGAGGCCAACGAGGGGGTCTCTGCCTTTTCGCGCAGTGGGGAATGCCTGCTGCTGGAGACGGTGTGCCGGGTGCAGGTGGGGGAGGATGCCTACCTGATCGGTGTGCAGTCCGACTTTACCGATATTGAGGCACGCTGCCGGCAGCTGTGGCAGTTTTACTGCGCGGCGGTGCTGCTGCTGGCGCTGGCCAGCGGGCTGGTGCTGTATGTTCTTTCCCGGCGGCTCACCGCGCCGCTGAACCGCCTGACGGATGCCGCACAGGAGATCGCCGGCGGCCGCTACGGAAAGACCGTTGCCATCCGCAGCCACGACCGGGAGATTGTGCAGCTTTCGGACAGCTTCAATGCCATGTCGCTGACCGTGAAACAAACGGTGGAGGAGCTGCAGGCAGAATCTGAGCGGCGTATGCGCTTTGTTTCGGATTTTACCCACGAACTGAAAACGCCTATGACGGCCATTATCGGCTATTCACAGCTTCTGACCGGCTATGAGCTGGATACAGCAGAGGCGCGGCAGGCCGCCGAGGCGATTGGCAGTGAGGGGCAGCGGCTGGAGGAGCTTTCCCGCCGCCTGCTGGAGCTGGTGATCTACTGCCGGGAGGAGATCCAGCTGGAGCCGGTCTGCCTTTCTGCACTGCAGGAGCGGCTGGAGGCGACACTGCGCGTGCCGGCGGAAAAATACGGTGTGCATCTGTCGGTTCGTTTGCCGGCGGTGTGGATAGAGGCGAATCCGGCGCTGCTGCTATCCCTTTTCTACAACCTGGCGGATAACGCCTTCAAGGCGTCAGCGCCCGGCGGAGAAGTGGTGATCGGGGCACAGACAGCGGAGAGCGTGACGGTGCTGGTGCAGGATCATGGGCGTGGGATCGCACCGGAAAGCATCGCCCATCTGACCGAACCGTTTTTTCGGGAGGACAAGGCGCGCTCACGGGCGCTCGGCGGCGCCGGACTTGGGTTGGCGCTGTGCCGGGAGATTGCGCGCATCCATGGAACAGTTCTGCATTTTGAGAGCGCTCCGGGGCAGGGAACAACGGTCAGCTTCACACTGAAAAAGGCAGCGGAGGTGACGGAAGAATGCGATGGATGAAGAAGCTTTTGCCGGCGCTGCTGCTGTGCCTGCTGACGGTGGGCGTCATCCTGCTGCCGCCCGCATGGGATGCCCGTGCCGGCGCGGCCGGCGGGCGTACCGCATGGAGCTATGAGGCCGGCACGGCGGCCGAGATCACCGACCGTGAGGTTGCGCAGCTGTATTGCAGCGGCGAGATCGACCCCTACAATTTCACCAACGGTGACCAAGCTGACGATGCGTACCGGCAGGAGACCTGCCACATGCTGGAGCGGGTGTTTGCGGACAGCAGTGACCAGCTGCTGCAGACGCTGAAAACGGTGGCGACGGACGGAAAACCGACCGCCTGCCTGGAAAAAACAGTCGTCACGCTGTGGAATGGCCGTCCGGTGGCACTGCGGCTGGTGGAGGTGGGGTTCCTGGCGGACGACACCTACCTGATGCTGAGCTTTGAGACACGCACGCTTACGCTGCTTTTCCTCGAAAGCAATGCGGTCAGTTCGGATCTTGCAGAACTGGATGGGCATTTTTCGGAAGTGCACGAAGCAGCAGACAGCTATTTTGCCGGAAAGCTTGGCCTGAATTCTTCTCAGTACAGCTTTGATAACAATAACAGGATCGCTGCCGGTACGCATATTTACCCCGATGTGAAAAACGACTACTACTGGAGCGCATGGCTGCAGTGGTACAGCGATGTGAAAGAGGTGGAAAATGATGTTTTCTGAGAAAACCGCGATAAACGATACAGCTTGGATACACCTGTGAGACAGGCAGGATACATCCCTCCCGTATACTGGGTACAAACCTGGTGTAAGGGAGGGCTTTTCATATGAAGAAAATGCGAAGAAAGCGGCGGCGCAGCGGCTTTGGCGTTGCTTGCGCGGCAGTGGTGCTGGCGGTGGCCTGCGGTTTTTTGACGGCGGCGGTTGCCGATGGGCAGGCGCCCGTGCCGGCGGCCGAAGCCGATAAGGCGGAGATCCATGCGGATAAGACCGCGCAGCCGTCCGGGGAGGCGTCCGTGAGGCTGTCGGTGCCGGCGCTGTGCCAGTATCCGGAGCTGCCAACCGGCTGCGAGGCCACGGCGGCGGCCATGGTGCTGCAATACTATGGCGAAGCGATCACCCCGTCCGCCCTTGCCGGTGAATGGCTGACCTGCAGTGAGCAATTCTACTGGAAGAACGGGGTGCTGTACGGTCCGGATCCCGATAAAGCCTTTGCCGGCGATCCTTTCAGCCAGAATGCCTACGGCTGTTTCGCCTCGGTGATCGTGCGCGCTGTGAACAAGGGCAGCCGCCTGTGTACCGCGCAGCGCCTGAAGGGGGCCACACTGGCGCAGCTTTGCAGCGATTACATCGACCGGGGCGCACCGCTGCTGGTCTGGGCCACCATGGATATGCGGCCGGTCAGCCAGGGCAGCCGCTGGCAGCTTGCGGATGGCCGTGAGCTGGTCTGGCCGGCGGGGGAGCACTGCCTTGTCCTGACCGGGTATGACGCAGAGCGCTACTGGTTCAATGACCCGCAGACCGGTACAGCGGTTTCCTATGAAAAGGCACTATGTGAACAGCGCTTTTGTGCACTTGGTTCACAGGCAGTGGTCATCCGCCGCCGCTGACAAAAACTGCTGCGTATAAATTTCACACCCCCGCCGAGGCTATCGGTGGGGGTGTGAAATTTCCATGTACTATACAGATCTGCAGCAGCTTATCCAGCAAAGCAGCAGTACCCGTCGGTATTTTCTCTCGCTTCCGGTGCCGGTGCAGACCGGGCTGCATGAGCGGAACGCGACCATCCATACAGCGCAGCAGCTCCACCGGGCGGTGCGGGAGTTAGCTGTCTATGAGCATCAGTGTGCCAATAGTGATTACTTCCGGCTTTAATCAGTGGTGGAACAGGGAAAAGCCTTTTTTCTCATAGGGCGCCGTTTCTACCGCCACAACGGTGTAGCCGGTATCGCCGATCGCCTTGCGCAGGGCCTCCTCATCCAGTGCGGTCTCGGCAATGATCTCGGTTTCGCCCTTGGTGTGGGAGGAGGAAACCTTCTTTACGGCAAATTTCTGTCGGATCACATCATTGATGTGCGATTCACACATGCCGCAAGCCATACCGTCGATTTTCAGTGTCATTTTTACCATGTTGCATCCGCTCCTTTTGCCAGGTTCTTTTTATGCGGTTAGTTATTGCTAACTGCATACCAATATAGCACGCCGCCGGGCATTTGTCAAGAGGCGTACCAAAGGTTTTTCCGGGCATAGGCTCTTTTTATAGGTTGTTTTTTCAAAAAAACAGCGGCTCCGCACAGCGACGGTCTGCTGTGCGGAGCCTTTTGTGGTGTATTTGGCGCGGGTGTGTGCAAGTGTGTTAAACCAGCGCTGTGCCAAGCGCCTTGCAGGCGCTGAGGGCATCATCATCCGGAGCCTCATTGCAGATGACCGGCTCACCGATCACCTGGGCGCCGTCGCCCCGGCAGGTATCCTCCCAGGTGCGCATCCATTCGCCATCGCCCCAGCCATAGGAGCCGAACAAGCCAAGCTTTTTGCCGCTCAGCTTCGGCTCACAGGCCGCAAACATCGGAGCAAACTCGCTCTCCTCCAGCTCCTCTGCGCCCATGGCCGGGCAGCCGAAGGCGATGGCATCAAAGCTGTCGGCCATGCCGGCATCAAATTCGGCGGCGGTCAACAGTACCGCCTCGCCGGCAGCGGCCTTGACCCCTTCTGCCACAGCCTGTGCCATTGCCTCGGTGTTACCGGTGCCGCTCCAATAAACAATCGCTACTTTACTCATATACAATTCCAACCTTTCGTATAAAATATATCAACCAGCTACCGTGAGCTGTTCGACACTCCTGCCATTGGCGTGCTGGCGGCAGTACACCGCCGTGCACTTGCGGTATTTGGCAAAAAGCCGCTCCGCCTGCTGGGGGTCGCCATAGACCTTCCAGCACCCGACACATTTGCATCCTTCCCGGCGGTCGTGGATGAAGCCGCGCACATCCTCCGGGGGATAGCCGATAAACAGACCGATCTCATGCGGAAACTCCTGTGCCTCACTCAGGCGGCCGATCAGCTGCATGATATAGCCGTCCGCCGAAGTTGGCAGATACCCAAGCTGCCGCAGCAGCCGTCGGGTCTCGCTTTGCTGCAGGTCCCGTGCCAGCTGTGCCGGCCGGTAAACATAGATCAGCGCCCGACCGTCGCGATAGCGCAGGGGGATGACCCGCAGACCCTTGCGGCCAAGCCGGCCGTTCCAGCGGCGCAGGCTGTCCCGCATGGCCGCCGCGTCGGCGTAGGCACAGGTGAGAATATTGCCGGTTTTTATCCCGGCCAGTGTGGGGGAACAGTGGCGCAGCAGCGATTCTTCGGACACGGCTTTTTCCTCCTTATCTGAAATTACACCGGAGCGGTTTACGCGATTTGCTCACTTCTTTATGGATAGTCTTCCACGAACGCTGCTTTTTCATCCGCGGTTAGCAGCCGCTAACCGCGGATGAAAAAGAAAAGCGTACCAACAGAAAAAGTCCGCTCCCTGTCGGTTAGCAATTGCTAACCGACGAAGAGAGTATACCATGCGGTATACTGGATTGTCAAGCCCTTTTTTCAAAAAAATTTATTTGTTGTGCTGTGCGCGGTAGCGGGAGGGGCTGCAGCCGTACTGCTTCTGAAAGACCTTGGCAAAATAGTTTTGGTCGGTGAAGCCGCAGCCATAGGTGATCTCCTTCACGCTTTTATCGGTACAGGCCAGCTGCTCGGCCGCCACATGCAAGCGGTATTCGTTCAGGTAGGCCGATATCGTCTGCCCGAATTGCTGGTGGAAGTGCCGGGCCAGCGTGCCGCGGCTGCAGGCGAAAACCGTGCACAGTGTTTCAATTTTCAGGTTTTCGGCATAATGCCGCTCAATATAGCGGCGGATGCTGGTGGCCAGCTCTTCGCGCTTTGGCCGTATGGCGTGCGATTGGGTCAGATATTCGGCGACAATGCACAGGATGTTGATGAAGCTTTGCAGTGTCTTTTCGTCAATGCGGGGGATGGTGTTGCACAGATCGACCGCCGGCAGCTCCCCCTGCTCAAAGCGGCCGGCCAGCTTGCGTATGCGTTCCAGGCTTTCGGGGTTCTGGTCGGTGATCTGGCCCATCATCACATAGCCGGAAAGCTGCCCGTAGTGGTAAAGAGGGGCAACGATTTCTGTCAGGCCGCAGTGGCAGCGGTATACATACGGCTGGCCGGTCTCCTGCACCTTGGCGAAGGCTTCGTGGTCATTTTTCAGGCAGCATTCCCTGGCGTGCGGGTCGATCTGCAGTGCACGGCAGAAAAGCACGCCCTTTGCCGGATAAAAGGCCAGCACCTGGAAATCGGGGTCATACATGGACAGATGGGCACCGGTAACACGGTGGAAATCCTGCAGCAGACGCAGGATCGGCATATCAATGGCCATCGCAGCAACGCTCCTCAGCTTTGTCGAAATTATACGATTTTCACCATCAGTGTAACAGCTATTCCTTGAAAAATCAAGAGGAATATGGTAAAATAGGAGCAATTGAACAATGAAAACGGAGGAAGATCATGCAACGGTATTTTGGTGTGGACATCGGCGGCACAAATGTGGTTGTGGGCATTGTGTGTGCCGATGGCACGGTGCAGGATAAAGAGAGCTTTCCCACGGCGGCGCCGCGCCCGGCGGCCGCGCTGTGCGGGGATATTGCGGCGGCGTGCTGCCGGCTGATGGAGAGAAACGGGCTGCAGGCGGCGGATTTTGCCTGCGTGGGCGCGGCCTGTCCCGGCCTTGTGGCCGGGGGCGTGGTGCGCAGTGCTGTCAATCTCGGCTTTACCTGCGTGGATCTGCGGGCGGTGCTGGAGGAGTGTCTGCAGCAGCAGGGGCTTCCGCTGCCGGCGGCCGTCTGCAATGATGCCAATGCCGCCGCGCTGGCTGAGGCGCTGGTTGGCGCCGGCCGGGGGTGTCATTCACTGGCGATGGTGACCATCGGCACCGGCATCGGCGGCGGCATTGTGATGAACGGCCGCATTGTGGAGGGCGTGAACGGCGCCGCGGCCGAGATCGGCCACATCACGGTGGAACCAAACGGCGAACCGTGCGGCTGCGGCAAGCGCGGCTGCCTGGAGGCTTACTGTTCGGCGCGGTCGCTGATCCGGGAGACCCGCATTGCGATGGCGCGCTACCCGGAAAGTGCACTGTGGCAGGTGGCAGGCAATCTAAGCGGTGTGAACGGCTATACCGTGTTTGCGGCAATGGATCAGGGGGATGCCGCAGCACAGGGGGTGTTCGATGCCTTTGTCGCCCGCTTTGCGGTGGGGGTAACGGATGTTATCACGCTGCTGCAGCCGGAGGTGCTGTGCATCGGCGGCGGAATGTCGGCGCAGGGCGACCGCCTGGTGCGTCCCATTGCCGAGCTGGTGATGCAGGATCCGCTGCTGCATTCTCTGCCGGGAAAAACGCGGATTGTACCGGCTGCCCTGCAAAATGACGCCGGCGTGATCGGCGCGGCGCTGCACGCCGCGCAGGAGGGAGCATAATATGGAACTGGAAGCAATTTATCGGCACTTTACCGTGCCGGAAACGGCCGTGACCATTGCCCCGTATGGCAATGGCCACATCAACGATACCTACCTGGTGCGTACGGCGGAAATGCCGCTGTATATCCTCCAGCGGGTCAACCGCCATGTGTTTCCGCATCCGGAGCAGGTGATGGAGAACATTATCGGCGTGACGGACTACCTTTCCCATAAGCTGACGGCGGCCGGCAAGGACGCCCGGCGTGGCACACTGCACCTGGTGCCCTGCCGCGACGGGGAAAAATACTACCGCACGGCGGAAGGCGATGTGTGGCGGCTGTACGATTTCGTCACGCATGCCGTTTCTCTGGATAAGGCGGAAAATGAGCATGATTTTTACGAAAGCGCTGTGGCCTTTGGGCAATTCCAGCGGCTGCTGCAGGCGTATCCGGTGGAGACGCTGCACGAAACAATCCCGGATTTTCACAATACGCCGGTGCGGTATGCGGCTTTTTGCCGGGCGGTGGAGGCCGATGCGGCGGGCCGTGCGGGGACGGCTGCGGAGGAGATTGCCTTTGTGCAGGCGCGCCGGGAGTTCATGTCCCGGCTGGAGGAGCAGCGGGCGGCCGGTGTGCTGCCGTTGAAGGTGACCCACAACGACACAAAGCTGAACAATGTGATGCTGGATGAAGCTACCCGTGAGCCGGTGTGCGTGATCGACCTGGATACGGTGATGCCCGGCTATGCCGTCAACGATTTCGGTGATTCCATCCGTTTCGGCGCCAGCACGGCGGCAGAGGATGAGCCGGATCTGGACAAGGTGCATTTTGATCTGCCCCTGTTCACCACCTATACCCGCGGCTTTTTGGCTGGCTGCGCCGGCACGCTGACGCCGGCAGAGGTGGAAAACCTGCCAGTTGGTGCCAAGATGATGACGCTGGAATGCGGTATGCGCTTCCTTACGGATTATCTGCAGGGGGATACCTACTTCAAGACCCGGTATCCGGAGCACAATCTGGTGCGCTGCCGCACGCAGTTTCGCCTGGTGGCAGAAATGGAGCAGCACTGGGAGGAAATGCAGCGCATTGTGGCCTCCTGTGCCGGACAGGCGAAATAAAACCGGAGCAATAAAAAACGGCCGTGGCTGCGTTTTTGGCAGTCACGGCCGTTCTGGCTGTGTTATTCTTCGTTTCCAAACGCCCGCTGCTCCAGTGCGGCGCACAGATAATGGTATACCGGCAGGTGCAGCTCCTGAATTTTATAGGTTTCGGTTTCCGGCACCTTGATGACGATGTCGCACAGGCTATCCAGCTGGCCCGGTTTTGCCCCGGTCAGTCCCAGGGTCCGCTTGCCGCAGACCCTGGCCACCTTGATGGCATTGACCACATTGGCGGAGTTTCCGGAAGTGGAAATGCCGATCACGGTATCGGCGGTGCCGGGGTAGCCGTAAACAAGCTGCGCATAGACCATATCCGGCTGCACATCGTTGATATAGGCGGAGGATACCGCCACCTGGCTTGGCAGCGAGATGGCCGGAATGGCGCGCTGCAGAGCGGCTGCCATCCGGTCGGCATCCTCCGGGAAAAGCGCCCGGAGGGCGGCCACATCCTTTGCGGGGATGGGGCGGGGGAGCAGGAACCCTTTCATCAGTTCGCCCACGATGTGTTCGCTGTCGGCGCAGCTTCCGCCATTGCCGCATACCAGGATCCTGCCGCCCTCACAGTAGGTGGTGTACAGCAGCTCCATGGCCGCCTGCAGCTGGTCGCGGCATACGGCCAGTGCGGGATAGCGGCTGAGCAGTTCGTTCAACATATTGGATCGTCCTTTCTTTTCCCGGATGTGGCTTACAGTTCCTGCCCGCAGACGGCAAGATTCAGTGCGGCAATGTCGCCGATGCGTTCCCCTAAGGCAGCGGGGACAATGCGGCAGGCTCCCGCAGCAGCCGGCAGAGCCTCGCGGGCGATCACGGCCTCCATGGCGGGACGCAGCAGGCTTTCGGCACGCTGGAAAATGCTGCCGATCACAATGGTATCGGGGTTCAGCGTATCAATCAGTACGGAAAGGCCGTAGCCCAGCTTTTCGCCGCACAGGCGGTAGACCTCCACGGCCGTTTTATCGCCGTTTGCGGCAGCCTCGGCGATGCTTTTGGCGGTGATGGCCGGCAGCTCGGCCAGGCTGTGGCAGTAGCCCACGGTTTTTCCCTGCTGCAGCTGCTCACGCGCCAGCGTCTGCCCAAGCTGCGCCAGCCCGCCGCCGCTGCAGAAGCCCTCGAAGGAGCCGCGCTTGCCATAGCCGACGGGCCCCTGCGTACATAGGCGGATATGGCCTACCTCGCCGGCCATATCGCTGGCGCCCACATGCAGGCGTCCATTCAGGATCATGCCGGCACCAAGACCGGTGCCGAAGGTGAGAAACAGCATATCCCGGCTGCCCCGGCCGGCGCCGAATTTCCACTCGGCCAGGGTGCAGGCGTTGGCGTCGTTCAGCAGATAGGCCGGCACGCCGAACCGCTCCTGCAGCATGGCCGTGATGGGAACAGCGTCCCATCCAGGCAGGTTGGGTGGGGAGAGGATGACCCCTTTGCGGGAATCCAGCGGTCCGCCGCAGCTGATGCCGATGGCCTCGAATGGCCGGAAGCGTTCGGCGATGGAAAAAATCCTTTCCAGTGTGCGGTGAACATCTTCGGTTGCAAAGCTTTCCTTTTGCACGATCTCCATAGCCGCCGTGCCGCGGATAACGGCGCATTTTGTGCCGCCGATGTCGATGCCGAGATACAACGGGCATCCCTCCCTGAATGGATTTTCCTGTGTAAACCAATCGCTGTTTATCATAGCGCAGCTTTGCCGGAATGTCAATGCGCGGTTTTGGGCCGTTTTTGCCATTTTTGCTCAGCGCGGCGGCCGCAGCCCGGCCAGTGCCGGATCCTCCAACAGGATGGCGCGGCGCACGCAGCCCTCACCAAACCGCCGGCGCAGGGCGTCGGTGGCCACATCCAGCCGTTCCCGTCGCTCCCGCTGTGCGCCGCCCAGCAGGTCGGTCTGGCTGGGGGTGGTATCCGGCACCAGACCGCTGATACCGACGGTCAGTGTACGCAGGGGCTTTGCCCAGCGGTATTTTGCCTGCAGGAGGGCAATGGCTTCCCCGGCAATGTCCTCCGTGGAGCAGATATAGTGATCCAGCGTGGTGCGGAAGGCGTGCGCACTCAGCGTATTATCCCGCGCGTGCACCTCCACCGTGCGTCCGCACAGGTGCTGCCCGCGCAGCCGGCGGCCGACCGTTTCCGCCAGTGCGGTCAGCACCAGGCGGGCATCGTGATCGTCCAATAGATCGCGGTAGGTGGTCATGCTGTTGCTGACCGATTGGATGGCGGCCTCCTGTCCGGCAGGGATCACCGGCTGTCCGTCCAGACCGTTTGCCGCGGCGTGCAGCATGCTGCCGCACTTGCCCAGCAGTGAGCGCAGCAGCGCCGGCTCCGCCCGTGCAATATCGCCGATGGTAAAGATGTACCGCTGTGCCAGCTTCTGCTGTGTGGCGCGGCCGACGAACAGCAGGCTGCCGGCTGGCAGGGGCCAGACCTTTTCGCGGAAGTTTTCCCTGGAAAAGACCGTTATGGCGTCCGGTTTCTTATAGTCGCTGCCCAGCTTGGCGAAGGTTTTATTGAAGCTGACCCCAATGCTGACGGTGATGCCAAGCTCCCGGTGTACCCGCTGCCGGATCTCATCGGCGGTGGCCTCCGGGGAGCCGGGGCAGCCGGTCAGTTCCAGCCAGGCCTCGTCCAGCCCGAACGGCTCTACCCGGTCGGTGTAGCTGTCCAGAATTTGGCGTACCATGCCGGAATACCGGATGTATGTGGGAAAATCCGGCGGCACCACGACCAGGCCGGGGCATTTTTGCCGGGCAGACCACAGCGGCTCACCGGTGGAGATGCCGCAGCGTGCGGCCAGCTCATTTTTGGTCAGTACAATGCCGTGGCGCATGGCTTCGTCGCCGCCCACGGCCAATGGCAGCTCCCGCAGCTCCGGCCGGCGGCAGCATTCTACCGAGGCATAGAATTTATTGCAGTCCACATGCAGGATGGCTCTGTCCATTGTATCAACTCCAAAAAGAACATATGTTCGTCATCGAAAGAATACCATATGCCGAAAGAAAAGTCAATAGAAAAAACTGCCATTCCTCTGCTACTGCAGAAGAATGGCAGTACGGTTCTTTACAAGGGCGTGGACAATCTCAGCCCTTGGAGCGGATGTATTCGTCAATGGCGGCGGCGGCCTTCTTGCCGGCGCCCATGGCCAGAATGACCGTGGCGGCACCGGTCACAGCGTCGCCGCCGGCAAATACACCGGCGCGGGAGGTGCGGCCGTCCTCATCGGCCACAATGCCGCCCCAGCTCTTGGTCTCCAGCCCCTCGGTGGTGGCCTTGATCAGCGGGTTGGGGGAGGTGCCGATCGCCATGATGACGCAGTCGGTCTCCAGCACAAAGGCGGAATCCGGCTTGGCTACCGGCCGGCGGCGGCCGCTGGCGTCCGGTTCGCCCAGTTCCATCTCCACGCACCGCATCCCGGCCACATCATTGTGCTCACCCGGCAGGATCTCCACCGGATTGGTCAGGTAGCGGAAAATGACGCCTTCTTCCTTGGCGTGTTCCACTTCCTCCGCGCGGGCGGGCATCTCCTCGGCCGAGCGCCGGTAGACGATGGAAACGCTGTCGGCACCCAGGCGCATGGCGCAGCGGGCGGCATCCATGGCCACATTGCCGCCGCCCACCACCGTCACATGGCGGCCACGCACCACCGGGGTGTCGCTGTCCGGCTCGTAGGCCTTCATCAGGTTCACACGGGTGAGAAATTCATTGGCAGAATAAACACTGTTGAGATTTTCGCCCGGAATGTTCATAAAGCGGGGCAGCCCGGCACCGGAGCCGATAAAGACCGCTTCGCAGCCTTCTTCCTCCATCAGTTCGTCGATGCTCAGGGTCTTGCCGATCACGGTGTTGGTCTGTACCTTCACGCCGCGGGCTTTCAGGCGGTCGATTTCCTGCTGCACGATGGCCTTGGGCAGCCGGAATTCCGGAATACCGTACACCAGCACGCCGCCGGCCGTGTGCAGAGCCTCATACAGCGTCACCTCATAGCCGCGGCCGATCAGATCGCCGGCGCAGGCCAGGCCGGAGGGGCCGGAGCCGACCACGGCGACCTTGTGCCCATTGGAGGGTGCCGCCGGTGCGGCGGCACTGCCGGCGTGGGCGTTGTGCCAGTCGGCTGCAAAGCGCTCCAGCCGGCCGATGGCGACCGGCTCTCCCTTGATACCGCGCACACAGTTGTGCTCACACTGGTTTTCCTGCGGGCACACACGGCCGCACACCGCCGGCAGGGAGCTTGCCTCGGAGATCTTCTGATAGGCGCCCTCAAAGTCTCCCTCGGCCATGCGGGCGATAAAGGCCGGAATGTCGATCTGCACCGGGCAGCCGCCGGAGCATGGCTTGTTCTTGCAGTGCAGGCAGCGCTTGGCTTCGTCAATGGCCTGTTCGGCCGTGTAGCCGGTGGCCACCTCGGCAAAATTGCGGCGGCGCACCTGCGGTTCCTGCGTGGGCATGGGGTTTTTCTTCAGGGACATATTCGGCATGGTTACTGTACCTCCTTATTGAGCAGATGGCAGGCGGCGTCACGCGCTTTCTTTTCCGCCTCACGGTAGGTGCCGTTGCGCTGCATGGCCAGGTCAAAATCGACCAGATGCCCGTCAAAATCCGGGCCGTCCACACAGGCGAATTTGGTCTCACCGCCGACACTCAGGCGGCAGCCGCCGCACATGCCGGTGCCATCCACCATGATGGGGTTCATGCTCACGATGGTCTTGATGCCGTACTCTTTTGTCAGCAGGCAGACAAACTTCATCATCGGCAGCGGGCCGATGGCGATGACCTCGTCATATTGCTCACCGCTGTCAATAAGCGCCTTGAGGGCGTTGGTGACCAGCCCTTTTTCGCCGTAGGAGCCATCATCGGTCATGATCTTCAGCCGGTCGCTGACAGCAGCAAATTCCTTTTCCAGGATCACCAGATCCGCATTGCGGAAGCCCACAATGGTGTGTACCTGTGCCCCCTGTTCATGCAGCTTTTTGGCTACGGGGTAGGCAATGGCACAGCCAACGCCGCCGCCGATCACGGCAACCTTTTTCAATCCCTCGGTTTCGGTGGCCCGGCCAAGCGGCCCAACAAAATCGTGCAGGCAGTCGCCCGGCTGCAGGGCATCCAGCTTCATCGTGGTGCCGCCCACGATCTGATAGATGATGGTCACCGTGCCGGCCTGCCGGTCATAGTCGGCCACCGTCAGCGGGATGCGCTCACCGCGCTCATCCACCCGCAGGATGATAAACTGCCCGGCCTCAGCCTTACGGGCTACGGCCGGCGCGTCAATCACCATGCGGGTAACGGTGTCATTGAGCCTGTCTTTTGCAAGAATTTTGTACACTGTATCAGCACCTCTTTTTGATTTGGTTCAATGGTTTACTGTTCGTCCAGCGGCAGGTCATAGGCGGGCAGATAGTTTTTCAGAAACTCGTCTGCCGCGGGCAGCTGCATAGCCCGTATAGCCTTTTCGGTGGCGCGGCGCGCGGCGGCAAATTCCCGGTTGCCCTGGCCGGTTTCCTCCACGCATTTGATCAGCGCAGAAAGCTTGTCGGCGGCCTTGACGATGCGGCGTTCCTCCGGCGTGCCGGCGGTTTCGGTCAGCAGGGGACGGTATTCGCCGCGCAGCTCCTCCGGCAGACAGGAAAGCAGCCGGTCGCAGGCGGCCTGCTCCACCTGGCGGTAGGCTTCCCGGATGGCGGGGGTGGCGTATTTCACCGGTGTGGGCATATCTCCGGTCAGGATCTCCGGCACATCGTGGTAGACGGCCAGCAGCACGCAGACCGCCGGATCCACCTGTCCGCCGTAGTGGGCGTTGGTCAGCAGTGCCAGCGCGTGCGCCAGCACCGCCACCTCATGCGAGTGCTCACTGATATTCTCCTGGCGGGTGTTGCGCATCAGTGCCCAACGCGGGATGTTCTTCATGCGGGAAAGCATGGCAAAAAATGAATGCTCCATTCCGTACGCTCCTTTGAACGCTGCTTTGAAAGCGAAAATCGCCGTTAGAAGTATACCAAAACCCGCCGCGAAAATCAACCGCCGAAGGCGAAAGAAAAGAAAAATTCATAAAAATCCCCCTGAATGATTGCTTTTTTGTCGGCAGAACAGTATAATGAAAGTGTTTGTACATTATCAGTTATATCGTTGGAGCTTGTTACACGATGAAAATTGCCTTTCACACCCTTGGCTGCAAGGTCAATCAATATGAGACACAGGCCATGCGCCGGCTGCTGGAGCAGGCGGGCTACGAAACGGCGGAGTATCAGCCGGAGCAGGCAGCCTCTTATGACGGTCTGGTGATCAATTCCTGCACCGTGACGGGAGAGAGCGACCGCAAGCTGCGGCAGCTTCTGCGCCGCTGCCGGCGGCAGGCCCCCACGGCTGTGCTGGTGCTGACCGGCTGTATGCCGCAGGCATTCCCGCAGATCGCCGAAAGCTTCTCCGAGGCGGATATCGTGCTGGGCAATGCCGCCCGGCGGGCGTTGCCGCACCATCTGGAGCGCTTTTTTGCCAGCCGCCAGCGGATTGTGGATGTTCCGCCGCACGAAAAGACCATTGAGCCGTTGGCTATCGAGGACTTTGCCGGGCGCACCCGGGCTTTTGTCAAAATACAGGACGGCTGCAACCGCTTTTGCACCTACTGCATCATTCCGTATGCCCGCGGACGGGTGCGCTCCCGTGCGCCGGAGGATATCCGGCAGGAGCTGGAGGCGCTGGCTGCGCGGGGATATAAGGAGGCGGTGCTGGTTGGCATCAATCTGACCGCCTATGGGCAGGATACCGGCGGCAGTATTGCCGATGCGGTGGAGGCGGCCTGCGCGGTGCCCGGCATTGCCCGCGTGCGTCTGGGATCGCTGGAGCCGGATTTTATGACGCCGGAGATTCTTGCCCGTCTGGCGGCGCAGCCAAAGCTGTGTCCGCAGTTCCATGTGGCGCTGCAGAGCGGCTGCGATGCCACGCTGCGCCGCATGAATCGCCACTATGATACGGCGGCCTTTGCGGCGCTGTGTGACCATCTGCGGCAGCTTTTTCCCGGCTGCGCGCTGACCACGGATGTGATGGTCGGGTTTCCGGGGGAGACGGCGGAGGAGTTTGCCGATTCGCTGGCCTTTGTGCAGCGGATGGCTTTTTCCCGCGTGCATGTATTCGCCTATTCCCGCCGGCCGGGTACGCCGGCGGACAGGATGCCGGAGCAGATTCCGCATGCAGAAAAGACCCGGCGTGTGCACGCTATGCTGGCCGCCTGCGGGCAGTGTGCCGCTGCCTATGCAGCCGGCTATGTCGGCCGGTCGGCAGAGGTGCTGCTGGAGACGCCGCAGCCGGACGGCACGGTGGAGGGACACACGGACACCTATCTGACTGTGCGTGTGAAAACGGACAAGCCCGGCGGTGTCTTTGTGACGGCTGCCATCACCGGCGTAGACGGGGATATTCTGCTGGGACAGGAGGTGCTGTGACCGCCGATGCGCCTGAAGAATTTTTTGCCTTTTGGACAGCATGGATGGCTGTCAAAAACATATAATAGACAACGGCGCACAGTGCTGCCAAGACAGTGCGTGCAGAAGGAAGACCCCGATATGCCGTTGGAATTTCGTCGCCGGCGCTTCCGGATGCCGGGAAAAAAGGGGCAGGTCATCCTGGCGGTTGTGCTGCTGCTGCTGGCAGCAGCAGTGACGGCGGCCTGGATTGTCGTCAGCTACCAGATGGATAAGGCCAAGCAGACCGCCTCGGCGGATGCGCCGGATGCTTCATCCGAGCCGGTGACGGCAGTATATACGCCGCAGGATGCAGCCACGGTGCTGCTGATGCTGACCGATGCCGGACACGAACGCTTTACGCTGGTGCAGGCTGATCCGGCGGGCTCTGCCCTGCGGGTGGCGGCGGTGCCGGAGCTGCTGGCGGTGGGGGAGGATACCACCCTTGTCGGTGTTTACCGCAAGAGCGGCGCTGCAGCGGCTGTGGAGGCCGTACAGACTGCCCTGGAGCTGCCGGTGCGGCACTATATCGCCATGACCGCCGAGCAGGCGGAGGAGTGGCTGAATTATCTGGAAAACGGCGTGGCGGTCACACTGCCGGAGGCTGTTTCTTTTACAGATGACCGCGGCACCGTGCTGCGGCTGGAGGCCGGTGAGCGCAACCTGACCGCTACACAAGCGGTGGCGCTGCTGCGCTACACCGGCTGGAGTGATCCGCAGACGGATCGCCTGTTCCACGCACAGATCGTCACGGCCATGCTTCAGCGGTATTTTACACCGGAGCGGCGTCTCGGCACCGATTTTGCTGCCCTGTCCAATACCTGCCGCACCAGTCTGCGTATCAGCGATTTTAACCTGTATCGGGAAAAGCTGGTGTATCTGGCCGGGCAGCTGCAGGCAGACGGCGCCGGGCTGCAGACGGTCACCCTCAGCGGCCGGTATACCGATGACCGCTTTATTTTCGATCGTAAGGCAACAGGGTCGGCTACCGGCCTGTATGAATAAGAAGGGAGACTCTCCATGCGCCATCCTCTGCGTGCTTTTGTCGGATTGACGGCAGCATTGTTCCTGTGCACCGGCTGCGTTGCACAGCCGGCGGACCCGCTGCCGCAGAGCAGCCTGCCGGCGGCGGCAGATCCGATGGCCTACCGGGAGCAGTTTGAGCAAAGCTGGTGCTATCGCTATCTTGAGGAGCGGCTGCGCACGGACTACGGCGCGCTGTATACGGCGCTGACCGAGCGGAACGACCAGGAGGAAGAGATCGAGCTGGAAACCGACGGGCAAACGCAGAAGCAGGCAGGGCTGCGGGTGGCACTGCCCTGTGCCCTGTCCTCCAAGGAGGAGGCGCAAAGGCTATATGATGCCTTTTTCCACGATAATCCACAGTTCTTCTATATCAGCAGCGTATTTTCCCTGGAGGGCTACCGTGTAGGCGAGGAGACGCGCTACACCCATATAGATCTGCTTTATACCATGGATGCTTCCTCCCGCGCGGCGGCGGCTGCAGAGCTGGAAACAACTGTACAGGCCTGGCTGGCGGAGGCGCCGCATGATACCGACCAGTTTGCTGCGGAGCTGTACCTGCATGACCGCCTGGCTACCCACTGCACATACCATACGCCGGCGGCGCAGACGGGGTACAGTGCCTATCCGAATGCGTATACCGCCTACGGTGCGCTGGTGGAGGGGCAGGCCGTGTGCGAGGGCTATTCCCGTGCGATGCAGCTTCTGCTGCGGCGGGCGGGGATGGACTGCACCCTGGTCACCGGCGCCTCTGCGTATAATGGCGAGGCCCATATGTGGAACATGGTGACGGTGAACGGGCACAATTATCACCTGGATGTGACCTGGGACGGCAGTGAGCAGCGCCTGCGGCACAATTACTTCAATATGACGACCGCACAGCTGCTGCTTTCGCATACGGTGGACGAGGGACAGGCGGGCATTGATACCTGTGCCTCTACACAGGACGATTATTTTGTGCGTACCGGCATGGCGCTGGATACCTATAGCCGGCAAACAATCGCGCAGGCGATCGCCGAGCGGATAAAGGCCGGCAATGAGACGGCGGAGCTGCGGCTGGCACCGGATAAATTTGACAGCGCCCTGCTGTTTCTGAAGAATGAGATGCTGACCCGGCAGATGGTGAACGCCTATCTGGTAGACAGCGGACAGGTAATGCAAAACTATGTGCTGCTGGGGGAGCCGCAGGAATATATTCTGGCACTGTATAAAAAATGATCGGAAAAGCCGTACAGCGTATAGCCAAAGCGGCCGCCCCGATCGGATAGATAAATTTTGCAAAGAAATGCGAGGCTTGGAAAAATGGCAAAAAAACAGGAAAACGGAAAGAAGAAACCCTTTAAGATCCGGCGCAGTGTCAAGGCGGGGCTCGGCTTTGGCTTCGGTCTGGGGCTGGTATTTTCGCTCATTTTCTATCGGCTGCTCGGCTTGTCGGGTCTGGCCGTCGGTATCCCGATTGGCATATCGCTTGGGCTGTGCGCCGGCGTATCCATCGGTGATCCTTTGCCGACCAAAGAGGAGAAAAAGGACAATGAGCCGGATGATGAGAGGCCGAACTGGCTGTAAGCACGGTGTTTCCGGCAGCTGATCACCGCTTTTTCGCTTGCATTTTTCCCCGGTGTGGTATAAAATGACCTGTGGTGTCCGTTCCTTTGGCACTTTTGCGTGTAAAGGGAAAAGACATAACAGATGCATGACTGATTTTTTCGCATATTTCCGCCCCTTTTCCGGCAAACTATCCAGGACGCACAAGTGTGTGCGGCTATGGCGGGAGGAGCGATGAGCTTATGTCGGAAAAAACGACCGAAAAGGACCCGGAAAAGAAGCCGGAGGAAGAAACAGAGAGTGAACGCCTGCAGCACCGGCTGCAGATGGTGGAGGACAGCGGCTCGGTAACCACCAATAACGGGCGCCATTGCATCCACTGCATGACCATTGTCGGGCAGATCGAAGGGCACTACGCGCTGCCAAGCGAGACCAAGGCAACCAAATACGAGCACATGATCCCGCAGCTGGTAGCGGTGGATGAAAGCACGGAGATCGAAGGTCTGCTGGTGCTGCTGAACACGGTGGGCGGAGATGTGGAGGCCGGTCTGGCTTTGGCGGAGTTGATCGCCGGGATGAAAAAGCCGACGGTTTCGCTGGTGCTGGGCGGCGGCCATTCCATCGGTGTGCCGCTGGCTGTGGCAGCGCAGCAGTCATTTATTGCGCCCTCGGCCACCATGACGATTCACCCGGTGCGCATCAATGGGCTGGTGCTGGGTGTGCCGCAGGCCTTTGCCCATTTCCAGCGGATGCAGGAGCGGATCATCAGCTTTGTGTGCGCACATTCCCGCATGACGCAGGAGCGCTTTGCGCAGCTGTGTATGAACACCGGTGAGCTGGCCACGGATGTGGGCAGCGTGCTGGATGGCGAAGAGGCTGTGCAGGAGGGGCTGATCGACCGCCTGGGCTGCCTGCGGGATGCCGTGGCAGCCCTGTACCACCTGATCGAAGAAACCAAGGCCGGCGGACAGTGACACGCCGGCAAATACATAGCGTCTGTGCGGCCGGCATGCCGCACAGACAGCAGAAGGAGAACAGCAGCATGGCAGCAAAAAGGACAAGGAAAAACACAGGACGGAGCTCTGCGCGGCAGACGGCGGCACAGCAGAGCGCCCGGCGGCAGATGCAGGCAGTCGTCCTGCTGGCTGTGGCGGTGCTGCTGTTTTGCCTGGCGGTCATCCCCGGCGAAAATGTGTGGACATGGCTACATAATGTGCTGCTGGGTCTGTTCAGCTTCAGTGCCTATATCCTGCCGCTGGTGCTGGCCTTTGTGGCGCTGATCCTGGCGCTGGAGAAGGGCACCGGCAGCATCGGTGCACGCGTGTGGGAAAGCTCCGCCTTTGTGGTGATGCTGAACAGTGTGGTGTACACCTTCACGGCGGATGCGCACGAATATGCCTATTTTCCGGCAATGGCTGAGGCGTACCGCCAGGGGTCTACCCACCGTGGCGGCGGCGTACTGGGCGTTTTGCTCGGCTATCCGATGGAGCGCCTTTTCGGCGATACCGGGGCGAAGATCATCATTATCCTGCTGATGGTGGTGTTCTTTATGCTGGTTACCGGTACCACCATCGCCGCGGTGCTGCGGGTGATGCGCAAGCCGGTGGACAAGACCAAGGAGAGCATTGAACAGGCAATTGCCCACACGGCAGAGCGCCAGGAGGAGGCCCGGCGCAGCCGCATTGATATTGATATGGGGGACGGCTACGCGCGTCAGGACAAGGAAAGCCGCCGGCGCACACGCCGTGCGGCAGAGGCGGCAGAGGAGCCGGTGCAGGAGGAAGCACCGGCTGTGGCTTTCCCGGCACCGGCGCCGGTCGTGCCGGCAGAAACGGAAAAGCTGGAGGCGCTGGAGAAGGCCGCAGCGGCCATGCAGGAGACGCCGGTGCCTGCTCCGCAGGAGGATCCGGCGGAAAAGGCGGCGGTTATGGCGGGCCAGCAGGCGGAGATCGAGGCAGCGGCGCGGCAGGCCGAACAGGATGAAACGGTATACCGCTTTCCGCCGCTGTCGCTGCTGGAGGATAGTGCCGCCGCCGCTGCGCTTACCCGTGAGGCAGAGGCGGAGCAGCGTGCCAATGGACAGCTTCTGGTGAATACGCTCAAGGATTTTGGTATCAGCACGCGGCTGTGCGACATTACCAGCGGCCCGGCGGTGACCCGCTATGAGCTGGAGCCAAGCGCCGGCGTCAAGATCAGCCGGATCACCGGGCTGGCGGATGATATTTCTCTGCGGCTGGCCACCACCGGCGTGCGGATCGAGGCACCGATCCCCAATAAGGCGGCGGTGGGCATTGAAGTGCCAAACAAGACGCGCCGCACCGTATGTCTGCGCAGCCTGCTGGATACAGCAGAATTCCGCGGCGCAAAGGGAAAGCTGACGGTCGCTCTGGGGCAGGATATTGAAGGAAATGCTGTGCTGGCGGATCTGGCCAAGATGCCGCACCTGCTGATTGCCGGCACGACCGGTTCCGGTAAGTCGGTGTGCACCAATTCCATGATTCAGTCGGTGCTTTTCCGCGCCTCGCCGGATGAGGTGAAAATGATCCTTATTGACCCCAAGAAGGTGGAATTTGGCGTCTACAACGGCGTGCCGCATCTGCTGGTGCCGGTGGTGACCGATCCGCGTAAAGCGGCCGGCGCACTGAGCTGGGCGGTCAATGAGATGCTCAAGCGCTACCAGATGTTTGCGGAGACAAATGTGCGGGATATCGGCGGCTACAATGAACTGGCCCGCAGCAAAGGGGAATTCAAGCCCCTGCCGCTGATCCTGATCGTCATTGATGAGCTGGCGGATCTGATGATGGCTGCCGCCAATGAGGTGGAGGACTCCATCTGCCGTCTGGCGCAGATGGCGCGTGCCGCCGGTATGCATATGGTGATTGCCACCC
The DNA here is from genome assembly GCA_002437905.1 of Ruminococcaceae bacterium UBA6353. Taxonomy (GTDB): domain Bacteria; phylum Bacillota; class Clostridia; order Oscillospirales; family Acutalibacteraceae; genus UBA5905. The sequence continues at coordinate 132,354 of DJRT01000002.1, read as the reverse complement.
AGCGTCCCTCGGTGGATGTCATCACCGGCCTGATCAAGGCCAATATCCCCAGCCGGCTGGCGCTGACCGTAGCCAGCGCCGTGGATAGCCGCACTATTCTGGATGCCGGCGGCGCGGAGCGCCTGCTGGGCTATGGCGATATGCTGTTCATGCCGGTGGGACAGTCCAAGCCCCGGCGTGTGCAGGGCTGCTTTGTCACCAATCAGGAGATCGAGCGTGTGATCGACTTCCTGAAAAATGCGGAGAAACCGCAGGAATATGACCAGTCCATTATTGACGAGATCGACAAACAGGCCGCCGCCACCGGCCGTGCTGCTGCTTCGGCGGATGCCGGTGAGGAAGATGACGAGACGGACGAGGCGCTTTCGCAGGCGATCGAAATCGCGGTGGACGCCGGGCAGATATCGACCTCCATGCTGCAGCGGAAAATGCGCTTTGGTTATGCCCGCGCCGGCCGGATCATTGATCAGATGGAGCAGCGCGGCATCATCGGCCCCAGTGAGGGCAGCAAGCCGCGCAAGGTGCTGATCAACCGGCAGCAGTGGATCGAGATGAATATGAACCGGGAGGAGCCGGCCGAGCCATGAGAAAACAGCTCAAGCGCTGGCAGAAGCGGCTGGCATCGGTTGCGGCGGTGCTGGTGCTGGCCTTTGCCCTGGTGATACAGCTTGGGGAGGCTTTTCCGGGGCTGCACATTCCATCGTGGGACGATCTGTTTGTCGGCGCCGGTTTGGCGCCGGCACAGACCACCGCCGAGGGAGCGCTGGAGGTTCATATACTGGATGTCGGCAATGCCGACTGCATCCTGGTGCGGCAGGGGGAAGCTACTCTGCTGATTGATGCCGGTGAGCGGGGAGACGGCGACCGAATCCTGCAATACCTCAATCAGCACGGTGTGAAGAAGCTGGATTTGGTCATTGCCACGCACCCGCATGCTGATCACATCGGCGGCATGGCTAAAATATTGGAAAACCTGCCGGTTGGCCGGATGCTGATGTCCTTCCCACCGGAAAGCGCCACCCCCACCACCGCTACCTACCTGGCTATGCTGGAAAAGCTGGAGGAAAAGGCGGTTCCGGTTACCGAGGCAGAGCCGGGTATGACTGTGCAGCTCGGTACGGCGCAGCTGGAGATACTGGCGCCGCTGGAGGAGACAGAGGAATATAACAACCTTTCTGTGGTGACTTATCTGACTTTTGGCAGGAACCATTTTCTCTTTATGGGTGATGCGGAGGCCTCGGTGGAAAAGGCTATTCTGGTAGCGGGGTACCCGGTGCAGGCAGATGTGCTGAAGCTGGGGCACCATGGCAGCAAGACCGCTTCCTGCGAGGCGTTTCTGCAGCAGGTGGCGCCCACCTATGCTGTGATCACCTGTGGCGAGAGCAACAGCTACGGCCACCCGCATGCGGAAACGCTGGAACGCCTGGTGGCACTGGATATTGCCATCTGCCGCAGCGACCTGCGGGGAAATATGCTGTTTACCTCGGATGGGCAGACGGTAAAGCTGCAATGTGAAAAGAACCTTGATGGCGGAAAGGAAGGCTGACGGATGGCGGAGCAAGCGTGTGTAAGGTACAGCGTGGACCGTATTGAGGGGGCTGTGGCTGTGCTGATCGCTGATGCCGACGGCAGCAGCCTGCCGGTGCCGCTGGCTTCACTGCCGGCCGGCACGGCCGAGGGGATGCTCCTGTGCCGTACGGCGCAGGGAGGCTATGAGCGCGATGCGGTGGCTGAGCAGGAGCGCCGTGCCCGCGTGCTGGCACTCCAAAACCGCCTGCGCCGCAAAGATGACCGGTGACTTCGGATGAGAAAGCCGCCGGGCGATACACACAGTATCGCCCGGCGGCTTTTTTTGGAACAGGAGACCTGGATAATGGCCATTCTACGCACTATTCGCCGGCCTTCATGGATTCCACCATGTCAATATTCCGCAGCCGCCGGCGCATGACCAGGCTGACCAGCAGACCAAACAGCCAGGTGATCGCCGCCGCATACAGGTAGCTGGCGGCGTAAATATCCCGGCCGAACATGACGATGTCCACCTCAGCGGTGGCGACCACATACCGGCACAGAAATACGCCGATCACCAGTCCCAGCAGGCTGCCCAGCAGCGTTAGGATAGCCGTCTCACGGAAAACATAGGTATAAACCTCTTTATCCCAGAAGCCCAGCACCTTGATAGTGGCGATCTCCTTTTGCCTTTCGGCAATGTTGATGTTGGTCAGATTGTACAGCACCACAAAGGCCAGCGCTGCTGCGCAGATGATCAGCACCAGCACAATGTAGTTGATGCTGTTGAATACATCATTGAATGTATTGATGATGTCCTGTGAGAAGGAGACGCCGGCTACATCCTCCAGTGCCAGCAGCTGTGTGGCAAGGGCGTCGCGGCCGTCGGCATCCAGCTGTGTGCGGCACAGCAGCCGGTTTGCCTCCGGCGCACTGCCAAAGGTCTGCTCATACAGGGTTGGGGTTATATAGGCGTAGTGGTAGATGTAGTTTTCCACTATACCGGTGACGGTGCATTCGGCGGTCCGGTCATCGGCATTGCGCAGCGTCACGGTGTCGCCGGCCCTGACCCCCAGCTGGTTTGCCAGCTTTTCGGTCAGCAGGATGCCGTCATCGGTCAGCGGCTGCGGCGTGCCCGTTTTGCGCTCCTGCAGGCGGATGTAGCGGTCGATCTGCTCCGGCTGCGAGGGTACGAAGAGCAGCACCTCGCGTTCGTTCCCACCGGCGGCGATCTTGCCGCTTTCCTGCCGGGCACCGGTTGGTGCATAGGCTGCCGTCAGTGCGGCAGCCTCGTCACCCGCGTCGTTTTCCAGGGTGATTGTCAGATCGTACAGATCCAGCGTCTCATATTGATTGCTGACGATGTGATTGATGGAATCCCGCAGACCGAAGCCGGTCAGCAGCAGGGCTGTACAGCCGGCCACGCCGATCACGGTCATCCAGAAGCGCTTTTTATAGCGCAGCAGGTTGCGCGCCGTTACCTTGTGGGTGAATTTCATCCGCTTCCACAGCGGTGTGATGTGTTCCAAAAACACCCGCTTGCCGGCCTTCGGCGCACGGGGCAGCAGCAGGCGGGCAGTCTGCTCCCGCAGCGTGCTGATACAGGCGGACAGGGTGGCCCCCATGGTGCAGGCAAGGCAGCCGGCAAAGGCCGGCAGGGCATACTCCCAGCGGAATGGGGTGTACAGCGGCGGCTGGGTATACAGGATGCCGTATGCCCCCCAGATAACGGTGGGGAAGACCCGCAGCCCGATGCACAGGCCGAACAGGCTGCCCAGCAGGGTGGCCGCTGCCGCATACAGCAGGTACTTGGCGGCAATGGTGCCGCTGCTGTATCCCAGTGCTTTCAGCGTACCAATCTGCAGGCGCTCTTCCTCCACCATGCGGGTCATGGTGGTCAGGCAGACCAGCGCGGCGACCAGGAAGAAGAAGATTGGAAAGACCTTGGCGATGGCTTCCACCTTCTCCGCATTGCCGGAAAAACTGACAAAGCCGACATTTGCTCCGCGGTCCAGCACATACCATTCGGCCGGCTGCAGCTCGTCCAGCGCTTTTCTGGCCTCGGCCAGCTCGGCGGCGGCGTCTGTCAGCCGGGTATCTGCCTCTTTTTCGGCGGCGGCATAATCCGCCTCGCCGCTTTCCAGTGCTTTCTTGGCCTCGGCCAGCCGGGCGCGCCCCTGCTCCAGGGCGGCGGCGCCGGCACTCTGCTGCTGTTCGCCGGCAGAAAGCTCTGTTTCGGCAGCGGTGATGGCCGCCTGTGCTTCGGTCAGCTGTTTGGCAGCGGCCGCCTCGGCGGCTTTCAGGGCGGTGGCGGCGGCTGTGTACTGCGCCTGTACGGCAGCGGCGGCGGGGTCACCGGCCGCCTGCAGGGCGGCAAGCTGCTGCGCCAGAGCCGTCAGGGCAGCCTGCTTTTCCTGCAGTGCTTGCTCACCGGCGGCCTTTTCGGCGGCAAAGGCACTTTTTTGCTCCTCCAGTGCCGCCCGGCCGCTGGTCAGCTGGGTCTTGGCGGCCTCCAGCGCCTGCTGCTGTGTGTCCAGCTGTGCCTCGCTATCGGCAATCTGCTGCCGGGAGGCTGTCAGGCGCTCCCGCGCCTGCCTCAGCTCCTCCGCGGCCTGCCGTGCCTGTGTATCGTATGTTTCCTGCCCCTCGCTGATCTGCCGCTCGGCATCGGCGCGCAGCTCAGCGGTGCGCCGCGCGGCGCAGCTTTGGCCGGTTGTTTTCAGTGTCTCCTGCACATCATCGACCAGTGCCGTGTATTTATCGGAAAAGCCGTCCAGCTCGGCAGCACCGGCCACGGTGACAAACAGCTCACTGTAAATATCCGCGGCAAAGCCGGCTGCCGGCGTGAACAGGATGCGGTCGATCTTCCCGCTGCCGAGGGCACTACTCTCTTTTTCGATGGAAAGATAATAGGCGCTGACGCATTTGCCGACCACCGTCAGCTGGTCGGTGGTCAGCGGATTTTCCGCCTCCGGCGAAAAGGTCAGCACATCCCCAATGGCGGTGGAGGTGCCGTAGCCGGAGGTCAGCAACAAACATTCGCCGGCCGTGGTGGGCATACGCCCCTCGGTTAGCACCACCTGGTTAAGGGCGGTCTCGCCATCGGCCGGCAGGCTGTGGATGCGTGCGGTAAATTCCTCCGCCTGCGGCGTACGCAGCAGCGCATCCGCTGTGTGGGAGGGCATGACCTGCGCAACGCCGGCCGTTTGCCGGACGCTTTGCACATCCTCGTCGGTCAGGCCGAGGGTGGACAGGATGCGTATGTCCATCATGGCGTTTTCATCGTAGTAGTGATCCACCGACAGACGCATATCCGGCGAGGTGGCCATCAGGCCGGCCAAAAAGCCGGTGCCGAGCGCCACAATGGCAAATATGGCCAGGAAGCGGCTGAACGAATGCTGCACGGCCCGGTATAAAAGCTTGCGGTATGTACGCTTCACCTTACCACTCGATCCTTTCTACCGGCACCGGCGCAGGGTTGACGGTGTTTTCTGTGATGCGGCCGCTGTTGATGCGGATAACGCGGTCCGCCATCGCGGTGATGGCCTGATTGTGGGTGATCACGATGACGGTGCAGCCGGTGCGGCGGCAGGTATCCTGCAGGAGCTGAAGAATGGCCTTGCCGGTCTTGTAGTCCAGTGCGCCGGTCGGTTCATCACACAGCAGCAGCTTCGGGTTTTTGGCCAGGGCGCGCGCGATGGCCACCCGCTGCTGTTCACCGCCGGAAAGCTGTGCCGGAAAGTTGTTCATCCGTTCGCCGAGGCCGACCTGCCGCAGCGTTTCGGCGGCGTCCAGCGGGTGGGGGCAGATCTCGGCAGCCAGCTCCACATTCTCCAGCGCGGTCAAGTTCTGCACCAGGTTGTAGAATTGGAAGACAAACCCGACATCGTAGCGGCGGTAGGCGGTCAGCTGCTTGCGGTTGTAGCTGCTGACCTCACTGCCGTCCAGCAGGATCTTCCCCTCATCGCAGGTGTCCATGCCGCCCAGCATATTCAGCAGGGTGGTCTTGCCGGCGCCGCTCGGCCTCACGATGATGCTAAATTCCCCCTTCTCTACGGAGAAATTCAGATGATCGGCGGCAGCGAAGCGTCTGTCGCCGGCCATATAGTACTTGCAGACATTTTCAAAGGTGACAAAGGAGCTCATATCGCTGTTTCCTTTCCGTTTTTTGTGCCTTGTTGACGAAAAATCATCGTCATTATACACCGACCGCGGCGGGAAAATGTAACCAAACTGTAAAACCGGCAGTATTTTCATTTTCGGCGTGAAAAGTGCGGCTTTTTCCGGGTTTTCATGCCTTTTCGCCTTGACATTGCGGCCGGAAACTGGTAAAATACAGGATAACTGAAAATGGGTGTGTTGTTGCCTTTTGGTATGCGTGCACCCAAAGGAGTGACAGCTTTTGATACGCAGCATGACCGGCTACGGCCGTGGCCAGGATGTGATCGGCAGCCTTTCGGTCGTGGTGGAGCTTCGATCGGTCAATCACCGGTTCTATGAGTATTCCTCCCGTCTGCCGAGGGCCTACGGTTTTCTGGATGATAAGCTGAAATCCTATCTGCAGGGGCGCATCAGCCGCGGCAAGGTGGATGTGTTCGTGCAGATTGATGCCGCGCAGGCGGCGGCGTCCGAAGTGACCGTGAATACCGCGCTGGCCGGAAGCTATTTACAGGCGCTGCAGCAGCTGGAAAAGCAGTTTGGTCTGCGGTACGATGTGACGGTATCCACGCTGGCCCGGTATCCGGATATCCTGACGGTGCAGCAGGCGGCAGTGGACGAGGATGCTGTCTGGCAGGCTGTGCAGCAGGTGACCGATCAGGCGCTTGACCGGTTTATTGCCATGCGGGAGCGTGAGGGAGAGCGCCTGCGGGCGGATGTGCTTTCGCGTGCCGATACCATCCTGAAGGCGGTGTCGGCGGTGGAGGAGCGTTCTCCCCGTACAGTGCAGGAGCACATGCAGAAGGTGGAGGCGCGCATGCGGGAGCTGCTTGACGGTGCTGCGGTGGACGAAAACCGTCTGCTGACCGAGGCGGCTATCTATGCGGATAAGATCGCCGTGGCAGAGGAAACGGTGCGTCTGCGCAGCCATATCGACCAGCTCCGGCAGCTGCTGGACAGCGGCGAGGCGATCGGCCGCAAGCTGGATTTCCTTGTGCAGGAGATGAACCGGGAGACCAATACCATCGGCTCCAAGTGCTGTGATATCGAACTGACCCGTATTGTGGTGGATATCAAGGCGGAGATCGAAAAGATCCGTGAGCAGATCCAGAATATTGAATAATACCCGTCAAAACGGCGATAAAGAGGTGTGGTAATATGAAACTTATCAACATTGGCTTTGGAAACATGGTGGCTGCCGGCCGTTTGGTTGCGATCGTCAGTCCGGAATCGGCGCCGATCAAGCGCATTGTGCAGGATGCCAAGGAGAACGGTACTCTGGTTGATGCGACTTACGGCCGCCGTACGCGCGCTGTGCTGATCACCGACAGTGACCATGTGATCCTGTCCGCCGTGCAGCCGGAGACGGTTGCCAACCGCCTGTCCGATGATACAGAGGAGGATGCCGATGAACAGGAATAAGGAGGGCATGCTCATCGTCCTGTCCGGGCCGTCCGGCTCCGGTAAGGGTACGATCATCAAGTCCCTGCTTTCTTCCCGCGAGGACACGGTGCTTTCCGTTTCCATGACCACGCGTGCCCCCCGGCCGGGTGAGCTGGAGGGGGTACACTATTACTTCCGCACGCGTGAGGAGTTTGAAAAAACCATCCGTGCCGACGGCTTTTTGGAGTATGCCGAGTATAACGGCAATTACTATGGTACCCCGGAGGCGCCGATCCGCCGCTGGCTCAGCGAGGGGAAAAATGTGCTGCTGGAGATCGAGGTGCAGGGTGCCGAAAAGGTGATGGATCACCGGGCGGATCTGGTATCCATCTTTATTACCATTCCGTCCATGGAGGAGCTGGAGCGCCGCCTGCGCGAACGCGGTACGGAGACGGAGGAAAAGGTGCGTGGCCGTTTGGCCACTGCCCAGGCGGAGCTGATGCGGGCTTTCCGCTATCAGTATGTTGTGCTCAACGATGAGGTGGAACGGGCAGTTGCCCGCATCAATACCATCATCGATGCAGAGTCTATGCGCTATCGTCGCATGGAAAATACAGTTTTGGAGGTTTTGAAAGATGTTAGCTCCCAATGATATTGAAGAACTCAAGGGCGAGAACAGCCGGTATGCTGTGGTAATCGGCGTGGCCAAGCGTGCCCGCCAGGTGGCGGATGAGGCCGAGGAAAACAAGGAGATCCTGACCGAGAAGCCGGTCAGCCTGGCAATCGAGGATTTCCGCCGCGGCGACTGCACGCTGATCGTGCCGGAGGAATAAGCGGTAATTTTGCGAGTGGATAGGGGGGAGAACCATGCCGGAGACCCCGGCTGTGTTGGTGTCCATTGCGGTGGATCAGGCGGCTTTCTCCTACGATAAGCCATATACCTACCGTTGGCCCCCATCACTCGGAAAGCCGCAGATCGGCCTGCGGGTATTGGTGCCGTTTGGCGGTGGCAATCGCCGCCGCCAGGGGCTGGTGCTGGAGATCCGTGAGGGTGTTGCCGGCGCCGGCTATAAGGATGTTCTGTCGGCGGTGGATGAACAGCCGCTGCTGGATACCGAAATGGTCGCATTGGCGCGCTTTATGCAGGAGCGGACCTTTTGTCCGCTGTTTGATGCGGTGCGCGCCATGCTGCCAACCGGGCTGTATCTGCAGCTGAAAAGTGTGCTGCGGCCGGCGGCGGATGTGCCGCCGGAGGTGCTGGAGACACTGACCCCTAATGAGCGTATGCTGCTGGCAGCTGTGGCCAAAAGCCGCGATGGTGTCGGCCAGGAGGCGGTGCTTCGCCGTCTGGGGCTGGCAGAGGATGCGCCGGCACTGCGTCATCTGCTGCAGCTGGGTGTTCTGCTGCGCAGTGAGGACGCTTTTCGCACAGTTGGCGATGCCACAGTGCGGATGGTGCGCCGCCGGGAGCTGCCGGCGGATGCGCCGGAGCCCAAGCTGACGGATAAACAGCGCTCGGTGCTCCGGCTGCTGGAGGATGTGGGGGCCGCCTCGGTCAAAGAGGTATGCTATTTCGCTGGTGTTACGCCGGCCGTCCTCCGTACGCTGGCCGGAAAAGAGCTTGTAGAGACCTATGAGGCGGAAACGCTGCGCTCACCCTATGAGGCGGCGCAGCAGATGCCGTCCGCCGCGCCGCCGGCACTCAGCGCTGAACAGCAAAAGGCCTTTACAGCCTTAGAGACCCTGTACAGGAAAAATGAGCCGGCGGCAGCGCTGCTGTACGGGGTGACCGGCAGCGGCAAGACGGCCGTTTATATGCAATTGATCGACCGCGTGCTGGCCGATGGCCGTCAGGTGATCGTGATGGTGCCGGAAATTTCCCTGACGCCGCAGATGACGGCGCTGTTCCTGCAGCGCTATGGCGGCCGTGTGGCGGTGCTGCACAGCAGCCTCGCCATCGGGGAGCGGATGGACGAGTGGAAACGCATCAAGCGGGGCGATGCCCGCGTAGTGGTCGGCACTCGTTCGGCTGTTTTTGCTCCATGCACGCAGCTGGGCCTGATCGTGATGGATGAGGAACAGGAGCACACCTACAAATCTGAGTCTACGCCGCGCTATCATGCGCGGGATATTGCCCGTTTCCGCTGTGCCCACCATGGGGCGCTGCTGCTGCTTACTTCCGCCACGCCTTCGCTGGAAAGCTATCAGGCGGCGCTGGATGGGCGCTATACTCTGGTGCAGCTGCCAAGCCGCTATGGCGCTGTTTGTCTGCCGGAGGTGGAAACGGTGGATATGCGGCAGGAGCCGGACAACGAAACCGCGATCGGCTCCGTGCTGCGCAGGGAGATGCAGGACTGCCTGGACGCCGGGCAGCAGGTGATCCTGCTGCTGAACCGGCGGGGATTCAATACCCATATCTCCTGCCGCTCCTGCGGGCAGGTGCTTACCTGCCCATCCTGCAGCATTTCGCTGACCTATCACCGGGCCAATCGGCGCCTGATGTGCCATTACTGCGGGCATACGCAGACCCCGCCAAAGGTCTGCCCGGCCTGCGGCTCGGATAAATTGCAGTACACCGGCCTTGGAACACAGCTTGTGGAACAGGAGCTGGAGGAGCTTTTCCCCGGCATACCGGTGCTGCGCATGGATACCGATTCCACCATGTCCCGCTTTGCTTACGAAAGCAAGTTCAAGGCCTTTACAGAGGGCGAATACCGCATTATGATCGGTACGCAGATGGTGGCCAAGGGACTGGATTTTCCGGCGGTAGGGCTGGTTGGTGTCTTATCTGCCGACCAGGCGCTGTATGGCGATGACTACCGCAGCTATGAGACCACTTTCTCCCTGCTCACGCAGGTGATCGGCCGGGCCGGCCGCCGCGAAAAGCGCGGTAAGGCGATCATCCAGACCTATACGCCGGATAATCCGGTGATCGCCCTGGCAGCCGCACAGGATTACACCGGCTTCTACACCATGGAGATTGCTGCACGGCGGATGATGCATTACCCGCCGTACGCCGACCTGCTGCTGTTTGGGTTTTCCGGCACACAGGAACCGCCGGTGCAGCAGGCCAGCCGCTGGATGCTGGAGCAGCTCCGTCGCCTCGCCGCCGGCGAGTATGCCGGCCTGCCGATGATCGCCCTGGATCCCACCCCGGCAACAGTGCTGCGCGTGGCGGGCAAATACCGCTACAAGCTGCTGCTGAAGGTCCGCAATTCGAGAAGATTGCGGGATATGGTGCGGCAGGCTCTGGCGGTCTTTTACCGTGAACCGGCATTCAGGAATGTCCGTGTTTTTGTGGATATCAACCCGGCGTCCATGCTGTGACGCCTATGGAATGGAGGGTACGCTCACCGATGGCTATTCGAAAAATTTTGACGGACGAGGATCCGGTACTGCATAAGGTATGCAAGCCGGTGGAAAAATTTGATGAGCGCCTGTGGCAGCTGCTGGACGATATGGCCGATACGCTGCACGCCGCTGACGGTGTTGGTCTGGCCGCCCCACAGGTGGGGGTGGTGCGCCGGTTGTTCATTATGGATACCGGTGACGGACTCAAGGAATGCATCAATCCGAAAATTCTTGAGCAACGCGGCACACAGGAATGTGTGGAGGGCTGCCTTTCCAGCCCGGGCGAGTACGGCATGATCCATCGCCCGGCGGTGGTCAAGCTGCAGGCGCAAGATCGCCACGGAAAATTCTTTATCGTGACGCTGCAGGAGCTGGCCGCACAGTGCGCCTCGCACGAAAACGACCACCTGGACGGGATTTTGTTCAAAACCAAGGTGGATCGCATGCTGCGGCCGGAAGAGCTGCAGCAGCCGTAAGATCTGACAAAAAGGAGGGGACAGCAATGAAGCTGATCTTCATGGGCACGCCGGATTTTGCTGTGCCCAGCCTGGAACGCCTGCTGGCGGACGGGCATGAGATCCGGCTGGTGGTAACGCAGCCGGATAAGCCGGTCGGCCGTAAACAGATTTTAACACCACCACCGGTTAAGCAGTTCGCCGAGGCGCATGGTCTGCCGGTGTACCAGCCGCGCTCCATGCGCACCCCGGAGGCGGAGGAGACGCTGCGCAAGGCCGGGCCGGCGGAGGCCATTATTGTGGTCGCCTACGGAAAAATTCTGCCGAAAAATATACTGCAGCTTACCCCGCGCGGCTGCATCAATGTCCATGGCTCTCTGCTGCCGAAATACCGTGGGGCGGCACCGGTGCAGTGGGCGGTGCTCAATGGCGATGCGGAAAGCGGTGTCACCACCATGCAGTTGGATGAAGGGGTGGACACCGGCGATATTCTGCTGATGCAGCGCCGGCCACTGGATGATCAGATCACCGGCGGTGAGCTGTTTGATCTGCTGGCGGCCGACGGCGCTGAGCTGCTCAGCCGCACCCTGTGTGAGCTGGAAGCCGGCCGGCTGCAGCCGACACCGCAGCCGGCGCAGGGCGCCTGCTATGCATCCATGCTGAATAAATCCATGTCGCCGCTGGAGTGGACGAAGCCCGCCGGGGTATTGCACAATCAGGTGCGGGGGATGAACCCCTGGCCGGTGGCTTCGATGGTTTATGCACAGAAAACGCTGAAGGTATACCGTTCCCGGGTGGCCGATGGGAACACAGCGGCCGGCCGACCGGGTGAGGTGCTGTCGCTGTCGCCTCTGGTAATCGCCTGCGGCGAAGGGACAGCACTGGAGCTGGTGGAGGTACAGTACGAGGGAGCCCGCCGGATGCCTGCCGCCGATTTTCTGCGGGGACACCCGCTGCAGGTGGGCGAACGCCTGGGCGCGCAGCCCTGAAGTTGTTTTGAAAGGGGATAACCTATGCCGTTCTTTTATATGGATTATTGGTATTTGGTGCTTGTGGTTCCGGCGTTGCTGATTTCGCTGTGGGCACAGGTGCGGGTCAAATCGGTCTTTGCCCGGTACAGCCGCTGCCGTGTGGCCTGTGGCATGACCGGTCGGGAGGCCAGCCTCTACATCCAGCGGCAAAACGGCATTTCCACCGGTATGGCGCCGGTGTCCGGCTCGATGACGGATTATTACGATCCAAAGAACAACAGCATCCATCTGTCGCAGACCGTTTACGATCAGGCGACGGTGGCGGCAGTCGGCGTAGCCGCCCATGAGACCGGCCACGCCCTGCAATATGCCAATAACTATGGCCCGGTCCGGCTGCGCATGGGCATGGTGCCGATAACCAATTTTGCTTCCGGTCTGTCGCCGGTACTGGTGCTGCTGGGGCTGGTGCTTGGCTATGATCCGCTGGCCTGGGCGGGTGTGCTCCTGTTCAGCGCGGCACTGCTGTTTCAGCTGGTGACGCTGCCGGTAGAATTCAATGCCAGTGCCAGAGCGGTGCGGGCGCTGGAAAGCAGCGGCCAGTTCACCGCCGACGAGCTGACCGGGGTCAAACGGGTGCTGTCTGCGGCGGCGCTGACCTATGTGGCCGCCACCTTCGTGTCTCTGATGAGCTTGCTGCGTCTGATCATGATCGTGAGCGGCAACTCCCGGCGGAGGAACCGCTGATGTCTGCCCGCCAGGCGGCGGTGCAGGCACTGCTGCAGATCGAGCAGGCCGGCGGCTATTCCAACATTGTGTTGGAGGAGCGGCTGTCCCATACGGCCCTGTCTGCAGCGGATCGGGGGCTGCTGACCAGACTGGTCTACGGCGTGGTAGAGCGCCGGCTGACGCTGGATTATTGCCTCAATCGGGTGTCCTCGGTTCCGGTCAAGCAAATGGAGCCGGCCGTGCGGGAGATTTTGCGGGTGGGCGCGTATCAGCTGCTGTATATGACCCGTATTCCCGCCTACGCGGTGGTCAGTGAGGCTGCCGGGCAGGCATCGCCCCGGCTGCGTGGATTTGTCAATGGCGTGCTGCGTGGGGTACAGCGGCAGGGAGCCGCCCTCATCGAAGCCTTGCCCGATACCGATAAGGGACTGGAGCAGCGGTATTCCTGCCCTCGCGTGTGGATCCGCTGCTGGCGGGATGCCTACGGCGAGGCGATGACCCACCGGCTGCTGGCGATGCTGAATGAGGCTCCGCCGGCGTACATCCGCATTTGTACACAGAAGATCACCCCGGCTGCGTTTACGGCGCTGCTGGATCAGGCGGGTATCGCCTATACTGCCGTCCCCGGTCTGCCGGCGGCGCTGCGGCTGGATAGCAGTCAGGCGCTGCTGTCCCTGCCGGAAGAAACGCAGGAATTCTATTACTTTCAGGACGCTGCCTCGCAGTGGAGCTGCCGGGCGCTGGGTGCCCGGCCGGGGGAGCAGGTGGCGGATGTGTGCGCCGCCCCCGGCGGCAAGACCTTCACGGTGGCGCAGGATATGCAGAATACCGGCCGGATCGTGGCGGGGGATATCTACCCGCAGAAGTGCGGGACCCTTCGCCGCCGGGCGGCAGCCCTGGGGCTTTCCTCCGTTGAGGTGGTGCAGCGGGATGCCGCTGCCGACCCGCCGGCGGAATGGCTGGCGCGTTTTGACCGGGTGCTGTGTGATGCGCCCTGCTCCGGGCTGGGCGTTATCCGCCGTAAGCCGGAGATCCGCTATAAGCAGCCGGAGGATTTTGCCGATCTGCCGGCGCTGCAGCTGCAGATCCTACGGCAGGCAGCAAAGCTGGTGCGCCCCGGTGGGATACTGCAGTATTCTACCTGCACGCTGCGTCCGGAGGAAAATGAACAGGTCGCCGCGGCGTTTTTGGCAGCAGAGGCGGGGTTTGCTCCCCGGCAGCTGCCGCTGCCGGAGTGCTTTGCTGCTGCCGGCCTGCCGCTTTCCCACCAGATTACATTGCTTCCCCCCGTCCACGGCACGGACGGTTTCTATATTGCCGGTTTTGTCAAAAAGCAGAATGAGGTGACAGCTTGAGCACGGTAGACCTGCGCTCCTTGACCAAGGAGGAGCTGGCGCAGCAATTGGCGGCGCTGGGCTGCCCGGCCTTCCGGGCGGAACAGATCCGCCGCTGGCTGGATAGCGGTGTGACCGATTTCCGGCAGATGTCGAACCTGCCCCTGGCGCTGCGTGAGCAGCTGACTGCGGCATATACGGTGCCGGGCGTCACCATCGTCCGCAAGTTGACTTCAGCGATCGACGGTACGGTGAAGTACCTGTTTGCACTGGATGACGGCGAGACCGTCGAATCGGTGCTGATGCAGTATAAGCACGGCTGGAGCCAGTGCCTTTCCACGCAGGTGGGCTGTAAGATGGGCTGCACCTTCTGTGCTACCGGCATGGGCGGTTTCATCCGCAATCTGTCGGCTGCAGAGATTCTGGCGCAGATCGAAGCCGCACAGCGGGATACCGGCGTGCGTGTTTCGTCCATTGTGCTGATGGGTATGGGCGAACCGCTGGATAACTACGAGCAGGTTGTCCGCTTTATCCGGATGCTGGGGGATGAGGGCGGTGTGCATATCGGCATGCGCCATATCTCCCTTTCCACCTGCGGGCTGGTTCCCGGCATCCGCCGCCTGATGCAGGAGCAGCTTCCTATTACCTTGTCTATATCGCTGCATGCACCCAATGATGCGATCCGTTCCAGGACCATGCCGGTCAACCGGCGCTGGCCGATAGCGGAGCTGCTGGATGCCTGCCGCGCGTATATAGAGGCCACCGGCCGCCGCATATCCTTTGAATATGCGATGATCGACGGCGTAAACGATTCCGATGCCTGTGCAGAGGAGCTGGCTGATCGCTTGCATGGGATGTTGTGTCATGTAAACCTCATCCCGGTCAATGCGGTTGCCGGAAAACCGCAGCGGCGCAGCTCACGCCTGCGCATAGAGGCTTTTATGGCCGTGCTGCAGCGCCGTGGCGTCAATGTGACGGTGCGCCGCACATTGGGATCGGATATCAATGCCTCCTGCGGGCAGCTGCGGCGGCAGGCCGACCAGCCGGAGCCGCAAGGGCAGCGATAGCAGCAGAGGAACTGCAGGAGCAGAGAAAGGAGGCGTACCCATGAATGTGACAGGAGATACCCACATTGGATTGGTACGCAGCAGCAATCAGGACGCACTGGAATTTGCCGGGCTGGATGCAGATACAGCCTTTGCCGTGGTCTGCGATGGCATGGGCGGTGTTAACGGCGGCAATATCGCCAGCGACATTGCCGTACGGGTGCTTTCCGAGCGTATCCGCCAGGCATATGCCGACGGGCAAACGGTCCGTTCGCCGGAATACCTGTTTGCCAGCGCCATGGAGGCGGCGAACATCGCCATCTACGATGCGGCGCAGGCGGAGCCGGAGTACAGCGGCATGGGCACGACTGTAGTGACGGTGATCCTGCATGGCCGCACCGCCTACATCTCCCATGTCGGCGACAGCCGGGTATACTTATGCCGCGGCGGTGCACTGACACCGCTGACGCGGGATCACTCCGTTGTGCAGGAGATGATCGAAAGCGGCCAGCTGACCGAGGAACAGGCCCGTTCCCATCCGCGCCGGCACTTCATCACCCGCGCGCTGGGGGTCAAGGAGGACGAATGCGGCGAGTATGACGAGCTGACGCTGCAGCCGGGAGATCGGCTGCTGCTGTGCACCGACGGCCTGACCAACACGGTGGAGACAGCCGCCATAGCGGCAATCGTGGCCGGGCAGCCGCCGACAGAGGCGATAAAAAGCCTGATTTCCGCAGCCC
This sequence comes from Ruminococcaceae bacterium UBA6353, assembly GCA_002437905.1. GTDB lineage: Bacteria > Bacillota > Clostridia > Oscillospirales > Acutalibacteraceae > UBA5905. The sequence continues at coordinate 116,681 of DJRT01000002.1, read as the reverse complement.
TGGACGGCGGCGGTACAGATAATATCACCGCGGTGCTTATGACAACCGACGAGAACGACTGATCGGATTTTTCAGAGAAAGATGAGGACGAAAGATATGGATAAGTATTTGGGCAAAAGATTGGATGGCCGCTATGAGATGCGGGAGCTGATCGGTGTCGGCGGCATGGCGTATGTGTATAAGGCCTACGACTGCATTGATGACCGTACAGTGGCAGTGAAAATTCTGAAGGATGAATTTCTGAACAATGAGGAATTTACCCGCCGTTTCCGCAATGAGTCCAAGGCGATCGCTATCCTCAATCATCCCAATATTGTCAAGGTGCTGGATGTTGGCTTCGGTGAGCACCTGCAGTATATCGTGATGGAGTACATCGACGGGATCACCCTCAAGGAGTATCTGGATCAGCGCAAGGATATCCGCTGGAAAGAAGCGGTGCATTTCACCGTGCAGATCCTGCGGGCGCTGCAGCATGCCCATGACAAGGGCATCGTGCACCGGGATATCAAGCCGCAGAATATCATGCTGCTTTCGGATGGGACCATCAAGGTGACGGATTTCGGTATTGCCCGCCTTTCCCGCAATGAGCTGCGTGCCACCATTGATGGGGAAAAGGCGATTGGTTCCGTGCACTATATCAGCCCGGAGCAGGCGCGCGGCGAGATCACCGATGAAAAGGCGGATCTCTATTCCGTTGGTGTGGTGCTGTACGAGATGCTCACCGGCCGTCTGCCCTTTGAGGCGGATAATGCGGTCTCGGTGGCTATCATGCAGATGCAGTCGGAGCCGACCGCTCCGCGGGAGATCAACCCGGATATCCCGGAGGGTCTGGAGCAGATCACCATGAAGGCCATGCAGAAGGATCCGGCCAAGCGGTATCAGTCTGCGGCCGAAATGCTCAGCGATTTTGACGAGTTCAAGCGCAATCCCTCCATCAAATTTGAATATACCTACTTTGTAGACGAGACGCCCACCCGCTATGTGGACGCTATCACCCGTGTGCGCGGCGACCAGGCGGATGATCCGGATGCCGACGAGGATGCTCCCGAGGGCAAGAAGAAGATCTCAACGGTCGCTATCCTGGCTGCGGTGGCCTCGGCGGTTGTGGTGGTAGCCGGTCTGATCGTTCTGATCGTCTTCCAGTTTGCCTCGGTTGGCGGCCGCAAGGAGATCACGGTGGACAATTTCGTTGGCGAAGAATATGCCAAGCTGTCGGAGAAAGAGGGCATCGGCAACTACGATATCAAGGTGGAAGAGGGCTACAATGCCGAGCAGCCTGCTGGCTATGTGTATAAGCAGGAGCCGGTTGCCGGCAGCACGATCAAGATCAAGGGTACAGTGACCCTGTATGTCAGCAAGGGCTCCCGCCTGGAGGCTGTTCCTTCATTGACCCCCGGAGAGCTGGCCAGCACTGTGCGCAGCCGTCTGGTGGCTGCCGAGTTTGAGGTGGAAGAAGCCGAGGAAAGCAGCACAGAGTATAAGAAGGGCACCGTCATCCGTCTGGATCCGGAGCCGGGCACCAAGGTGCAGTATGGCTCAAAGATCACCATGTACATCAGCAGCGGCGCACCGGAATCCGAGCCGATTGATATGCCGAATGTGACCGGCTATTCCCTGTCCGACGCAGTGGAGCGGCTGGTGACCGCCGGATTTACCCGCAGCAAGATCAAGACGACCATGGTGAATGACAAGGCGGCCAAGGATACCGTGCTGTCGGTCAGCCCCTCCGGCTCCAAGGTGCTGCCGGATGCGGAGATCGAACTGAAGGTCAGCACCGGTTTCTCTGATGTGGAGATCCAGCTGCCGATGCCGAATACCGATACCACGGCCGATCTGCAGTTCTTCGTGGCCGGCAAGATGGACGAGGCGCTGACCAGCCGGTACACCGGCATTGTGCCGAAGGATATCGGCACGCTGCGCTTCACCGTCAGTGAGAACGCTGCTTCCTATGTGGTCACGGTCAAGATTTCTGTGGCCGGAAAGAACAATTTCAGCGTTTATGCGACCTATGATGTGGATGGCACAAATGGCAAGGCGACACTGAAAGAAAAGCACAACTTTAATGATAAAACGCCGACCACCACGACCGCGCCCACTTCGGATGCTTCTTCGGATACGCCGGATGAGCGCAATCACTGAGGAAAACGCATGGAGCAAAAGCTGCAAGGGATTGTCCTGCGCTGCATCGGCGGCTTCTACTATGTAGAGGCCGCCGGTGCAGTTTATACCTGCCGGGCCAGGGGCGCCTTCCGCCGCCGCGGGCTGACGCCTGTTGCCGGCGATCATGTGCATATCACCGTGCCGGCGGAGGGCGATGGTGTGCTGGAGGAGGTACTGGAGCGACGCAATTATTTGCTGCGTCCACCGGTTGCCAATCTGGATCTGCTGGTGCTGGTGGCTTCTGTGCGCGAACCGGAGACCAATACGCTGGTGTTGGATAAGATGATCGCCATCGCGGAAAAAAGGGGGATCACGCCGATCATCGTGATCAATAAAGCGGATCTGGCGGACCCCTCCGCGCTGGAGAATATCTACCGCCGCGCCGGGCTGGAGTGCTATACCGTGTGCGCCCGTGAGCCGAAGACGCTGGAACCGCTGCGGCAGCGTCTGGTCGGACAGGTAAGTGTATTTTCCGGCAATTCCGGGGTGGGAAAGAGCAGTATCCTGAACGGGCTGGAACCGGCATTGGTGCTGGAGACCGGCGAGATCAGCCGCAAGCTTGGGCGCGGCCGCCACACCACCCGTACGGCTACCCTGTATCCGTTGGCTGGGGGATATCTGGCCGATACCCCCGGCTTTTCTTCGCTAGATATGGCGCAGGTGGAGCCGATTGCTAAGGATGAATTGGCCGATTGCTTCCGGGAGTTTGCACCATACCTCGGCCGCTGCCGTTTTGCCGGCTGCGCTCACTATAAGGAGCCGGGCTGTGCGGTGCGGCAGGCCGTGGAAGCAGGCGAGATCCCGCGCAGCCGGTACGAAAGCTATGTCACAATGTACAAGGCTGTGAAAGACAAAAAGGAGTGGGAGAAGCCGTGAGCCGCTGTGTGATATTGTGTGCTGGGCCGGTGCAGGAACCGGCAGTGTTGGCGGCGTTTTTGCGCCCGGATGATCACATCATCGCCGCGGACGGTGGCTGTGCGCTGGCGGCGCAGCTGGGTGTACAGCCGCACGAAATCGTGGCGGATTTTGATTCGGCTACGCCCACAGCGGTGCCGGCCGGTTCGCGGGTCATCCCTTTGCCGGTGCGTAAGGATGTGACGGATGCCGATGCGGCAGCCGAGCATGCCTATACCGCCGGATACCGGGAGCTGCTGCTGCTTGGCGGCACCGGCGGCCGCCTGGACCACGAATATGCCAATCTTTTACTGATCGTTCGGCTGGCGCAGCGCGGCTGTCGGGCGGTGCTGGCGGACAGCCGTAACCGCATTGAGGCTGTTTTGCACTCACCGCTGCGGCCGGAGCCACTGCCGGGCTGGCAGCTTTCGCTGTTTGCGTTCGGTGCACCGGTCACAGGTTTGACCATCCGCGGTGCGGCCTACCTACTGACGGATTATACCCTGCAGCCGGCGGATTCGCTTTGCGTCAGCAATCAGGCGTCGGAACAGTGCGAGATCACCTTTTCTTCCGGCACGCTGCTGCTGTTCCGCTCACGGGATTGACACCTTTTTTCTTCTGCCGGCATATGCTGAGAATAGCCACAGCTCTGATACGGGTGGTGCGGCAAAATGACCGGCAGGGGAGGGGAAAGGAATGCGACGCTACTGCAACCGGCGCAAAGGCGGTAAGACCATGGTTTGTTTTGCGGCTTTTGGCTGTGGGCTGGTCACCTGTTGCGTTCTGCCGCCGAAGGTGCTGGTCATTTTGCTGGGCGCGGCGCTGATCCTGTGCGGAGTTTCTTGTGGGAAACGCTGAGTGAGGGGTGGATCTGATGCGTGTTGTGGTGGTGAAAAGTCCAAAGGTGTTTCGCAGTCTTTTGTGTCGTCTGTTTCATATCACCTGAAATACCGGAACATATGCGCCCCCGGCGGCTGTTTGCAGCTGCCGGGGGCGCAATATTTTTGCTGCTGTGCGCATATTTGCTACGGACAGCTCATAAGCATAGGGTGAAGCAGAAAAGGAGTGAGTGGAATGGAACAGATATGCCGCAAGCAGACAGTCGCCGTTTCGCGTCCGGTGATGGATGTGCAGGAGGAATATACCCTTAGCGGGGATTTTGTGCTGCCGGAGTATTGCCCGGATGTGGCTGTGGTGCTGAAATGCCTGATTACCCCATATATCGTCAGCCGTCAGTGGAGCGGTGACCAGCTGATGCTGAGCGGTACGGCCACCGTGCGGGTACTGTACCTGGATGAGGAACGCCAATGTGTGCGGGAGGCCGAATTCAGCCAGCCGGTGTCCTGCACCATGCATGCAGACGGGCAGCCGGAAAATGCCATGGTGCAGATCGCGTTGACGCCGGAGTATGCAAACTGCCGTGCCACCAGTCCGCGGCGGCTGGAGGTGAGCGGCGCCTTCCTCATCCATGCAAGCACCGAAACAGCGGGGGAACTGGAGCTGCTGTCGGCGTGTCAGGATGATTCCCTTTACACAAAAACCGCCACTGTCCGTACGACCGCACCGAAAACCTGTGCCGAACGGATACTGGCGATCAATGAGTTATTGGACTTTGACAGCAATTTGCCGGAGGCTGAGCAGCTGCTTGGCGGTGAGTGCCAGCCCTCCGTGCAGGAGTGCAAGCTGCTCAGCGGAAAGGCGATTGTAAAAGGGCAGCTGCATATCCACCAGCTGTATACGGATGATTCCCGCAAGGGGAGCACCTATGTGCTGGAATACGATCTCCCCTTCAGCCAGATCCTGGATGTGGAGGGCGTGCAGGAAGGGGAGCTGTGCACAGCGCAGGTGTCACTGCTTTCCGATACGCAGCGTCTGGCACTGAATAGTACGGGACAAAATGCGGCATTGGAATTCACGGCAAAGCTTTTGGTGCAGGTGCAGGTATACAACGAGGGATCAGCGGAGCTGGTGACCGACGCATTTTGCTGCCGCTGCCCGGCGGCATTGGAGACGCAGGATCTGCAGCTGCGTGCCATGACCGATGTTCAGCGACAAACGGCTACGGTCGAAAAGGATCTGGAACTGCCCGGCACCGATACACAGGAAATTTTGGATATTTGGGCTCAGCCCATGGCGCTGCCCGGCCGCTGCGAGAACGGCAAGGCGATCCTGGAAGGGCGGCTGTTGATCTGTCTGCTGGTGCGGGATGCAGACGGTGCCGTGGCGTATTACGAGCGCCCGGAGGAATTCCGGCTGGAATACCCGGCGCAGGGGGATACCGTACAACCGACCTATACAGTGACCGGTGTGCGGTATACGGTGGCGGGCGGCCACCTGCAGCTGCGTGTGCAGCTGCAAATGACCCTGACGCAGTGGGAGCAATGCTGTCTGTCGGTTGTCCGGGACATTGCCCTGCAGGAGGAGCAGGCCTACCCGGCGGATCGCGCCGCGCTGAAGCTGTATTATGCGCAGCCTGGAGAGCGGGTGTTCGATATCGCCCGCCAGTGCCATGCCTCTCCGGCTTCTATCAAGGCGGAAAATGAGCTGCGGGAGGATACGCTCCCCGGCAAAACGGTTTTGCTGATCCCCATGCCCTGAAGCAGAAATCCACGATCGCCGGGGGTGATTGCCTCCGGCGATTTTTTGTCCGGTGCCGCTGCTTGCTCCCTCTTTTTTGGAGCAGGGAATAGCGGAAATTTTCCATAAGGAGCAGAAAGATGACCGCTTTTGAGACGGGAATACAGCATATCAACGGCTGGGTGTGGGGATGGACGCTGGTCATACTGATCCTGGCTGTGGGGCTGCTTTTAAGCGTGCGCACCCGTTTTGTGCAGGTGCGGCATTGCGGCTTGGCTCTGCGCTGCGCTATATCCGGAGAGCGGCAGGGCGAGGGGGAGGTCAGCGCCTTTGCCGCTTTGTGCACAGCCCTGTCGGCAACCATTGGCACCGGCAATATTGTCGGTGTGGCAACGGCTATTACCGCTGGCGGTCCCGGTGCTTTGTTCTGGATGCTGGCGGCCGCTGTGCTCGGTATGGCCACGAAGTACGCCGAGGGGCTGCTTGCCGTGCTCTACCGGGTGCAGAAGCCGCGCGGACACTTCCTTGGCGGACCTTTTATGTATATTGAACAGGGGATGGGGCCGCGGTGGCGCTGGCTGGCAAAGCTCTTTGCCCTTATGGGGGCGCTGGCAGGACTGCTTGGGATCGGGACAATGGCACAGGTCAGCGGTATTGCCGGTGCGGTGGAGCGCTTTTTCGATCCCCAGCACCGCGCCGTTGCTCTCACGGTTGGTGGCCGGCCATTTACCTGGGCAGTGGTGCTCTCCGGCGCGGTGGTCACGCTGCTGTCGGCGCTGGTGCTGCTTGGCGGCGTCAAACGCATCGCCGCCGTGGCGCAGGTGGTGGTGCCGTTTATGGCGGTTACCTATGTGGCACTTTCTCTGCTGATCCTGGTGCGCTGCCGTGCGCAGCTGCCGGCGGCGATCGGTCTGGTCATCCGTTCAGCCTTCCGGCCGGAAGCGGCTTTCGGTGCAGCCTGCGGGATCACACTGAAAATGGTCATACAAAAAGGGGTCAGCCGCGGTATTTTCTCCAATGAGACCGGCCTTGGCTCGGCCCCTATTGCGGCGGCAGCCGCCTGCACCCAGCAGCCGGTGGAGCAGGGACTGGTGTGCATGACCGGCACACTGATTGATACCATCATCATCTGCAGCATGACCGGCCTGTGTGTGATCGTGACCGGTGCCTGGCAGCAGCCGGAGCTGGAGGGGGTACAGGTGACGGACTGGGCGTGGCAGTGCGGGCTGCCCTGGTCACCGGTGGTTTCTTCCTTTCTGTTGATGCTGTGCCTGTGCTTTTTTGCGTATACGACGGTCATCGGCTGGAATTACTATGCCGAGCGCTGTCTGGAATATCTTACGGATAACCGGCTGGTCATGCAGGCATATCGCTATCTGTATATTGCGGCGGTATTCATCGGTCCGTACCTGACGGTCTCCGCTGTCTGGGATATGGCGGAGATTTTTAACGGCCTGATGGCCTTCCCGAACCTGATCGCTTTGGTTGCACTCAGCGGCGAGGTTGGAAAAGAGACACGCGCCTATTTTGCCAAAAAACATCGGAGCCGCTGAAACGGCTCCGATGTTTTTTCAGTAGTTTTCGGGCTTCAGTTGGAAATAGGCCTGCGGATGGGCGCAGACCGGACAAACCTGCGGAGCGGATTTGCCGATCACGATGTGGCCGCAGTTGCGGCATTGCCAGATTGCATCGCCATCCCGTGTGAAGACCTTTTCCTGCTCAACCGTGTTCAGCAGACTGCGAAAGCGCTGCTCATGGCTTTTTTCGATCTCAGCGACCATGTCAAACAGCGCAGCGATGCGGTCAAAGCCCTCTGCCCGCGCTTCCCTGGCCATGGTCACATACATCTCGTTCCACTCATAGCTTTCGCCGTCGGCGGCGTCCGCCAGATTGGTCACGGTGGCGGGGATACTGCCATCATGCAGCAGCTTGAACCAGATCTTGGCGTGCGCCCGCTCATTTTCAGCGGTTTCCTCAAAGATGGCGGCAATCTGCTCATAGCCGTCCTCGCGTGCCTTCGCTGCATAATAGGTGTATTTGTTGCGCGCCTGGCTTTCGCCGGCAAAGGCGGCCTGCAGATTGGCTGCGGTGCGGGATCCCTTCAGCTCCATAGCGTTTCCTCCCTATACGATCAATTGAGCATAGTATGGAAACAAACGGAGCGATTTATGCGTTCACAGACAAAGAGTTTCGCCGGGCTGAACACAATAGGGCTTCTTATCTGCCACAAACCAAACCGGTATACGGCCGGGGTTGTGGACAAGCGTCTCGTCGACATCGAATTGCAGCGCATCGTAGGCGGCAAGGTAGTCGTAAATCTCGATATTCGTCGCGTACCACACCTCATCCTGCCCGCCGGCTCGGCGGCACAGCTCCTCCAGACGCTCCCAGTTGTTGTTCCGGTCAAATTCGAAGCTGTGTCCCCACACATAGAAGAGCAGCGGTGCCTGCCCTTTGGGCGGCTTTTGCGCCAGATCGGCTGTGAGGAACTCCTCCAGCCAGATGAACAGCTGCGGATTGTCATGGTGGGCGGTGGGGATCCAGTTGTACCAATCGAGCGGCAGCGCAAAGCGGTTGTTATCGCCGCCGAGTGAGCGGGAGTAGGCCACACCGGCGTCGTGCAGGATGCGCCGCACGGTATCGTAGTCTACGCCCGGCTTGAACTGGGTTATGCCGCTGTCCGGATAGGCCATGCCGCGCACAATGCGCGCAAAGCGCCGCTCGAGAAGCTGCCGTCCCTCCAGCACCTCACGCATGACCGTGCAGGGGGAGGCCAATCCCGGAGCGATATGGTGGTCGCAGTGCTGGGCGATCTCATGACCGCCGGCATCCACCAGGGCTTTGGTATCCTCCACCGGCATACGGATGTTCTGTTCTTCCAGAAAAGCGTTATTTACATTGAGGGTGCACTTGATGCCATAGTGCCCCATGATCTCCAGCAGATGCCGGTCTGCCAGTTTATTGTCATCATAGCTGGCGGTGAAGGCTTTTTCACGGCCGCCGGGAAAAAGCGGGAAACGATACATCATGCGGTTTTGCCTCCTCTGCGTATTTTCTTAAACGGAAAAAGCACTTGCAAAGCAAGTGCTTTTTCATGGAGCAGGTAAAGGGAGTCGAACCCTCCTATCTTGCTTGGGAAGCAAGTGTTCTACCGATGAACTATACCTGCCTATTTCACGGGACGCGTTTAAGTATACCACAAGGTCCCGGAAATTGCAAGAAGAATTTACAGGATTTTTTTGAAATTGCCAACGGTTTCGCGCACGGTGGAAATGTAGGCGAACGAGCCGGGAAATTCGCTGAGAATCGACTGAAATTCCACCACCTGGTGCTTGTTCACCACGCAGATCAGCACGGTCTTGCCGCGGTGGGAGTACATTCCGGTGGCCGGCACCACCGTTACGCTGTGGTGCAGCTCGGCGATCAGCCGCGCGGAGATATCCTCGGCGCAGTCGGTCACCACCTCAAACTTGACCGCCTCCTTGCCGCCCTGCAGGATGGCGTTGCCAACGCGGCCGATGATAAAGCTGTAGGCAATGCACAGCAGCACCGGCTCGATCTTGAAGCCGTAGACAAAGTAGGAAAGCACAGCAACAGCAATGTTCAGGCCGAATATCATCCACACAATATTCAGATACGGCTTTCTTTTGCGCAGCAGGGCGGCGAGAATATCGGTGCCGCCGGTGGAGCCGCGGTTTTTCAGCGATATGCCGGAGACAAAGCCGCCGACAACGCCGGCAGCCACCGGCGCCAGCAGCGTGCTGGTGCCGTTTGCGGTCACATAGGCGATCGCAGACAGATCCACCTTTTCAAACAGCAGGATCGCCACGGAAAACACCACGGTGTATACGCCGCTGCGTACAGCAAAGGCGTGGTCAAGGACAAACCAGGCCACCACCACCAGCGGTATATTCACCAGCAGATTGAGGTAACCGATCTTGAAGTCAAACAGATACTGGATCATAGTGGCCAGGCCGTTCAGGCCGCTTGGGGCAAAGGCATTGTTCAGAACAAAGATGTGATAGCTGAAAGCCGAAAGCACGGCACAGCCGACCAGCATGGCATACGACAGGGCAGTACCGGTGCCGGAAAAAGTGCTTTTCTGCATGGAATTCTGCATGCGACTGACTCCTCTTTGCGGCAGACCGCTGCTGCGTATCTGCCCGGTTCGTAATGTTCAACACGGTTATTATAGACGAGCCGGCAGAAAAATGCAACAAAAGACTGGAAAAATGCGCAAATATCCTGTATACTGTATCGTTGTGATAAATGAAACGGAGATAAGGCGGGAAAGAAATGCGCATTGGGGATATTGAGATCGCCGGGCACGCAGCGCTGGCGCCGATGGCCGGGGTGGCTGACCGGGCGTTCCGCCGGCTGTGCCACGGCTACGGTGCTGCCTTTGTGGTGGGGGAGATGGTCAGCGGAAAAGGTCTGACCTATGGCGATAAAAAGAGTGCGGAGCTGCTGCAGCTGGATGAGGATATCCGGCCGGCAGCCATCCAGCTGTTCGGCGATGACCCGGCTATCCTGGCAAAGGCAGCTGCCATGGCCATGGCGTATCATCCGGATTGGATCGACATAAACTTCGGGTGCCCGGCCCCCAAGATCGCCGGCAACCACTGTGGCAGTGCTTTGATGCGGGAGCCGGATCTGTGCCGCCGCCTGGTGCAGGCTGTTCACGATGCCGTGCCGGTGCCGGTAACGGCGAAGATCCGCAAGGGATATGACAAAAACAGTGTTAACGCTGTAGAGGTCGCACTGGCCTGCGAGGCGGGCGGTGCGGCGGCGATTACCGTGCACGGCCGTACCCGCGACCAGATGTATGCGCCGCTGGTGGACAGGCAGATCATCCGGCAGGTCAAGCGGGCTGTGCGCGTGCCGGTGATCGGCAACGGCGATGTGACCGACGCCCGCTCGGCGGCAGCCATGCTGGAGGAGACCGGCTGTGATATGGTTATGGTCGGGCGCGGGGCGCTGGGTGCCCCATGGGTCTTCGCACAGATCGAGGCGTACCTGACCCATGGCGCGCTGCTGCCGGCGCCGGGTGTGGCGCAGCGGATGTGTGTGCTGCTGGAGCAGGTGCGGCTGGCTGTGCAGTATAAAGGTGAGCGGGTAGCGCTGCTGGAGGCACGCAAGCATGCGGCATGGTATATGAACGGCCTGCGCGGGGCAGCGGCCTTCCGGCGGCAGGCCGGCACCGTGACCACCCTGCAGGAGCTGGAGACGCTGTGCTGCCGCGTGGTGCAGGAAACGGAAAGCGAGGAGTGAAAAACCATGGAGATGACCGAAAAGCTGGTGCTGGCCTCGGCCTCGCCCCGCCGCCGGGAGATTTTGACCCTGGCTGGCGTTCCGTTTGAGGTTTGTGCGGCGGCAGGCGAGTATGCCCCCGAAGGACTGCCGCCGGAGGAGCGGGTGCTGGCGCTGGCGCGCAGTAAGGCGGCACAGGTAGCCGGGCAGTTTCCCGCACGGGTGGTGCTGGGCGCGGACACCATGGTAGAGCTGGACGGTCGGATGCTTGGCAAGCCGCACACGGAGCAGGAGGCGGTCGATATGCTGCTCTCCCTGCAGGGGCGGACCCATCTGGTGCGTACCGGCGTATGGGTGATCCGCACAGATGCCGATGGGGCGGCTGTCAAGCAGGATGGCTTTGCCGATACGGCACAGGTGCAGTTTTTCCCCTTTGACCGGCGGGAGGCAGAAGCCTATGTTGCCACGGGTGAGCCGATGGATAAGGCCGGTGCCTACGGTATCCAGGGGTACGGCCTGCGCCTGGTGGAAAAGGTGTGCGGGGATTTTTATACAGTTATGGGACTTCCCGGCGGCCGCCTGCTGCGCTTTTTGGCGGTTTTCTGAAGCATAACGGCACAAAACGCGAAAATCTTTCAGGAATTTGCATTTTTCTGTTGAGATTTTCTTCCAGCCGGTATATAATGACTAAGTAACTGGGTAAAAATAGAATTGTTTGCATTATTTATGAAGAAAGGAAGTTTCCTTATGTTTTTAAGCAGAGATATCGGTATTGATCTTGGCACAGCCAATACGCTGGTGTATATGCGCGGCAAGGGCATTGTGATGCGTGAGCCGTCTGTTGTGGCTGTGGATGTGAAAAAGGACGAGGTCATGGCGGTCGGCAGCGAGGCCAAGGAGATGATCGGCCGCACCCCCGGCTCAATTTCCGCTGTGCGCCCCCTCAAGGATGGCGTGATCGCCGATTTCGAGGTAACCTCCGCTATGCTGCGGTATTTCATCAAGCGTGCGATGAAATCCACCTTTTTCCACCGTCCCCGCCTGATCGTCTGCATTCCCTCCGGCGTGACCGAGGTTGAGCGGCGTGCTGTGGATGAGGCGGCGCGCAATGCCGGCGCCAGGGATGTCGAGCTGATCGAGGAGCCGATGGCGGCAGCGATCGGTGCCGGGCTGCAGGTGGATGAGGCTGCTGGCTGCATGGTCGTCGATATCGGCGGCGGCACCTCCGAGGTAGCCGTTATTTCGCTGGGCGATATCGTAACAGCGCAGTCTGTGCGGGTGGCCGGCGATGATTTTGACGAAGCGATCATTTCCTATGTAAAGAAGAAATACAATCTGCTGATCGGTGAGCGTACGGCAGAGGATCTGAAAATCAAGCTTGGCTCCGCTTTCCCGTACGAGAACGAGTCAACGATGGATGTGAAGGGCCGCAACCTGGTGGACGGCCTGCCGAAGAATATCGTCATCTCGGCCGAGGAGGTGCGGGAGGCTTTGGCCGATCCGGTCGGTTCCATTGTGGATGCGATCAAGTCCACGCTGGAGCGCACCCCGCCGGAGCTGAGTGCCGATATCATTGACAATGGTATTATGCTGACCGGTGGCGGCGCACTGCTGCGCGGTCTGGATATGCTGATCAACCGTGAAACGGGTATGCCCGTGCATGTGGCCGAGGATCCGCTGGATTGCGTGGTCAACGGCACCGGCAAGTGCCTGGATCTTGGCATGACCAGCAATTTCCGTGCCAACCACCATCAGTAATTTATCACTGCGGCCGGTGCCGGGGTACAGGCGCAGAAATATCTGTTGAACTTTTTTCAGCCAGAAAAAGCGGGGGAGCCGGCTTTTCCTGGCTGAAATATAATCGAGGGATATTTCCCGGAATTTTTAGGAAGCAGTAGAGTGACCGGAAAGGCGTGTGGGGATGAAGCATTTTTTCAAGAGCTTTTTTGCCAGGGCGGTTGGCGTTGTGGCGCTGTTGCTTGTGGGCGTTATGATTTACAGCGCCACGGCCGGCGGCTTTACCACCCTGCCGGAGACTCTGCTCGGTACGGTGATCACGCCTTTTCAGTCGATAACCGCTTCTGTTTCCAATGGCGTGGCCGGCTTTTTTGGTCAGCTGACCGGCCGCGGGGAGCTGCAGGCGCAGCTGAAGGCGCTGCAGGAGGAAAACGCCAACCTGCGCAAGCAGATGGTGGAGTATGATGAACTTAAGCAGAAAAATGATTGGTACAGCGAGATTCTCGGCCTGCATGAGGAGCATTCCGATTATACCTTTGCCTCCGGCCGGGTGATCGGGCGTGATTCTTCGGATGTATATGGCAATTTCACCATCGCTGCCGGCACCAATGCCGATGTGGCGGTCAATGATCCGGTGGTGACCACCGACGGCACACTGATCGGCGTAGTTGAGGAAGTCAGTCTGACCTATGCCAAGGTGCGCACGGTGCTGGACTCCAGCTCCAAGGTGTCGGCACAGATCAGCCGCACCGGCGCCACCGGCTATACGGCTGGCGCTGCCCTGCGGGATGCACGCCAGAATGTGCTTTCCCTGACAACGCTGGAGCGTTCCTCCGGCGTGTCGATCGGCGATTATGTCGTTACCTCCGGTATCGGTGGTATTTATCCGAGCGGGCTGCTGATCGGCAAGGTAAAATCTGTGGACAGTGCGCCGGACGGTATGACACTGGATGCCAGCGTGGAACTTTTTGCGGATATTTATAATCTGAAACAGGTAATGGTGATCACCTCCTTTGAGGGGCAGCAGGCAGAATGACAGAGATGGAGGGCTTGCCGTGAGCAAAATCAGTCTGAGCGGTATGTTCCGCCACAAGGGCAGCTATTCGGCGCTGATCTACAGCCTGGTAGCGCTGCTTCTTCTGCTGCTGCAGTGTGCGCCGCACGGCTTTCCGACGCTGTTCCATGTGCGGCCGGCACCGCTGGTACCGTTTGTGGTGTGTGTGGCCATTTTAGAGGGTGCCAGAGCCGGTGTGATGATCGGCACATTTTCCGGTCTGCTGTGGGGAATCTATTCCTTTCGCTTGTTTGGCATGGATGCCCTGCTGCTGATGGCGCTTGGTCTGGCGGCCGGTCTGCTGGTGGAATGGCTGCTGCGCGCCAACTTTCTCTCGGCACTGCTGCTGTGCAGCGCGGGCATATTGGTGCAGGCGCTGTTGGAGTGGCTGCTGTGCTACCCGCTGCTGGGTAAGCCACAGGCAGCTGCGGTGCTGCTGCAGGCTTATCTGCCGGCTTGTTTATATACTATGCTGCTGATACCGCCAATCTATTTTTTGGTGTTGTTTTTGGCCAGGCGTATCCGCCGCCGTGTACGGGACTGAATGATTGCGTGTGCTGCTTATGCTGCACCGGGAAGGGGATGAACGATCATGCTGCGAACAAAAGAGACACCGGCGCCGAGTATGCGCCGGCTGACAGCCGTTTTTCTTGCCATGGCCGTCATTCTCGGTGTTTTTGGCATCCGTCTGTTCCAGGTGCAGATCGTGCAGGGAGAGCACTATGCCTCCCTGGCTGATGCAGACACCAAGACCACGATCAGCATTGCCGCTTCCCGCGGCGAAATCCTCGACCGCAACCAGATCCCCATTGTTTCCAACCGCACCAGCTATGCGGTAACGCTGGATTATAACTATTTCCCGCACGGCACAACAGCCGAAGAGAAAAAGGAGCAAAACGATTGCCTGCTGCGCCTGACGGCATTGCTGACGGAGCAGGGGGAAGAGTGGAACGATACACTGCCGATTACAAGTGAAAAGCCCTATGCCTTTACAGAGGAGCGGGAGGCAGATGTGGAGCGGCTGAAAACACAGTTCCGTATGGCAACCTATGCCACGGCCGATAACTGCATGCAGCGCATGATCGAGGAGTATGCGCTGGAGGATTACACAGAGCAGGAGCAGCGCTATCTGGCCGGCATCCATTATGGAATGGTGCAGGCCGGTTTCCGTGCTTCTTCACCCTATACCTTTGCCAGCAGCATTTCCAGCACCACGATGTATAAGCTGCTGGAAAACAGCACGCAGTACCCGGGGGTGGATGTCAGCACGGTTCCGGTACGGGAGTATACCGACGGTACCGTTGCCTGCCATGTCATCGGGCGTGTGGGGCCGATCTATGCGGAGGAATATGCCGAGCGAAAAGAAAAGGGCTATTCTTTTAATGATACCCTGGGTAAAGAGGGGATTGAGCTGGCGGCGGAGGATCATCTGCGTGGCAAGGCCGGCAAGCGGACGCTGGTGAAGAATTCCAGCGGTACGGTTATTTCCGAGGAACAGACGCAGGCACCGACGCCGGGCGACACCGTGATTTTGGCGCTGGATGCCAAGCTGCAGAAGGTGGCACAGGATACCCTGGACGAAAAGATCCAGTCCCTGCGCGCAACGGCCGGCGAGGGAAAAGGCAAGGATGTCAAAAGCGGTTCGGTGGTTATGCTGGATATCAAGACCGGCGGTGTGATGGTGTGTGCCTCCTGGCCGGGATTTGATATTTCGCGGCTGTCTGCTGATTACGAAGAGCTGAATAAAAATACCGACCGTCCGCTTTTCAACCGCGCTCTTGCCGGGGCTTTTCCCTGCGGCTCTACCTTCAAGCCAGGGGTGGCCCTGGCTGCCATTACCGAGGGGGTCATTACACCGTCCACGGTGATCAATTGTACGCACACCTATACCTACTACGCACCGAGCTATACGCCGAGCTGCATGGGGTGGCACCACGATCTTACCGTGGTAACGGCCCTGCAGAAATCCTGCAACTTCTTCTTTTATGATGTCGGCCGCCGTATGGGCAGTACCTTATTTGGGTATCTATCCCTGTATGGCTTCGGTCAGACGACCGGCGTAGAGCTGGAAAGGGTGGAATCGGCAGGCACGCAGCAGACGCCGGAATACCTGCAATCCATCGGCAGCACATGGGTGCCGGGCGATTACCTGCAGCTGGCAATCGGCCAGCGCGGCGCCTACACGCCGATACAGCTTGCGGCCTATACCATGATGATTGCCAATAAGGGCGTCCGCTACAAAACGCATTTTATCGACGCCTACCGGAAGTATGACAGCGACGCAGACGAAAAGGTCGAGCCGGTGGTGGCTGCCGAGGTCGAATGGTCGCAGGCGGCCATGGATGCTGTGCACGCCGGTATGGTTGCCGTCGGCAAGGCCGGTACGGCCAGTGCATATTTTGCGGCAACGCCGTATACCGTCGCCTGCAAGACCGGTACGGCCGAGACCGGTATCCGCGGTTCCTCCGACCACGGCACATTTATTGCCTATGCACCGGCCGATGATCCGCAGATAGCCATTGCTGTGGTCATGGAGCGCGGTACCTCCGGCGCCTCCACCTATGTAGCACGGCAGGTGCTGGACGCTTACTTTGCCACAAAGGAAACCGGCGACCCGGTTACCGAGAGCAATGTGCTTTTGCCGTAAAGGGGCGTGTGTTGCCGGAAATTTCCGGCTTTTTCCCCGGGATGGGGTTTACATTCTCCCGGAATTGTGCTAAACTAACCAATGGATTGGACGGAGTTGTGCTATGAACGAGATCTGCGTGGTAACATCCGGCAAGGGCGGCGCCGGCAAATCGACTGTCACAGCCGGCCTCGGCTACGCGCTGGCGCGTATGTCCGGGCGGGTGCTGCTGATTGATGCAGATGCCGGGCTGCGCAGCCTGGACCTCATGCTGGGGGTCGGCGGCACCACGATGTTTGATCTGTCTGATGTATTTGCCGGCCGCTGTGAGCCGGTCAGGGCGGTGTATCCTTCACCGATGTGCCAGAATGTGTTTGTGCTGCCGGCTCCGATCAGTCTGGAGGAGATGTGCAGCGCGGAGGATATGCGCCGCCTTTGCCGCGGGCTTAACCGCTACTATGACCGCGTGATCATTGATTGTCCGGCTGGCGTCGGTCCGGGCTTTGCTACGGCGGTGGCCGCGGCAGACAGGGCTTTGATTGTGACGACGCCGGATATGGTGTGTGCACGCGATGCACAGATCGTATCCCGCCTGTTGGAAGAGCACGGTGTGGCCTCCCGTCTGATCATTAACCGGCTGCGGCCGGCCAAGGTGATGGATGGCTCCATGCCGGATGTGGACGAGATCATTGATACCGCCGGTGTGCAGCTTTTGGGTATCATCCCGGAGGACGAGGCCGTGGCGGTGGCCAATGCGAACGGCCGGCCGCTGCCAGCGGATTGCCATGCCGCCACCTGCTTTGCCAACATTGCCCGCCGGTATGCCGGCGAGTCTGTGCCGCTGGCACGCCTGGAGCGTATGTAAAACAATATGGCCGCAACAAGGGTCATTTAACTGCTTTATGAAAGGAACGAACGAATATGAACATTGCTTTGATCGCCCACGATGCAAAGAAAGAGCTGATGGTGCAGTTCTGCATCGCTTACTGCGGTATTCTCAGCCGGCATAATCTGTGTGCTACCGGCACCACGGGAAAGCTTGTGGCTGAGGCGACCGGCTTGAAGATCACTCGATACATGAGCGGCTCCCAGGGGGGCGATCAGCAGATCACTGCGCGCATTTCCTGCAATGAGATCGACCTGCTGCTGTTTTTCCGGGATCCGATGACGGTTAAGGCGAACGAACCGAGCGACAGTGATATGCTGCGTCTGTGCGATATCCGCGGTATTCCTGTGGCGACCAATATCGCCACGGCCGAGGTGCTGATCCACGGCCTGGAGCGCGGTGATCTGGATTGGCGGAACATTGTCAATCCGACCAACTGATACGCCCGTCCGTCCGTAAATCGAAAGGGCACACGCTGTGTGCTCTTTTATTCTGAAAATGACAGGAGCAAAAACATGGAGCTGATCACACAGGCCCCGCGGGGCACACAGGATGTTTTGCCGCAGGATAGCTACCGCTGGCAGTACATTGAGCGCACGGCGCTTTCGGTGGCAGAGGATTTTGGTTTTCGGGAGATCCGTACCCCGGTGTTTGAACATACCAATCTTTTTCTGCGGTCGGTGGGGGAAACCTCCGATGTGGTGCAGAAAGAGATGTATACCTTTGAGGATAAGGGCGGCCGCTCGATCACGCTGCGCCCGGAGGGAACCGCCGGCGCGGCGCGGGCAACGCTGGAGCATGGCCTGCTCAATGGTGCCTTGCCTGTAAAGGTATCATACATTACATCTTGTTATCGCTACGAAAAGAGCCAAAAGGGTCGCTACCGCGAGTTCCATCAGTTCGGTGTGGAGTGCTTTGGTGCTGCGGCGCCGCAGGCGGACGCCGAAGTGATCTCGCTGGCAATGCAGGTAACCAAAACGCTGGGGCTGAAGGGGCTGGCACTGCATATCAATTCTATTGGCTGCCCCACCTGCCGCGCCCGGTATTCGCAGGCGCTGCGGGAGTATTTCGGCGCGCACCGGGAGGAGCTGTGTGAGACCTGTCTTGGTCGGCTGGAGCGCAACCCCATGCGCATACTGGACTGCAAATCGCCGGTCTGTCACAAAATTGCTGCGGGTGCCCCACTGATGCTGGATTATCTGTGTGAGGACTGCCGTGTGCACTTCGAGACAGTGAAGCAGTGCCTGGATGCGGCGCAGGTGCCGTATGAGATTGATCCGCACATCGTCCGCGGGCTGGATTATTATACCCGCACGGTGTTTGAATTGGTGGCGGAAAACGGGCTGGTGGTTGCCGGCGGCGGCCGCTATGACGGCCTTGTGCAGGAGCTTGGCGGTGCTCCGCAGCCCGGTCTTGGCTTTGCCATCGGGCTTGAGCGCCTGCTGATGGTGATGGAGGAGCAGCAATGCACCTTCCCGGAGCCGCCGGTGTGTGATCTGTACCTCGTTTCCATGGGGGCGGCTGCGGCTCAGCGGTGCTTCGTTCTTGCCTCCCGTCTGCGGGAGGGTGGCGTAGCTGTCGAGTGCGATATCGTCGGCCGGTCGCTGAAGGCGCAGATGAAATATGCGGACAAGCTGGGGGCGCGCTACACCATTGTGGTCGGGGATACCGAGCTGGAAACGGGTGTGGCACAGCTGAAAAATATGGCCACCGGCCAAACGGAGGATATCCGTTTGGACGATAGCCTGTATACCACGCTGTATAACAAATCGCTGGATCGGCAGCTGGCCGGCGTGGCCGAGCTGTTCGGCTCCGTAGCCGAGCAGGGCTGACCAACTTCGGAATAAAAAAGGGGAGTTTTCATTATGGCAGAGACCATCAAAGGGCTAAAGCGTACCGCCTACTGCGGAGAATTCCGGGAAAGCGATGCCGGTAAACCGGCAACGGTGTTTGGCTGGGTGCAGCGTCAGCGCGACCTCGGTCAGCTGATTTTTGTGGATTTGCGCGACCGTACAGGCATTGTGCAGCTGGCATTTGACCAGGATACCGACCGCGCCGTATTCGATAAGGCTTTTACTCTGCGCAGCGAGTATGTTGTGGCAGCGCGCGGTACGGTGCGCGTGCGCTCCGCCCGCAACAAGGATATCCCTACCGGTGATGTCGAGATCGCGGTGGAGGAGCTGCGTATCCTGAACAAGGCGGACACGCCGCCCTTTGAGATTGTGGAAAACTGCGCCACCGCTGAGGCTACCCGCCTGAAGTACCGCTATCTTGACCTGCGGCGGCCGGATCTGCAGCGCAATCTTTTGCTGCGGCATGATATCGCCAAGGCCGCGCGGGATTTCTTCGATGAAAACGGCTTCATCGAGCTGGAGACCCCAATGCTGATCAAGTCCACTCCGGAGGGCGCGCGGGATTTTCTGGTGCCCAGCCGTATTCACAAGGGGGAGTTTTACGCCCTGCCGCAGTCCCCGCAGCTATACAAGCAGCTGAGCATGGTGGCCGGCTTTGACCGCTATGTGCAGCTTGCCCGCTGCTTCCGCGATGAGGATCTGCGTGCGGACCGTCAGCCGGAGTTCACCCAGATCGACCTGGAGATGTCCTTTGTGGATGTGGAGGATGTGCTGGCGATCGGTGAGGGACTGATGAAGACCCTGTGGAAGCGGATCCTTCATATCGACCTGCCCACACCGCTGCCGCGTATGACCTACAACGAGGCGATGGAGCGCTTTGGTTCGGACAAACCGGATACCCGCTTCGGCATGGAGCTGATCGACCTGACGGATGCTGTGCGTGGCTGCGGCTTCGGCGTTTTCGCCTCGGCTGTGGAAGCCGGCGGTACCGTACGCTGCCTCAATGCGAAGGGGGCGGCTGCTAAGATTTCCCGCAAAGAGATTGATAAGCTGACCGAAATGGTCAAGGGCATCGGGGCCAAGGGGCTTGCCTGGGTGCGCTGGACGGAGGAAAGCTGCACCTCTTCCTTTGGCAAATTCCTCACGCCGGAGGAAATGGAGAGGGTACTGGCTGCCGCTGGCGCCGAAAAGGGCGATGTGGTGCTGATCGTGGCCGATACGGTGAAGAAACATGTGCTGACCACGCTGGGCGCCGTGCGTCTGGAGCTGGCCAACCGGCTGGAGATCCACCGCGAGGGCTACAATCTGCTGTGGATCACACAGTTCCCGTTCTTCGAGTATAATGAGGAAACCGGTCACTGGGATGCCATGCACCATCCCTTTACCGCGCCGCTGGATGAATGCATCCCGTATCTGGATACCGCTCCGGAAAAGGTCTATGCCAAATGCTACGATCTGGTGCTCAACGGCATTGAGCTGGCTTCCGGCTCCATCCGGATCACGGATGCCGAGCTGCAGAACCATATGTTCCGCGCGCTTGGCCTGAGCGAGGCGGAGGCACAGCAGAAGTTTGGGTATCTGCTGGAAGCCTTCCGCTACGGTGCACCGCCGCACGGCGGCATGGGTATCGGTCTTGACCGTCTGGTTATGCAGATGCTGGGCGCTTCTACCCTGCGGGATGTGATCGCCTACCCGAAGGTGCAGAACATGACCGAGCTGATGACCGATTGTCCTTCGCCGGCAGACGCCGAGCAGCTGGACGAGCTTGGTTTGGCTCTCGCTGCCGGAACAGAGACCCCGGAAGAATGACTTTTTACAGGACGCACGCCTTATCGGTTGTGCGTCCTGCTCTTTTTTTGCGGCGATCGTCTGAAATTTGCGTCTACCCGTTGAAATGCGCCGCCATTTTTGCTATAATAGCTTCTATATAATGGCTGCTCAATAACAAAAAATACGCATAAATCCCTTGGAAATACTGTGTTTTCCAGTCAAGAGTAGTATAATAAATGCAGGGAAAATATATAAATTGCTATAAAAACCTTGCATTTGGGAGAAAACTAATGTATAAATTCGAACGATATCGTCAGCTTGGACTTGCAGATTTCAATCAGCCCGTCGGGTTAAAAATGAATCCGGAAAACCGCTGGGTTAAGAAAGCGGAAACGATTCCGTGGGACGCCATTGAAGAAAAGTATGCAAAACTGTTTCCGAGTAAAACCGGAATGCCAGCAAAACCGCTCCGTATGGCACTTGGCTCTCTTCTGATCCAGAAACAGCTTGGTTTCTCGGACCGGGAACTGGTTGAGGAGATCATGGAAAATCCGTATTTTCAGTACTTTATAGGGCTTCCGGGGTACCAGACAGAGGCTCCCTTTGTACCATCACTTCTTGTTGAGTTCCGTAAGCGCCTGACAGATGACGTTCTCAGTGAAATCAATGAGATAATCATTGCATACAACACACTGGATGATCCAACACTGGGTGGTGGAAGCCATCCGGATACAGATGAAAAAGATTCCGGCGAGAACAGCGGAACAGTGATTCTTGATGCAACCTGTGCCCCGCAGAAGATCTCTTTCCCACAGGATGTAAATCTCCTGAATGAGGCAAGAGAAAACCTGGAAGAAATCGTCGATGACCTTTGCAGAAGATTTGATTATTACATTCCACGGATGTACCGCAGGAATGCCCGAAAGGATTACCTGAACCTGGCCAAGTGTAAAAAACGTACCAACAAAAAGATACGCAAGGCAATCCGCCAGCAGCTCCAGTATATCCGCAGGGACAGAAAATACATCGATGAACTTCTGGAGACAGAGTGTGAACTGACACAAAAGCAGGCCGAGCGCCTCGCCGTGATTGACAAGGTCTATGAACAGCAGAAGTACATGTATGAAAATAAGGTGCACTCGGTTCCTGACCGGATCGTCAGTATCAGCCAGCCCTACATTCGTCCGATTGTCCGGGGAAAGGCAGCAGCACCCGTGGAGTTCGGGGCAAAGATGGATTTCAGCCTTGATGAAAAGGGAATGACCCGGATAGAAAAGATGTCTTTTGATGCCTATAACGAAAGTGATGTTCTCATCGCAGCCGCTGAGCGGTATTTCGAAAGAACGGGGCATTATCCGGAACGCATTCTGGCAGATAAAATCTACAGGAACAGAAACAACCTTGCCTATTGCAGGGAGCACAGAATCCGCTTATCAGGGCCGTCTCTAGGAAGGCCAAAGAAAAATGCCGTAACTGACCGAAAGACGGAATACAAAGACAATGCTGATAGAATTGCAGTGGAAAGAGCATTTGCCCTTGCGAAACAAAAATACGGGCTCGGTCTGATTACCAGCAGGCTGGATGAGACGACGAGAAGTTCCATAGCGCTGTCAGTCATAGCAATGAATGTGGATCGAATAAGCAGATCCCTTTTGCGCTTATTTTTCGATATCGTTTTTTCAAGGTGTAAACAGCATGAATTCATGCTGTTTAATATACAAAACAACACCCCAGAAAATTTAGCGTGTTGTTAAGCAACCATTATATAAACGAAAAGGATTGGTTTCCCCTCATGACAAAAACCATTACGCCGGAGGAGCTGGCGGCACAGCGCCCGTACAGTGAAAAGATCCGGCAGCTATACGAAACCTGTTATCCGCACACAGCGCCGCTGGCCTGCGTGCGTACCTTTGGCTGTCAGCAGAATGTGGCGGATTCTGAGCATATCAAAGGGATGCTGGCAGAGATGGGCTTTGGGTTCACAGAGGATCCGGAGCAGGCGGATGTGATCCTGTTCAACACCTGTGCCGTGCGCGAGCATGCGGTTGACCGTGTGTTCGGCAATGTGGGAGCACTTAAACATATCAAGCGCCGCCGTCCGGAGGTGCTGATCGCCGTGTGCGGCTGTATGGTACAGCAGCCCCATGTGGCCGAGAAGCTGCGCCAGAGCTATCCTTTTGTCGGGCTGGTGTTCGGCACCCATGTGATCCACCGCTTTCCGGAGCTGCTGTGGCAGGCACTGAATGAGCATACCCAGCTGTCGGTTACCCCGCAGGAGGATGGGGTGATCGCCGAGGGGATGGCCGTGCGGCGCGACGGCAGCTTCAAGGCGTGGCTGCCGATCATGTATGGCTGCAATAATTTCTGTACCTACTGTATTGTACCGTATGTGCGCGGCCGCGAACGCAGCCGGGATCCGGAGATCATTCTGCAGGAGGCGCGGCAGCTGGTGGCCGAAGGGTATAAGGAGATCACTCTGCTGGGGCAGAATGTCAATTCCTATGGAAAAGGGGAGAGCCACGGCGTCAATTTTGCGGAGCTGCTGCGGCGGGTCAATGCCATTCCGGGCGATTTTACCATCCGCTTTATGACCTCGCACCCGAAGGACGCCACCCATGAGCTGTTCGATACCATCGCCGCCTGCGAAAAGGTCTCGCACCACTTTCACCTGCCTTTTCAGTCCGGTAATGACCGGGTGCTGAAAGCGATGAACCGACATTATGACCGCCGGCAGTACCTTTCTTTGGTAGCCTACGCCCGGCAGGTCATTCCGGATATTTCCTTTACCAGTGATGTGATTGTCGGATTTCCCGGGGAAACACGGGCAGAGTTTGAGGGTACGCTAAGCCTGGTGCGGGAGGTAGGCTTCACCTCTCTGTACACCTTCATCTATTCCCCGCGCAGAGGCACGCCGGCGGCCGAGCTGCCGGATCCTGTGCCGGCAGCCGAAAAGACGGCCTGGCTGCAGGAGCTGACGGCTCTGCAGGAAACGATCTCCGCCGAGCGCCTGGCCAGGCTGGTCGGTACACGCCGCCGGGCGCTGATTGAAAGTGCCGCCGATGGCTATTTGGAGGCGCGCCTGCCAGAAAATAGCGTTGTGCGCGTGCAGGGGGATAACTCGCTGATCGGGCGGTATGCTACTATTGAGATTACACAGGCGCGCAGCTGGGTTATGACCGGCGAGATCTGCGCGGTGGAATAAGAACGGAGGAACACAGATGGATGTATTAGTGGAAATGGCAATTGATCTGGCCTGCCAGCTGCAGGAGGATGAACGGTATCTTGCCGTGCAGAAGGCGCAGGCAGAGGCCGATGCAGATGCCGCATTGCAGGATATGATCGGCGAGTTTAATCTCAAGCGCATGGCGATTAATCAGGAGGAGAGCAAGCCGGAGGAGCAGCAGGACGCTGCCCGGCTGCGCACGCTGAACACCGAGCTGCGGGATGTCTACGGCCGCATTATGCAAAACCCACACATGGACGCCTACAACGAGGCCAAAACGGCCCTGGATACCCTTGTGAACAAAATCAATGCAGCTGTGGCAATGGCGGTGCAGGGTAAAGACCCCCATCTGGCGGCAGAGTCCTCCGGCTGCAGCGGAAATTGCAGTGCCTGCGGCGGCTGCCACTGAGCAGCCGCCCAGCCACCGGAAAATCTGAAAGCAAGGAAGGAAAAACCATGGCAGAGCTGACCCCGATGATGCAGCAATATATGCAGATCAAAGAGCAATATAAGGATGCCATTCTCTTTTACCGTCTCGGCGATTTCTATGAGATGTTTTTTGACGATGCCAAATTGGCCTCGCGGGAACTGGAGCTGACGCTGACCGGCCGTGACTGCGGACAGGCAGAGCGCGCGCCGATGTGCGGCGTTCCCTTCCATAGCTATGAATCCTATGTAGCGCGGCTGATCGCCAAGGGGTATAAGGTGGCCATTTGCGAACAGCTGGAGGACCCGTCTGCGGCCAAAGGGCTTGTCAAGCGCGGTATTATCCGGGTGGTCACGCCCGGTACGGTCATTGAGGGCAGTATGCTGGATGAAAGCCGCAACAACTATCTGGCGGCGCTGTATGCACGGCCGGACAGCGGCGATTGCGGCGTGTGCTTTTGCGATTGTTCCACTGGTGAGCTGCAGGCCACTACCCTCAGCGGCGATGATGTGGATCTGCGGGTAAGCAACGAGCTTGGCCGCTTTAATCCGAGTGAGATTGTGGTCAACCCGGCCATGGCAGAGGATGCACCGGTGCAGACCTTTATCGAAAAGCGGCTGCACTGCCGGCTGGAAAAGCTGCCGCAGCCGCAGGGTGGCGAGGCGGCGCTTAAGCAGGCGGTTCTGACCCACTACGGTGTGGAGTCGCCAGCGGCGATCGGCATGCCGGAAATGCCGCTGGCAGTGGCTGCCGTAGGGCTTGTGCTGCAGTATCTGCAATCTACCCAGATCAACGGACTGGAGCGCCTGGCCGCACCGACCGTTTACTCCGATGCACAGTACATGAAGCTGGATCTGACTGCCCGGCGCAATCTGGAGCTGCTGGAGACCATGCGCGCCAAGGAAAAGCGCGGCAGCCTGCTCGGCGTGCTGGATCATACCCGTACAGCGATGGGCAAACGCCTGCTGCGCAATTGGATTGAGCAGCCGCTGATCAAGGTATCCTCCATTACCCGGCGGCTGAATGCCGTGGAGGAACTGGTGCACGGCAGCCTGTTGCGTGAGGATGTGCGCGAGGCACTGACCGGGGTGTACGATCTGGAGCGCATTATGACCCGGATCGTGTACGGCAGCGCCAATGCACGGGAGCTGCGTTCGCTCCAGCAGACACTGGAGTGCCTGCCGCAGCTCCGCCAGTGTCTGCAGGATACCCATGCCGAGCTGCTGCGGGAAATCGCGGAGCGGATGGACCTGCTGGAGGATATACAGCAGCTGATTGCATCCTCCATTGTGGAGGACCCGCCGTTTTCCGTGCGGGAGGGCGGCATGATCCGCCCTGGATTTAATGCCGAGCTGGATGAGCTGCGTACCGATATGACCGACGGCAAGGGCATCATTTCCCGCATTGAGGCCAGTGAGAAAGAAAAGACCGGCATCAAAACGCTGAAGGTTGGGTACAACCGGGTGTTTGGCTACTACATAGAGGTTACACGGCAGTACGCCGACCAGGTGCCGCCGGAATATATCCGCAAGCAGACGCTGGCCAATGCCGAACGCTATATCACCCAGGAGCTGAAGGAACTGGAGGCACGGGTGCTGGGCGCCAAGGATCGCTCTGTGGCGCTGGAATACCAGCTTTTCTGCACTGTGCGCAGCACGGTTGCGGAAAATCTGGAGCGTATCCAGACCACGGCACAGCTTCTGGCCGGGCTGGATGTTCTGGCCTCCTTGGCCGAGGTGTCTGTGCGGCAGGGCTACTGCCGTCCGGAGGTGGATATGAGCGGCCGCATTGATATTAAGGGCGGCCGCCATCCGGTGGTAGAGCAGCTCAGCGACGCTCCCTTTGTGCCGAATGATGTGCTGCTGGATAACGGGGAAAACCTGGTTGCGGTCATTACTGGCCCCAACATGGCTGGTAAATCTACCTATATGCGGCAAACAGCGCTGATCGTGCTGATGGCCCAGATCGGCTGCTTTGTGCCGGCAAAGAGCGCACAGATCGGCGTTGTGGACAGCATCTTTACCCGTGTCGGTGCCTCGGATGACTTGGCCGCCGGGCAATCCACCTTTATGGTGGAAATGAGCGAGGTTGCCACCATCCTGCGCAATGCAACACGGAACAGCCTGATCATTTTCGACGAGATCGGCCGTGGTACCTCCACCTTTGACGGCATGAGCATCGCCCGCGCGGTGCTGGAATATGTGGCAAACCCCAAAAAGCTTGGAGCCAAAACACTTTTTGCCACCCACTACCATGAGCTGACCGCCATTGAAGAGGAAACAAATAACATCAAGAACTACAATATTGCCGTGAAAAAACGCGGTGACGATATCACTTTCCTGCGGCGCATCGTCCGTGGCCCGGCCGATGACAGCTACGGCATTGAGGTGGCGAAGCTGGCCGGTATCAATGAGTTTGTCGTTGCCCGCGCTAAAGAGATCCTGCGCAAAACCGAATCCGGCGATGCGGCCGGAGCGCTTCCGCCGCGTCCCACGGCATCAGCGGTGCCGGAGCAGGCAGAGCCGGAGGGGCAGCTTTCGCTGCTTGGTGGGGCAGATAATCCGATCATCCGCCGGCTGAAGGAGCTGGATTTGAATGTTTTAACACCAATTGAGGCCATGCAGGAGCTGTATGCATTGGTCAAGGAAGCTGCCGGCTACTGATCACCGGCTGACAGGGAGGGAGTATACGATGGCGAATATCCGGGTGCTGGACAAGCATGTGGCGGAGCTGATTGCTGCCGGCGAGGTGGTTGAGCGGCCCGCTTCGGTCATCAAGGAACTGCTGGAAAATACCATTGACGCCGGTGCGCGCCATGTCACGGTGGAGATCCGTGACGGCGGCGTGACCTATATGCGTATTACGGATGATGGCTGTGGTATTGCCCGCGAAGATGTGCCGACGGCCTTCCTGCGTCACGCCACCAGCAAGGTGTATGAGGAAAGCGACCTGAACGGCATCGCCACCCTGGGTTTCCGCGGCGAGGCGCTGGCCTCTGTGGCCGCGGTGGCCAAGGTGGAACTGACCACCTGTGCCGCCGGCGAGATGGTCGGCACACACTATGTCATCCACGGCGGCGAGGAGCTGCTGCTGGAGGATGCCGGCTGCCCGGAGGGCTCCACCTTTATCGTGGAGGATCTCTTTTATAATGTGCCGGCCCGGATGAAATTCCTTAAGAAGGATGTCAGCGAGGGCAACGCTGTGGCTGGGGTGGTTGAGCGTTTGGCGCTCTCCCACCCGGAAATTGCTTTTCGCTTTATCCGCAGCGGGCGCACGGAACTGCAGACAAGCGGGGACGGGGATTTGCGCGCCTGCATCCACGCCGTGTTTGGCAAAAGCTTTGCGGCCGGCCTGCTGCCGGTCAGCTACACCATGGGCGGTATAGCAGTCAGCGGCTTTATCTGCCGGCCGGATGCCTGCCGGCAAAACCGTTCCATGCAGCATTTCTTTATCAATGGCCGGTATGTCAAGACGCAAACCGCCATGGTGGCGATGGAGCGCGCGTATAAAGGCGTTATGATGGTCGGGAAATTCCCCACCTGCGTACTGTGCCTGACGATGCCGCCGGAAACCGTGGATGCCAATGTCCATCCGGCGAAGATTGAAGTGCGTTTTATCAACGAGAAGCCTGTGTTCGATGCCGTGTATTACGCGGTCAAATCGGCCATTGAGCAGGGGGATGATATCCACCGCGTGCTGCTGCGCGAGGAAACCGCCCAGCCGGCGCCGCGGGCCAGCCGTATTTCTGCGCCGGTTGTGGCGCCACGCCCCGCGCCGTCACCGGCGGCAGCTGCGGTCGCTGCGTCCCACAGGCCCACGGTGCGTGTGCCTTCTGCGCCGTCTTTTCTGGATATGCAGGTGGATGAGGACCGTCCGCGGGAGCTTTCGGTCGCAGACGACACCGACAAGGGAATTGCCTTTACAGTTGAAGAACTGCCGGTGGAGGTTTCTGCGCCGGTGCCGGTTGTATCGCAGCCGGCAGAAGTGCCGCCACCGGTATCGGTGGATACGCCGCAGCCGGTACAAATGACGCTGGAAAAGCCACAGCGCTCTGTGCGCCTGATCGGCGAATTTCTGCGTACCTACATTCTGGCCGAGTGTGATGGCAGCCTGTACATTATTGATAAGCATGCGGCCCATGAACGGATCCTGTATAATCAGCTGTGTGAAAATGCCCGCAGCGATGCACAGATGCTGCTTTCGCCGGTCACGGTGACTGTCAGCCGGGAGGAGCACACTGCTCTGATCGAAAATCTGGATGTATTGCAGCAGGCCGGGATCGAGGCTGAGGACTTCGGCGGCAGTACGCTGCTTGTCCGCTCCTTTCCCATGATTCTGTCCGGGACGGACATTGCAGCAACCGTGCAGGAGATCGCTGCCGGGCTGACCGATGGCAGTCGGCAGATCGTTTCGGCCAAGCTGGATTGGATCTATCATTCCTCCGCCTGCCGTGCCGCCACAAAGGCGGGCGACCATAGCCGTCCGGAGGAGCTGCAGGCACTGGCTGAGCGCGTGCTGACAGACGACCGGATACGCTATTGTCCGCACGGCCGGCCGGTATGCATGGAGATGACAAAGCAGGATCTGGAAAAGCAGTTTGGCCGGACGCAGTAGACCGGCCTCAAAGGAGGAAGGACAAGCCATGCCAAGGCACCGGTATCCGTATCCGATCATTGCCGGCCCAACCGCCTCCGGGAAAACGGCGCTGGCCGTTTCTGTGGCGCGTGCGTTGGATGGCGAAGTCGTTTCTGCCGATTCGATGCAGCTTTATGCCGACGCTGCGGTGGGAACGGCGCGGCCTTCTGCCGAGGAGATGCAGGGGGTGCCGCACCATCTGCTGGGCTTTCTGCCCTTACAGGAAAAATACAGCGTGGCGCGCTATGTGGAGGATGCCAATGCGGTTTTTGCCCGCCTGTTTTCGGCGGGGATAACGCCCGTGCTGTGCGGCGGCACCGGGCTGTATATTCAGTCCTTTATGGAGAATGTGCAGTTTTTACCGCAGCCGGCCGACCCCGCCTTGCGGCAGGAGCTGCAGCAGCAGGCACGGGAGCAGGGGGGAGCGGCGCTGCTGCAGCGGCTCACCGCCGTGGATCCCGAAACAGCCGCCCGCCTGCACGAAAACGATATTCACCGCATCGTGCGGGCGCTGGAGGTGTATTACCTGACCGGATTGACCATCCGCCAGCAGGAGCAACGCTCCCACAGCCAGCCCTCCCCATACAGCGGCTGTCTGTTTATGCTGGACTTCCGCGACCGGGCCGTATTATACTCCCGCATTGAACGGCGGGTGGACGCCATGCTGGAAAACGGCCTGGTGGAAGAAGCGCGTCGGGTGCTGCGCACGGATGCCGGTGCGACCGTGCTGCAGGCAATAGGGTATAAGGAGCTTTTACCGTATCTGCGGGGGGAATGCTCCCTGGAGCAGGCGGTACAGACGCTGAAGACCGAAACCAGGCACTATGCCAAGCGGCAGCTTTCCTGGTTTCGGCGGATGCAGCCGCGTGTGCTGTATGTGGACGATTACGCCGATACAGCCGCACTGGCCACCGTGCTGTTGCAGCAATATCGCGATTTTTGTGAAGAGGAGTGAGCGTACCGTTGGCCACCGAAACAGCAAAAAAGCGGAAAAAAAGCGGCCTCTACCGGCTGGTATCGGTCATACTTGTGCTGCTTGTGGTATTTTACGTGGGCTTTCAGGCTTACCGCAGCATATTCGGCAGCGTCAGTACGGAGCTTGTATCCCGTTACAGCGTTTATGAGACCATTGATACGCAGGGGATTGTTTTCCGTTCAGAAACGGTTATTCCGGCTGTGAACAGCGGCTATGTGTATTATACGGTTGAAAACGGCACCCACGTGGCCAAGGATGGTGTGATTGCCTCGGTTTATCCGGCAGCGGAGGATGGCCGTCTGGAGCAGCAGATTGCCGCGGTGGATGAGCAGATCGCCGCCCTGCGTGCCCTCCATACCGACAGCGGTGCCGGGCATCTATCACTGGATCTGATCAATACCCAGCTGAATTCCACCGTGAATGAGCTGGTCCGCGAGACGGAGGACGGCGTATTTGAGGCAGCGGGCACGGCGAAAAACACCCTGCTGTCCCTGCTGAGTAAGAAACAGCTGGTGACCGGCGATACGCTCGACATTTCCGGTACGCTGGCACAGCTGACCGCCCGCCGCCAGGAACTGGCCGCCGGTTATCACCAGGCAGTCGCCTCTGTGCGTGCGCCGATCGCCGGGTATTTTGCCGACCACACCGACGGCTATGAGGAGGCCCTGGCCGAAGTAGACCCGCAATCTCTCACCGTTGAAAAAATGCAGACACTGCTTGATCTGGAACCGGCAGAGACCGCTCCCTCCTGCGGAAAGATCGTGGGTGGGTATGAGTGGTTTCTCGGCTGTGTGGTGCCGGAAAGCTATTATAACGCATTGGCAGTCGGCAATTCTCTGTCTGTGCGCATGTCCTTTGTCACAGACGACGAAATTCCGGTCACCGTGGAGGCTGTCAGTAAGGACAATGCCGGCAAGCTTGCGGTTACGCTGCGCTGTGCCTATATGTCAGAGGCTCTCTCGACCATCCGCAAGGAGGAGGTACAGCTCCAGCTGGTCAAGCATACCGGCCTGAAGGTGCCCAAGCGCGCCATTGTGATCGGCGACGATATGCAGGCGGGTGTCTATATCCGTTCCGGTAATGTGGTGGCATTCCGGAAAATTGAGCAGGAGTACAGTGAGCCGGCAGACTATGTGATCTGCAAAGAGACGGACGAAAGCGGCTGGCTGCACCTGTATGATGATGTGATCGTGGGAGGCAGAGGACTATATGACGGAAAGATCATTCGTTGACCGGGAGCTGGCTGATAATCTGCAGCGGGTAGAGGATACCATACAGTCTGCCTGCGCCGAGGCGGGACGCGACCGTTCCTCGGTAACGCTGCTGGCGGTGACCAAGACCGTAGAGCCGGAGCGGATCAATCAGGCCATCGCCTGGGGGATCCGGCAGATCGGTGAAAACCGCGTGCAGGAATATAAAGCCAAGCAGCCCTTTTTGCATTTGGAGGGGGTTGCGCGCCACCTGATCGGGCACCTGCAGACCAATAAGGTACGCCAGATCATCGGGCAGGTGGATATGATCCAGTCGGTCGATTCCATACACCTGGCACAGGAAATTTCCCGCCGTTCCACTGAGGCCGGCATCGTGACGCCGATCCTTGTCGAGGTCAATATCGGTGGGGAGGAGGCCAAATCCGGTGTGGCCCCGGAGGCTCTGGAGGAACTGCTGGCCGCCGCTGCTCCATTGCCCGGCCTCCATGTGCGCGGGCTGATGACGGTGCCGCCGATTTTGCCCACCGAAAAAGAAAAAAGGGCAATTTTTTCAAAAATGTATCAACTGTTTGTTGACATTCGGGACAAAAACATAGATAATGTAGATATGCTGGAGCTTTCCATGGGAATGTCCGGCGATTACCGCGAGGCGATACTGGAGGGAGCGACGATCGTTCGGGTCGGCTCCGCCATATTCGGAAGACGCCAATACTGATTTTCATTACTTTTATAGGAGGTAACAAAAATGGGATTGTTCGGTAAGCTGTGGGGCGAGGAGCCGGAAACAGACGAGGATCTGGAGATCGGTGCTGAGGATAGCTTTGTGAAGAAGAACGAGGACGAGCAGCCGGCAACTGGTGAGGCTACGCAGAAGCGCGGCAATAAGGTTGTGAATATTCATGCTACGGCGCAGCTGCAGGTTGTTCTGGTCAAGCCGGAGCGCTTTGACGACGCCAGCACGGTGGCTGACCACCTCAATGCCAAGCGTACGGTTGTGCTGAATTTGGAGTCTGCCAATAAGGATGTTGCCCGCCGCATTTTGGATTTTCTCAGCGGCGTTGCCTATGCCAACGATGGCCAGATCAAGAAGGTGGCTAATTGCACCTTTATTATCACGCCCTATAATGTCGGCCTGATGGGGGATCTGCTGGACGAGCTGGAGAATAATGGCCTCTACTTCTGAGCCGGGTGCCGCACTGCTGCGCTCCCGTATAGAGGATACCATACGCCTGTGTGACCGGCGCAGCACGCCCTGTTTTCTCGGCTTTTTGGATGCAGGGGAGCAGGCGCAGGCAATGCAGCTGCTGCAAAAGCGTGCGGATGTCTGCTGGCGGCTGTTTGGCGGCCATGCCGATGCCGAGCGGCAGATTTTGGGCGTTTTTCCGGAGTATATGCAGCCGGAGGACGCCGCATTTCCGCTGTGTGCCTGTGCGTTTTTTTACCATCAGGAAAAAGCTCTTTCCCACCGGGACTTTCTTGGCACATTGCTGTCGGCCGGCCTGCGGCGTGAGACCATCGGCGATATTCTATGCGGCGAGGGCATAGCGGTCGTCTTCCTGCGGGAGGAGATCGTATCTTTTGTCTGTGATCAGATACAGAAGGTTGGCGGCGAGGGTGTGCGCATCGAAACGGGCTACACCGGTGCCCTGCCGGCTATGCACAGCTTTCAGCCGATGCATGAGACAGTGGCTTCCCCGCGGCTGGATGTGGTGGTTAAGGCTTTGCTGCACTGCTCACGCGAACAGGCGGCGCAGCTGATCCTGACCGGGGCCGTCAGCGTTGATCACCTGCCGGTGGAAACCGTCTCAGCGCAGGTCGTTGCTCCGGCAACGGTTTCTGTGCGCGGCCACGGTCGCTATGCCGTGGATGAGATCGGTTCCCCCACGCGGAAAGGGCGGCTGGTGCTGCTGGCGCGCCGCTATATTTGACGGAATATGGAAAGTGAGGATATACACTCTATGTTGACAGAACAGGATATCAAGGAAGTTGTATTTACCAAAAGCCTTGGCGGCTACAAAACCAGTGAGGTGGATGCCTTTTTGGATCAGTGCGCCGAGACAGTGGCTGCGCTGACCACGACCAATGAGGAAAACACCCGCAAGCTGCAGGTGTTGGCAGAGTCCGTCGTGGAATACCGTAACCAGGAGGACAGCATCCGCACCACCCTGATGAATGCCCAGCGGATGGCGGATACAGTGGTTAAAGAAGCGCAGGAGAAGGCGGATGCCGCCATTGCCGAGGCACAGAAGAAAGCCGAGGAGATCCTGGCTGAGGCACAGAACAGTGCCGATAACGCCCGTGAGCTGGCTGACCAGTCCATTGTCCGTGAGCGCGAGGAGCTGGCGCGTGTGCGCAAAGAGGTTGCAGCGTTCAAGGCGCGCCTGATGGCTGCTTACCGTGAGCACCTGACGCTGATTGGTGTGCTGGAAGGCGGCACGGAGGAAGAGCCGGCCCCGGCAGCGCAGCCAGAGCAGCCCCAGCCGGAGACGGAGACGCCGGAAGCCCCGGCGGCTGCGCCTGTTGTACCGGCCGAAGAAGCAGAAAAGGTTGCTCCGTTTGATATTTCGTCCTTTGAATTGCGGGACGAGGAATAAGAAAAACGGCTGCCGCGTTGCGGCAGCCTGTTTTTTCCGCACCGGATCCACGGTGTAGTAATTTTAGAGGAGTTTTGGCATGGCACAGGTTCTTTCGCTGCTGCTGGCAGCCGTGCTGGTAGCGGTTGACCAGCTGACAAAATATTGGGCGATCGCCCATCTGCAGGGGCAGCCGCCGCTGGCTCTTTGGCCGGGCGTATTTGAGCTGCAGTATTGTGAAAACCCCGGTGTGGCGTTCAGCCTGCTGGAAAACCAGCGCTGGATTTTTATTCCGGTCACGGTGCTGGTGATGCTGCTGGTGCTGGTGGTGCTTTTCCGCAGCCGCCTTTGCCGTTACCGGACATTCCGTTTAAGCTGTGCGCTGATCCTGGCCGGTGGCATCGGCAATCTCATTGATCGCATCGCCTATGCGCATGTGACGGATTTTCTCTACTTCAAGCTGATTGATTTTCCAATCTTCAATTTTGCCGATTGCTGCGTAACGGTTGGTGCTGTGCTGCTGTTTGTGTTTCTTCTATTCCTGTATAAGGAGCCGGAAGAGCTGCCGCTGCGTACGCTGCTTTTTGGTATCCCTGCCAAAGCCAAGGCCCCGAAGGACGACCGCCATGGGCAGTGAGAGCTGGCAAACCGCTGTGCAGCAGGCCGGTGAGCGGCTGGATGCCCATGTTGCTGCGCACCTGGATATCAGCCGTTCCCAGGCTCAGCAGTGGCTTGAACGGGGTCTGGTCACGGTCAATGGCGCAGCAGCTGCCAAAAACTACAAGCTGCGTGGCAGCGAGGCCATTGCAGTGGAAATCCCGGAGCTGGTTGCCTATGCCGTGCAGGCAGAACCGATCCCCTTGGATGTGGTATACGAGGATGCAGACCTGCTGGTGGTCAACAAGCCAAAGGGTATGGTGGTGCACCCAGCGGCTGGCCACACCGGCGGTACACTGGTGAACGCACTGCTTTCTCACTGCGGCAGCAGTCTTTCCGGCATCAATGGTGTGCTGCGTCCGGGCATTGTCCATCGGATTGATAAGGATACCAGCGGCCTGCTGATCGTTGCCAAGAATGATCGGGCGCATCAGGGGCTGGCCGAACAAATAAAGGTACACAGCTTTACACGCGAATATGAGGCCGTCGTCCTTGGCCATTTGAAAAATGCGGCCGGGGTGGTGGATGCGCCGATCGGCCGGCATCCGACGGACCGGAAGAAAATGGCGGTTATTGCCGCCAATTCCAAGCCGGCGGTTACGCACTACCGCGTGCTGCGGGAGTATCCCGGCGCCGATGGCGACCCCGGCTTTTCACATGTACGCCTGCGTCTGGAAACCGGGCGTACCCATCAGATCCGTGTGCACATGGCCTATCTTGGCCATCCGGTAGCCGGCGATCCGGTTTACGGTGCGGCTGCCCAGCCAAAGATCTGTCGAAATCTGAACGGACAGTGCCTGCACGCAAAAAAGATCGGGTTTGTACACCCGGTCAGTGGCGTCTATCTGGAGTTTGACAGCCCGTTGCCGCCGTACTTTGTGGATTTTCTGCAAAAGCTGGCGGTACGGGAAGTGTGATGGTGGAGGTTGCCATATGAATTTCACCGATAAGCTGCAGATGGGAACGCAGGAGCGGCTTGCACATGGTGCAGCAACGCTGGTTGCCTTCGGGGACAGCGTGACGCACGGCGCTCTCGGCATCAATGAGTTTGATTATGAGACGGTGTACTGGAACCGCCTGAAAAAGCGGATCAACGCCCTTTACCCGTATGTGCCGGTTAACGCGCTCAACGCCGGGATCGGGGGAGTGACGGCTGCCGGTTCCGTTGCGCGTCTGGAGAGGGATGTGCTGTCCCATCATCCGGATCTGATCATCATTTGCTTTGGCTTAAACGATGTCAACGGCGACCTGAACACCTATCTTCAGGCACTCAGAACGATCTTTTCCCGCTGCTGTCAAAGCGGTGCTCAGGTCATTTTTATGACGCCGAATATGCTGAACACCTATGTTGCTGAAGATACCGCTCCGGATCTGCGGGAATATGCCGAAAAAACAGCGGAAATGCAGAACGGCGGCAGGATGGATCGCTTTATGCGTGAGGCCTGTGCACTGGCCGCGGAATATCCGCTTACCGTGTGCGATTGCTACGCACGCTGGAAAGCATTGGCGGCGGCCGGGGAGGATACGACCAGGCTGCTGGTCAACCGCATCAACCACCCGATACGGGAAATGCATGCCCTGTTTTCCGATAGCCTGTTTGATGTGCTCTTTTCCGGTATTCCGGACCGCAGAGCAGTGGATACGGATGCGATGTT
Organism: Ruminococcaceae bacterium UBA6353; assembly: GCA_002437905.1. Lineage (GTDB taxonomy): Bacteria > Bacillota > Clostridia > Oscillospirales > Acutalibacteraceae > UBA5905. The sequence continues at coordinate 80,517 of DJRT01000002.1, read as the reverse complement.
CCCGGAGCGCTGAAACAATAAGCAAAAACCGGCTGCCGCTTTTAAGTACGGCAGCCGGTTTTCTGCTTTCTGCGTTTGAAGACGGCTACATCCTCCTGCCGCAGACAACCAAGCGCCGGCAGCAGCAGCCCATATGCGCCACACACACACACAGCGCCGAGCAGCAATGCCGGCAGCCCGGTATCCAGCCGGAACCGCACGGATACGGCGTACCAGCCTCCACCCACAAGCGCGGCGGCAAAGGTCGGGCCGATCACCCAGCGGTACCAGCACATGGCGGTTCCGCTGACCGCCAATAGGCGGTGGGTGGAGAGTAGTGAGGTCAGCAGGTTGCTCACCAGCATCACGAACAGGAAGCCTATAAGGCCATAGCGTGGCAAGAGCAGCAGGATCAGCACAATGCGGACGATCGAGTCCGCTACGCTGTACCATAGCGAACGCACCTGCTCCCCAAGCCCCTTCAACATACCGGTAGCAATGCTGTCAAGGTACATGACCGGTGTCAACGGTCCCAAGATCTGCAATAGCAGGCCGACCGTGGCATCCTTGTACAGCAGCTCCCCAAGTGCGCGACCGAAAACGGTGAACAGACATCCGATCAGCACAGAACCGAGCATCGTGCTGTGCATGGTGGCTCCCACCAGCCGGGTAACCTCCCGCCTCTGCCCGAGCGCGTGGGCATCGGACAGCTCCGGCACCAGCAGGCTGGAGATGGTCAGGAGCAGCGCAGACGGGAAGAAGATTAGTGGCAGGGCCATTCCCTTTACAGCACCGAATTGCTCCAGCGAGACTGAATCCGAACCGGTAAAAAGCGTTAACCGCATAGGCACCAGGATATTTTCGGCTGTGCGGAGGATCGTCGAAAGGTAACGGCCGGCCGTGATCGGCACGGCGATGGAGAACAGCGCCCGCAGCAGTGGGCGGCGGGCCGGCGCATACTCCGGCTTTTGCGGCAGCCTGAACAGCCGGCGACTATCCTGCCGGTAGATCACAGCCAGCAGACAGCAGGAGACCGCCTCTGACAACGCATCGCCGAGAATAATGATGCGGCAGGCATCGGCCAGTGAGCAGGCGGCGCCGGCTAACCGGAGCATCCACAGAATGCTGCCGATGCGGGTAAGCTGCTCAATGATCTGCGCAAGGCAGGGAGGACCTGCCCGCCGCCGCGCCGCAAAATACCCCCGTATGCAGCTTGTAACACCGATAAACGGCAGCGCCAGGCCGCTGACCCGGATGGCCGGTACAGTGCGCATATCCCCAACGAGCCGGCCGATCGGCTCGGCCGCTGCGTACAATAAAACGGCCGAGACCAGACCAATGGCAATGCACAACGCCATAGAGGCACGCATCACCCAGCGCGCCGCACGGCGGTTGCCGCGGATAAGCTGCTCGGCCACCAGCCGGGTAACAGCCGTTACCAGCCCGGCCGAGGCAAAGGTGCCCCCCAGCACATAAACCGAAAAAACCAGCTGATACAGCCCCATGCCCTCTGCGCCAACGCGGTTCGAAATGAAGATCCGGAACACGATTCCAAGGGAGCGCAGCAGCAGGGAGGTCATGGTCATTACGGCGGTGTTTTTTACAAAGGCGCGTTTATTCACAGGGAAAACCTCACAGTATCTGATTATACAGCCCGGTAATGGCGTTCCATGTCTCCCGGTCAGTTATGCCGGTTTCCTCAAGACCGGAACGCTTCTGTACAGCACGCACAGCCTCCGCCGTGTTTTCGCTGTACAGACCGTCCGGTGTGTCCACCGGCGGCAGATTGCCGTAGCGGCTGTGCAGCGTCTGCAGCATAAGCTGCAGAAAGTATACGCAGTCCGATTGATCTCCGGGGCGCAGGTTTACACTGCCGTCCCGCCCGATACACAGCAGCGGAAATGCCTGCAGCGGCGTGTGCAGTGCTGTGTAGGCGGCATAGATGGCATCCCAGGTCTCCCGGTCAACATCACCGGTCTCCGGCAGTCCGGCCTCCTGCTGGAAACGCCGCACGGCCTGCGCTGTCTGCGGGCCGAAAAAACCATCCACCGGCACATCCGAGTATTCGTGCCGGTCCTGCTCAATGATGCGCAGGTAGTATTGCAGCTCCAGTATGTAGATCTTTTCATCGTTCGATATATCGTTTTGTGTGTTCATGCCTCGCCCTCCTCTGATAAAACAAAGCCCGGATATTGTCCCGGCTGCTTTGCATTGCCGGAACGGATGCTGGCGTATGTGGAAGCGATGGTATCCCATGTCAGCACGCCCACCACGCCGGACTCCGGTATACCGAACAGGCGCTGAAAGGCTTCAACCGCATTGGAGGTTTCCTGCCCGTAAACACCGGTAACCGAGGGGGCCGGAATATCCGGATAAACCGTCGCAATATAGGCAAGATACTCCTGTATCGTCGCAACATCATCCCCCTGTGACCCCATACGCAGTTCTTCGCCGGGGTAAGGGCGCACGCCCCCTTCAATCAGTTCGGTGGAATTGACAATGCTTTCGTAGGTTTCATAGATTGAGCGCCAGGTCAGCGGCCCCACAAGGCCATCCTCCACCAGCCCGAAGGTCTGCTGATAGGCGCGCACAGATTGCTCGGTCGCTTCGTCATAGATACCGGTTGAGCCGGTGCGGGGGATGGTATCGTAATAGGCGGCGATCACATTCAGATAGTATTGCACCACCTGCACAGAGCTGCCGGTATCACCGGGGCCGATGGCTGTTTCAAATTCCTGTGGAAGCTCCTCGATGGAAATGCCCTCCGAATCCAGCTCACCAAGTCTTTTGACGGCATTGTAGATATAGGAAATGCGGTTCCAGGTTGCAGGGCCGATGATGCCGTCCTGCGTCAGGTCAAAGATCCGCTGGAAAGCCTTGACGGCATCGGTTGTGGTGGTATCAAAGTATCCGTTGGTCGGTCGAATTTTCGGGATGCTGGGATAGTTCACGGAAATGCGGTTCAGCTGTATCTGCTTTTGCTGCACCGGCGTGCCGAAGTCCCCCTCACTCAGCGGCGAACCGGGGTAGGAGGGCAGACCGTTGCGGATCGGGGCGTCGGTTACGATATTGATGTCATTTCCGTAATAGCGGGTCAGAATATCATATGCGCCAAGTCCCTCCTCCGCCAGGGCGACCGTGCCCCACTGGCTAAGCCCGTTGCAGGTGGTGGTGGTACCGTTGCAGTATTGCGTAAAATATGGCTCAATGTTCTCTCCCATCACCACATAGGAGTTGAATATCTCGTCCACAATGCGGCTGATGGAATCATAGATATCCCGTCCCGGCACATAGGACTGGTCGTAGCGGGTGGAATTGGTGATGTCAAAATCATATCCCTGGCTGCGGTACCATTCCGTATAGTAGCGGTTCAGGGCAAAGGAGATCTGTGCGTAGATATTGGCGCGCAGCGCCGCCTCCGGCCAGGTGGGATAGATTTCGCTGGAGGCCACATTTTTGATGTAATCCGGAAAGGATACATAGACATTTTCTGCATTGGAGCTTGGTGCTCCGAGGTGCACCGTGATCGTGTTCGGGATATAGGGTATTCCGGTCATTGGCTGCTGCCGCCTTTCTCAAAGATCGGCCGGACCCCCGGATTGAAATATCCGAGGCACATCCGGGTCGTCGCCGTTTTGCAGGGGTATCATGGCCGCCGGCTGGGTAACGCCGTTGCCGCCATATACAGGGATGCTTTCATAGATTGTCGTGACAAAGCCCGGCAGTGTTACACGGACATCGTACAGCACATAGGGGCTGGCAATATCCGGCTGCATCGTCAGTTTCGGATCCACCGAAGGAAGTGGCAGCAGAGGGGTCAACCCGTCGCGATCCGTCGTGACATTCGCATACAGGGCATCCGTGCCGCTTTCCGGCCGGGTAACGACTACCCGCGCGCCTGGCAGGGGCTCTGCATTGTTTGCTGTAAACACATATACCCGCAAAAAGCCCTCATATGGCTGCTCCGGCGTTGTGGGCTGCTGTGGCTGCTCCGCTGTCTCCTGCGGAAATGGGGGCTGCCCCTCCAGGTCCTCATCCCGATAGGGGAAGGTTGGATCGGTGGTGGCGGCCGGCGGCTGTTCAGCTGCCTGCATCTGTGCTGCGATCGTCTGCCGGTCCCGCTGGATATTTGGTGCCGGAAACCGCTCATCCAGCCAGCTGTCGCTTGGCGGTGTGGCCGGCGGCTGTCCGCTGCGGTTGCTCTGTCCACCGGTGCTGCTGGCCGTGCTGCGGTAGGTTTTCATCAGCTCCCGGTTATAGCGTTCGATCATTTCCTGTATGCTGCCGGAAGGGGCCTTTTCTTCCATAGAAATACCTCCTGCTGAATAGTTGTGTTTGAATGGTGCATTTGGTAGGATTTCAGAGAATACGCGGGGGATTTTGCAATAAAGTGCTTGTAAAAGCAGTTTTTTCATAAAAAATCGCAGAAAAATCCGGTTTTTTCCTGTTTTTTCAAAAAATATATTGACATTTGCGGCAATAAACACTATATTGTTATCTGTTGTCCGATTTGTTCGGGCAATGCATCTAAGCGATGTCTTTTTTGCACCGACCAAGCAGCGCCGCAGTCCCCGCTTTTTTGCCGGCGGATTGTGAAAAACCCTTTGCGGAGGGCGTTGTCAAGGCGGCTGCGCCCCGCCGTTTCGGCGGCGGAACCTATTACCGCAAAGGGGGATGCATTATCCATGAGTCAAAACAAAATTATCGAACTGAAAAACATTGCCATTGCTTTCGACGGGGAGCCGGTGCTTAAAAACCTCAATTTAAGCATATCCGACGGCGAGTTTGTCACCCTTCTGGGGCCATCCGGCTGCGGAAAGACGACAACGCTGCGGATCATCGGCGGCTTTGTAACGCCGAATAGCGGCGATGTTTTTTTTGACGGAAAGCGCGTCAATGACCTGCCGGCCTACAAGCGCAGCGTCAATACCATCTTTCAGCGATACGCCTTGTTTCCACATCTGAATGTATATGAGAATGTCGCCTTCGGTATGCGCGTGCAGAAAAAGAGCAGCGCCGAGATCCGCGAGACCGTCTCCCGTATGCTGAAGCTGGTCAACCTGGTCGGCTTTGAGAAGCGTGCTGTTTCCACCCTTTCCGGCGGACAGCAGCAGCGTGTGGCTATCGCGCGCGCACTGGCCAATAACCCCAAGGTGCTGCTGCTGGACGAGCCGCTGGCGGCGCTGGATCTGAAGCTGCGCAAGGATATGCAGAGTGAGCTGAAAAACATCCAGAAGAGTCTGGGCATCAGTTTTATCTATGTTACCCACGATCAGGAGGAGGCACTCTCCATGTCCGATACCGTTGTGGTGATGGATAATGGCGAGATCCAGCAGATTGGCACACCGCAGGATATTTACAATGAGCCGAAAAATGCCTTTGTGGCGGATTTCATTGGGGAAAGCAATATTCTGGACGGCGTGATGCACAAGGACTATCTTGTGGAGTTTTTTGGCCGCAAATTCAGCTGCCTGGACGCCGGCTTTGCGCCGATGGAGCCGGTGGATGTGGTTATCCGCCCGGAGGATATTGATATCGTTGAGCCGGTCAAGGGCGATCTGACCGGTATTGTTTCCGCTGTCACCTTCAAGGGTGTGCACTATGAAACGATCGTGGATTTCAAGGGGTTCAAATGGCTGATCCAAACCACCGACTATTATCCTGTCGGCACAGAGATCGGCATTGTGCTGAACCCGGAGGATATCCACATCATGAAGAAATCGGCGTATTCCGGTATGTTCGGCGATTACAGCTCCTATTCTGAGGAGTTTGACGAGCTGGCGGATCCGGAGGTCGATATGACCGCCGAGGAGACGGGGGAGGCAGAGGAATGAAAAACCGTTCTGCCGCAACGCCGTTCGCCCTGTGGATGGCGATATTCACCTTGATCCCCATGGCCATCGTGGTGTGGTTTGCTTTCACGGATGAAAACGGCGCCTTCACCCTGCAAAACATTGTGGATATTTGGCAGTACAGCGGCCCGTACCTTGATTCGATCTGGATGGGGGCGCTGGCCACCGTGATCTGTCTGGTTCTGGCGTACCCTGTGGCGTTCAGCATTTCCCGCCGCAGTGAGCATATGCAGCGCACCATGGTGATGATCGTGATGCTGCCGATGTGGATGAATTTTCTGCTGCGCACCTATGCCTGGATGACTCTGCTGGAGGATCAGGGACTGATCAATCAGTTCCTGGGGCTTTTCGGCCTGCATTGGCATGTGATCAATACCGATGCCGCCATTGTGCTGGGTATGGTGTACAATTTCCTGCCCTTTATGATCCTGCCGCTGTATTCTGTTATGGCTAAGCTGGATGGCCGCGTGATCGAGGCTGCACAGGATCTCGGCTGCAACAGCTGGCAGGTGCTGCGCCGGGTCATTTTGCCGCTGAGCGCACCGGGCATTGTTTCCGGGGTTACCATGGTCTTTGTGCCGGCGGTCAGTACCTTTGTCATTTCCAAGCTGCTCGGCGGCAGCAAGAACATGATGATCGGCGATGTGATTGAAACCATGTTCATGGGGGATGGCTGCAACTATAATGTCGGGGCCGCCCTGTCGCTGGTGCTGATGGTGCTGATGCTGCTGTGTATGTCGGTCATGCGCCGGGTGGATAATGGCGATGATGAGCTGGAGGGGATGATGGCATGAAAACTTTATCCCGTATCTATAACGCACTGATCTTCCTGTTTTTGTACAGTCCGATCGTTGTGCTGATCGTGTATTCCTTTAACGACTCCAAAAACCGTGTTAAGTGGGGCGGCTTTACACTGGATTGGTACGAAGCTCTTTTCCATGACGAGCTGATCCTGGACTCTCTTTGGATCACGCTGGAGATTGCCGTGCTTGCGGCTATCGTGGCCACGGTTATCGGCACCATGGCGGCTGTGGGCATTTACAGCATGAACGGCCGTTTGCGTCAGCAACTGCTGGCAGTGAATAATATTCCCATGGTAAATCCGGAGATCGTAACCGGTATTTCCATGATGCTGATGTTTGTCGCCTTTTACCGTCTGACCGGGCTGCTGCAGCCGGGCTTCCTGACGCTTCTGCTGGCCCATATCACTTTCTGCATCCCATATGTGGTGCTGCAGGTCATGCCGAAGCTGCGGCAGATGAATAAGCATATGTACGAGGCGGCGCTGGATCTCGGCTGCCACCCGCTGCCGGCTTTCTTCAAGGTGGTTTTGCCGGAGATCATGCCCGGCATTGTTACCGGCGCCCTGATGGCCTTTACCATGTCGCTGGATGATTTTGTGATCAGCTATTTCAATTCCGGCTCTACGGCGCAAAATCTGTCCGTAACCATTTATTCCATGACCAAAAAACCGATCACCCCGGAGATCAATGCCCTTTCCACGCTGATGTTTGGCTCAGTGCTGCTTTTGCTGCTGATTGTCAATATCTGCCAGGTGCGGGATCTCCGCAAGCAGAAGGAAAGGAGATAGGGCGTTGAAAAAAGCAGCCTGGTTAATGGTGCTTTGCCTGCTGGTCAGCCTGCTCGGCGGATGCCGTGGAGCCTCGGTCGGCAGCACTGTTACACTGAATGTATTCAACTGGGGCGAGTATATCGACGATGAAGTGCTGGATGTTAACGCCCTGTTCACCGAAGAGACCGGTATACGGATCAATTATAAGACCTATGAGAGCAATGAGACCATGTATACGCTGCTGGAAAGCGGTGCGGCAGAATACGATGTGGTGATCCCCTCGGATTACATGATCGGCAAGATGATCCAGGAGGGAATGCTGGCAAAGCTGAATTTTGACAACATCCCGAATTATCAATACATTGACGAGGTTTATCGTAATCTGGAATACGATCCGCACAATGAATATTCTGTGCCGTATACCTGGGGGACCGTCGGCATCTTCTACAACAAAAAATATGTGGATGAGGCCGATCTTGCGCAGGGATGGGACATCCTGTGGAATGAAAAGTACAAGGGCAAGATCTATATGTTCGACAATGCCCGTGATTCCTTTGCCATTGCGCTGAAAAAGCTGGGATATTCCATGAATACCACCAATCCGGCAGAATGGCAGGCTGCGTACGAAGCGCTGGCAGAACAGAAGCCGCTGGTACAGGGCTATTTCATGGATCAGGTGTTCCAGAAAATGACCAATGAAGAGGGGTGGCTTGCCCCGTACTATTCCGGTGACGGCGCCAACATGATCACCGGTGATGACGGAAACGAGGACATTGGCTATTTTGTGCCGCAGCAGGGAACCAATCTGTTTGTGGACGCCATGTGTGTGCTGGCCAATAGCAAGCACCAGAAAGAGGCGGAACAGTATATCAATTTTATGTGCCGCACCGATGTGGCCACGGCCAATGCGGAATATATCTGCTATTCCACCCCGCACACCGAGGCGCTTTTGGAGCTGGACGAGGAGGTTTCCGGCAACCCGATGTTTTATCCGTCGGCCGAGGTGCTGGAAAACACGGAGGTGTTCATCACTCTGGATAACGAGACCCAGAAGCTCCAGAAAAACCTTTGGATCAAGCTGAAGTGTCTGCGCAACCGGCCACGCTGGTGGCCGTTCCCCTCTTAAATCATATCCAACCGAACAGCGGTATCCGTTTGCAGCGGATACCGCTGAAATTTTGTCATAACTGCTGTCCAAGGCTCATAGGCATATACAAACAGGCAACGATGAACGAGCGGAGGAAACAGGTATGGAAGCAACGAATACTTTGTACCAGGATATCGCAGCGCGCACCGGCGGCGATATTTACCTTGGCGTGGTTGGACCGGTGCGTACGGGAAAATCCACCTTTATCAAGCGCTTTATGGATACTCTGGTCATCCCGCATATGACGGATACGCACCGCCGGGAGCGTGCGAACGATGAGCTGCCGCAGTCCTCGGCCGGGCGCACGATCATGACCACCGAACCGAAGTTTATTCCGGAGCAGGCAGCTGAGGTGTCCCTGGACGGCGTCGCCAATATGCGTGTGCGGCTGATTGACTGTGTTGGGTACATCGTTCCGTCGGCGCTGGGGTACATTGAAAATGAGCAGCCGCGCATGGTCAAGACACCGTGGTATGATGAAGAAGTCCCCTTTAATATGGCGGCGGAAGAAGGAACCCGTCGGGTGATCAATGACCATTCCACGGTCGGGCTGGTCATCACCACCGATGGCAGCATTACCGATATTCCGCGCGAGGAATATGCCGAGGCGGAGGAGCGCGTGGTGCGTGAGCTGCAGGCGATCCACAAGCCGTTTACGGTGCTTTTGAACACCGTGGATCCCTCGGCTCCATCGGCGCGGCAGCTGGCAGCGGAATTATCCGAAAAGTACGGCGTGCCGGTTCTGCCGGTCAACTGCCGGGATATGACGGAGCAAGAGATCCTGCAGATGCTGGAGGCGCTGCTGTCACAGTTTCCGCTGCAGCAGGTTGGGGTTATTCTGCCGCGCTGGCTGATGCGCCTGGATAAAAAGCACCCGGTACGCGCCGCCGTGACAGATGCCGTTCTGGCGGCTGCCCGCAGAGCCGAGCGCGTCAGTGATGCTGCCACATTGGCTGCCGACCTGCGTCAGTGTGATTATGTGGATATGACCGCCTTGGAGAGCATCGACCTCGGTCACGGCACGGCAACCATCACCACCGCCCTGCAGCCGGAGCTGTTTTATCAGATCCTCGGCGAGGCGACCGGCCTGGAAATTGCGGATGAGGGTGCCCTGATGAGCAGTATGCTGCAGATGGCTGCCACCTGCAAAAAATACGATAAGCTTCGTTCGGCAATGGAGCAGGTGGAAGCAACCGGCTATGGCATTGTGATGCCGGATATGGAGGAAATGACGCTGGAGGAGCCGGAGATCATCCGGCAGAGCGGCCGGTACGGTGTACGCCTGAAAGCGGCCGCACCATCCATTCACATGATGCGCGCACAGATCACCACCGAGGTTTGTCCCATCGTTGGTTCAGAGCGGCAAAGCGAAGACCTGGTCAATTACCTTCTCAGCCAGTTTGAGGAGGATCCGGCAAAGATCTGGGAGTCGAACATCTTTGGCACCTCCCTCTATGGCCTTGTCAACGAGGGGCTGCATAACAAGCTCTATCATATGCCGGAGGATGCCCGCCAAAAGCTGAAAGAAACGGTAGAGCGCATTATCAACGAGGGATGCAACGGCCTGATTTGCATTATCGTGTAAGGCGCAGGGGGTACATATGATCGACAGGGAACTGGAGCGGCCGGCCACGCCGCCCTATGAATACCGGCGGGTAGGCGGGTGGTCGGGCACGGCACCCGCCGCCGCACCGCCGCCGGAAAAGAAAGAAAAAAAGCCCCGCGGCGCCGGTTCGGTCATTGCCGTGCAGAGCATTGCCTGTGCTGTGGCACTGCTGCTGGCGCTGCTGCTGCGCACTGCCGGCGGTGAGCCATACCGGCAGCTATGCCAAAGCTTCCAGCAGAGCCTTATGCGCAATGATCTGTTGGCCACGCTGGCCGCCCTGTGGGACGGTGATCCGGCGGCCGATACGGCGCAGCAGCTGGAATCGGAAAATGCGCAGGCGCCGGCGGCGGAGTCCTCGTCTGCCGAGAGCGAATCGGAAAGCACAGCGGACGGCCAGACGACGCCGGAGGGCACAACGGCCATGAAGTTGCTGGTTGACCGCGCCGCAAGAGCGCCGCTTGCAGCCGGCACACTAACCTCCGGCTACGGTTACCGCGAAAACCCGACAGGCGAGGGGACACAATTTCACCGAGGAATGGATATAGCCGCACCGGCGGGAACGCCGATTGCGGCTATGTTTTTCGGTCGGGTTTCTGCTGCCGGTGAGAACGGCAGTCTTGGACGCTATGTTTGTATTGCGCACGGCGCCGGCGTACAGGTACTGTATGCCCATTGCCAGATCATTGAAGTCGATGTGGGGGCGGTTGTGCGGGCAGGGGAGACCGTCGCGCGGGTCGGCGCCACTGGTGATGCTACCGGCAACCATGTGCATATTCAGATCAGTGTAGGAGATACGGTGTATAATCCCGGCGGGGTTGTGCCTATTTCCCGCTATATGCGGGCGGGCGATGAGGTGAAAAATGCTTGAGTGGCGGCTTGGCGGCGTACAGCTGCGGATCAGCCTGCTGTTTCCGGCTCTGCTGACAGCGCTGCTCTTTCTGCAGCCGGAGGGGGTGGCTGTCTCCTGTGTGCTGGCCTCGGTCATGCATGAGTGTGGGCACCTGCTGGTTATGCTGCTGCTCCGGTGCCCGCCGGAGCGCTGTACCCTCGGCGCCTTTGGTATGCGGCTGGAAATCGGTCAGCGTCATCTGCCGGGCTACCGGAAGAACCTCCTGATCTCGCTGGCCGGCCCTGCCGTGAATGCTGCGGCAGCCGGTCTGCTGTGGGCGGTCGGCTGCCGCCGTGCAGCTGTGGTGCATCTGGTGCTGTGTGTATTTAACCTGTTGCCCGCACAGCCGCTGGATGGCGGCGAGATCCTGTACTGCCTGTTCTGTCTGCACTTTTCTCCGCAGCGGGCTTCACGCTTTGTCCGCGGCATTTCCTTTGCCGTTTTACTTCCGTTGGCGCTGCTGGCTGCGATAACCGCTGTAAGCCGCCACGGAAACGGGACACTGCTGGTGGTTGGGGTATACCTGTTTTATCTGCTGCTTGCCCAGCAGTAACGGCAGAAAAGCAGCACATTGTTGGACAAGGGACATACACTGGATAATGAAATCTTTACCGAAAGGAGCCAACTTTGTGAAAATCAACAACCAAATGCCCGCAATTCCCTACGATGTGTCTCTGGCCATGGCCTATATCCCGTGGCAGGAGCTGCAGGAAGTGTATGAGCCGGAAGCCGGGCTGCGTCACGGCACCATTTTCCCGGAACTGAACAAACCGTTTACGGCAGGGGGGAAGTGCTGTGGTTGAGCGTCATGCAATTACCGAGCGTATCCGCGCCTATCAGTTTGCGCTGTATGATTTAGGACTGTATCAGGATTCGCATCCGAATGATCAGGCCGCTATGCAGCTTCGCCGGATGTATGAGGAAAAGCTGCAAAAGCTGATTGATGAGTACGAGCAGTGCTACGGCACCTATGTGCAGACACAGGCAGATGTACAGGAATCCTGGACGGAATGGGTCAACGGACCGTGGCCGTGGGATGTAACCTGCTGCACAGAGAAAGGGCGTGGATGAACGATGTGGCAATATGAAAAGAAGCTGCAGTATCCGGTCAACATCAAAAACAGCAATCCCAAAATGGCGCAGCTGATCATCAGTCAATACGGCGGTCCGGATGGGGAAAGTGGCGCTGCGCTGCGTTATCTCAGCCAGCGGTATACGATGCCGTATCCGGAGCTTAAAGCGATTCTGACAGATATTGGCACAGAGGAGCTGGCACACCTGGAGATCGTTTCGGCCATCGTTTATCAGCTTACAAGAAACCTGTCGGAAAAGGATATCCTGAACAGCGGCTTTGCCCCATACTTTACCGATCATACGACCGGCATTTATCCGATCGCCGCCTCCGGTGAAGCCTTCAGTGCGCTTACCTTCCAGTCGACCGGTGATACATTGGCCGATCTGCACGAAGATCTGGCAGCAGAACAGAAAGCACGCACAACCTACGATAATCTGCTGCGCCTGGTGGACGATCCGGATGTGCGGGAACCGCTGAAATTCCTGCGGGAACGCGAGATCGTGCACTATCAGCGCTTCGGCGAGGGGCTGCGTATCGCAACCGACCGTCTGAACAGCAAAAACTTCTATGCCTGCAATCCCGGATTTGATAAAAACTGCGGAAAATAAGGCATAGAAAAAAACGAACGCCTGTCCAATTCACAGGCGTTCGTTTTGCATTTTCGGTTGCTGCTCCTCCGGAATATAGCTGAGGTATTTGGTGTGGCGCAGCACGGCGGTAACGGCGATCACGCTGCAGCCAATTCCTAAGGAGTGCCTGCTGTTCGCGGCAAAATATATGCCGGCGATAATGCCAAACAAAGCAAAGGTCAACAGGCTGCGGTAACGCGTCGGATTGATCTTAACGATTACCGAAAAGAAGATATACAGACCGGCAAGCACAAAGACAATGCGGGTAACCGGCAGCAGGGCCAGCAGGCACCCGAAAGCCGTGGAAATGCATTTCCCGCCGTGAAAATGATTCAGCGGAGCCAGGGCATGTCCAAGAACAGGGGCAGAGAGCACGGCCGCAAAAGCCAGCAGCCGTATATCCACCGTATGCACAGCCCAGAACACCGGCAGAAACCCTTTCAGCAAATCGCAGGCGAGGCAAAGCAGCCCCAGTGGTATACCGCAGTTCAGAAACACATTGGAAGCGCCGGGGTTGCGGTCGGCGCCGAGCGCCGCAACATCCTTGCCGGTAAAGAGCAGGGGAATGAGGCGGCTGTACATCACGCTGCCGGAAAGGAAGCCACCGAGGATAAAGGCGCCAAAAAGAAGCGTTTGTGTATCCCTCATGACCCGATCACCTTAGAAACGATCCGGTCAGCCGCATCCGGCGCAATATAGGTACGCTGGAGCGAACGCATCTGTTCTGCCAGCTCCGGATGATTGATCAGCCGCCAGGCGCTCTCTACGGCTTCCCGGACGCTGCCTGCCTGCAGGGATAGACCCCGCGCAGAGAAAAATGCGGCGTTCTTCGTTTCGCAACCGGAAAAGGCCAGCAGATGCACCAGCGGGATATTGGCGACTGCCGCCTCTGTGCTGGTCAGACCACCCGGCTTTGAGATCATCACATCCGCTGCATTCATATACTGATCCACTTTCTCAGTAAAAGCAATGGTGCGCAGGCGGGGATCCCCCTGAAAATGCTCATCCAGCTGCCCTTTGAGCTTCCGGTTACGCCCGGTCATCACGCAGGCGGTAAAAGGCTTTGTGGTATACTGCAGCAATTCACGGCAAAGCTCCAGCAGATTTCCACAGCCAACGCCGCCGCTCATAACCAGAATGATTGGCTGATCGGCCGGCAGATCCAACGCGGTCCGGGCGGCCGCCGGCGCGGTATGATGGGCAAAACGGCCACTGACCGGTATGCCTGTACTGTACAGCCGCTGCTCCGAGATGCCCTTTTCGACCATCTCCGCGCGCAGATCCTCCTGCGGAATAAAATAGCCGTCCAGCTTTGTTTCAGCAAAGAAGGGGATACAGGTATAATCGGTCAGCACACCATAGCATGGCACGGTGAACTCCGGCCTTTTCCGCAGGGCGGTGACCGCCTCCATGGCAAACAGGTGTGTGCAGATCACCGCAGTAAATTGGTTCTCCAAAATATAGTTTTCCAGGTGTCCGGCATAGAGGGTATTGGCAAAATACACCGGCGAGGTGAGGCGCGTTGAGCTGTAAAGGTCTCCCACTTTATAGATCACGCCAAAGGCTTTGGGCGCGTCCTTGATGACGCCGTTGTAGGCGGCGGCGACTACGCCGGCGGTTTTCCGACGGCCAAAGGAGAGGGGGTCAGCAATTTGGCACTCAATCCCGCGGCGCTTCAGGGCTTCCTCAACGGCCCGGGCGGCACTGTTATGTCCCTGCCCCGTGCCGCAGCTTAAAATGAGCACTTTCATCCTTGTTCATCCTCTTCGTCCAATTTTCGCCCTTAGAGTATAGCATACTCCGTCATATATTGCAATACGGCTTTTCGGCGGCCCTGCACGAAGAACAGCCGGCACCTGTATTTGGGTGCCGGCTGTTCGTTTTATACATTAGCGGGGCAGGGAAACGGTGATGGTGGTGCCGTGGCCAAGGGCACTCTGCAGATCAATGGTTCCATGATGGAACTGCACAGCGTGCTTGACGATCGACAGCCCGAGACCGGTGCCGCCGGAAGCCTTGGAATGGCTCTTGTCCACGCGGAAAAACCGCTCGAAAATACGGGCCTGATCCTCCGGTGCGATACCGATACCGGTATCCTGCACGGAAACCACCGCGGTATCCTGTTCCTGCTTCACGGTGACGGTAACACTGCCGCCGTCCATATTGTATTTGATTGCGTTGTCGCAGAGATTGTACACGATTTCGTGGATCAGCCTGGAGACGCCGTGCAGCGTTACGCTGTCCCCCTGCAGCGCCAAAGTGACCTTCTTGGCTGCAGCGGCGGACTGGAGACTCTGTACCACCTCATCGGCAATGGCGTACAGATCCACCTCTTCCACCGGCATCTCTTCGCCCTCATCCAGCTGCGAAAGGCGCAGAATATCCTCGATCAGCGCGACCAGCCGTGTGGCCTCCTGGCGGATATGGCCGACAAAGCGCGGTAGATCCTCCTGCTTCACCATACCGGTTTCGATCAGATCGGCGCTGCCGATGATGCCCTGCAGCGGCGTTTTCAGCTCATGCGATACATTGGCGGTAAACTCGCGGCGGTTTTGCTCCGCAAGAGCCTTCTCCGTTACATCAAACAGCAGCAGCACCGCACCAATGATATGTCCATCGGACTCGATGCGGGAAATGTTGATCCGGTACTTGCGGCCATTGTACGCATAATCAATTTCGCTGTGGCCATTTTCCATCGCCGTCTTGATGGCCGAAGTCACCTCATGGCTGCGATCAATCTCCAAAAAGCTTTCGCCGGTAGCGCTTTTTGCGCCAAACATCTGCTGGGCCGCTGTGTTGATGCTCAAAACAGTGTCATTCTCGTCCAGCAGTACAAGCCCTTCACTCATGTTTTCCGTGATCTGGGTAAATTCATCTGTCTTCTGCTTCAGCCTGCGCAGCTGGAAAGCAATCTCCTGATGCTGCCGCTCAATACGGCCGAGCAGGGGAGACAGCTCCTCATAGGTATCATTTTCCAGCGGGTGCTCCAGATCCAGGTTGTTCAGCGGGCCGACAATGCGCTTAGAAAGCCGGGCAGCCAACACACCGGAAAGGATCAGCGCAGCCAGCAGGATGAAGAAGAACGGCTGCAGCATTCCAAGCGCCAGCACACCAACAGTCGTCTGGCTGACCGACATACGCAGTACCGTTCCGTCCTCCAGCCGCACGGCAGAGTAAATGGTCTTTTCCAGCAGCGTATCGGAGTACCGGGTGTTTTCACCCTTGCCGTACTCCAGCGCCTCCTGCACCTCTTTGCGGTCGGCGTGGTTCTCCAGGGTGTCGGTGCCGGTCTTGGTATCATAAATCACGCTGCCGTCAGCGGCGATCCAGGTAATGCGGTAATGCACCGATTCCAGGCTCTGTAAGTATTCTGTGCCGTTTTTCTCCACAGAGACAGCCGCCAGACTCAATTCATCCGCCAGCTGCGTCTTCTGCACTGTGCCGAAGTAGTCATACAGTACGGCTAAAATGATCACAAGGCTGGCCACCAGAACAATTCCGGCCACTGCCATAATGGAACGGAAGATCTTTCGTGTCATTTGCTAACCTCCAATCGGTATCCGACATTGCGGACAGTCTGGATCAGGCTGCCGTAGCTGCCGAGCTTCTGCCGCAGGGTGCGGATATGCATATCGACCGTGCGGGTCTCGCCGCAGTAGTCCATTCCCCATATTTCATTGAACAGCTGGTCACGGGAGAAGGCGATGCCGGGGTGGGAGAGGAACAGCCGCAGCAGTTCATATTCCTTGTAGGTCAGACAGAGAAGCTGTCCATCCGCCGTCACGGTATGCGCGTCCAGATCCACCGTCAGCCCACCTGCCTGCAGGCGGTGGGTGTGCTCGGCCGGCCTGCAGCGGCGCAGCACGGCTTTGATGCAAGAGACAAATTCCATCACGCCGAACGGCTTGGTCAGATAATAGTCCGCACCAAGATCCAGCCCCTGGATCTTGTCATATTCAGCTCCCTTGGCCGTCGCCATCACCACCGGGATGTCAGCATAGTCCTCTGAGGCTTTTAGCCGGCGCAGCAGCTCTATGCCATCCACGCCGGGCAGCATCACATCCAGCACGATCAGCTCCGGCTTTTCCTGCTGCGGGTTCTGCAGGTGGTGCAGCGCCTCCCAAAAGGAAGTGCCATCGCTGAAGCCGCGCGCCTCAAAGCCGGTGGATTGCAGGGCATATACCTCAATATCCCGGATGCTGGAATCGTCCTCAACACACCAAATCATGCGTTTTTTACCCCTCCTTGTGCACACCGGTCACAGAGAAGATCACCCACTCAGCAATGTTCACTGCATGGTCACCGATGCGCTCAAAGTATTTTGCAATGATCAGCAGATCAATCGCCACCTCGCCATCGTCCGGATTTTTGGCTATGCGGTCGATCAGCTCTTTCTTTACCTGGTCAAAGTAGTCATCTACCGTGTCATCATCAGCAATGACCTTTTCCGCTACCATTATATCATGTTTTACGAAAGCATCAACACTTTCTGTCACCATTTTTATGGTTGCGCGTGCCATTTCCTGCAAAATTCCGTCATTTTCGCTTGTGCGCCCGCTCAGAAACTCGACGATCTCAGCAATATCTTCTGCCTGGTCGCCGATACGCTCCATGTCGGTGATCATTTTCAGCGCCGCCGAGATCTGCCGCAGATCGCGTGCCACCGGCTGCTGCTGCAGCAGCAGCTTGAGGCAGAGCGATTCGATCTCGCGCTCTTTTTGGTCGATCTCGCTATCCAGCGGAGCGACCTTTTTGGCTAAACGGATATCGCCCTTTGTCAACGCCTGGGACGCCAGTGCGATGACCTCCTCGCAAAGTGCGCCCATCTCGATCAGTTCGGTGTTCAGCTGTGCCAATTGCTCGTCAAAATGGCTTCTCATCATCCAAACCTCCCCGTGATATAGTCCTCTGTCCGTTTATCCGACGGATCGGAGAAAAGCTTCTCTGTGTTACCATATTCCACCAGCTCACCGAGCAGGAAGAAGGCGGTATTATCCGAAATACGCACAGCCTGCTGCATATTGTGGGTCACAATGACAATGGTGTATTTCTTTTTCAGCTCGGTTGCCAGCTCCTCAATCTTGGAGGTGGATATGGGATCCAGTGCACTGGTCGGCTCATCCATCAGCAGCACCGTGGGTTCCACTGCCAGTGCCCGCGCGATACACAGCCGTTGCTGCTGTCCGCCGGACAGCCCAAGGGCATTCTTTTTCAGGCGATCCTTTACCTCGTCCCAGATCGCAGCATCCTGCAGGGAGCGTTCCACAATTCCATCCAGCTTGGCCTTGTTCTTGATGCCGTGGGTGCGTGGCCCGTAGGCAATGTTATCGTAAATGCTCATAGGGAAGGGATTAGGCTTCTGAAATACCATGCCGATTTCGCGGCGCAGCTCGTTCACATCCACTGTCGGGTCAAATATATTTTGTTCCTTATAGGTGATCTCGCCGGTGATCCGCACGCCGGGCACAAGGTCATTCATCCGGTTCAGTGTTTTCAGAAAGGTCGATTTACCGCAGCCGGACGGCCCGATCAGTGCGGTAATGCTTTTTTCCGGGATCGGGATCTGGATATCCTTGAGCGCCTGGTGGGTGCCGTACCACAGACACAGCTCCTTTACGGAAATGATGGTGTTCATAGTTCCTTCCTCCTCTTGAAATACCGCCCAAGCCAATCGGTCAGCAGATTGATCAGCAGGGTCAGGATCATTAGAATAGCCGCAATGGCAAAGGCCACTTCAAACTCGCCCTGCTCCTTGGCGTACACATACAGTGCCACGGTCAGGGTGGCGCCGGCGCTGTTCAGGCCTTTCCATATGCCGTTGAGCGTATGCGCAAAGCCGGCTGTGAACAGCAGTGCCGCGGACTCACCGAGGATGCGCCCGATGGAGAGGATACAGCCGGTGATCACACCGTCCTGGCAGCTGGGCATGACCACCGTCCGGATGACCCGCCATTTCCCGGCGCCAAGGCCGAAGGCGCCCTCCCGGTAGCTCTGCGGCACAGTTTTCAGACTTTCCTGCGTGGTACGCATAACGGTGGGGAGGTTCATGATTACCAATGTATAGGCGCCGGCCAGCAGCGAGGTCTTCATGTTCAGAAACTGGCAGAAGAACAGCATACCGACCAGACCGTAAATGATGGAGGGGATACCGGACAGGGTCTCTGCGGCATATTCAATAAGTGCCACCAGCCGCTTGTTGGAGGCATATTCGGTCAGATAGATCGCTGCACAGACCCCCAGCGGCAGGACGATCACCAGTGTTGCCATAACAATATAGAGGGTGTTCAGGATGTCCGGCAGAATGCCAATCTCCTCTGAAAGATAGCTTGGTGAGCCGGAAAGCAGCTTCCAGGAAATATGGGGCAGCCCTTTGGCCAGCACATAACAGACGAGAAAAAGCACAAGTGCCGCTGTCAGCAAAGTGGCTGTCCACATCAAAAGCTTCAGGCTGCCATTGTACAGGCGGCGTTTTGTGCTTTGTGTTTTTGCCATATCATTTTCCCTCCTTGTCGCGCTTCAGGAAGAAATTGAGCAATGCGTTGATTAGCATGATAAACAGGAACAGGACAAAGGCGATAGAGAACAGCGCCTGCCGCTGTAACCCGGAAGAATATGCCATCTCGCTGGCTACCGCCGTGGTTAAGAACCGCACGCTCTGGAAAAGCTGCGGCATATTGGGCACATTGCCGGATACCATCATCACCGCCATTGCCTCACCAATGGCGCGGCCGACACCGAGAACAACAGCGGTGGCAATACCGCTCCTGGCCGCCGGCACCGATACGCGGAAATAGGTTTCAATCGGCGTAGCGCCGAGCGCCAGCGAGGCGTCCTCGTATTCCTTGGGTACAGCCTCCAGGGCGGTCATGGAGACCTTGATGATGGACGGCAGGATCATGATCGCCAGCACGATGATGGCTGCCAGCAGACTGGCGCCATCCGGCAGGCCAAAGGTTTTTCGGATGCCGGGCACCAGCACCAGCATACCAACCAGACCATAAACCACCGATGGAATACCCGCCAGCAGACTGACAGCGGATTCCATCACGGCACGCACCTTCTTCGGCGCCATCTTGGCCAGGTAGACAGCTGTCAAAAAGCCGATCGGCACCCCAACCACAATGGCGCCGGCCGTGCCGTAGATGCTGGTCAGAATAAACGGCAGGATGCCATAGGTAGGAGTAGCGGCCGTTGAAGCCCAGGTTTTTCCGAACAGAAACGGGATCAGGCCGATCTTCCGGATCGCCGGGATACCGGAAACGATCAGATATATGGAGATCAATAGTACACAGGCAACGGTAACCAAGCCAAAGAACAGAAACACCCCGTGGATGATTGTCTCGCCAAGCTTTGCTTTGCTTTTCATGTGTTTATCACCTCAGTCACGGACATTTGTGAACGGCTGCAAGGCGGCATTGCTGCCGCCTTGTGTGGAGTATGGAGTTTAGCCGGCTACCGGAACCGCACCCTGTGCCGAGATGATGGAGGCAGCCTCAGCAGATGTGGCATAATCGAAGAACTTCTGTGCGGCATCCGAAAGGGTCGTGCCCTCCTTGGTGACCAGGACGAACGGCCGCTGCACCACATAGCTCTTATCCTTAACTGTGTCCTCTGTGGCCTTTACGCCATTCACGGACACCGCCTTGACCGTATCCTTTACAGCGGCCAGGGAAGCGTATCCAATGGCGTTGGGGTTCTGCGAAACGGTGGTGATCACATCACCGGTCGAGGTGAGCTCCTGGCGATACTGGCACTTGTCCTTGGTATCGGTGATCGACTCGAAGCCATCACGGGTACCGCTGCCGGCCTCGCGGCCGATAAGAACGATTTCCGCATCGCTGCCGCCGAGGTCCTTCCAGTTGGTGATCTCACCGGTATAGATCTTCGCAATGTCCTCTACCTTAAGATCGCTGACGGTGTTGGCAGGGTTGACGATGATGGCGATGCCATCCAGTGCCAGAACGGTTTCTTTCAGGCCGCTTGCTTTTTCATCCGCCTTCAGCGCACGGCTGGAAAGGCCGATATCGCAGCGCCCCTCTGAGACAGCCTGGATACCGGAGCCGGAACCGGTGGGGTTGTAGGTGAAGGTCATGCCGTCATACTTTTGCTGGAAAGATTCGCCCAGGGCGCCGATCACCTTTTCCATGGAAGTGGAACCGTCGGTGGAAACGGTACCGGTCTTGGCTGCGCCGCAGCCGCTGAGTGCCAACGCACCAATCAATGCGGCCAATACAATGCTGACAATCTTTTTCATACAAATGATCTCCTCTCATTTTTCATTGTGCTCGTTCAGGTCTGTAGAGCCTCTGTAGGCTTTCTCGTTTCGCTCTACGCTTATTATGCTACCGGCGGCGTGTAAAATGAAAAAGAATTCTGATGTAAAATCCGTGTAAAAAAGAAAACCTTCCGAAAAACCGCACATACCGTGCCGTTTCCCGGAAGGTTTCCATCAGTTCTGCACTTATTTTTCGCTCAGAGCACGATCCAACCAGATGCTGGCAATGTCCATCGCATTGTACAGACCAACCTTTTCGCTCTTTTTAATAACCCGTTCCTGCATCGGAGCATCCGGATCAGTGGAAAGAAGCTGGATCTGGATCTTCTGTGCCATCTTCATGTCATTGGCGTCTGTTGTGGTCAAAATATGCATCATCACCACATACTCCTCCGCCATGCTGCCGTAATACAGTACATTACCGGACCGCACCAACGGACGCCCCTTATAGGTCAGGGGAGTGACCGCTTTTTCAGCCATCAATAAAGCCTCCTTAGCTGTTGAGATAGGAACTGACCAACGCCCGCATCAATTCGTCGCGATCCACCTTGCGGATCAGGGCGCGCGCATTATTATGCGTGGTGATGTAGGTCGGATCCTCCGACAGCAGATAGCCGACCAACTGATTGATCGGATTGTAGCCCTTTTCTCTCAAAGCGTCATAAACGGTGGTCAAAATCACCTTCATCGCCTGTTCCTTGTCGTCGCCGAGCGAAAAAGTCATCGTTCTGTCCAGCATAGTAAATCCCTCCATCCATATCACCATGGCCGGTTCTGTTAGCTATTATACCGCATATTTCTGCCTTTGGCAAGGGTCAAGTGCGGAGAACACAGCCATTTTCTTCCAGCCTGGCAAAGATTTTTTCCATAATGGGATCAATATCCTCATCCGAAAGGGTACGGTCGGCACCGCGGAAGCACAGACTGTATGCTACGCTCTTTTTGCCGGTCAGAATTTGCGCACCACGGTACACATCAAACAGCTCCGCGCTTTCCAGCAGCTTGCCGCCAGCGGCCGTAATCAGCTTTTCAATGTCCGCCACCGGCATCTCTTCGTCACACAGCAGTGCCAGATCGCGCTCGACCGCCGGGAAGCGGGGAAGGGGTTTGTATAGCACCCGCGGCGTTTCTACCGCAAACAGTGCCGCCAGATCCAGCTCCGCGATATACACCCGTACATCCAGGTCGTAGGCAGCGGCCACATCCGGGTGCACCTCACCGATTGTGCCAAGTACCTTGTCTGCCAAGGCCACCGTGGCCTGCCTTCCGGGATGCAGATAGGGTTCGGAGCTTCTGGTATAGTCTGCCTTCACATCAAAGCTGGCCAGCAAGCCCTCCACAATTCCCTTCAGGGTGAAGAAATCCTCCTCTGCACCGTACAGACCAAGGCACAGCGTCGGCCTCTCCTCCGGCTGTTCCGTCAGCGGCAGCGCTTTCGGAATGAACCGTTTACTTGCCTCAAAGAAGCGGGCAGCCGGGATCTTGCGGTTATAATTGGTTGCCAGCACCGTCAGCATACTGGTCACCAGCTGCGTGCGCATGGTGGAATATTCCTCGCCGAGCGGGTTAAGCAGTGTCACAGCCTGCCGACGCGGGTCATTCTCCGCCAGACGCAGTGTATCCACCGCCTTGCTGCTGATAAAGGAGTAGGTGACGATCTCCCGCATGCCGTGGGCGATCAAGGCGCGCTTGACCTTGTCCGTCTTGATCCGCTCCGGAAGTCGGCGCCCGCGGACAATCGCTCCGCGGATGGGTGTAGAGATAATGTGCTCACAACCATAGACGCGCATGACCTCCTCCGCCAGGTCGGCCGCCCCCTCAATATCCTCACGGTAGTAGGGAATGTGGCACACCAGTGTGTCGCCCTCCAGGACAGAGGCGATCTGCAGGCTGTTGAGAATGCGCAAAATCGTCTCGTAGGGCACCTCAATGCCCAGCAGTGCATTGATACGGTCGGCAGGAATACGCAGCACCTGCGGCTCCGGCAGTGTTTCGTGCAGGTCAATGCAGCCATCCACAATGTCGCCGGCATCCAGCTCGTCGATCAGCTGCAGCGCCCGCTCCATGGCAAATTCCACACCGATCGTGTCCACGCCGCGCTCGTAGCGTGCGCTGGCCTCTGTGCGCATGCCAAGCACACGGGTGGTGCGGCGGATATTGTCGCGGCGGAATTTGGCGCTTTCCAGAAACAGGTCGGTCGTATCCGGCTTGATTTCGCTGTTCAGGCCGCCCATGATGCCTGCCAGACAGGAGGGTCCCTCAGCATCCGCAATGACCAGCATTTCATCTGTCAAGGTATGCTCCTTGCCATCCAGCGTAGTGATCGGCTCACCATTTCCGGCGCGGCGCACGATGATCTGATGGCCGCGGATATCCCGCAGGTCGAAAGCGTGCATGGGATGGCCGGTCTCCAGCAAAACATAGTTGGTGATATCCACAATATTATTGATCGGGCGCATACCGGCGGCTTTCAGCCGCTGCTTCAGCCAATCCGGCGACTCCTTGATGCGCAGATTTTTGACCACACGGCCAAGATAGCGGGGACAAAGCGCATAATCCTCTACGCGGATAGCAATGCTGTCGTGGATATCGCCACCCTTGGTATGGTATGCAGGCTGCGGGCCGCGGAATTCTTTTCCCAGTGCCACAGCCGCCTCACGGGCAACGCCCAGTACACAGTTGCAATCCGGGCGGTTGGCCGTGATCTTAAAGTCAATGATGTAGTCATTCAGGTGCAGCACCTCGCGCATATCGGTGCCGGCCGGGTGGCTGTTATCCAGGATCAGGATACCATAAACCTCGCAGCCCGGAAAATCGCCGGCCTTCAGCCCCAGTTCCTCGCCGGAGCAGAGCATACCATTGGAGGGGAGACCGCGCAGCTTTCCCTTGGTGATATGCGTGCCGTCCGGCAGGTAGGAATTGTGCAGGGCAGCCGGGACATAGGCCCCCTCAAAGATATTCTGTGCACCGGTAATGATCTGCACCGGCTCCTCCTGTCCGATATCCACCTGACAGATCTGCAGATGGTCAGAATCGGGGTGCTTTTCAATGCGGAGGATTTTGCCGACGACCACATTTTTCATCGTATCGGCCAAGTTTTGGATATCCTCCACCTCAAATCCGCTGCGGATCATGCGGTCACACAGCTCCTCGACCGGCACATCAATATCCACATACTGTTTCAGCCAGCTTAATGAAATATTCATGTT
This sequence comes from Ruminococcaceae bacterium UBA6353, assembly GCA_002437905.1. GTDB lineage: Bacteria > Bacillota > Clostridia > Oscillospirales > Acutalibacteraceae > UBA5905. The sequence continues at coordinate 56,283 of DJRT01000002.1, read as the reverse complement.
TATCCCTCCTCAGTGGTCAAACTGTTCCAGAAAACGCTGATCGTTTTCAAACAGCAGCCGGATATCGCTGATCTTATAGCGGGTAGTTGTCAGACGGTCAAGACCGATACCGAAGGCAAAGCCGGAATACTCCTCCGGGTCAATGCCTCCCATCTTCAACACACGCGGGTGTACCATACCGGCGCCGAGAATTTCGATCCATCCGGCGCCCTTACACACACGGCAGCCTTTGCCGCCGCACTCGGAGCAGGTCACATCCACCTCCACGCTCGGCTCGGTAAAGGGGAAGAAGGAAGGACGGAAACGCACCTTGGTCTCCGGGCCATAGATCTCCTGGGCAAACTGCTCCAGTACGCCCTTCAGATCGCACATGGTGATGCCTTTATCAATCACCAGACCCTCGATCTGATGGAAGACAGGGGAGTGTGTTGCATCAACCTCATCTGCGCGGTAGACGCGGCCAGGGCAGATGATACGGATCGGCGGTTTGCGCTCCTCCATGGTCCGTGCCTGCGCAGCTGAGGTCTGGGTGCGCAGCAGCAGCTTGTCTGCCAGATAGAAGGTGTCCTGCATATCCCGCGCGGGGTGATCCTCCGGCACATTCAGCGCCTGGAAATTGTAATAATCCGTTTCCACCTCCGGGCCATCCACTACATCGAAGCCCATCGACTGGAAAATATCAATAATATCCTCCAGCACCACATTCAGCGGATGCAGACCGCCGCTTCGGCTCTTTTTGCCGGGCATGGTCACATCCAGCTTTTCGCTTTCCAGCTTCCGACGCTGCAGCTCAGCCTGCAGGGCTGCCGAACGCGTGTCGAGGGCCTCCTCCAGCTCCTGCCGGAGCTGATTGACCAGCTGCCCCATCTTCGGGCGTTCCTCTGCGGGCAGGGAACCCATCCCACGCAGAAGACCGGTCACAGATCCTTTTTTTCCCATAAAGCGGACACGGAAATCCTCCAGATCCTTCGGGGCGTGCAGCTCCTTCAGCTCGTTCAGCGCATCACGCCGCAGGGCATCCAATTCTTCCTTCATACCGATGCTCATGCTTATTCATCCATCCTTTCTCTGCTCTTGACAAAAAAGAAAAAGCCCCCGTCCACATAGGGACGGAGGCTGTACGCTCCGCGGTACCACCCTGATTTTTGCAAAAGCAAACACTTTTGTGACCGGTAACGGGGTCTGCCGTGCATGCCTACACAGCTGCCGTAAGCAGCCTTCAGCCCGCCTGCTCACAAGTGAACTTCTGCACACGATCTGCCGGGTGTTTTCAGCCGGGGCACCCTCTCTGCGGACAAACCGGTGTGTGCATACTCTCTTGTTCTCTGCATTTGCCCTCATTATACCATTCTTTTTGAAAAAAGCAAGGACTTTTTTAATCTCCGGCACACTTTGTGCACAGCTCCGCCGCCAGCGCGCCGATCTGCTGCCGGGCGGTGTCGTCCATGGCTGACAGGATCCGCACGGTGGTATCGGTGTAGGTGAGCTCCTTGCTGTCCTCCAGCATGTGGCGCATCGTCTTGGCTGCCGTAGGTGCCCAGCTGCCGTTCTCCATGAAAGCGATCGTGCGGTTCTGATAATTGCGTTCGGTCAGGTGCGCAATAAATGTGCGCATGAACGGGAAAATATCGGCATTGTAGGTCGTAGTCGCCAGCACAAGGCGATCATAGCGGAAGGCATCCTCCACCGCCTCGGCCATATCGCTGCGGGCAAGATCTGTTACAATCACCTTCGGGCAGCCATTGCGCTGCAGCTCCTCTGCCAGCAGCTTTACCGCCTTTTCGGTATTGCTGTAAACGGAGGTATAGGCGATCATCACGCCGGCAGACTCAGGCCGGTAAGAGGACCAGGTATCGTACAGGTTAAGATAGTAGGGGAGATTTTCTGTCAGCACCGGCCCATGCAGCGGGCAGATCTTTTCAATATCCAGGCGGGCGGCTTTTTTCAGCAGCGCCTGTGCCTGCGCACCGTACTTGCCTACGATCCCGAAATAATAGCGCCGAGCTTCGCACGCCCAGTCTTCCTGTACATCCAGCGCGCCGAACTTACCAAATGCATCGGCAGAGAACAGCACCTTGTCCAACACATCGTAAGTAACGATCACCTCCGGCCAATGCACCATCGGTGCGCCGATGAAGCTAAGCGCGTGCTGGCCAAGGGGGAGAGCATCGCCTTCTTTGACCACCAGACGCCTTTCGGGGTAATCCTGTCCGAAAAAGCTTTTCATCATGGCAAAGGCCTTTTGCGAGGATACAACGGTTGCCTCCGGATATTGCTCCATAAAGCGGCAGATGCCGGCGGAATGATCCGGTTCCATGTGCTGTACGACCAGATAATCCGGCTTCTGCCCGGCAAGCGCCTTTTCGAGGTTTTCCAGCCATTCTGACACAAAGCGACCGTCAACCGTATCCATTACAACGATTTTATCGTCAAGGATTACATAAGAATTGTACGCCATGCCGTTCGGCACGATATATTGTCCCTCAAACAGGTCGATCGTATGGTCATTGACGCCGATATACCGGATATCTTCGGTGATTTTCATAGAACCGCTCTCCTTGTTTTTTCCAAAAATGATTGACATTTTTATGAATTATACTATACAATGGAGAAAATGTATGTTGTTTTTACAACAAAAGGAGAGAAAATATGCAGAATTTGCATCCGGCCTTTTTCCGTGCACCACTATTCTCCGGCATGACACAGGAGGATATCACGGCACTGCTGCCGTGTCTGCACAGCCGGGAAAAAGCCTATCCAAAAGACAGCTGCCTGCTGCGCATGGATGAACCGGTCAACGAGCTTGGCCTGCTGCTGGAGGGGGCTGCGCTGATCGAGCAAGAGGATTTTTGGGGAAACCGCAATATCGTGGCGCGCATCACCACCGGCCAGCTGTTTGCCGAGGCAGCAGCCTGCAGCCGGCACAGCAATGGCGACATGGCGGTCTACGCTACACAGCCGAGCCGGGTCCTCTGGATCAATACGGGGTGTATTATGACCCCGTGCCAAAAAGGCTGTGACCGGCATATGCAGCTGATCCGTAATCTGCTTTCCTCTATGGCGCAAAAGAATTTTTTCCTTAATGAAAAGCTTTCCCATGTAACGCAGCGCACCATCCGGCAGAAGCTGCTGGCCTATCTGTCCTCCGAGGCCGCCAGGCTGGGCAGCCGCAGCTTTTCCATTCCCTACGACCGCCAGCAGCTGGCGGATTATCTGGCTGTGGATCGCAGCGCACTCTCGGCTGAGCTGTCCAGGCTGCGCCGGGACGGCCTTTTGCGCTGTCACAAAAACAATTTTACACTGCTGGCCGAATAAAAGGAAAAAGTTTCGAATATCCTCCGCACAGACTTGAAAAGGGCACCCGTTTCTGTTATACTGCGTAGTAAAAGGGGAGTAGGAAAATGAAAGTAACACTGATTGCGCACACACCTGATCCCGAAAAGCTGATTGCCGCATCGGCCAAGCTTTGCTATGCAGCCGCCGATATCGGTACAGTGATGGACGGCCTGACCGAGGATAAAACCGCCGCCTTCGTTGATATGCTGGCAGAGATCGGACACGAAAGCCCTATTGAGCATGCCAGCTTCACCTTTGGAATTGAGGGTGTTTCCCGCTCGCTGCTGGCGCAGCTGACGCGCCACCGCATTGCCTCTTACAGTGTGCAGAGCCAGCGATATGTCCGCGAAAAGATGTTTGAGTATGTTCTGCCGCCGGAGATCGAAGCCATTCCGGAGGCTGCAGAGGAATATCGCCGGGCTATGGAGGAGGATCAGGCGCATTATGACCATCTGGCGGCGCTGCTGAAGGAAAAGCATTTGGCAGACTTTATTGCCAGAGAAATGCCGGAAAAAGAGGCGACCCGCGCCGCAGAAAAGAAAGCGATCGAGGACGCCCGCTTTGTGCTGCCCAATGCCTGCACGACCAAGATCATGATGACCATGAATGCCCGGTCACTGATGAATTTCTTTGCCCACCGCTGCTGCAACCGGGCACAGTGGGAGATCCGGGAGCTGGCCGAGCAGATGTACCGCCTGTGTATGGAGGCAGCACCGCATCTGTTCCGGCACGCCGGCCCGCCCTGCGTACGCGGCGCCTGCCCGGAGGGAAAAATGAGCTGCGGCAACGCCAAGGCTGTACGGGAGCACTATGCTGCGATCAGCACCCGGAAAGGCGAGGCGGAGTAATGGGCAAGCTTGTTGTGATTGATGGTCTGGATGGCTGCGGAAAATCAACGCAGCTCTCCTTACTCAGCGACTATCTTACGCAGAAGAATGCTGCTTTCCGGCAGATCAGCTTTCCGGACTATGCACAAGCCTCCTCGGCGCTTGTACGGATGTACCTCAGCGGGGAGCTTGGCGGCTCACCCGCTGCCGTCAATGCCTATGCGGCCTCCTCCTTCTATGCCGTAGACCGCTATGCCAGCTATAAACGGTTCTGGCAGACGGACTATGAAGCCGGTGTGCCGATCGTAGCTGCCCGCTACACCACCTCCAATGCCATCCATCAGATGACAAAGCTGCCGCAGGAGCAGTGGGATGCTTTTCTTGCCTGGCTGAAAGATTATGAATACACCCGCCTGGAGCTGCCGGTGCCGGATCGTGTGGTGTTTCTGGATATGCCCGTTGAGGTCTCCCAGCGGCTGCTGAGTGGACGCTATCACGGGAATGAACAGAAAAAGGATATCCATGAGCGGGATATAGCCTATTTGCGCCACTGCCGGCAGGCCGCCCTGTACGCAGCACAGCGGGATGGCTGGCAGGTGATCCCGTGCAGCGAAAACGGACAACCCCTGCCGCCGGCGGTTATTCAGCAGTCCCTTGTGGCGGCACTTGAGGAATACCTGCTATGAGCAGCTGTCCGGATATTCGGCTGGCGCAGGAAACGGATGTACCGCAGCTGAAGACGCTTTGGCTGCGCTGCTTTCCGGAGGACACGCCGGCGGATGTAGACGCCTTTTTCCAGACCGTCTGGCCACTGACGGACTGCCTGATTGCTCTTTCGCCGGAAGCACCGGAACGGCCGGCCTCCATGGCCTTTCTGCTGCCGGCAGAGGTGTGCTTTTCCGGGCAAAGGCTGCCGGCACGGTATTTGTATGCCGGCTGTACGGCGCCGGAATTCCGCGGCCGCGGGCTGTATACCGCCCTGCTGGATGCCGCAAAAACCTACGCAGCGGCGCACGGCGCTTATGCGCTCTATCTGCATCCGGCCACGCTGGAGCTGGAACCGCTGTACCGCCGCGCCGGATACCGCCCGGAGATACGCCGCACAAATGACAAGGCATATCACTTTACAGAAAACACCAGTACACCTTTTTGGCAGCCAGTTGCACCAATAGCCGCATTTTTTGCTTTGACAGCCGGAAACAGCACAGGAAGCTCCGCTGTACCGGCAAAGCCTGTGGCTATGTGGCTTCCAACTGCTCCATCCCCGGCGCTTCAGCGCGCAATGAAAGAAACAGGCGGTTATACCGCCCTACTTGGAGAGTGACAATATGATCGCCGTCTTTTTGGCAAATGGATTTGAAGAGATCGAAGCGCTGGCCACGGTGGATATTTTACGCCGTGCCGGTCTTGAGATACTCACCGTCGGCGTTGATACCGATACCCCTGTCGGCGCACATGCTATGCCGATACAGACGGATATTCCCCAGGAAAAGCTGGATGTGGCGGCACTTTCAGCCGTTGTGCTGCCAGGCGGGATGCCGGGCACACGCAATCTGGATGCTTCGCCAGTCGTTCATGCAGCACTCGATTATGCCATATTGCATAAATTGCCAGTCGGCGCCATCTGCGCCGCCCCGTCGATCCTTGGCCGGCGTGGCTTGCTGCAGGGCAGGCGGGCTACCTGTTACCCCGGCTTTGAATCGGCTTTGACCGGCGCGTCTCTTTCCGAGGAGCCGGTCATAACCGACAGGCAGTTTACGACTGCCCGCGGCGCCGGTGTGGCCGTGGATTTTGCTTTGGAGCTTGTCCGCATTCTGGTTGATGAACAAACCGCCTTGGCCATACGGGGTTCGATCCAATGCCGATAAGCGATATCCGCCCGCTGAAAACTGCCCTGCGGGCAAAATACCGTGGCCTGCGCGAAGCTATGCCGGAGGATGTCAAGACCCGGCGGGACAGGCAGATGCTGCGGCAGATCCGCCGCCTGTGGCAGTACAGGAAAAATGCTGTGCTGCTGACCTATGTATCTACGCCAATCGAGGTGGATACACGCAACCTTATCCGGCAGGCACTGGCGGATGGAAAAAAAGTAGCGGTTCCCCGGTGCGTCCCCGGAACCCGCAGTATGGAATTTTTCTTCATCAACAGCCTGGATGAACTGCAGCCGGGCGCCTTTGGGGTACTGGAGCCGGATCCGTCCATACATGAAAAGCTGGCCGACCTGAGTAGTGGGCTGTGCCTTGTTCCGGCATTCAGCTACGACTGGCAGGGGTATCGGCTTGGCTACGGAAAAGGCTACTACGACCGTTTTTTGTCCCGTTTCGGCGGGGATATTATCGGGATCTGTTACAGTGATTGCGTACAGCGTTCACTGCCGCATGGGCGTTTTGACCGCCCGGTTGATCTGTTGGTAACAGAAAAATATTTACGCCGCACGGGCAAAACGACACAGGGGGGATAAGACTATGGATGATAAAACGCTGGAGCAGCTTCTCCGTGAGGAGGAAGAACGAAAGGCAACGCGCGAGGCTGCACAGGAAAGCTTGAAAGATGCCTTGGCACCGGAAGCCGCCGCTGCGGAACAGGCCCAGACAGCCCGCAGTGAAAAGGTGCGCTCTTTTTCGCTGAATGTTGATCTGGACGATACCATTCCGGATGAGCCGGCCGATGCGCAGGCAGCAGATGCGTCTGCCGCAGACACCGGGGAGGCATCGGAGGCCTCGCAGGAGACGGACGAGCCGGCACGGAAGAGTAAAAAAGGCGGCAAGGGCGGCTGTCTGAAAAAGCTGCTGTATACCCTCGTCATTCTGGCATTTGCCGTCACGGCGGCTGCCTTTATGATCCTGTATCTGATTGATTTCTTTGGGCTGAACCGTTCCGGGGAAACCATTGATGTGGAAGTGCCCTCCGGGGCCTCAACGGCACAGATTGCGGAGATCCTGCACGATAACGGGCTGATTGAACGACCACTTTGCTTCCGTGTATATTCCCGCCTGAGCAAAGCTGACGGGAAGTATCAGCGCGGCATGTTTACCCTGTCTACCGACATGGATTACAGCGATATTGTGAAAGAACTGCAGACCACCAAGCCGCGGGACACAGTGGATGTAACGATCCCGGAGGGATATACCGTTCCGGAAATTGCCAAGCTGCTGAGCCAAAAGGAAGTCTGTGATGAGGCCTCTTTCTATGACGCAGTCAACAACGGGGATTTTGACTACGATTTTGTGAAAGCGATCAAAACCGCCGCAGATGGGGAAGAGTACGCCGGGCGTATCTATCGCCTGGAGGGGTATTTGTTCCCGGACACATATAACTTCTACAAAAACAGCACCGGACAGTCGGCAGTGGCAGTGATGCTGAAAAACTTTGATCAGAAGCTGGATACGACATTGCGCGCCAAAATCACCAACAGCGGTATGACCATCGACGAGGCTGTGATCTTTGCTTCGGTCATCCAGGGGGAAGCTGCCAGCAAGGATGATATGGCTGGTGTTTCCCGCGTGCTGAAAAACCGTTTGGCCGAAGGCTCCGGTTTTCCGATGATCCAGTGCGATTCCACCCGCGACTATGTGACCAAAATCCTGCCCAGTGTCAGCAGCACCATCGTCAATAGCGCCGCATATGACACCTACCAGAGAAAAGGGCTGCCCGTCGGTGCGATCAACAATCCCGGCCTGGAGGCGATCAACGCTGTATTTGCCCCGTCGGAAGATCCGGCAGTGATCAATTGCTACTTCTTCGCCACGGATTATAAGACCGGAAAAACCTATTTCACCAAAACCTTTGCCGAACACGAAGCCATATGCCGCCGGTATAAGATCGGTGCCTACGGATAATGATCAACTGCAAACAGGGGAAGGGCTGCCGTAAATGCGGCAGCCCTTTCTAAAAGGCAGGCTTAAGGAGACTGCATAACATGAAAACACAGCTTATTCCCGAGATCCTGTCGCCGGCAGGCGATCCAGAACGCCTGGCAGCAGCTATCCGGTTCGGTGCCAATGCTGTTTATCTTTCCGGGCAGCAGTTTGGCATGCGTGCCGGATGCGCCAATTTTGACCTTCCGGCGCTTGAGGAGGCAATCAAAACCGCCCACGCCGCCGGTATAAAGGTTTATGTGACCTGCAACATTTTACCCCGCAATCACGATATTGCCCTGCTGCCGGAATATTTTACCTACCTCAACCGCATCGGCGCTGATGCTCTGATCATCAGTGACATCGGCACGATGGAGCTGGCGAAACGATACGCACCGCAGTGTGCACTGCATATTTCTACACAATTCGGTGTTGTGAATTACGCCACTGCCACCGCCCTGTATTATATGGGCGCCAGCCGTGTGGTACTGGCGCGTGAGCTTTCTATGGACGAAATCCGCGAGATCCGCAGGCAAACGCCGCCGGAGCTGGAGCTGGAAGCGTTCGTTCACGGTGCCATCTGTATGTCGTATTCCGGTCGCTGTGTTATCTCCAATTATCTGGCGGATCGTGATGCCAATCATGGCGAGTGTGCACAGCCATGCCGGTGGAAGTACACGATTATCGAGGAAAAACGCCCCGGTCTGCCGCTGACCCTGGAACAGGATGAACAGGGCACCTATCTGTTTAACGCCAATGATATGAATATGATCGCCCATGTTGCGGAACTGGCAGACGCCGGCATTGCCTCCTTCAAGATTGAGGGGCGTGCCAAATCCTTTTACTACACAGCCGTTACTGCCAACGCTTACCGCCAGGCCGTAGAGGGATATGTGGCCTCTGGGTTTTCACCGGATTATGTGCCCGAGGCATGGATCTGTGAAGAAATGAACAAAATCAGCCACCGCCCCTACGGCACAGGCTTTTATTACGGTATGCCGGCACAGCACCTGCAGCAGGGTGGGTACATCCGCTCTTACGAGGTGGCAGCTGTTGTTGAGGGGTGGCAGGACGGCTGGCTGCAACTCTCCCAGCGGAACCGCTTTTATCGCGGAGAAGAACTGGATGTATTGGAGCCGGGTGAAAAGCCATATTCCTTTACAGTATCGGAAATGCTGAATGCGGAAAAAGTGCCTATAACGGTTGCGCCCCATGCAACTATGACGGTGTATGTACCGTGCGCACATCCGATGAAATACGGCACCCTGCTGCGGCAAAACAAGGCGGCAAAGGACTAAAATCGCATAGCATCCGGCTTTTTTGACAACACTATCCATCGGAAGGTGGGATATGCTGTGTATCGAAGAGGCCGGATCATGTTTTGTCTGCTGGCACTAATTTTAGCCGGTATCGGCGGAAAGCTGTTTTACATTACGCTCAAAGAACCGACCGAAGCCGCTGCTTCGCAAAATCGCCGCGCCATCACGGTAGCGACAACGCGCGGCACGATCTATGACCGGCAGTTGCGCCCGCTTGTCAATGAAGAAAAGGCGTATTATGCCGCCCTGATGCCGGACGAAAAGCTGCTTGCCGATATTTCTGCGAAAACAGAACCGGCGGATTATGAAACCCTGCTGGAACAGCTCAGCGCTGGTTATCCCGCCGCTGTGAGGCTGAACGGTCCGGTTGATCTGACCGACGGACTGCGGCTGTTCCGTGTGCCGCAACGGTACGGCACGCGGCTGCTGGCGCCCCATGTGATCGGGTATCTGGAAAGCGGCGGTCAGCACGGGGCAACCGGTATAGAGGCTGCCTGTGATGCGCTGCTGACGCAGTTTAACGGTCAGGCGGTGGCGGCCTTTGCAGTGGACGGAAGCGGCATGTGCCTGAGCGGCGTTGCGCCCTCTGTGACCGACACGACCGACCGTTCAGCCGGTGGTGTTGTGCTAACCCTCGATAAGGATATCCAAACGATTGTAGAAGATCTGGCACCAGACTATATCGACCGGGGCGCTGTCGTTGTCCTTGAGCCGAAAACCGGCGCCATCCTTGCTATGGCCAGCTTTCCGAGCTTCCAGCCGGCAACCGTATTTGAGAGCATGAAAGAAGATAATGGCGCGCTGCTCAACCGGGCCTTGTCGCTGTATGACTGCGGTTCGGTTTTTAAGATCATTACAGCTGCGGCGGCACTGGAAAGCGGTGTTTCCCCACGGCAGGAATATGTATGTTCCGGCGGCATGATGGTACAGAACAATACCTTTCACTGCCATTACCGCCTTGGGCATCAGCATCTGCAAATGCCGGCGGCCTTTGCGCAGTCCTGCAATCTGTATTTTATTCAGCTGGCACAGCAAACCGGCGCGGCAACCTTATCCGCAATGGCCAATACTTTCGGTTTCGGCCGGGTGATCACCCTGGCTGACGGCATCAGCACGCAAATGCCGGTGTTTCCGTCTGTCACAGAGCTTGAAGCCTCGCCGGCTGCACTGGCCAATCTCTCTTTTGGGCAGGGAAAGCTCATGACGACTCCACTGCATGTCGCGCAGATCATCGCTGCAGTTGCCAACAACGGAGAAATGCCCAGCGTACACCTAATCGCTGGGCAAATGGATGAGAATGCCCAGTTCACAAAAGCCTCTATTGAGGACAGCTATACCATCCTTTCACTCTCCACAGCCCAAAAGCTGCAGGAGATGATGGCAACGGTTGTCACGCAAGGAACCGGCCGGCAGGCAGCGCCGACGCTTTGCTCGGCCGCTGGAAAAACCGGCACGGCGGAAACGGGGCAGGTGAGGGGAGAGAAAGCGGTTGTCCAAAGCTGGTTTGCAGGGTACTTTCCTGCGGAAGAACCGCAATACGCGGTTGCGATTTTAGGCGAAGATGCCAACAATGCAAACGCCCAGACAGCAAAGCTTTTCAGCGCCTTAGCAGACAAGCTTTACGAAACAAAAAAGACCGATCAGTGATCGGTCTTTTTTGTTTTATCTACTTTAGACAAGGGATTGGATTGCACGGCTTTTTGCAGCTGTTCGGTTGAGGTATGTGTGTAGATCTCCGTAGTACCAAGGTTTTTATGTCCAAGAATTTCCTTCAACACCAGAACATCCACGCCGCCCTGCTGATACATCAATGTTGCTGCGGTGTGGCGCAGCTTATGTGTGGATAATTCTTCGGCTCCATCAATCTGTTTCAGATACCCCTTCACAATATAATGAATGCCTTGCAAGCTGATGCGTTCCTTGGTGTGGCCATAAAACAGCGCTTTTTTATCCTTTGTTCCTTCTGTTGGGCGCTTTGGTAAATACGCCTCCAAGGCCTTTTGACAGGCTTCGTTTAGGTACAGGATCCGTTCCTTATTGCCCTTACCGATCACGCGCAGTGTGTGATCACTTTTCACATCTGAAAGATTTAGGCCGGCAATTTCCGCACGACGAAGCCCACAGTTCAGCAGCAGCGTCAGAATACAGTAATCGCGTTCGGCGTACTGGCTGTTGCTGCCGGCTGCTGGCAAAGACAGCAGCTGCAATGCCTGGTCCAGCGTCAGATATTTCGGCATACGCGACGGCAGCTTCGGTAAACTGAGGTTCTTAGCCGGATCATCATCCAGCTGATGCGTGATATCCGAGAGATAATGGAAAAATTGCCGCAACGAAGAAACCTTGCGCGCCCGTGTGGTATTGTTGTTGGCACGGTCGGTTTTCGTGTAATTCATAAATTCAAACAGATCATTGAGCGTAACGGTTTTCAACAACGCAATATCTACGGTAGAAATATCCGGTTGTTTATCCGGAACGCTTGGTGCAAGACTGCGCTCGATCAAAAGAAAACGAAAGAAAGTGCGCAAATCAATATAATATCCGTTGATGGTATTTTCCGAACGCCCTTTGACCGTTTCCATGTATCCAAGATACTCTAACAGCACCGCCGGACACTCGGCCATGTATCTTTTATCCATTTTCTCTCCCCTAAACTATACTAAATATTAATTTAGTATAGTTGCTAAAAGAATTTCCGGTAAGATAATTTTGTATCCCCTTATCCTGGTTCTGCCTGCACGCGAATGCCAAGGCGCTGCAGATCACGCCAAAAACCCGGATAGCTTTTTTGCACAGCCTGCGCATCTGAGATAACCCCACCATAGCGCGTTGCTAAAATGGCCAGCGCCATCACAATCCGGTGGTCATTATGCCCACACAGAATCTCCGGCGGCTGGTGCAATGGTCCCGGCTGAACAGCAATGCGGTTTTCCTCAACAGAGATCTGTGCACCATATTTCCGTAGCTCTGCGGCCATCGCCTCGCCCCGATCCGACTCCTTCAGGCGTAGACGGGCTGTACCAGTCAGAACGGCGCCATTGTTTGCCGCAGCTAAAGCCATAATCATCGGCGCCAGGTCCGGACAATCCTGCATTGGCAGCGTCGGTGCGCCATCGCGCACAGCAGCATAATATGCCGGATAGATCTTGTCCGCCTGTCCGGTGCTTTCTGAAAGCCCGGTAAGTACAACTTTTCCACCAAGGACATTCAACGCGTCCAGAAATGCCGCAGAAGACCAATCTTTCTCGACGCTGGAAAAAATTGGACTGTAGTGCTGGCCACCCGGAATAAAAAAGTCGCCGCTTGCCACTGCTTTGATCAAAATCCCGGCGCTAAGCAATGCGTTCATGGTCATGTGCACATACGGACGGCTTTCCAGCGGCGATGTCAGCCGGATATAGCTGTCTTCCGCCAAAAGCGGCAAAGCGAACAACAGGCCGCTAACAAACTGACTGCTGCAATTGCCAGGCAGTCGGAATTCTCCCGGCTGCAGCGGACCGCACACCTCTACCCCATCGTCTGTATACTGAAATAACAGCCCCTGCTTACGGCAGAGCTCCCGATATGGCTCCATTGAGCGGCCAAGCAAGCTACCGGTGCCTTGCAGACGAACGGTACTGCTGCCAAGTAACGCAACCGGCAGCAAAAACCGCATGGTGCTGGCGCTTTCCCCACACAGCAGCGTCCGCCCGTCCTGCTGCTTTTCGAACGGATCAAAGCCGGTGATCTGCACAGCATCATCCGCATAGTGGATCTTGGCACCGAGCGTTTGCAGACACGCAAGGGTGGCCAAGACATCATCCGAGGTGCCGGGAGCGACAATGCGGCTTGTTTCCGGGCACAGACCGGCACACATCAGCAGCCGGTGCGCTGCACTTTTGGAAGCAGGTGGGGTAATCTCCCCACAGGCCTTTCCGGGAATGACACGCACTCTCATAACGGCTTTTTCTGCAATAAGTATTTCCGCAGCTGATCCAATGCATGGATGTAGCCATTCGTCCCTTCGCCAACCACAGAGGCGACGCAAATCGGACTGATATAGTTGATTTGCCGGAACGCCTCGCGGCGATTGATATCGGAAATGTGCACCTCCACAGCCGGGACATTCACTGCGCGCAGCGCATCTGCCAGCGCAATACTGGTATGGGTATAAGCCGCCGCATTGATGATAATTCCATCATAGCTGCCAGCGCTTTGCTGAATGGCATCCACCAGATCACCTTCGTGATTGGACTGATAAAAAGCGACCTCAACCCCACGCGCAGCGGCATGCCGCCGGATGCGTGCATTTAAGCTTTCATAGGTTTCCGTACCGTAAATTTTCGGTTCCCGGGAACCAAGAAGATTGAGATTTGGTCCGTTGATCACCAATAGCTTCAAGTTTTCCACGCCCTTTCCAGTTCTGTAACGGTTTTTGTCAGATCCGTATTCTTTACTGTTTCATCTGCCGCTTCGCGATAAAAAGGCTGGCGCTGTTGGTACAATGCGGATACCTGCGGAAAATCAGCAGCCAGCGGTCGTTCCGGATCAATTGCCAGCTGCTCCACAGGACGATCCAACCAGATAAGCCATCCGTTTTTCCGTAGCTGTACCACATTGGACGGATCAAGAATACTGCCGCCACCGGTGGCAATCACTACGCCGCTGTTGGCAGAAACAGCGGCAATGACCTGTTTTTCAAGCTGCCGAAAGGCCGCCTCGCCCTGCTGTTCAAAGATCTGCCGCACTTCCTGTCCGGTTTGCTGCACGATAACGGCGTCCAGGTCATAGAAAGGCCGGTTCAGCTGCGCCGCCAGAAGCCGCCCAACGGTCGTCTTGCCACTACCAGGCATACCGATCAGCACAATATTGCGCTTTTGGCGCAGCAGGCGATCATATATCACCCGAACACGCTTTTGGGAAATCGGATCACCGGTAAAAAGTGCCGCTGAACCGGCCGCCTGCGCAACCAGCATATATAAGCCGTTGATCGCCGGAATATGCTGTGCTGCCGCGTTCTGCTGAAAGCAGGTACGCAATGGATTGTAAATGGTGTCCATCACCATCCGGCAGGCGGAAAAGCAGCGGAGATCCAGCGGGCAAGCATCCGAATGCGGGTACATGCCGACCGGCGTTGTGTTGATTACAGCCTCAACATCGCCGTGCAGCTCCAAAGCCTGTGCGTAAGATATGGCATGGCCAACAGGATGCCGGCTGACCCGCACAACGGACGCCGCCCTTTGGTGACTGGCTACTGCGGCAGCGGTGGCTGCCGTCCCGCCTGTTCCCAATATCAGAACCTTTTTGTTGTAAAGTGAAAGACCATTACAGTTAATAGCCGCATCCATTCCGGCAAAATCGGTATTGTACCCATATAAACGGCCATTGCGATTAAGTACGGTATTCACGGAGCCGCATATCTGTGCCACAGGATCGATCGCATCCAAAAGCGGAATGACCGCCTTTTTATACGGGATGGTCACATTGATTCCGCGAAACGCACGCCTGCGCATAAAATCCGCTAACTGCTGTGGTGGAAACTCGCAAAGCGTATAGTGATACTCTGCCAGCTGCCGATGAATTTCCGGGGAAAAGCTATGCGGCAAATGCTCACCGATCAACCCATACTCCATCATGTTTCCCTCTGCAGTGCCTGCGGCCAATCGGTGCCAAAGCGCGTGGCCAGCAGATCACAGATGGTGATTGCCGTCACGCTGTCCACAACCGGCACCGCGCGGTGCAGAACAGCCGGATCATGGCGGCCGCCAACCGATATCCGACAGGGCTGCATGGCAGCAAGGTCAACCGTATCCTGTTCAACAGCAATGGAGGGCGTCGGCTTAACTGCACACTGAAAAATCAAAGGCATGCCATTGGTAATGCCGCCGTTGATTCCGCCATTGTGATTGGTTACGGTGGCAACGCGCCCGCCTTTGACCGTAAAAGCATCATTCGCCTGTGAGCCGGTCATAGAGGCTAAAGAAAAGCCATCACCAAACTCGACCCCTTTGATCGCCGGTATGCTGAACAGGGCGTGAGCCAACAGCCCCTCAACCGTATCAAACCATGGCTCCCCTACCCCAGCCGGCAGTCCGGTTACTGCCGTTTGTAAAATACCGCCGACACTGTCACCTGCCGCGCCGGCGGTGCGGATCGTATCCTGGATCGCTTCGGCTGCCCGTGGCTCCAGTACCGGAAAAGCGGCGGCACGCAGCTGGTCAAGGTCGCTTTGCGGGTCGTGCGCAAAGGGGCGATCCGCGGCATCCTTACAGCGCAGAATGTGAGTACCGATGAAAATGCCATGTGCCTCCAGTGCCGACAGAAGAACCGCGCCGGCGGCAGTCAGAGCCGCCGTTAAGCGGCCGGAAAAGTGACCGCCGCCGCGGTAGTCCGCGTACCCATGGTATTTGCAAACAGCGGCGTAATCCGCATGACCCGGCCGCGGGATCGTCCGATTTTTTTCATACTCTGTGCTGTCCGTGTCGGTGTTTGGTATCCGGATACACAGCGGGGTGCCAGTCGTGCGGCCATCAAAAACACCGCTGAGAATGGAAAACTCATCCGGCTCACGGCGTGCGGTCGAGACCGTTCCCTGCGGGCGGCGTGCCGCCAGCCGGCGGCGGATATAGTCATCCTCCACTGGAATTCCCGGCGCCAAACCATCCAGAACAGCGCCCACACAGTCCCCGTGGCTTTCGCCAAACAGAGTGACCGTGACACTGGAGCCGAAGGTGTTTTTCAAGCCATTTCTCCCCTCTCAGCCGATGCGGCTCTTTAATTGCGCCATGGACAGACGGCACAGCTGTGCCTGTCCGATCTCCTGCGTCCATACAACGGTGATTTCATCCCTGCGGATCTTCTTATCGTGCTGTACCGCCTGCCAAACGGCATGGGTATTGTAGGGCAGCTCTGTCGGCAGCCCCACACGCTGCAGCACCGGTATTAGTCGCTCGGCAACACTTTTACTGCAGAATGGCAGCATACCGAGCGCCACACATTCACCGTGCAGCAGTGTCGACATCGATGCTGCCTCCAGCGCATGGCCAAGCGTATGACCAAAATTCAAAATCTGCCGCTGGCCGTTGTCATGCACATCCTGCTGCACAATATCCCGTTTGGCACAGATCGCCCGGTGGATGATCTCCGTCAGATGCTTCTCCGGGCGTTCGTCTTCAAACAGCGAAAAGAGCACCGGATCGGCGATAACGCCCATTTTGACTGCCTCGGCCATGCCGTTGCTCCATTGCCGTTGCGGCAGGGTATCCAGAACCTCCGGGTCAATCACAACCGCCTTTGGCTGGTAAAAGGCGCCGATCACATTTTTCACTCCATGCAGATCTACCCCCGTTTTACCACCCACAGAGGCATCTACCTGTGCCAGCACTGTTGTCGGTACAGCGTAATACTCCACGCCGCGCATATAACACGCCGCTGCAAAGCCGGCTATGTCGCCAACCACGCCGCCGCCAACGGCAACCACACAGTCTCCCCGCGTTATGCCGGCATCCAGCATCTGCTGCCAAAGCCTTTCGGCGGTCTGCAGGGTCTTGTTCTCCTCCCCCTGCGGCAGCGTAACAATGATCGGCCGGGCACACTGGGCGGCAACAGCTTCGGCGTATGCCGCAGGCACGCCGTCATCCGTTACAATGCATACCCGGCGATCCAGCCGCATCCACCGGTGCAAATGATGTAAGCTGCCGCGCTGCAGTACGATCGGGTATTCACCATCCTCCACCCGGCAGGTCACAACGGTTTCTTCCGCTTTGTCCTCTGGCATCGTGTCAGTAGCCCGCATCCGGGCCGCCTCGTAGCTGCGTGAAAGCGCCATGACCTGCCGAATGAACGGCGGATACAGGGCGCGGACATCTTCCTGCTGCAGCTGTGCCATGGCACGCCGGACAACCGCCTCCTCGCGTGCCGGATCCCGCAGCGGCAAACCATGCTGCTGCTTATATGCCCCTACCGCTTCAACAGCCTGCAGGCGTTTCTCAAACAACGCAGCCATGGCAGTGTCAATCTGATCAATCTCCTGCCGGAGCTTCTGCAGATCATATTCCTTTTCCGCCGTATTCAAGGATGGATCAACCCTTCCTCCAGCATGGATTGTGCCGCCAACAGCACACCAATCTTACCGCTGGCGTAGTTCAGGCCGCCCTGCATATAGGCCGCATAGGGGGCGCGCAGGGGGGCATCCGCCGAAAGCTCAATAGAAGACCCCATTGTGAAAGCGCCCGCCGCCATGATCACCTGGTCATCATAGCCCGGCATATCTGCCGGCTCCGGCACCACATAGGCATCCACCGGAGCGCCCTTCTGCATGCCGCGGCAAAAAGCAATCAGCGACTGCGGATCCCGCAGCAATATGGTCTGTATGATATCTGCCCGCGGCTCATCGTAGCGCGGCGAGCAGGTATAGCCCAGCTTTGTGAACAGGGCGGCGGCGTAAACAGCGGTTTTCATCGCCTCGCCCACCACATGCGGCGCGTGGAACAGTCCCATATACAGCGACCGGTTGTGCCCAAGGGAAGCCCCCACCTCCCGACCAAGCCCCGGAGTCGTCATACGGTAGGCGCATTGCTCGATACAGGCTTTGGTTCCGCACAGATAACCGCCGTTTTCCGCAATGCCGCCGCCGGGGTTCTTGATCAGAGATCCAGCAATCAGATCGGCGCCAACCTGCGTCGGCTCCAGTTTTTCGGCAAACTCACCGTAGCAATTATCCACAAACACCGGCACATCCGGCCGTACGCTGCGTACAGCCTCAATGATCCGGCGAATACCCTCAATCGTCAGGGACGGGCGGGTACAATATCCGCGCGAACGCTGAATGTGAACAAGGTGCACATTTGGCTCCTCCCGCAGCGCGGATACGATCGCCGGAATATCCGGCTCACCGCTTTCGTTCAGGGCGACCTCGCGGTAGCCGATCCCGTACTCCGCAAGGGATCCGGCAGACGGTGTCTTATGGCCGATGACCTGTTCCAGCGTATCATACGGAGCACCGGCCGCCGCCAGCAGCACATCCCCCGGCCGCAGCATGGCAAACAACGCAATCGCTATGGCGTGTGTTCCGGAAACAATGGAATGGCGGATCAGAGCATCCTCCGCCCCCATAATATCCGCCAGCACCTCATCCAGCAGGTCGCGGCCACGGTCACCGTAGCCATAGCCGGTGGTGGCAGCAAAGCAGCTCTCGCTGACCCGATGCCGGATAAAAGCCGCCAGCACTTTCTGCTGGTTGTATTCTGCAATGTGGTCAATGCGTTCAAAGGCTGCTCTGGCCGCAGCCTCAGCAGCGTCCGAAAGCTCCGCCAGCCGCTCATCGACTGGGAAAAAGGTTCTATCCATGATTGCAATTCCTCCGTTTATCGGCGATGTATGATCGCCCAGGTTCCTGCCGGGACAAAGCCCAGCCTTGCATAATACGCCTGCAAGCTTTCTGATGCCGGCGATAAGTAACATTCGTGCGCAGGAAACTGCTGCAGCAAAGACAGCAGGCAGCGCTGCGCCAATCCGCGCCCGCGATATGCCGGCTCCGTGCACACAGCTCCCAGCAGCACCTGCGCAGATGTTTCCGCCAGAGTCATGGCACAGCTTACCGGCTTTCCCTGTTCCGTTAAAGTCGCTATATGGCACAGGCCGTGCCGCACCCGGTGGGATACATCCACATACCAGGAGGCAAACGGCGGCAGATCGGAAAAGCAGCCCCGCAAAAGGGCATACAGCTTTTCCGGCATCACCAGGCCGCTTTGTGCGGTGCTTTCCGTGCTATGGCCGATGTAGCGCATGGTCATACCGGTCTGCGCCGTCTGTCCCCACAGCCGACCGACCGCAATACCGGTATCAGCATCCGTCCGCAGCACGGCAATCTCCGGCAGCATACATAGAAACGCGCGCCAATCCGCCGTTACGCCGGCCGGCGCATGAAAGAAGGCGACACCATCCATCAGTGCCAGCCGGTTGGCGCTTTCTGTATCGGTATACAGCTGCAAAAAGGGAGCCTGTCCATAGGCAGCAGCCAGGCAAGCGATCCGTATCGCCGCTTCGCTGCCGGACAAGGAAATAAATCCGGACGCCTCTGCCAGACGGATCAAACCGACAGCCTTTCTATCAGCGCACCGAGCAGCTGCTCCATAGCCTCCACATCCGCCCAGCTTCCCGTACAGGCCGGTGAATGAATATACCGGCACGGCAGAGAGACCGCCGCCATGCGAACGCCGCTGCCGGAGCGCTGGATGGAGCCAGCGTTATTTCCGCCGGCAATGCGGTTCTTT
The DNA here is from genome assembly GCA_002437905.1 of Ruminococcaceae bacterium UBA6353. Lineage (GTDB taxonomy): Bacteria > Bacillota > Clostridia > Oscillospirales > Acutalibacteraceae > UBA5905. Next base: position 36,694 of record DJRT01000002.1, on the reverse strand, counting down.
GTCTGTGTGGGGATATGCAGCTCCTGCGCCAAATGGCGGATAGTCTGATACAGCTCCGGATCATACAGGGTCGCACGGTCGGCAAAGGAAACGACAGCGCCATCGCCTACGCGGCATACTGCTGTTTCGCGGGTGCTGCCAACCGTATCGGCCGCCGTTGTTGCATCAATCGCGATGGCAACATCCGGGCGCACCGCATAAGCTGCAGCTCCGGCACCGCGCAAACCAACCTCCTCCTGTACGGAGAAGGAAAGCCAGACATCCCGCGCCGGCTGTTCTTTGGCCAGCGTCAGCAGCAGCGCACAGCCAACGCGGTCATCCACTGCCTTGCCAACAAAGCCATTCTCGCCATGCGGAACAAAGGCCGAAGCAAATGTACCGGCCGCGCCGATCGCCACCAGCTTTTCCGCTTCCTCAGCGCTGCCTGCCCCGATATCAATCAGCATATCCTCCACAGCCGGGATCTGCTCACTTTCTTTTTTGCTGCAATGGTGGATAGCCTTGCCACCGATCACACCGGGCTGTGCGCCGATGCGCACGCGCCGACCAAACAGCACCTGTTTATCAATGCCACCAACCGTCTGGAAGCGCAGGTACCCCTCCGGCGTAATATGTGACACAAGGAAACCGACCTCATCCATATGTGCATCCAGCAGCAGCCGGTGGCCGGCCGGCTGCTTTCCATGCAGGTGCACCAGTACATTACCCATGGCATCAACAGATGTCTCATGCGGCACGGAGATCGTCTCCAGCTCTTTCAGGATATAGGCGCGGACAGCCTCCTCGCGACCGGAAATGCCATCCAGCTCACACAGGGTCTGAAGCAATTTCTTATCCATGGTATTTCCGCACCTCCTCGACGCAGTTCTGTACATAAGCAGCCATCAGATCGCCGGTCGCCGCAATATCGCGTATATCAACGATCTCTACCGGAGTATGCATATACCGCTGCGGGATGGACAGCAGACCCGTTGGGATACCGCAGCCCTCATTGCTGATCATGTCCGCATCCGTGCCGGTTCGGCCACCCATCACCTCCGTCTGGGAAGGAATAGCCTTTTGTGCCGCCAGCTGCTGCAATCGGGCGGATACAGCGGTATCCAGCACCGGCGAAATGCCGATCATCACGCCTTCGCCAAGCTTTCCGCATTCATGCGGTTTTTCCTCCGGTGCCAGCGCAAAGCTGACATCCGTCGCCAGCGCAACACACGGCCGCAGCTGGCGGGCAGCCAGGCCGGCCCCACGGGAGCCGATCTCCTCCTGCGCGGAGAAAGACACGACCACAGTCGCGGCCGTTTCCTTAAGCTGCCGCAGGCAATGCAGGATGGCCGCGCAGCCGGCACGGTCATCCAGTGCCTTTGAAGAAACGGTATGCTCGTTCAGCCGGCAAAAACACGGAGCAAAGCCAACACGGCTGCCCAGCGGCACATGCTCACGCGCCTGCTCCGCCGTCATACCGATGTCAATGCCCATATTCTCCAGTGCCGGAAGCGCACTATCCTCGCGGATAAGGTGCGGCGGCACCGAGCAAAAGACGCCGGAATACAGCGCATCCCCATGCACCTGCACCGGCTGCGCTGCCAGCACACGGGTGTCGATCCCTCCGGCTGCTGCCACATGGACAAAGCCGAGGTCGTCAATATCGGTCACCAAAAAACCGATCTCGTCCAGATGCGCCTCCAGCAGGATTACCGGTGCATCCGCCCGGGTGCTACGGCGCACAGCCAGCACATTGCCGATCGTATCCGTCCGGCACTCATCCGTCAGCGGGCGCAGCAGCTCTGCTGCTGCCTGCGCAGCCGCCGGATGCCCGGCCACGCCACAGGCACCGCAAAGCTGCTCCAGATCCGATGTGATTGTCTCATACTCCGTCATAGCTTTATCACTCCTTCTCCGGCAGCGCACAAACCAGCCGCTTAAAGTGGTTGCCGCGTTCCTCAAAATTCTTATACAGATCAAAGCTGGCACTGGCCGGCGACATAAACACGATATCGCCCGGCTGCGCCATGTCGGCGGCCGCCTGTACTGCCTGTTCCATCGTTTCTACCCGCAGGATAGGCAGAGCAGAGCAGGCACGGATAGAAGACTCAATGGCATCGGCTGTTGCTCCGAGCAGGATCGCCGCCTGCACTTTCTCGGCTGCGACAGGGCCAAGCGGTGTATAGGGGATGTGCTTGTCATACCCGCCGGCGATCAGAATGACCTTTTGCCGGAAGGCCTTCAGGCCGGCAATGGTGCGGGAGGGGCTGGTGCCGATGGAGTCATTGTACCATCGGACACCGGCACGGGTGCGAACAAGCTCACAGCGGTGTTCTACGCCGCCAAAGGCCTCAGCAAAGCGCCGGATAGCCTCCGACGGAACCCTTCCCCACACGGCGGCGATTGCCGCCATGTAGTTTTCGATATTATGATCGCCGGGCAGACGGATATCGTCGGCTGCCATCACGACCGTATCCTTTCCGTCGGCCGTTACCACAATCCGGCGCTGTTCATCCAGCCAGCAGCCGGTATCCACCCGTGCCCGGCGGGAAAACCGCCAGACCGCACTGTGCAGACCTTCAGCAAAGCCGGCGGTAATGGCGTTATCGGCATTCAGCACCGCCCGATCACCCGCCCTTTGGTACAGCACCAAATTCCGCTTGGCATCAATATACTCCTGCATATCGGTATGCCAATCCAGATGATTGGGGGCAACATTGGTCACCACGCCGACATGCGGTGATTGCCGCATGCCTGTCAGCTGAAAGCTGGACAGTTCCACAACCGCAGCATCCTGCGGTGTGATCTGCTCAACATAGGGCAGCAAAGCGCGCCCGATATTGCCGCCGACAAAAGTTTTGACCCCGGCTGCATCCAAAAGCCCGGCGATGATGGTCGTAGTCGTTGTTTTGCCGTCCGAACCCGTTACGGCATAGATCGGCGCCTCGCACAGAGCAAAAAACAGCTCCATTTCCGATGTGACCGTCATGCCTTGTGCCCGTGCTTTTTCAAATGCCGGCAGATACGGCTTCATGCCCGGCGTGCGCAGGATCAGATCGCCGCTGAGATCGTCAAGATATCCCTCGCCGAGGCACAGCCGGGCGCCAGCTGCGCGCAGTTCCGCCGCTGTGTCGCCCAATTCTGCCTCGCTGCGGCGATCACAGGCAGTCACGGCTGCCCCCGCCTGCAGAAACTGGTGAATGACCGGTATGTTATTGTGCCCGATGCCGCAGATTGTTACCCGTTTATGTGCCATAGAGGCAAAAAAATCGCTGGCTTTACTCATGCTGTTGTCCTTTCCTCTGTGTGCATAGACAAAACAATCGGGGTACAACGGTTCCTGAAACGGAATATTTCTCCGTTTTGTTTGTCTCATCACTCGCAATACGACAGTATTACTGCGTTCTTCGACTTCCAAAACGAAAAAATCTTCTCGTTTCAGGTCGAAGATTTTCGGCCAACAGCGTTTCTTAGCGGCGCGGCGTCCCGACCGAAGAATACTGGCGTATTCTGAGCGGAGGGCAACAAAGCCGATAAGGACGCTGTTTAGCCGAAAAAGTCGTTGTACCCCGTTTGCTTTGTCTACTGTATCCATAATATTATACTGCCGATTATAGAAAATATCAAGGGAAGAAAGGCATATTTCTGCCATATCTGTCGCAAATATTAACTTTTTCTAAATTTCCGTCCGTTTGGCTTGCCAGCGCCATTGTCCGCGGGTATAATAGCACCAGGAACAGGAGATGAAACGCCTATGTTTTTTTATGATGGCTTGAAATGCCCGGTATGCGGCAGACCGCTTTTCCCCAATGAGGATATTGTTGCCTGTCCGCAGTGCGGCCTCCCCCACCATCGCCGGTGCTGGGAGCAGGAAGGGCATTGTCATCTGGAAGGACTGCACGGCACCGATCAGCAATGGAGCCGCGAAAAGGCAGAAGCCGCGGCCGCTGAGGAAACAGAAAGCACACAGCGGCGCACAGCGGCGGTGTGTCCGCGCTGCCACACCGAAAATCCAGAGTACGCGGAATTCTGCCAGCGCTGCGGGATGCCCCTGCAGCAGAAGGAATGGCACTCCCCTACCGATGAGAAAAAAGAGACATCCGGCGCTTTCTACGAATATACGCCTTTCACCTGCAAGCAGGCGCCCTCCTACGATCCGAATGATCGGATCGACCAGGTGCCGGCCGGACTTCTTTCGGCCTATGTGGGGCAGAATTCCTCGTATTATATTCAGCGATTCCGGCAGCTTTTTGCCACCGGAACCGGCGGCTGGAACTGGGCGGCGCTGTTTTTCGGCCCATACTGGTATCTGTACCGCCGGATGTATCTTTATGGAATCCTGCAGCTGGTGATAACCGCTGTCTATTCTTTTTTGGCCTCCGTCGCTTTCTCGCGGCTGGGGATCGACATGACGACCACAACCGCACCGGATGTTACCACCATGACGCCGGCACAGAAATACTGTCTCTTGTCAATTTTCCTTTTATCTGTTATGATATTAGCAATACGCATCATCATGGCCGGCGTAGCCAACCGTCTGTATAAACAGCATTGCATCAGCCGTATCCAGAGTGTGCAGGAGCGTGTGCCGGATATTTCGCCTTCGGAGCTGGCACAGGCGGGCGGCGCCTCGTTTTCCGTAGCTTTGATCGGCTACATGATCTTCTATGTATTGACGCAGATCGTTGCCGTACTTTTACCATAACGGCGAAAAATAAGGGGGATATTTCATGCGGAAAATTCGCAAAGCGGTGATACCGGCTGCAGGTCTGGGCACGCGGGTGCTCCCGGCCTCCAAATCCATGCCGAAAGAGATGCTGCCGATCGTGGACAAGCCTGCGATCCAGTACATCGTTGAGGAGGCCGCTGCCGCCGGTATCGAGGATATTCTGATTATCACGAACCGCGGCAAGGGCGTTATTGAGGATCACTTTGATCACAGCATCGAGCTGGAAGCTGCGCTGGAAGCAAAGGGCAAGGAGGAGGAGCTTGCATGCGTGCGCGCCCTTTCTCATATTGCCAATATCCACTACATCCGGCAGCGGGAAACAAAGGGCCTTGGTCACGCCGTCAACTGTGCCCGCGCCTTTGTCGGGGATGAGCCCTTTGCCGTCCTGTACGGTGACGATGTGATCATCGGGGACGACCCCGTTTGCGGTCAGCTTTGCCGCGTGTATGAAGAATACGGTAAATCCGTTGTCGGCATCAAGCAGGTTACGGCGGAGCAGGTGCTGCGCTACTGCTCCCTGGCCGTCTCCACTGTCCGGGACAACATTTTCACCGTATCGGATATGATCGAAAAGCCTACGCCGGACAAGGTATTGTCCCTGTATTCTGTCCTGGGACGCAATGTTCTTACACCGGATATTTTCGATATCCTGGATCGCACAGCGCCGGGTGTCGGCGGAGAGATCCAGCTGACCGACGCACTGCGGGTACAGGCGCAAAACGGCAATATGATGGGGGTCGATTTTGTCGGCAAGCGCTACGACATGGGCAACAAGCTTGGCATATTGCAGGCCAACTGTGAGGTTGCGCTGCAGCGCCCCGACCTGCAGGCGGATTTTGCCGCTTACCTGAAAGAATTGGTCAAAACGCTGTAAAGGAAAAACACATTACACGCAAAGAACCGCACCGGAAAGTCATACTAAACTTTCCGGTGCGGTTCTTTGTTGCGAGGTATGCTTATTGCCGGGTAGGCAGCAGGCGCACAGTGGATCGGTTCACCCGCACAGTATAGCCCTTGTCTGCTGCGCTAACCGTGCCGCCCTCTACCCGCAGGCTATAACAGCAGCCGTCGTGGCAGTATTCGACCCGGTTGTGCTGTACGGTTGTGATCGTTGTATCCGCCGTGGTATCCCAGGCCACGCGCAAGACTGTGCCGGTCGGCAGCCCGGACAATTCCACACCATTTTCATCGCATCGCACAGCAATCGTGGCCTCCCCGGCTGTTACCGCTGCCAATAACACCGCATCCCCCTCTTTGCCGACGGATCGGATACAGCCGGGAAGCGCTTTTCCGTCAGAATCAAGCCACTCAATTGCACAGAACACATCATTGCCGCTCCAGCGGTAGCCGTCCACCAGCGGCAGAGCGTCATAGATACCGGTATTTCCGGTTGCCACAGCATCCCAGTATCGCTCATCATGCCGTTCGTCGAACAGGAACATATCCCGGATACAGACTCTTCCCCGGTCGGTATAAAAGCTGACCCGGTAGTTCCTGCAATCGTACCAGAACGCCTGGCGTCCCTGCTGCTGCCAGTCATCCATACAGGTAACCGCGGTGGCCGGCGTCATGGGGTAAGTCTGCTTGAACCAGCGCCCGGACTCGCCCAGCGTCTGCACTTCCCAACGCTTTTCCTGCACCCCCTGATAAAGCTTCGCCATCTGCATGGTCAACCCCTCGCCGAACCGCTCCCAGCGAAAAGGGTTCTCCTGCCCGGCCTGCGTATACGCCCAGGCAAGACCCTCCTCTTCAAAATTGTTGCGCAAATACCAATCTACCCATTTCTCACTCTGCCCCGTTTCCCAGACAGGCTCCAATGAAAACACATGCTGCAGCGGTGCCGGGTTATAATGCTCGTCTGCACTGCAGGTGTATTGATAGATTGGGTCACTGCCCAGCATCCGGAACACCGGGGTGTGAATTTGCCTCTCCGGTGTCTGTGCCGGCATAAACATATTGCGCTTACTTGGGTAATAGGCCTGATTATAATACCCGCCCCACAGGGTATAGCCGTCGGTGCCGTACTGATCCTTGCAGATGCAAAAAGCATCCACGCCGTATTGTTCTGTCATGTACTGGATGGAGTAGGTATCCAGCATCCAGGAACCGACGGACCTTGGGTAATACCCGAACACTTCAAGGAATTTTCCGAAAAACTCGTCAATGAGCGCTTTCCGCTGCGGCAGTGTGTATGCCATCAGCAGATCCGGGTTGACATGCCAATCCCACTTGTAGCCAGGGCGTCCCCGCCATGTCAGGCCGCACTTTTCCACCTGCTCCTGTGCCATTTCGATCCAGATACCAACCTCACAATGCGGATCGGGATCCTGCAGCAGCAAGGCCACATATTCCGGCCGTACCAGCGCATCGTATTGCAGCAGGAAGGTGTACGGCATCGGATACTGCCGGCACAGCTGCACCTGGCGCTTATAGGTGTCGTACAGCTCCTCCTGGGTGTTGCGCGGATCCTCCGCCCGGACAAAATTGATGATGTTGACGATGTTCTTTTTCATTTTTTCGTGCTCCTCACTGGACTTTTTTCGCTACGAATTGCTGCTTTCCTGCAGCCAGTAGCCGATCAGTCTGCCCATCCGCTGCATAGCCGGTCAGATGCAGCGTTGCCCGCACGCCGGCAGGGATTTCCACTGTCAGCTGCACAAATCCATCCTCTTGCCGCCGCCACCCCACAGCAATCCTGCCGGCTACCGTTTCAAAGCTTCCCTCAGCAAATTGCAGCTCGGAAAGAAAACAGGGGGACAGCGTGATCGTCCCGTGCAGAGCCAGATCCTGCGTCTGGCGTATGCCTAAAATCGTGTTATGGAACCAGGCAATCACACAGGAATACATGTGATGGTTTTTGGAGGTTCCCTCCTGGAAGTGCTCATATAAGGTCGTCGCTCCGTGTGCAAACCACTCCCGGTAAGATGGATACCCGTGTGCTGTCAGCAGACGGTAGCCCTCCTCCTGCAGCCCACAAATATCGCAGGCCGGCAAAAGGTATTGCATCCCCAGCATCCCCAGATAGAAGTGATACTGCCTCTTTTCAAAGGTCTTCAGCAGCTGCTGTCTGGCCAGTGCCGTATCTCCGTACAGTCCCAGCACCGTCATCATAGCCACAGCTGTCTGCTGTTCAATCCGGCAGCCACCATCCGGCCGCACATAGGCACGGCGGAAAGCGGCGATTGCCCGGTTCTCTGCAGCCTCCAGCGCCGGAAGTGCAGCGGCCTCCCCGGCAAAGCCGGCAGCCAGCTGCGCAATGCGGTAAAACCGGATCAGCAGCAGCGTGCAGGTAAAGCTCAGCGGCACCGGCTCGTCATCCCCCGGATCGAACGGTCCTGCCCAATCGCTCAGTCCGTGGGCACACAGTCCGGTGCAAGAATCGACCTTTCCTTCAAGGAAACTCAAATGCCGGCGCATGGCCGGATACGCTTTGCACAGCCAATTGGTATCACCGTAGTATTGATACAGTCTGGCCGGGATTTCAAACAGGATCCCGGTGCTGATCGGGCCGCTGCCCCAATCATATCCCCAGCCACCAGTGGGCACAATGCCGGGCAGGTCGCCGTCCGGACGCTGCGCGTCCAGAATATCCTGCATCCATTTGTTGTAAAAGCCCCGCATATCCAGATTTTGGATCATCTGCTCAGCCGAAGCCTGGGCATCGTTGCACCAGCCAAGCTTCTCCCGCGTCGGGCAATCGGTTGGCACATAAAAGAGGTTCGAGAGCGTTGAAATGCGGCTGCAATCGTATAGCTTATTCAAAACCGCCTCAGAGCAGGCGAACCGCCCCAGAACCGGCAGCTGCTGATGGACAAAATACGCTGTCAGGCAGTCCTTTTGCGGCGGGCTCTCCATCCCCTCCACAATCACATACCGAAAGCCATAGTAGGCGAAGGTCGGCTTCCAACGGTCGGTATTGCCGCTGCAGGTCAGATACCCGATCTGTGTACGGTCTCCCGCCGCATTTGTGTCCGCATAGTATTTCTCCAGCGAATTGTCCCGGCGGGTGCCGTCGTCATTCAGCTCCTCGGCATAGATCAGCCGCAGGCGGGTGCCGGCAGGCTGGACGGTCGTTAATTCGACATAACCGGACATGTTCTGCCCAAAATCAAAGACCCAGCCGCCGTGGTCATTGTGAAACATCCGCACGCAGGTATAGGTGCGCTCCTCACGAATCGGCGGACACGGACAAAGCCGCAGGCAGCCGGCGGGCCGGGATGCCAGTGCCGCCGGCACCCAGCCCGCTTCCGTAGCGGAAGGCTGCATCCAATCGACCTGGCAGCGGGCATCATAGTACTCTCCATACCGCAGCTGATGGAACCGGTAGGGCGACCGCGCACGCATGCACAGCCAGGCCGTATCGCTGCCGATATGCTCTGTATGGTCGGCATACCGCAGCTCCAATGAAAACAGCAGCTTCGGCACATCTCTCCACGGAGCTGCGTCAAAGTCCCAGGCAGTGTGCAGCCCCTCATTGTAAAGGCCGTTGCCCAAGGCTACCGCCGCTAGATTATCGCCGGGATGCAGCAGCTCTGTTACGGTATATTCCGTATACCAGAGCGTCTTATCATAATTACCCACCGGGGATATGTACCGATCCTGCGTAACCGGACGGCCATTGAGATAGGCCTCCCCCAACCCCAGAGCGCAGATCGACAGGACCGCCCCCCGCAGGCCGTCCTCCACGGCAAAATGCCGCCGAAACAGCGGTGCCGGATCGTCCCAGGAAAAATCGGGCGAATACGGCTCCGGATAACAGATAAATTTGTTCGTATGAAAAGGCATAAAACCCCTCCTTTTTTTGGCTCATGGGGCACCATTCTCGTTATCCTCCGGGCGTCCCACAGCCCATCGGCGATACTCCGACGGGGGAAATCCGGAAAAACGCTTAAACACCCGGTCAAAGTAGTAAACGCTGGTAAAACCGCATTTGGCCGCAATGGCATTGATCGGCATATCGGTATTCTGCAGGTATTGTTTCGCGCGGCAAATGCGCGCCCGGACAACATATTCGATTGGCGCAATACCGGCATGGTGCCGAAAAAAGCGAATAAAGTAGTTGGGATTCAGGTACATCAGCTGTGCCAGATCCTCCAGCCGGATCTCCTCGGCCAGATGCTCATCAATGTAGCGGATCACCTGCTCAAACCGCTCGTCCAGCTGCAGATCCGGGATCAGAATAGCGGATTTCTCCATGTAATATGCCAGCAGCTGCAGAACAGCCGCCTTGATCTCTAAGGAGCCACTGACGGTTTTAGACTCATTGCGTTGGAAAATCGTATGGAAAAGTGTCTCCACTCTTTGCGGATCGTCCACCGTGATAAACGGACGCACATTGACCGTCTCGAACAGATCCTTCCGGCCGCACTGCGCGGTGAAGTGGATCCACATCTTACGGGCATGGCAATCGCCATAGGCGTGGTAGCTCTGTACAGCATTACACGGCAGAAGAAACATCTGCCCAGGCTGTCCCTCAAAAGCTTCGCCGTTGATTTCTATATGAAATTTTCCTTCCAATATGTAATAAAATTTGTTATAGGACATCCTGGAGGGGGCACGCATCCCCCAGCTGTGCCACAGCCTGGTTTCTGCCCCGGTAAGGTAGTTTATCTGCAGATTTTGCAGGCCATTCTCCAGATAGGAATGCGCTGCCGTATCGTTCGTCATATACTGCTCCCCGCTTTCTGCCTTACGGCATGAGTATACCGAAAAAGTGCCCGTAAAGAAAGGATTATATCGGCTTTGTTTTGCACTATATTCACTATTATATCCGACAACAGGCAAACTGCAAGAGAAGTAGAAATTTTTTTGAAAAAAGGTAGCGGATTACCCACAAGTGTGGTATGATATACAGGATGTGGGGCGAAGCATGCGTATATGCCCGCAAAAGAGAAAGGAACACGATCGCTATGGAAAACACCAACCTGCTGTCGAAGAACAATCTGACAATGCTGACCGACTTTTACGAGATCACCATGGCAAACGGCTTTTTTGCTACCGGCCAGGGCGAAAAGACGGTCTATTTTGATATGTTTTTCCGCACCATTCCCGATGGCGGCGGCCTGGCTATCATGGCCGGCGTGGAACAGGTCATCAACTATATGAAAAACCTCTCTTTCACGGAGGAAGATCTGACCTTTCTGCGGGAAAAGAAGATGTTTGACGAGCGCTTTCTGGAGTATCTCCGGAATTTCCGTTTCAGCTGCGATGTGTGGGCGGTGCCGGAGGGTACGCCGGTGTTTCCGCACGAACCGATCGTTACCGTGCGCGGCCCAGCCATGCAGGCGCAGTTTGTGGAGACGATGGTTTTGGTGCTGGTCAATCACCAGTCCCTCATTGCGACCAAATCCAGCCGCATTGTCCGCGCTGCACAGGGGCGACCGGTGATGGAGTTTGGCTCCCGCCGTGCGCAGGGCTGCGACGGCGCTATCTACGGAGCCCGCGCCTCCTACATCGGCGGCTGCTCCGGCACTGCCTGCACGATTGTCGACCGTGAGTTCGGCATACCGGCGCTGGGGACGATGGCACACAGCTGGGTACAGCTTTTTGACACGGAATATGAGGCCTTTAAGGCGTATGCCGAAACCTATCCGGACGCCTGCGTACTGCTGGTAGACACCTTCAATGTGCTGAAGTCCGGCATTCCGAATGCGATCCGGGTATTCAATGAGGTGCTGGTCCCGAAGGGCTATCGGCCGAAGGGCATCCGCATTGATTCCGGCGATATCACCTATTTGAGCAAAAAGGCCCGCAGGATGCTGGATGAGGCCGGCTTCCCGGATTGCAAGATTACGGCCTCCAACTCTTTGGACGAATATACCATACAGGATATGATCCGCCAGGGCGCCTGCGTGGACAGCTTTGGTGTGGGCGAGCGTATGATCACCGCCTCCAGCGCCCCGGTTTTCGGCGGTGTATATAAGCTGGCTGCTGTTGAAGATGCCCAGGGCAATATTCTGCCGCGTATCAAGGTCAGCGAAAATGTGGTCAAGATCACCAACCCCGGTTTCAAAAAGCTGTGGCGCCTGTATGACCGCGAAAACGGCAAAGCAATTGCCGATGTGATCACACTGCACAACGAAACCATTGACGATACAAAGCCCTACGAGATATTCGACCCGGAGCATGTTTGGAAGCGCAAAACCGTGACCAATTTCCGCGCAGTACCGCTGCAGGTGCCGCTGTTCAAGGATGGTAAGTGCGTATACAATTCCCCCAGCGTAGAGGAGATCCGCCGCTATTGTCAGGCACAGATCGACACCATGTGGGATGAGGTCCTGCGCTTTGAAAATCCGCACAAGTATTATGTGGACCTTTCACAGGCTCTGTGGGATGAAAAGCAGCAGCTTCTGCTGAAATATGGACACAAAATGTAACGGCGCCCCGCGGTGCCTCCCCCTTTCTCCCGCCGCAGCCGCGGTTATTGCCAGGCTGAACGCTGCCGGGTATGAAGCCTACGCTGTTGGCGGCTGTGTGCGCGATGCACTGATGGGGCGGGTGCCGGAGGACTGGGACATCACGACCGCCGCGCTGCCGGAGCAGGTGGAACAGGTTTTCGGCGAGGATGCCGTTGTGCCTACGGGACTTGCCCATGGCACAGTGACCGTGTTGCTTGAAGGGCAGGCACTGGAGGTAACCACCTACCGGATTGATGGCGCATATTCCGATAGCCGGCATCCGGACAGCGTTCACTTCACCCGTTCCTTAACAGAAGATCTGCGTCGGCGTGATTTTACAATAAATGCCATGGCCTACCATCCGGTGTACGGGCTGACCGACCCTTTTTCGGGCGAGGCAGCTATCCGCGAACGGCGGATAACCTGTGTTGGTGACCCTCACCGGCGCTTCGCGGAGGATGCCTTGCGCATCCTGCGGGCGCTGCGCTTTTCGGCGGTTCTTGGCTTTACTATTGATGCGGCCACCGCCGCCGCAGCCAGACAGCTTGCCCCCACCGTGCGGCGAATTTCTGCCGAGCGTATAACCGGCGAACTCTGCAAGCTGCTGTGCGGCAAGCACTGCGGCGCCGTTCTGCGGGACTACGGCGATATTCTGCAGCCGTTTTTGCCCTTACCGGAGCCGCAAACAGCCAGTGCGGCGATCACCGCGCTGCCGCAGGAATTACCGCTGCGGCTGGCTGCGATGCTGGCACTGTCCGGCTATACAGACGCGGATGCCTGGCTGCATGTACGGCGCATTGACCATCATACCGCCACCGCCACGCAGGAGCTTTTGCAGGGACTTTCCACCCCGTTGCCGGCCAACACGGCGGAATGCAAACACCTACTCGGCAAGCTTGGTCTTCCGGCCGCCCAAAGCCTGTTGCTGCTGTATGCAGCCATCTATCCGCAGCAGGCCGTCCGCGCAGGTGGGATCCGGCGGGAGCTATCCGCATTGGCTGAAGCCGGTGCCTGCTGCACATTGCAGCAATTGGCGATTGACGGCGATGATCTGTTGCATATTGGCTGCCCGGCCGGCCGGCCGGTTGGTCTACTTCTCCGGCGGCTGCTGGAAGCCGTTATCACGGAGAATTGTCCCAACACGCCTCCCGCACTGCTCACATTGGCACAGCAGTGGCTGGCTGAGGACAAAGAAAAGAGTTCCCAACAGGTATAAACAGCTTTTATACAAAAAACCGGCGGTCTCCGGTGCTGGCAATTCGCTAAGCCGGAGACCGCCGCTTTTTCTTAATCGACAAAATACAGATCCCGCCCTACACGGAGCCGGTCCAGAGTATAGGCATTATCGGCAATGTCCGTGCGCATCGTCCACCGTCCATCCGTAAAATCCGGGAACGGCTGTGGTGCTCCGCCGCAGGCGATGGAATTTTCACTGAGCGGCGTGATGCACATATAGGTTGCCGCATCGTACACATCGATCGGCGGGTGGGCGCTGGTGCGCACCGATTCAAGAAAAGCAGCAAATATCAGATGGTCAATGCCGCCGTGCATATCCGCCCCAACACCGTCTTTCCACAGCGGATGCAGATACTGCGCCTCGTACTGGGCGGCATTGCCCCATTGCGGACGCCAATCCCACTCATTTTCCCGGTGTGCTGCGCAGCTGTCAAGAAACAGACTGTCATTGTCCTCCAGATACATACCTTTGGTTCCGTGCACCTCAAACCGCCGGGAATAGGCGTGCGGCAGTGTTGTATTCAGGGTAAGAGTCACGGTCTCCCCACCGGCGCAGGTCAGCACCGTGGTCACGACATCCCCCTGGGCAAATCTTACCTGTGCCAGTGGGTCGTCCATCCCCCGCTTTTCGGCAATATAATCATGCAGGCCCTGGGAGCCGGAGGAAAATGAGGAAAGCGACAGAAAACGGTTGCCGTTATTGATATCCAGCAGCTTGGCGATCGGCCCGATCTCGTGGGTGGGATAGTTTTCTCCGTTGCGGTGGATATAATTGCGCAGCCGGTAATGACGGATCTCCCTGCCGCTGCTGATCTCCTCCCGCAGGTCGTGGCAATAGGCACCGCTGCAATGCATCACGCGCCCCAACACACCTTGGCGCACCATGCGCAGCAGCATCAGCTCCCGTTTACCGTAGCAGCAGTTCTCCATAAACATCAGTTCTGTACCGGTACGCCTGTATGTGCGCAGCAGCCTGTAGCAATCCTCCAGCGAATAGGCACCGCCGGCCTCCAGGCCCACATATTTGCCGACCTCCATCGCCGCCGTTGCCACCTCCACATGATCCTCCCAGGAAACGGCGATATACACCGCATCCAGCTGCGGCAGCGCCAATAGCGCCCGGTAGTCGGTGGTGGTATAGGGGCGGGGGGCTCCGGCCTTTTCCAGCTTATCCGCGGCGGCCAGCGTTCGGTCCTCCAGGCGGTCGCAGACGGCGACCACCTCCAGACCGTCGGCGAGCAGCGGGATGATGGGGTTATCCAGCATCACCATGCCCCGTTGTCCCAGGCCGATGATGCCAAGCTTAACAGTTTTCTTCATAGCACTTCTCCTCAATAATTCTGCGTACTGCCGGACAGCAATGCGGGATAGGATCCCTCAACAAAATCATACTCTCTTTTTTGACCGTTTACAAGCCATACCTGTGGCTGATTATTATACAGCCAGTCAAGCGGCTCGGCTGCATCCGTCTGCACCGCATTGTGGGAAAACGCCTGTGTTAATGCCGCTTTTATTTCCTCATTTAGGGCCTCCGGATGAACCGAAATAAACAGTGGACTGCCGCTCTCCGCCAGAAGCTCCAACCACTGCCGGTTCAAGCTCCAGGGGATTTTTCCGGGAAGAAGTCCCACGCAATCGGCGTCGATCTTATAAAAAGCATCATTCTGGCAGAGCCGGAAGGCAAGCGTATTAACACCGTAGGCGCGGGTACGGCTCCAATGCCGGCTGCTCGTATCATCCCCGGTTCTGTACACCTCGAATATGCCGGCTGACAGGTGCGATACGGCATTGCAGGCGATTATGATCGCTTCTCCTGCGGCCTCCCGGATAAGCCGGTAAAGCTCCGACACGATTTCGGCGCTTGTTTTCGTTTCGTCGTGAAAGCTCCAGCCATCTTTTATGGTGATCTTTCCATTCAGTGCACAGCCGAATGCCCCGAACAGATCGTATGTGGTGTAATCGTGCTTTATCAGCTCGTACCCCCACGCGGTCATTTTCCGGATGGTGGCGCTTATATATTCCCTCACTTCCGGAACGGTCGGATCAAGGCAGCGCGTAGGTGTGCTGTTTTGATCCCTGTCATTTATCCGCGACAGACACCATGTGGGGTGCTCTTTCTCCAGCACCACATCGTGAAGCGGCCTTATCCATATCCCGGGTCTTACCCTCAGCTTCTTGTATTCGGCGGCAATTTCCGCCATATCTTCGAAGCGTTCATTTGGTTCCCATGGGCCGGCACAGGGATTGACCGACCAGCCGTCATCGATTACTGTAAACGGCCGGTTTTCGTTCTCGCCTGCAAGTGCAGCCGTTAATGCCGCATCTCTTATTACCTCTGGCCGGCTGCTTTTTCCATAGGCATAGTACCAATTGTTGCTGCCGTATACAGGCTTTTCCGGCAGGCGGGGGCGTTCACACATGCCGCGGCAGAAGCGCCTTGCCGCTTCAAACGCCGAAATCCCTTCATACCTGCGGCAGACAACAACGCCGGCGAGCAGCCGCCGGCCATCGAGCCGAACACCCACACCGCCGCAGCGCACATCAAACCAGGCCGTACAGCCGGAAGCGTCACACTGAAAGCTTACAAAGCTGCCCGCACCGGTCATAACGCCACAGCCCACAGTTGTGTCTGCGCTGTTCGCCAGGAAATACCATGGCATAAAGATCTCGCCATTCAGAGAATGCCATTCCATATCCCCGTAGGAGCGCTCCCACTTGTCCCCCATGATCCTCGTCGGCTCCGTAAACCGGGTGTTCCAGCGCAGGCATATAAAACGCGGGCGGGAGGCCGCCGCTGTAACATACACATAGAGGCGCTCATCCCTGATTTCTGTTATGACCGTACAATCCACATTGTCGGCCTCGCATTCGATCCGTATATCATCGGGCTCCCGTAAAATATCGAGCATCCTGTCCCCTCCTCTCTCTTCGGCAAAGAGCCGCCGCTTCCCCGTCAAGGGAATCGGCGGCCCATACGCCTTATCCTTTTATGCCATCGCTGGAGGACATACCGCTTTGCAGCTGCTTCTGGAAAATTGCATAAATGATCAGGATCGGCACCAGGGCGATTGCCAGGCCGGCAAATGTCCGCCCGTAATTCACATCATAGGTACCGGAGTTTGTCAGATAGGATAGGCCAATGGCGATGGTATACTTGGCCTTATCCCGGATAAAGGTAAGTGCCGTAATGTACTCGTTCCAGGTGCCCATCACATTGAGCAGCGCCACCACAAACAGCGAGGGCTTCGACAGCGGGATAATAATACGGAAAAAGATGGTAAACTGGGACGCCCCATCAATGGTAGCCGCCTCCAGCAGTGCATTGTGGATGTTCCGCACAAAGCCCGCCATCATAAAGACGGCAAACGGCATGCCCTGGATCGCATATATCACCGACAGCCACACCAGCGAATCGGTCATATGAAGTGTATCGGCAAAATAGTACAGCGGCACCAGCATCAGCACCGAGGGCACCATCATTGCCACCATATAGAATTTTTCCAGCCCCCGGATGAATCGGCTGCGGTATTTCGCAATAACATAGGCGTTGGCCCCTACAATCAGCAGGGTAATCGCCAGCGTCAGCAGCACCGTCAGCAGGCTATTGAGAAAATACCCGGCAAAGTTCGCTTCTTTCCAGGCCTCCGCAAAATTGCTCCACTGGGGAGCGGACGGCAACGCCCACGGAGAAGCAAAGAATTCCTGGTTGCTTTTCAGTGAGGTATACAGAACCCAAATCACCGGAAAGGCGACCGTCACGCTCCACAGGATCAGGAAGATCCGGATGACCCATTGGCCGATTCTGGTTGACAGGGACAGCCGGGGGGCTTTGGATCTTTTACTCATTCACACTCGACCTCCCCGACATAATCCGGTTGACAATGAAGGAAGCGACCGCTGAGATGATCAGCATGATGATCGCCGCCGCATAGGAATAGCCCACCTGGGGCCACTGGCTATCAAAGCTGTTCTGATACACGAACATTCCCATAACCGTGGACTCGGAGCTGACTGTATCTCCCAGCATGGCCTTAACCAGTGTAAAGCTGGAGCTGAAGGACTGAAAGAGAATGGTGATGACCATAAACCGCGCCTGCTCCCAAACCGCCGGCATGGTGATATACCGCAGCTGCTTCCATTCGCCTGCTCCGTCAATGGTCGCGGACTCATACAGCTCCTTGCTGATGCCGTTAATGGCCGTGATCATGATCAGCATGAATAAACCGATACCGCACCAGCTGCCCACAAAGGTGATGACCCCGATGGGGTGGGTAAAGGTCCACCCCATCGGCGGGATCACGCTTCCAAGGCCGATGGCCCTGAGCAGTGGGTTCAGGATACCGAAATTGGGATCCAGTACAAAGGTCCAGATGGTCGAGATCACGATTACGCTCAGCACATTGGGCATGAAGAAGATAAACCGGTAAATACCCGCTTCTGCCTTTGAAAAGCGCAGTCTGGTCAAAGATACGGCAAACAGAATCGTCAGCGCGATGATCAGGATTTCCTTGCCGGCGATAATGATAAAATCATTGCGGATCGCCGCCAAAAATTCCGGGTCGGTAATCACGGCGATATAATTCTGCAAACCGACAAAATGATCCATCGTCAGCGCATCATAGCCTGACCACTCGAAAAAGCTGGTGTACAGCGAATTGATGATCGGATAGATGCAGAAGAGGATATACAGCAGCAGCGGTGGCAGGCAAAACACGCCGAAAAAGGCGAGCTTGGAGCGATCCACCCGCTTGCGGGTCTTAGCTTTTGTATGTGGCATAGTGTGCACCCTTTTCCAATCTTAGCCGATTTTCTTCTTTGTGGCCTTCTTCAGCTCAGTGATCACCTGATCCACAGACATTTTGCCGGAGATCAGGTTGTTGACGCACTGGTTTATCGTAGCATCCACGCTGCCCCAGGTGGTGGAGCCTTTGGCGATCAGCGTCACCTGGGAGGAGTTGATCATCTCATTGACCTGCTTGGCAGACTCCGTCAGGTTGGCATTGGAAACATCCGTGCGGGCAGCACTGGGCACGGCGCACAGCTCGGCAAACTTTGCGGCCACCTGATCGGTGTACAGGAACCGCAGGAAGGCCTCTGCTGCCTTGGGGTTTTTCGCCTTGGCGGCGATACCCACCGTTGCCGAGGAAGCAATCACGCAGGTCGGCTGACTAGCCTCCTGCAGCACTGAGGGATAGTATTTCATCTTAAACCCAGCCGGTGTGGAATCCTTCATTTCACTCTCCAGCCACAGACCGTTCGGGATCAGCGCCGCACTGTGCTTGAGCCACGCCGCCTGGCTGGTGATGTGATCCATTGACATACCGGAAAGATCAAAATACCCGTTGTCTGCCAGCGTTTTCAGCTTGTTCAGCACATTTTTGAAACGGGCGTCATCCCAGACAGACTCACTGGAAGCATTGGCAATATCGTAGAAGAACTGCTGGTCATTGGATGCCAGGGCTTCCGATGCCACAGCCGGCATCAGCATGCCCCATACCAGGTAGCCGGAGTATTTACCGGTATAGATCAGCGGAGAGGTGCCAGCATTCTTCACCGTCTGGCAGAAGCTGGTCAGCTCGGTATAATTCTTCGGCACGGACCAGCCCTTCTGGGAGAGGAAAGCCTCATCGTACCACATACCGTAGGTGGACAGCAGCACCGGCATTTCATAGATTTTTCCGGTGTTCTTATAGGTCGTCACCAGGCCGCTTTTTATCTGCTGGCTGATGGGGGTCGAGGTACCATACACCTTACCGTCTTTATACAGACTGCTCAGATCCCGCAGCTTGTTTTCTTCCATCCAGGTGCTTTTGGGCATGTTGGTGCCGTCCAGGAACACGAAGTCCGGCGGATTATCCTTTGCCCAGCGGGTCTTCATCTGCGCATTCACATTGGCATCCATATGCGCGTTAATCTCCAGACCGGGCTGCAGCTTCTGAAATTCCTCAATGGCATACTCCCAGCACTTTTCGCCATAGCCGCCGACGAAGATCTGCAGCTCCAGCGTACCGGTCAGCTTTTCCTCTGCGGTGTTGTCGACTGTGCCGGCATTGTGCGCGGTGTTATCCCCGGAGCCGCTGACCACATTCCCGCCGGAAGACGGCGTTTTGCCGCCGGAGGAGGAATTGGAGGGCGTCGAGGTATCGTCTGCACCACCGGTGCTGGTGGAAGTATCCGGCCGGCTGACATCGATGTAGCTGATATCGGTGCTGATATCGCTGGTTATGGTCGTTTTGGTCAGGCTGCAGCCGGCCAGGGCGCCCAATAGCAGCAAACAGGCACATGCCAGACTGAGAAAACGGATCGATCTGTGTTTCATAGCATAAGTCTCCTTTCGCACGGTTGCGACATTTCTCCTTTGCCGCCGGTGCTGCACCTGAACGACGCAGCACCGGCGGTTTGGCGCTTCTTTACAGCGTTACACGGGCTTCCCCATCGCCTTCCAGCGTCACCGAGGCCTTCGGTGTACCGTCCAGCGTGAATTGGAGGGTTTGCCCCTTATGGCGGCGCACATAGCCCTTTTTCACTACGGCCGTTACGCCGGTCAGGCCGCCATGCCGGTTCAGGCTGTCCAAACGGACACCGGAGCGCTTGGCGCGGGCAGCCTTTACCCGCTTGCCATTCCGGTAGAACACCACATTGCGTCCCAACAGCACCAACAGCAGCACCAACAGTGCCAATATTCCAGCCAGCACACCGCCGCCCAGGGCCAGGATAGCCGGCCAGTTCAGCTCTGTGCTTGTGTTGTACTTCACGGTGCTCCTCTTGACCGGCTGCTTTTCCGGAACAGAGGGTTCGGGCTCATCCGGTGTCGTCGGTGTGGTCGACGGGATCTCCTGGCTCGGCTTTGTCGGTGTCACCGGGGTATCGGGGACAACCGGCGTGTCCGGAGTGTTCGGCGTATCCGGGGTATCTGGCTCATCATCGATCGGCGGTTTCGCATACACGCGGGCGTAGCAGGCAATCACGGTATGGCTCTCTTGGATATTCGACAGCGTGTAGGTATTACCGGATATGGTGGTCTTGACGCCGTCCACCATCAGGTGATCCAGGCGGTAGCCTTCATCAGCCTGCATGGTCAGTGTAATACTGCCGCCCTGCTCGACTGTCTGCAGATTCTCCGGCGAAATGCTGCCGCCGGCTGTGCGGGTGAAGTATGTCCGCAGTTTATTATCGCTGCTGAGACGGAACAGACGGGTCTCGCTCTTTTCGCAATGCACCGTAAAGTCGGTAACATTTTCCGCAATGATCTTGCCGTTGAACACATCGTATACGGTGCTGCGCTGCGGCAAATGGATCGTCTTATCCCCGCCGAACAGCGAGTGCACCGACACATAATTGCTGTCCGCATACACCACATCCGAAGCGGTCTCATCATACACATGGCAGCCGAGATGCTCCAGGATATTCCGCAGCAGGGCCTGCGGGAAGCAGGGCACCGCAGAATAAATGCTCACCCACTGCCGTCCGTTCTCGTTCATTTCCTTGACAGCCAGACCGGCGCTGTTCGCCGCCCAGCCGTTCTGCGCCGTGTGATAGCCCAGCACAAGGGCATCCGGATCATCCACAGCGATCACCGGCGCCAGCGTATTGTATTCGATCGCGCCATAGCTGACATCGGCCAGCCCCTTGGTCAGCCAATGGTTATAGTCTGTGACCTCGACCGTACCTAACTGCTTGCGCTGCCCATCCGGCGAGGATACCAGCTGCATACGCATACCGGTCAATGCCGAGATATTCGCCACATCGGAGGTCGCTCCGTCAGACAGGCCTGCCGTAAAGATCCAGATGATCACATTGCCGTTTTTGCACAGGCGTTCTTCGATCGCCTGGCGTTCGGTATCGGTGATCTGCGTAGCCGACAGCATGATATTGACCTTGTGCTCCGGCACAAGCCCCTTCTCAAGGTCATCCAGCACATAGGTATCATAAGGAACACCCATGCTGTACAGCTCCCGCCGCTGGTACATCAGCAGTGCCTTATAGAGCAGCTCGTTGGTCAGATCCGTGCCGCTGTAGCCCATATATGCCGCCGACTGTTCATCATAGAATACCGCTACATCGGACACGCTCTTGTGCTCCACGCCCAGCGACAGGGTCATTTCCTGCATCATCTGCGATGCCAACTGCTGCACCTGCGTATCGGTAAAATAGGTGCCAGCCAGGCTGTAGAGATACAGGCCGCAGCCCTTGGAAATGGCATAGGCATAGTTGCGCTTGAGGGTCTCCACCGTCTGCTCTGCCGTGCGGGTCCAGCCGACAGCTGCCCGGGCATCCGGCGCCTCGAACATATCGGTGGTATGGTTGCGGTCATCATCCTCCGCGATATACAGCTTGCCATGAGCCGTGACCGAGTCCACTGCCGACATATAATCGCCGGAGTAGCCGATCTCCCGCTCGCTGTACAGCCACGGACAGGTGACGAAATCAATGTATTCAGACTCCAGTATTCTCTGGAAAGAGGTCTGGGATGTGCTGGATGCCATATCGTAGTTGATGACATTCAGCAGATACCCGGCGTAGGTACCCACCATCAGGCGATTGTTGACCGCCTTTTTCGCCACCTCGGCGAAGTACAGCATGGCATCGGTCTTCATATCACCCATGAACAGCTCATAGTCAATAGCGTGGCGGTTCTCCGTGGCGCTCAGAACGCTGCCGTAGGTGGTCGCTGTCCGTGCTGCCTTGTCGGGCACACCGGCCGTTTCAAAGGTAACGGTGCTGTCGCCCCACGCCTGCCGCAGAGCCTCCACGGAAGAATACTTTTCGCGCAGCCACTGGCGGAAAGCGGTCAAACCTGCGGAGGAATAATCGCCGATCACAGTGGAATTGCCGTTCATGCCCCACCACTGCCACTCATAGGTGGTACCGCCGGTGATCTTGAAACCGACGATATTATTGGCATAGGGCTGCTCCATCAGATACTGGATAATGCGGGTGAGCACCTCACCCACCTCTTTGCGGTACAGCTCCGAGGCAAAGGACTCCTTGCTGATGACGCCGGTGTTCAGCTTCACGCATTCATCCGGGTGCTGATCCAGCCACCACTGGGGCGGCGTGGTATCAATCGCCACCATCAGCTGCGAATTCGGATCTGCCGCCAGGGTTCCCAGCATCTGCCGGTCAATAGTCTCGGTCTTGAGGGTGCCATCAGGCATCCACAGCTCGCCCAGCGTCTCGCGCGGCAGAATGAACGCGATAGAGGTATCGATGCCGCCATTGGCCAGCCCGGCCATCTCTGCCGTGTCAAACTGGGTGTCGCGCTCCGGACGGCTGTACCACAGCGGCGCCTTAGCCACGCCGTTGACAAACACTGTGGGCTTGCCGTTGTGCATCTTCACTTCGCTCTTGGTATCAACGGTCTTCTCCGGCTGTGCCACCTTCAGGTTGCCGACCTTGTTGTTGATGTAATAATCGCTGACAATGGCGACGGTGTTATCAAACTGCAGGGTGTAGCTGCCCTCGGCGAGGAACAGCGGCACCGTCAGCACAAATTTCGCCTCAAACTCCTTGCCCACCGGCCAGCTGTCGGTGGTCTTGCCGTCTGCCAGCGCAATGGTACCGGTGCAGATGCGGCTGGTGGAATTGCGCTTCCAGAAATACACCGCAAAGCTATTGGTCTTGGGCAGCTTTTCGTTGATCTTCAGCGTTGCCGTGATCTCCACCGTGTCGCCGGCATACACCGTATTCTTCGGGAAGTTGAATTCGTTGGTCTCCAGCTTGTAATCGGAGTATTCGGCATTGTCGAAATCGATGGAGCCCCAGCCGCCACCGCCAGCCTTGGCGTAGATCTCCGCCTTGGTCCAGCCGCCGGTGGACATATCGTAATCCGGCTCCATGAAGTGCTGCTCATCCGCCTCTGTCCAGAGAGGATTGGGAGCGGCCTCTTCACCGATAGACGCCCGTGCCACCGATACGCTGTCGTCACTGAAGAAGCGCAGCGCCGAGCCGTTATCCATCTTCACAATGCCATCGTACAGCAGACCGTAGCGGTATACGCCGTTATACAGGCGTATGGCCAGCACATTCCGGCCCTTTTGCAGGTACTCGCTGATATCCAGCGTTACCGGCAGGCTCCAGGTATCGCCGGTGCGGGTCTCGGTATAGACCTGCTCGCCATTGATGTACACATCCACCCGGTCATCAGCCGTGATCTGCAGCTGCGCCGATTTGATGGTATCCTCCAGGTTCAGCTCCTGCCGGAAGAAATAATAGCGTTCGTTGTTCTTCTGGCTCTCAATGGTGTCGTAATCCGCCGGGTGGACGATCCAGCTGCCCTCCCAGCCCTGACTCTCGGTCGGTTCGCCGGTCTGCCGCAGCTGCACATTCAGCAGTGTTACACCGCCGTCGCCACCGGTCTTTTCCAGCCGCAGCCGGTAATAGACCGCGTCGATCGCCGTGAAGTCCACAGTGATCTCCGTTGCCACGGGCGAGGCAGTCAGCTCACGCTCCACAACCTTGCCCACCGGGCGGTCGCGCCAATCGTAGCCCTCCAGCACCATCCGTCCTACGGCGGTATCCGTGGTCTGATAACGGGCAGTGAAGGTATAGCTGTAATCTGTGCGCAGAATCTCAATAAAGGTATACAGCGCTGCATTATCCGCCGCTGTACCGGAGAGAGTGACGCCGTTCGCCACCGCGACCGCAGGGGTGCCTTGCGTATCGGCCATTTTCCAGCCGCCAGGCAGGCGATCGGAGGAGGCGGAGGCGAAATCCTCGGCATAGACCACATTATTGCTGGCGGTGTAGTTATAATACTCTATCCCGTCAAAATACACATCGGCTTCTTTACCGCCAACGCGCAGCATGAGGGCCACCTGCTTGACATTCTTTGTCACGGTATAAGTGATCCGGTATTCCTGCCAGTCGCTCAGGTAGCTGCCGGAATGGAGCGTGCGCTCCTGCCCGTGCCAATCCTGCACCACCGTGCCGTTGCTGCCATAGCCTCGTACCACGGCGGCGAAAACGCCGGAAACCGCATCCTTGCTGCGCACATGCACCACAAATTCGATCTGATCCCCTGCCTGCACATCGATGCGGCGGGTCATCTCCGCTGTAGTGTAGTTGATCCGGTTATACTGCTTACGAATATGGAGCGAGTGCCCGCCCCGGTAGTATACGCTGCTGTCCGCTGTGATATCGGCTATGCCGTCGGAGGTGGCATAGGTCCAGTTCAGCGGCTTGCCGCCGGATACATATTCAAAGTCCAGGTTGGGATCGGTGATCTCTGTTGTCGGGGTGACCGAGATGTTGTCAAAATACATCTCGCACGCCTCCTCCGTGTTCGGCACAAGCCACACACGGATGTATTTCGTGCCGGGTGCTGTTTTGAATGTCGCACCGCAGTTGCGCCAATCGAACGAGCCGTAGACATTGGCGTCCGGCAGCCAGGTAAAGTTTACCGACTCATCGCCCGTGCCATTGCCCAGCTTATCCGTAAACTGGCGGACACAGACCACCACCGAGCCTTTTTTATTGCCCTGCACCATGGCATCATAGGACAACAGATAATTGGTGTTGCTCTCGACCGGGATCATGGCGCTCTGCAGATACAGCTGCACCATACCCGTATCCGGCTTCTGCACGCAGACCGCCGCACTGCCGTCCTTGGAAGCACCGTCCACCTTTTTCACCGTATAGGTGCCAAAGCTGCCCTCTTCATATTCACCGGGCTGCCCGGGTTTTTCCCGGCGCTCGTAGAAGGTCCAGTTGAAAGGTGCTTCGCCGTTGTCGCCGGTCTCAAAGTCGAGATTGGCGTCCGAGGCATCCCCCAGATACCGCACCGATACATTATCGAACAGGAATGTGGCGCCCGCCTTGTAGGAATGGATCTCAAAACGCATCTCCATCGTGGCTGCATCGCCGCCGGTCGTGAAACCCGCGGTATAGCTGTGCCACTCGCCATCGCCATTCGAAGAGTTGGCAGCGGAGAGCCAGTTATAAGGCGTTCCATCGCTTGTATCCGATCCGTTCGTCTTATATGTGCGCGCCAGCGGGAAGACGCCGATATCCGTACCGGTGTACTTGCCCTGGAAGGTGACGCGGTAGACCGCATTGGGCTTCACCGCGATCCGGCTGCTGTAAACCACCAGAGCGCCCTTTTCATTATCCTTCTGCGTGGTCACCTGCAAAGCCGCGCTGCCGTCCACACCAATGCCCGACTGATAGCTGCGGGTATAGGTATCGTCCGTTGTTTCCAGCACATAGGACTGCCAGTTGAGCGGCATATCGCTTGCGGGATCCTTCAGCTCAAAATCGAAGTTCTCCGGATGCTCCAGCTCGCGGAATGTGATGGAATGCAGCTCCGCGCCGCTCTCGGAGACATAGCTGACCCGCATATACTGCGCTCCGGCCGGCACGATGAAGTAGCCATCAGCGTCAGTCTGGGTATAGTCAGCCCCCTGGTCAAAGGTCAGCCGCAGCGTACCGCCACTGCCCTCGGTCCGCACCCGATAGATCGCACCACCGGTCACATTGTAGCGCAGGGAGGTGGCCGAGGACTGGCTGCCGAAGGTGATCTTCCCGTCTGCAGCAGAATAGTCTACATCGCCGGAGAAGCTCCAGCCGGGAACCGTCAGCACGCGCAGCCCCTCAAAGGCGCCGTTCTGGATCAGATTGCGGGTAGTATCCACATCGCCCCAGGCGAAGAAATCGCCGTCCGGGATAAGGTTGGTATTAAGATCGTTCACGGCATACAGACGCACATTGTCGATGTAACAGTCCACGCCATTGTAGCCGCCGACATTGAACAGTATCGGCGCCCAATCACTGATGGCTGCCGTAAATTCAAAGGATACCTCCGTCCACTCGGCATACTCCTGATTGCTGAACCGATAGACCGAGCTTCCGGTGGCAGTCCATGTGCCCTTGCCCCAGGGAAGCTCCATGTTGGGCGGATCACCGGCAGGGTTGAAGTTGCCCTTCACCATCATTTTCAGCACATAGGTATTGCCCGCGGTAGCATTGGTCAGAAGATAGCCAAACCGCAGGTCATAGCCGCCGCTGTGATGTACCCCGTAATTGCGGTACACATGCAGCGAGCCGACATTGTTATTGCTGCAGCCCTCTTCGGCTACACGCACAAAGGCGTTGTCGTCGTTTTCCGGCATGATAAGGCCGGCATATTTCCAGCTTTCCGGGAATACCGCAGTCTGCTGGTAGGGGCACAGGGAGGCATTGTCCAGCAGCATGGTATCTCCCTCAGCGCCCCAGAAGATCAGCCGCAGCTGCACCCGCACCGCATCGGACGGAGCAGTAAAGGCGGCACTGAGGGTCTGCCAATCCTCCGGCAGGTCAGCCTCCGGCGCGCCGGTAAGCATGTCATAGGTGATCTCCTTCGGCGTACCGGCCCGATCAAAGGTATACCCGAACAGCTTATAGTGCCGGCGGGTACCGGTTCCCTTGATATCGACCGAGAAACGATACCGGACACCGCCCTCGACGGTAATGTCCTTGGTCCCTACCGAGATCCAATTCTCGCTGTTCACATGGCGGGTCGCTTTCAGCACGCCGCCGTGCTCCCCATCCGTAGCCGCCTCCAGTGATACGGCATTATCGGCATTGTCATTCACCTGCCAGCCAAGCTCCTGCTCCTCCATGGCGGCACCGGTAAAGCTGCCATTGAACTGCTCCAGCGGCAGATAGCGGTAGATCGCATCCTCAAAATCGCCGTTCTGTACGAAGTTGACCGCCGTCACCAGCGATGCGCTGTCCGCGGCAAGAAAGTCGCCGCAGCCATCCAGCACATCTTCACCGGTGGCGGTATTGGTAACGGTGATATGGCTGATATACAGATCGCTTTCCCAGTTATACTTGGAAAATTTGAAGAGAAAGTCCCGTGTGCCGGTGGAAGTGTAGGTATAGGAAAACTCCGTCCAATCGGCAAAGGTGTTTGTTTTCTCCGTGATCTTGTGTGCGGGATCGCCTGTGTCATGTGCAGTATCCACAAAGCGCACATCCTGTCCCGCCAGTGCCACCGAGCCTTTCACCCACAGTGAAACCTTATATTCTCCCGCGGGCACTTCCTTCGGCGCCACCAGCACCATAATCATGTCATGCGCTGCCGTTTTGTTCACAAAGTGCAGAGCGCTGGCACCGTTATAGCCGTCTTCCACCGTCTCGACATAATACTGCGGGGTGTTGACCCAGGCGCTGCCCTCACCGTCAGGATAGCGGTACCACTGCCCCGGCGTCAGACCCGCCGCGTTGAAGTCATAGATTGGTGCCGTCCGGCTGTACGGGTAGAGGAACGCATTGTCCGCCGCGTAGGTATCCCCCGCCGCGCTCTTGCTGTTCCCAAGACCGATCTCCATCCGGGCATAGCTGACCCCCTCCGGCACCGTCAGGTCGCCGGCCAGCTCGGCAAACGCCGCACCGGGCGCACCGGCTGCTACGCTCAGTGCCTCCCCTACCGGCTCCTTGCCCTCGGCATCCCGGAAGAAATGCACCCGCAGATCGGCCGCCGCCTCCGGCGCTGTTGATTTCAGTGAAACCCCGGCCCGGTACTTCTGCCCGGCCGTAACAGCCGTCAGAGCCGAAACCAGCACCGCCTCGCCGCTGCCGGTCTTTGTGATCAGGGCACCGTTGCCGCTGACGCCCCCGGTCAGAGACAGCGTACCCTTGCCCTCCAGCTCCCAGGCAGTAAAGCCCTGGAAGCTTTCATCCTCCGCAGCAGAGACAGCCACCAGCGGCACCATGCCCAGCAGCAGCGCCAGGCACAGCAAAACCACATTGACCCGGCGGGTCAGGTGGGATAGCCGTCTGCCTTTCTTAGACAAACCTAACATACGAACATCTGATCTCATGGTTCAACCTCCTTTAATCGCTCTGAGCGTTACAGCTTTGCAAAAGGACAGCATTTCCTGGTTCCGGGGGACGCAGCAGCTGTTGTAACATAGGTAACACTCCCGTTCGTCTCGTATTTCGGTCTATTCCAGCTTCATGCTATGGCCATTGTACCAAATTTCCTGCAGCGCGGTGTCACTTTTTTTGCGGTCTGCAGTTCGTTATTTTTACCTTTTGTGCACATATGCTACATATTCCGCACAACGACCAGCTTTTTAATGGATAATTATGTAAATTCCGCTTCAAAATGGCTGCATTGCGGCCGTTTTTTCTGTTTTTGTAAAAAAACTGTACCCAAAAGTCAAAAAATACTGCCTAAAAACCACCGCCACGGATTGGCTTTTTTCTCTGTTTCGTGTATAATATTGTCGTTGTTGATATACTACGCAAAGGAGGATGGGCAGAATGACGGCACGATCGGTTCCCCGCCGTGTCTCTGTGCGCACCAGGCTGCTGTGCGTCTTTCTCACCTCGGTGATCGTCCCTTTGATCGTTTTTGGACTGTTTATGTTCCACACCAGCAGTGCCAAGATTGAAAACGAGGCAGCGGAGACCTACACCCAGATGACCAAACAGCTGTCCATCATTTTCTCCGAATACATTTCGCGGGTGGATCAGATCACCCGTATGGTGGACAATACCACGGATGTTCCCCGCTATCTGCGCAATACCTTCACCGGCTTTGAGGACGATCCCACCCAGCTGTGGGTGCTGGAGCAGAACGCACTGGAGGCGCTCAAGCAGATCGCCCGCACCAATGAGGACATCCACACGCTGATCGTCTCCTCGCTAGACGGGCGCTCCCTGGCCTATACAAACGGCCGCTACACCCGCCCGACCATTGCGCTGGATGATGCCTATTACGCCCCGCTGCTGACCTCCACCGGCAATACGGTGCTGCTGCCGGTGCGCGCGGCACATGACGATACCGGCGGCGACGAAGCAGTGTTCTCTGTTGCCTGCAAGCATCTGGATGTGGGACAGGATGACGATATCGGCATGAGCTTCTATACGGGCTATGTGATCTCGGAATGCTCCGTCTCACAGCTGGCTGCCATCTGCGCCAACGCCCCCTTCGGCGACGGGACACTGCTGTATATCTGCGACAGCACCGGCACCGTGGTGTATACCACAGATGACACTGCCGAACGCACTGCGGCCATTGCCGCCCGCTATGCCGCCGGCAATACCCGCTGCCGGATCAGCGTGGGCAGTGATGCCTATTTTCTTACCGACAGCCCCGTAGCCGAGACAGGCTGGTCAGTGGTGGCGGCACTGCCCTATGACAACATCACCCGCAATTCGCAGGAGCTGATCCGCCGGTTTATTCTCCTGTGCCTGCTGGCGGCAGTCATCGTCTCCGCCATCACCGTGGCCGTTTCGTATTCCTTTACCCGGCCGGTGCGCATTCTGCAGGATGCCATGCGGCAGGTGGGCAACGGCAATCTGGACACCCGTATTCAAGAACAGCGCAATGACGAATTCGGTGACCTGTATGAGGGATTTAACCGCCTTGTCAAAGAGATCGACCAGCTGATCCATGCCGTATCCGAATCGGAAAAGCGGGAGACTGTGGCAAAATACCAAATGCTGCAAAGCCAGATCAATCCCCATTTTCTGTACAATTCGCTGGATACCATCCGTATGATGGCCGTGCTGGATGATAAGGAGGATATTGCTGCGGCGCTGCTGCACCTATCCGCTCTGTTCCGCTACCATGTGCGCAACAGTGACCAGCCGGTGATGATCCGCGAGGAGCTGGAGCAGGTAAACAACTACCTGGCACTGCAGCAGCTGCGTCTGCAGGAGAAGCTGGAGATTGTCTGCGATGCCGACCCGGCGCTGCTGTCCTGCTACATTCCGAAGATCCTGCTGCAGCCTATACTGGAAAACTGTTTCTCGCACGGTTTCCGGGATGTGGAGCATGTCTGCCGCATCACCATCGGCGTCCACGCTGATGGTGATGCTCTGCAGCTGTCTGTTGCCGACAACGGCTGCGGCATGGATGAAGCCACCCTGCAGGAGCTGCTCGCGCGGCTGCGCGAGCCGGTCTCTCCGGGGGAGCATGGGATCGGCCTGTGCAATGTCAACGAGCGGCTGCAGCTGTATTTCGGCACCGAGAGCCGCCTGACGATCGAGAGCCACCCGGACGGCGGCACCTGCATCTCTTTCCGTATCCCGGCGATCCGGGATGCGGACGACCTGCGCTGGTACCGGCGCTGATGATAACACAGCAGAAAGGAGAAGCCTATGCAGAACACACCGCTGACCGTCTTTCTGGTAGATGATGAAAAGCTCATCCGTTCCGGCATGAAAAAGCTGCTGCCATGGGAGACTATCGGCTTCCGGATCATCGGCGAAGCCGAAAACGGGCGGGAGGCATTGCCTCTTATCCGGGAGCTGACCCCTGATCTGGTGATCACCGACCTGAAAATGCCTTTCTGCGATGGCATCACCCTGACCAGTGAGATCAAACAGCAGCTTCCGCGCACCGAGGTCATTATCCTCACCGGCTACGATGAATTTGACTATGCCCGGCAGGCTATACGCATGGGCGTGTTCGATTTCCTGCTCAAGCCCATCTCCCCGGAGGAATTGCAGGCGTCGCTGGTGCGGCTGCAGCAAAAACGCAGCACCTGGGAGACGCCCTACCCATTTGAGGAAGAGAGCGCACTGCTGCAGGCCTTTGAGCGAGCCGACGCCGAAAAAACAGCCAGCGAATTAGGCCGGTTCTTTGCGCAGCTGCGGAGCAGCCACCCGGACCCGGATACGCTGCACAATATCGTCAGCAAGCTGTCCTATGAGCTGATCCGCACTGCCCGCCAGAAGCTGGCGGTGCTGACCGTCCCCTCCCCGGTGCTTCCGCCGCAGGCAGATGAAACGGTGCTGCGCGCCGCCCTGGAGGACTATATCCGGCAGTGCCTGCACGAACAGGAGAGCCGCCGCTCCTCCGAGCTGGTGCAGCGGATCATCCAATATTTGGAGCAGAACTACGCCCAGAATATCACGCTGTCCTCGCTGGAGGAGGCATTTTTCTTCAATGCCAGCTATATCAGCCGCGTATTTAAGAGAAAGACCGGCAAGAATTACAGCGATTACCTCTTGGGCATCCGGCTGGAGCACGCCAAGGAGCTGCTGCGCAGCAGCGATCACTCCATCGCCTACATCAGCGACACCACCGGCTTCGGCAACTCCAAATATTTCAGCAAGATCTTCAAGGAAAAGGTCGGTATGCAGCCGGTACAGTACCGCAAGGCCGGCAAGGGCCATTGAACGACCGGCAATCATAATCAGAAAACGAGGCGGCCGCAGGCGTGTATACTTCACCTGCGGCCGCCCCGTCTGTTTTCTTTCGGAAGCGATCATTGCGGCAGAACAAAGCCTGCGCCTCCGTGGTTCCCCGCAGCTGTTCACCTGCCGGCGGATTTTAATTTACAGTTCCGTTACATATTTTTGTCGAAAAAAGGGTATACTATCGGCATATCCTATGTATTGGGGTGAACGATCTTGAAACCACCGGAAACGGAAAATGTCCGTTACACCAAAAAGCGCAAGCTGTTCAGCCTGATCTCTCTCATTCTGTTCGTTATCGTCATTTTGCTGCTGACCTTGCTGTTTACAAAGGTTCTGGCACCGTACATGAGCTCCTCCGAGGAGCTGCACACATTCCTTGATTCCTTTGGCTGGAAAGGGTATTTTATCCTCTTCGGCCTGCAATGTCTGCAAATCATCGTTGCGTTCATCCCCGGTGAGATCATCGAGCTTGGCGCCGGCTATGCCTACGGTGCCATCGGCGGCATGCTGATCTGCCTGCTTGGCGTAGCCGTTTCTTCCTCGGCGATTTTTCTTCTGACCAAAAAGATCGGCACACCGCTGGTAGAAACCTTCATCTCCCGTGAGAAGATCCACGAACTGCGCTTCATCAACAGCGAAAAAAAGCTGAAACGGACGATCTTTCTGCTGTTTTTAATTCCCGGCACCCCAAAGGATGTGCTGACCTACTTTGCCGGACTGACCGATATTCGCCTGTCGGAGTTTTTAGGGCTGACACTGATTGCCCGCATCCCCTCGGTCATATCCTCCACCGTATGCGGACAGTTTCTCGGCAAGGAGGATTACCGCACAGCCATCATTGTATATGCCATCACCGGGGTGGTCAGTGTTGGTGGCTATTTTCTTTACAATAAGGTCCTGCAGAGGCACCGAAAGAAGCATGAGGAAGCAGAACCCGAGACCGATACGACCAACAACAGCTGAAAAAACGCTTGCCCGATCATCTGATCAGGCAAGCGTTTTTTCAGCTTTCCAAGGACTCACGGTAAGCCGCCTCCTGCTGTTCCAACCACACCTTGGCAGCAGCGATGCCATCGGTATCCAGAGGAAATTCTGCCTCGGCCTGCCGTTCACTCAGGTCACTGCACAGGGGGCCATACCAGGTATAGGCCAGCAAATGGCTATCAATGTTTTTTTCGGTATCCGCCTTTACCGGCTGCACGCGGTAATTGAAACCGCCCACGCTGCCGCAAAACGGATTGTTGTTGATAAAGAAAGTGATCTCCGGTATCGGAAACTTCGGTAATGGCATAACAAAACCCCCTTTCAGATCAAGGCAATTCAAACTGCAGCTGGTGCACCGCTTCCTCGGTGACCGCCAGCGTCTGCGGATGGATATACAGAAGGCGGCGCTGCTGCCGGCGGGCATACCGCACGGTGGCGGCCGTACCGGAACGGTTATCGGCCAGTGCCGGCGAATATACCGCCAGCACCGTATCGGCATGGTCGACCATCCAGATATTCCGGCGACGGTAGCAGGCGGCAGCATTTTCGGCCGCCTGCTCCCTGCTGCTGAGAACATGCACCTGTGCACAAGCCTCCAGCAGCCGGCGGTACTGCTGCTTCTCCGCAAGACTCCAATAGCTTTCCTGCCCCTCGAAGGGAACAGCAGCGATCAGCTCCACCTCCGGATAGTGCTGCTGCAGCCGCACAACCTCCTCGGCCGCCCAAAGATCGACCCCGATACACATACCCGATATAAAGCGTCTGCAGCCCACTGCGTACAAACCGGCGATCTGCTCACCCAGCGCCGCCTGCACCTGCTCCGGCCGCAACCCCTGCGAAGAAAAGGCAAAACGATGGGGACGATACCCGGTAAAACAACAGGCTTTCTCCATCGTTATCCCCCCTTATTGTTTAAGAGAACATAAGTATAGCATTTTTTCATGGATTTGTACAGAGAAAAAAGGCACGCGAAAAAATCTTCCGCGTGCCGGGGATACAATTCCGTGCATCCGGCGTTTTTCTATCCGTACCGGCATTATTCCGGCTGGGCGGCTGCTTCCTCTATGCGCGTCCGGATGTACTCACTCACCTGCGCAGCCGGTATGTTCAGCACCTGCGAAAACTCCTGCTCCACCAGGTGTACGCCCTCCTGCAGCGTTGCCTCATCCGCAGCAGGCAGCTTTTTCCCGGCAGCAATACGCCTGCGCTTTTCACTCATCAGGCAGCGGATCAGCCGCAGCAGCTGACGGCGGTCATCCTGAGCCAATATCCGGCGGAACTGCGTAGATCGCTCATTTTTGTCGTCGATCCAACCGATATCCTCCTGTGGAACCCCCTGCAGGATCGTGTCGATCTCCTCTTTTGAGAGCAAAGGGCGCAGCTTAGCCATCAGCAGGGCATTGCCGCAGGGCACATAGATCGACGAGCGCGGATCGCGCTGCGGCTGCAGGATATAGTATTCCTCCCTTTCACCGCCAAAGGCCATCACCTGCCGGTCGGTGACAAGGCAAACGCCCATCTTACCATACACCACGCGCTCTCCGGCTGCAAACTGCTTACACACCTGCCATTACACCCTCTCTGTTTTTGTTTATGCTGCACGGTTGCTTTGTCTAAATTAAATCAAGAATAATTTCTCAACTCTGCTTTAGCACAATACGAATTATACCATATTTTTATATTTTTTGCAATGCATAAAAGAAAACGGTCAGAATATCCGACCGTTTCTTTTCGGTTTTTAAGCCTAAAGAGCCGCACCTATGTTTCTCTGAATTTTATCTTTGCGATTAAATTCATTTCTGTATCGTAAAGCTGGCAGTTGTCTTTTTTTATATAGTCATAATTTTTTTCGTGCATATATAAAAACTCGCCATATACCGTGTTATCTTTTTTAGAAATACGATGAATTTGAATAGGCGATGCGAGAAAAAAGGGTTCAAAATCATCAAAGTCATCTTCTAAAAAATACAACTCATTCGGCTTGAGCTTGCCACATTTATCAATTATGATAAATTCACACAACAGATCTGCATTTATCTCGCGAAGTTTTCCTCTATCATCCAGTTTGCAGTATGGCATCAAAACAGTGAAAAATATAGGAAGAAAAGCAATCACGAAAAGGAAACCGGATTGAAAAACAACCGCTAAAACAAGAAGCAAAATAACGATTAGAGCAATTTTGGCCATATAGGAAAGAACAGGAACTTGGCCATATTTATTGTGACAATGTCCACAATTTGCTTGACGCAGCATTCGTGGAACAGAGGGGCTGCCCACCACATCATTCCAAGATACTGTATCCCTTTTTTTATCGATTATTTTTCCACACCACGGGCACCTTTTTCTGTTCATAATATCTCCTACAACTTAATAAGTGCTATGCTCTTGGAATTTAAGATTTCCGCATGAATCAAAAACCGTTTTGGTTTCGTACACTCCCGAACCCACAGAAAACTGAATTCTAACTACCTTGTCAGTAACAGCCATTTCATTAATAGATGAACCAAAAAGAATCAATTTTAAAATAATACCTATTTCTTTATATCCTACTTTTTCCGCTAATTCGCAAAGAAAATCCGTTAGATTAGTATATCCATCAGTCAAATCTAAAAACAAAAACTGGTACTGGGTTGGTATCGCCCACCCTACAAGTAATTCTACAATACCCGAAGCCGCTCCATTGTTAAGTATTAACTCAAGTCCGTTATCTATAATATTGTAATTTATAGTTGTAGGCATATAATAACTATCATTCTCATCACCAACAGTATATTCTCTCTTGTACAAGCCATCACTTCCGACATATTCATACATTCGAGAGTATTGGCTTTTACTGCGTATGTCATCAATTATTAGACGCAACGCAGTTGCTCTAATGGAATAATTGTCTTCATTTTCTCTATCAATTTTCGAATAATATGGAATAGACAAATAGCATGATAAAACTTTATAATAATCCTCGTCGCTTAAAACGTCTTTATCCTGTAATGCTGGAGATTTTACTCGATATCCACATCTGCAGCAGACATAATAGCCGTCATCCTGCAACACCATAGTATGCTGTGTAACATCTCTATAGTTAAAACCACCGCAATAATTTATAGGGATGGTAGTTGTTGTGCTACCTGTTCCACCACAACTATACGCATAATATTGCAAACCCTCAACAGCAAAAGCCGTGGTGTTTTCCGTAAGCGTCATTACAGAGGCTGTTTCAGTTACAGGCTGCTCTTCGTCATTTGCAGAGAGAACGATAATTTTGTCTTCATTAATGCCAATAGCGGCGGTACCTTTGTTGGCAGCGACTTGTGCTTCCTGCATGGTGCAGGATTTCCAACCCATATAGTTATTAGTCTTTATGGTTTTACAAACTGTCTTAATATCGCCCTGTGGCAGAGCAACACCCATATTATCAAATATAGCTCTTGCCGTTGCAAGCGCATCATCTGTCTGTGCTGACTGTTCGTGCTTTAATGTATGCTCTATTACATTGTTATACTGTTTCTTATTCATTTATAGTATATCTCCTTTACCACATATTGTCAAGAATTTTATCATCTTTGGCATATATGTCATCTACTCCCATAAGATCAAAGGTGGTAGTACCACAAGCCCAAAGAGAAATATCCTCAGGCTGCAATGCAGACGGGCAGTAAGGCTCCCACTTTTCCGGCATATAATCGCACTTAGGCTCGGTTGCCATAAAGATAGCACCAAAGCAATTTGCTTCCTTTGTTGCCTGTACATAGTGACTGCACTGACGATCAAAGTTGAAATTCTTTGACGAATCGGTATTGCCGATAAAAGCGGGTACATAACCATTTGCTGAAATGGCCTGCGCGAAAGAGATCATCCAGTTATGATTTACACTCCATTCAGGTTTAATCTCTGCAAACAAAGCAATACCGGCATTCTGAGAAATGCCTACCCCTTTTGCAGCCCCTACTGCCTTTAATGCATCCTCTGTGCCGTCAACACCTGAAACCTTAGCTTCGGTAAGGTCACGGATAACCAGACCGATTTTGCAATCCCTTGCCTTTAGGAACGCAATTTCCTCAGAAGTGATCGTATCTTCACCGCAAAGAGTCCGCATACAAAAGGCGGGAAAGCACTTTTGCCTTTTTACCCAGTCATACATTGTATAACCGTTCTTTAGCTTTCTGTTAACCGGTGTAGCTGAACAAATACCAAAAATAGTTTTCATTTTATATTTCATCCTTGTATTATAGAG
>DJRT01000013.1 GCA_002437905.1 Ruminococcaceae bacterium UBA6353 | reverse complement strand
CTGCCTTGGCTTCTGCTGCAGCGGCTTTTGCTTCCGCCTCACTGGCTGCGGCTGCCGTTTTGCTGGCTGCGGCGCCCGAAGCGCTTGTTGCTGCGGATGAAGCGCTGGCAACTGCCGCTGCCGCTTTTTCCTTGGCGGTGGTCTCGCTGTTTGCTGCCGCCGTAGCACTCGCTGCCGCGGATGTGGCTTTTTCCGTGGCTGTGGTCGCTGCTGCTTTTGCCGCTGCTTCACTTTTGGCCGCCTCAGCCGCGGCGGCCTCGGCCTCCTCGCTTGCCTGCGTGGCCCCCAGCCACGCCTCCTGTGCGCCGGCGCCATAGCCTTTGGCTTTGGCCTCGCTGTCAGCAGCTGCCGCAGCACTGTCCGCTGCCGCTTTCGCCTTTTCGGTCGCCGTTGCAGCCTTTTCCGTGGCTGTGGTTGCCGCCTGCTTTGCCTGTTCTCCGGCTGCGATGGCGTTCTGCAGCTCCTGTTCCAGTAGTGGCGTCACCCCGTTTTCGGGGATGTTCCGGTCACGCAGCCGCAGCCGCACCTCAAAGGTGTATACCGTTTCGGTCAAGGCGCCGTCGGCCGCCACCGCCTTGGCCACCAGCCGCAGCGTCAGCTCCCCGCCGGCCTGCGTCCATTCACGCGGCAGGCAGGTGTATACCGCCCCGTCGGTCAGGGTCAGCGCACTTGTGCGGTCGTATCCGCCGTGCCCGTCCAGCGCCTCCAGGTACAGCTTGTAGCCCGTGCGCAGCGTCGCCGGCAGGGTAAAGCCGATCTGCGTGGCATTGTGCTCCCCCTGCACGCCGGCATCCTGTACGGCCGTCGGTGTCAGCTGCATGTCCTCCCCGATGGTGTAGGTGATTTGTCGGATCATCGTCATTCCTCCTTTTTCTTCAACCCCAGCAGCACCCGCTGCAGCATGTCCTTGTATTCCGCCTCGCTCAGTACCCGCCGGTATTCTGCGCGGCTCACCTTGCCGTCGCCATCCTCGTCGGCAAATTCCGCGTCCTTCACCGTCTGCGCCAGATAGTAGTCCGCCGGATCGATCCCCAGCTTTTCGGCGCGCACCACCTTCTTGTGCGCATCCGATAGCGCACCGCCGGTTCTCTTGGCCGCCACCAGGTCGGCAATGTAGCTGCTCAGCGCATCCTCCGCCTTGTCCTTTTCCTTGGCCGTCAGCCGCTTGTACAGCGCCCGGCTGCACAGCTCCTTTACCGCCCGGTTTTTCTCCCGGTCGTATTCCTTGTCGTTGCCCTTCACGGCTGTGCGCATGCCGGCCTGTATCTGCGTTTCCGTTTTCCCGCGCGCCAGCAGATATTGCCGCAGGTGATCGGCCTTTTCCGTGTCGCCGTCGCGGATATAGCGGTATAGCCTGCGGTAGAACATGGCATCCGATACCGTGTATCCGCTCTCCATGCTCAGGAAATGCCCGCTCTGGATATCCTCCAGGTGGTACCGGAAGCCCTCGGCAATGCCCCATGCATTCTGCAGCGGTATCCCCAGCACCTTCGTCAGATCGAAGAAGATGTACTTCCAGGTGTTTGCACTGCTCAGGTTGCCGGTGGCCAGATCCTCCAGCAGGCTGCCGGCGGTCTCCAGCGCCATGTCATTCACACCGTAGTATTTTTCTCCGAATACCCGCGCCGCGAAGGCTTCATACAGCGCATCGCCGAATACCACCGTTCCGGCCAGTCCGGCCAGCATTTCCTGTCCCATGGCGCTGGCCACGCTGCCGGCCGTCACCTTGCCGGTGTCGTCGCGGTAGCCGTTCATGTGGTGCAGCAGCGCGTTCATCAGCACCCGGATCAGGCTCACCACCACGGCGCTGCCGGCCACCACGGCGGTGTAGCTGTTCACCAGCCGCTTTTTGGCTGCGGTGATCTGTGCCGCATCCCCGCTTTTCATGGCCGCCCGGTAGCGCCCGGTGGCCTCCACCAGGATGTTGAAGGCCTGGTTGCTGTCCTGCTTGAACATGGTCAGGAATTTCAGCGCTTCGTTCTTTGTACGGAATAGGTCGCTGCGCTCGGCCAGGGTGTTGTTGTTCTGCGTGTTGCGGATCACCGTATCCAACTGCTGCCCCACTGCGGTATAGAAGGCGTCACTTCCCGGCTTCAGGTCCGGCCGCGTCTCGCGTATGGTGCTTTCGCAGCTTTTCCAGCTCATGGCCACACTGTATATGTCCACTTTCTGGCTCCAGTTCAGCACCCATCCCTTGGTTTTTTTGTCCACGCTGTTGAATAGCTTGTCCACGGCATTCTCGCCGCTGTGCGCCAGGGCGATTTCCTCCGTGCCGCCGTCTCCACGCATCCGTTCATAGGCGTATACGCTGTATTTGCGCATGCGTGCCAGCAGCTCACTGTTCACCGTAAAGGCACCCTTGGCCACGCCGGCGGCCATGTGCTTCCAGCCCAGCTCGGATGCCGCCACCGGCACCGCAGCCAGCTGCGTGGCGGCACTGCGCAGGTTCAGCGTCATGGTCGCCCGCGCTGCATTGCGGCGAAAGAAGTTCAGTGGGGAGGCCGGGGCTTTCCGGCTGCCGCTGATGTCCGCCAGCATGTTTTGGATATATTGGTCGCCGGTCACGCCCAGGCCCGCCTTGCCCTTGCCCCACTTTTGCGCCAGCACCTCCTTCACGCTGGTGCTGCCGCCCGGCAGTGTCGTGTTGTATAGCTTCTGGAAGTCGGTCGTAAAGGGCAGATATCCGGCAAACTTCGCCGTTGTTTCCGCACTGCTTTCCAGCACCTGCGCGATGTCGGCAATCAGCACCGGCGCCCGGCTGCGTACACGCGCCTTCAGGCTGCCGGTGTTGTCCACCGTCAGGTTCTGCACCAGGCTCTCCATCGGCGTGTTCACAAAGTTTTTGTCGCGGTATATGGGGTAGTAGTTGCGCACCCGCGCCGCCTCATAGCCCCATATTTTGCGCGTTACCTCATTGATGTGCTCTTTGCTGTTTCGGTTCAGCCATTGCCGCGCCAGTCGCAGAAAATCCCGCTCATAGTCGGTCATTTCCGCCGATATGCGGTCCTTCACCTCGTCCAGGCTTTGGTTGGCCAGTGCCGTCAGCTCGGTGTATCTTCTGTCCAGCTCCGCGCGCTCCTGGCTGCCCTTCGGGTATTGCTGCATCTGCGTCAGCACATCGTGCAGCCCCTCGCTCAGGTCTCGCGGGATCAGCCGCTGCCCGTGCTCATAGGCGTTGGCGATATCGCCGGAATAGTACCGCTGCAGGTTGGGCAGCCGCACGCCGCCGTCCATCATGGCCTGCCGGTTGCCCTCGGCGCACAGCCCCATGTACAGGCTCAGCATCAGTCCGCGGGTCATCAGCATGGGCTTGCCGTCCTTGTCCACCAGCCCCACATCCACCAGGTCGTTTTTCTTGGTGCTGCTCAGCCGCTCATACTGAGCGGCCTCCTTGCCGTTCAGCTTGTCGTAGAATAGCTCGGTAAATTCCCGTCGGATCTCCAGCTGCTTGGTTTCGGCTGCCACCAGCGCATCGCCGATGTGCCGCCCCACGCTGTTTTCCTCCCACCCGCACAGGCAGTCGAAGAAGCGCGTCGGCGATAGCTGCCACAGCACCGCGTTGCGCACGCGCTCACTGCGGTATCCTTTCGCCTCCTGCATCTGGCGGATGAAGTCCTGCGCCGCCTGCTGTGCCGTTTCGGAGAAGGCTTTGCTGTGCAGCGTGTTCTTTTCGCGGATCTGTGCCACCACACCGCGCAGCAGATCCACCACCTCCCGCAGCTCACGGTTGCTCAGGTCGTCCAGGCTGCGTCCGTCCAGCGCCTCCTTCACCTGGTCAATCTTCTTCTGGAATAGGTTGTTCTGCGGCATCGACAGCGTGTCGTCTGCCCCCGTCTTGTACAGCGTCTGTATCCGGTCCAGCTGCTCACTCACGCTCTGCAGGCGCTTTTCCCTCTGTACCAGCTGCTTTGTCAGGTGTTCTATGCGCCGTGCATCCGCCGTCTGTGCCAGCTGCTGCCGGATGTCGGCAATCTCCTGCCGTATCCCCTCCGGGCTTTCCCGCAGGGTGTCCAGCAGCTCCATCACCGGCTGCAGCTGCTCGGCGTTGATGTGCCGCTTTTTGTCCGGGTGCTCCAGCAGGCTGTCCAGCTCATCCCGTATCCGGCTTGCCTGTCGGCGCAGCTGTGTGGCCTCCCGTTTTTCCTTGGCCCGCTGCTGCTGCTCCCGTTGCTCCCGGCGGACCTTCTTCACCGCGTCCTCCCGCTTGCCGCGCTCCTTCTGCACTGCCTCGCGATATTTCTCGCGGTATTCCTGCTTCACGGCCTCCACGGCCTG
>DJRT01000024.1:79658-80593 GCA_002437905.1 Ruminococcaceae bacterium UBA6353 | reverse complement strand
AAACTTTTTATCCTTTTTGGCAAAAAAATTTGTTTTCCGTCAAACGCAGGGCGCGTAAGGCCTTTCGCCGGCGAAAAGAATGGGCTTTTCTGCAAAAAAAGTGGTGGCTGCCACCAAACCCGTAACAGCCACCACTTTCAATATCAATAGGCGGAATTTCCCGATCAGATCAATACATGCCATCCATGCCGCCGGGTGCCGCAGGAGCCGCCGGCTGGACAGGCTCCTTCTTGTCGGCCACCAAAGACTCCGTGGTCAGCACCATCGCTGCCACAGAGGCCGCATTCTGCAGCGCAGAACGGGTCACCTTGGTCGGATCCACAATGCCGGCTGCAAACATATCCACAAATTCCTCTGTGGCAAAGTTGAAGCCATAGTTGACCTTGTTCGCCGAACGGATCTTATCAATAATGACACTGCCCTCCATACCGGAGTTCAGCGCAATCTGCCGCACCGGCTCCTCCAGAGCCTTCAGCACAATGCGCAGGCCGGTCTTCTCGTCGCCGTCCGCCTTCTCGATCATCGGCACCAGCACCTTGGAGGCATTGATGAGCGCCACGCCGCCGCCGGCGACCAGACCCTCCTCCACAGCCGCCTTTGTGGCTGCCAGAGCGTCCTCAATGCGCAGTTTCTTCTCTTTCATCTCTACCTCGGTTGCCGCGCCGGCCTTGATAACCGCCACACCGCCGGCAAGCTTTGCCAGGCGCTCCTGCAGCTTCTCGCGGTCGAAATCGGAGGTAGAATCCGCGATCTGGCTGCGGATCTGGTTCACACGCGCCTTGATGGCGTCAGAATCACCGGCGCCGCCCACAATCACCGTGTTCTCCTTGGTCACCTTAACCTGGCGGGCACGGCCGAGCTGCGCCACAGTGGTATCCTTCAGCTCAAGACCCAGCTCCTCGGAAATCACCTGGCCGCCGGTCAGGATAGCGATA
>DJRT01000024.1:0-79635 GCA_002437905.1 Ruminococcaceae bacterium UBA6353 | reverse complement strand
GCATCTCCTTGCGGCGATCGCCAAAGCCGGGAGCCTTGACAGCCACACAGGTGAAGGTGCCGCGCAGACGGTTGACGATCAGGGTGGAAAGCGCCTCGCCCTCAACATCCTCCGCCACGATCACCAGCTTCTTGCCGGACTGCAGGATCTGCTCCAGCAGCGGCAGGATATCCTGAATGTTGGAAATCTTGCGATCGGTGATCAGCAGATAGGCGTCGTCGATGACCGCCTCCATCTTATCGGTATCCGTTACCATATAGGGAGTGATGTAGCCGCGATCGAACTGCATGCCCTCCACAACCTCGGTGTAGGTCTCGGCAGTCTTGGACTCCTCTACGGTGATGACACCGTCGGCAGAAACCTTATCCATCGCCTCAGCGATCAGCTTGCCGATCACGGCATCGCCGGCAGAAATCGTTGCTGCGGAAGCGATATCCTCTGTGCCGCTGACCTTCTTGGAATTGGCCTTGACCTCTGCCACCACGGCGTCAACAGCATCCTGAATGCCCTTCTTCACGCCCATGGGGTTTGCGCCGGCCGCCACATTCTTCATCCCCTCACGGATAAGTGCCTGTGCCAGCAGCGTTGCGGTGGTGGTACCATCGCCGGCCACATCATTGGTCTTGATGGAGACCTCCTTGACCAGCTGGGCGCCCATGTTCTCAAAAGCGTTATCCAGCTCGATCTCCTTCGCAATGGTCACGCCATCGTTGGTGATCAGCGGAGCACCAAACTTGCGATCCAGCACCACATTGCGGCCGCGGGGTCCCAGGGTGATCTTAACCGTGTTGGCAAGCTGGTCAACACCGGCCTGCAGCGCCTTGCGGGCGTCCTCGCCATACAGAATTTCCTTAGACATACATATTACCTCCCAATATCGGTGTAGCTTTCTTTATTCCACAACAGCCAGAATGTCGTTCTGCCGGACAATGGTGTACTCCACGCCGTCCAGCTTCACTTCTGTACCGCCATAGCGGCTGATCAGCACCTTATCGCCGATCTTTACATACATGGT
Organism: Ruminococcaceae bacterium UBA6353; assembly: GCA_002437905.1. Classification (GTDB taxonomy): domain Bacteria; phylum Bacillota; class Clostridia; order Oscillospirales; family Acutalibacteraceae; genus UBA5905. The sequence continues at coordinate 78,620 of DJRT01000024.1, read as the reverse complement.
GATCTCCTTGCCCTCTACATTGCCGCCGGGGCCAACAGCCACGACTTCCGCTACCTGGGGCTTCTCCTTCGCCGTGCCGGCCAGGATGATCCCGCTCTTGGTGGTCTCCTCCGCCTCAACGAAGCGAACGACCACACGGTCTGCCAAAGGTTTGATGGACATAACAAAAGCCTCCTAAACATCTTACCGGCTGTCTGCCGGAGTATGGATGATTTTTTAGCACTCATGTTTTCCGAGTGCTAAGCCTATTTTACCCCCTTTTCCAAAAAAATCAAGGGGTTCGGCGAAATTTTTCCGGATTTTCATAAATTGTTTACAAAGCAATGGCCGTCGGCGCTTCCGCGCCGCCGATGACTCGGCGCGCCGCTGCCACAGTGGCCGGAATAACAAAGCGGTAGGCTCCCGGCAGGAGGGAAAAGGTCATGCGGCTGTCGCAGGTGCACTCACCGTCCATATTGCAGTAGGTCGGCCGCTCCGAAACAACCGTCATGCGGGTGCCCCGGATATGCTCACAGTACGGCAGATCCGCATAATCCCCGTTTTTATATTTACTGAGGAAGTGGGGAATGCGCAGACGGCCGATCTTTCTGACCAGCACAAAATCCAGCACACCGTCATTCTCCACCGCCTGCGGTGCACCGCGAAATCCGCCGCCGTAATACTGTCCGTTGGCAGCCAGCGCCATAAAATACCGGCCCCGGCGCTCCACCGGGCCATCCTCGCTCTCAATGCAGATGTGCATTTCATCCCCAATAGGATGGCAGAACACATCCAGTATGGCCAGCTTATAGGCCATAGAGCCGCTGACCGCCGGCCAATTCTTGAACTTATTCATCTTGGCGCACACCTTGGCGTCCATGCCGATGGAGGCAATATTGAGAGAACGGCGGCCGCTGCTTTCCACGGCGTCCACCGTGATCGGCACCCCATTGACCAGATCGGACAGATCAAAAAACGGCTCACGGCCGCCGAAGATCCGCACATAATCATTCCCAGAGCCGCAGGGGATGACCGTCAGCTCCGCCGGGCTGCCGTCCGGGATCCCGTTGGCCACCTCCTGCAGGGTGCCATCACCGCCGCAGGCATACAGCCGCACAGGCTCACCGCAGGCACAGGCCCGCGCGGCAATGCGCGTGGCATCGCCGACACCATTGGTTATCTGCAGCTCATACGGCTCATCGCTATTCGCAGCAAAATAGGCCGTGATCTCCTCGCGCAGTTTCATGGCACGGTGGGTCTTGCCGGCCACCGGATTTAAGATAAAGACATGACGCATGGGCAATCTCTCCTACTGCTTCTTACTTATAGTACATATAAAGCTGACATTTCAGCATGCCGTTATACAGCTTGCGCCGCTTATCCGCCGGGCGGCCGAAGCAGGCCTCAAACTGCTCATCCGGGCTGATAATGGCATAGCTCCAGCCCGGCTTTGGTACAAACACGCGCCCCATCACGCGGTACAGCTCCTGCGCCGTCTGCACATCCAGCATCCGCTCACCATAGGGGGGATTGCACAGCACCGTGCCGCTGTCCCCCTCCGGGCGGAAATGGCGCACATCCTCCACCGCCGCCTGCACACAGTCGCCAACGCCGGCCTTGGCCGCGTTGGCGGCTGTCAGCGGCGGCATGGTCGGGTCGATATCCCGGCCAACTGCCCGGAAAGGCGTTTGACGCCGATAGCTCTCCGCCCGCTCCCTTTCCTGCGTCCAGATCTCCTTTGGCACACTATCCCAGTACATCGCCGCAAAGGTGCGGCGCAGGCCCGGCGCAATCCCGCGGGCCGCCAGCGCCGCCTCAATCAGCAGGGTGCCGGAGCCGCAGCAGGGATCCACCACTGTGGTCGCCCGCCGGGCGCGGGTCACATCCACGATCGCCGCCGCCAGCGTTTCCTTGATCGGCGCACCGCCGGCCGTGGCACGGTAGCCGCGCTTGTGCAGGCCAACGCCGCTGGTATCCAGCAGCAGCGTCACCTCGTCCTTGAGTATGGTAAACTGCAGCTGGCACTTGCTGCCGCTTTCATTCAGAAATGGCGTACCATAGGCAGTGCGCAGACGCTCCACCGCCGCTTTTTTGATGATAGATTGGCAATCCGGCACACTGTGCAGCTGCGAATTGAGCGACCAGCCCTTCACCGGGAAGGCATCCCGCCGCCCGATAAAGCGCTCCAGCGGCAGTGCGCGCACCCCCTCGAACAGCTCATCAAAGCTGCGGGCGCGAAAGCGCCCCAGCAGAAGCTGAATCCGCTCTGCGTAGCGGGAAGAAATATTGGCGCGCGCAAGCATCTCCGGTCCACCGGAAAACAGCACCCGCCCATTCTCCGGCTGTACAGCCTCCGCGCCCAGACGGCGCAGCTCATCCGCCAATATGCCCTCGATGCCGAACAGGCACGGCGCACAGTATTCCCAAACCTCCGTCATAGTCCTCTCCTTACCGCTTTATCCGGGCGCACACGCCCCTTTTCTGCAGAAAAGGGGAAACCTCATCCCTCCGAAACGGAGAAAAGCGGTTTCCCCTCTGACTCATCCAAAAACCGATACGCGGTCACTGCTGACCGCCCTGACCGCCGCCGCGCGGCGATCTGCGGCTGAAGCCACCGTGCTTATTATCCATTGAACGCTTAAGGTCGGAAAACTTCTCATCGCTGGTCGCCTTAAAGCGGCTCATCATGTCCTCAAAGCTGCCGCTGCGGGAAGACGATGACGACCAATCCACATCATCCGGCCGGCCGGAAAACACCGGCCGACGGGGTGCGGCGCCGCGCGGTGCCGGCGGCAGAGCCTTCTTCATGGAGAGGCTGATCTTGCCGTCCTCGCCGATGCTCAGCACCTTCACCTTGACCGTTTGTCCTTCGGTGATAAAGTCCCGGATCTCCTTGACGAATGTCGGTGCCACCTCAGAGATATGCACCATCCCCGTTTTCTTTTCCGGAAGCTCCACAAAAGCGCCGAACTTAGTAATGCCGGTAACCTTACCCTCTACGATTGCTCCAACCTCTAACTGCATAGAACTGACAAATCCCCCACTGTTAATTTGAAAATTGATACACCTGATCGTTTGGATTGACATAGCCCTTTTCCCGCGCCTGCTGCGCAAGGTCAGGGTTATCGTTTTTCTCCTTCAGCGCCTCGTTGTACACCTGGGCGGTGGCCACCTCCTGCGCAAGCTGGCTGAGCTCCGCCTGCTTGGCGTTCACCTGCATCAGCAGCTGCAGACCCTTGATGAGCACCGCGGCCAACAAGGCAGCAATCACCACACGGATGATCCAGTCGGTCTTTCTTCCGGCCGCCTTATGTGCCTTCACGGTGTCACCCCCCAATACAACAAAATGCCAACAAACTCTCACGGTTTATTTTACCGGAAAGCGGCACCGATTTCAAGAGTTTTTTGAAAAAAAGTGCACCTTTTTTTCATTTTCACCGTTTTTTGCCGCCGCAGCAGGCTTTTCCGCTTTTGCTTTTGCCGGCTTTGAAAACCGGCGGCTCACTGCCCCGCCAAGGCGATGCACAGCCTGCCCAATGGCCAGGCGCCTTCGCCGCAGCCATGCACCGCCGCGCCGCAGCAGGCGGGTACACGGCCGGCCGATACTGCTGTGCTGCACCAAAAAGCCGATGCCACAGCCGACAAACAGCAGCGGATGCAGCCGGCCGTCCATCATGGCCAGCGCCGCAAAAAAAGTCACCAGCGCCGCCAGCACGCCGAACAGGGCATCCAGCACAAACGCCGTCACCCGTGACCGGCAGGCGCTGCTGGCGGTAAAGCACACATCATACAGCATGCCGAGAAAAAAGCCGACACCGCCGCTCTGCAAGAAAAAGTGCAGCTGTTGCTGCCAGGTCCATTCCACCCGCTGCAGCCTCCTCTATCGGAACAGGCGGCTGAAGAAGCCGCCGCGCACCACATCGGCATAGGCCAGCGTGTCAATCTGCCCCTCCAGCGCCAGCAGCCCGTTTTCCAGATCCAGATGGCGGATATGCAGGCCGCTGCCGCTGACCGTCAGCACCCCCAGAGCGGTATATGCCTTGATGCTTGTGTCGTCAAAGCTGTCAACATCCGTCACACCGGTCATTTCCAGCTGCCGGCGGTCCTGCAGGATCACCTGATGCGGCCGCATCGGCTCCGTGCGCTCGCGTTGTTCCATGCTTCATCCCTCCATACCATTATCTCGTAATATGTATGAGGGAAAGCGCCGCAATTATGTCACTGCAGCAGCTCGTAAAGCATGGCGGCATCATTCTTGGCCACCGTCTCCTGCACCGAGAGCACGCGGGCGCGCAGCTCCCGCGCCCCCATGGTGATGGCGATCTCGTCCCCCGCCTTCACCTCATATGAGGCTCTGGCAGGCTTGCCATTCACCAGCACCTTGCCGGCATCGCAGGCCTCATTGGCAATGGTGCGCCGCTTGATCAGGCGGGAAACCTTCAGGTATTTATCCAAACGCATAGCTGTTACCTCCATTCATGTTCGGCCGGCAGAAAAAGAACCGCCCGGCAAGCGGGCGGTTCTTCTGTCAATCGGCAAGCTTATTTCACCGCGGTCTTCAGAGCCAGGCCGGCCTTGAAAACGGGCTGCTTGGAAGCAGCAATCGGGATGATCTCCTTGGTCTGGGGGTTACGGCCGGTACGGGCAGCACGCTCGCGCACCTCAAAGGTACCGAAGCCGATCAGCTGGACCTTTCCGCCATCAGCCAGCGCATCGGTGATGGAAGAAAAAACAGCGGCAACAGCCTTTTCCGCATCCTTCTTGGACATACCAGCCTTGTCAGCAACAGCAGCAATGAGTTCGACTTTGTTCATAACGATATACCTCCAAAAAATATTATTCCAGCGGAACAACCCCGCTTATGGACAGATAGCCTCCGGCGCAGCCGCTCTGCGGCCGCACCACCTGTCCTATACTATATCGTATTCTGCCGCGTTTTGCAAGTGGGCGCAAAAGAATTTGTCCTTTTCACAAAATTTTCGGCCCGAAATATGGGCAAAACAGCGAATATCCCGTGTATTTTGCCCTCTTTAAGCAAAATTAACGCCCGCTTTTTTGAAAAAGCGGGCGTCAGCAGAGCACATTCAGGTCAGCAGCGCACGGTCGTTGGCAAAGACCTCGTGGCTCAGCTCCTCGAATTTCTTCAGCAGATCCGGCACCTTGAGCTGCCGCTTTTCCTCGCCGGAGACCGAGTAGATCACATGCCCCTCATGCATCATGACCAGCCGGTTGCCATAGCGGATGGCATCGTTCATGTTGTGGGTGATCATCAAGGTCGTCAGCGCGTTCTCCTGCACGATCTTATCGGTGATCTCCAGCACCTTCTGCGCCGTTTTCGGATCCAGCGCGGCGGTGTGCTCATCCAGCAGCAGCAGGCGCGGCTTTTGCAGCGTTGCCATCAGCAGGGTCAGCGCCTGCCGCTGGCCGCCGGAAAGCAGGCCGGCCTTGGTGGTCAGCCGATCCTCCAGTCCCAGATCAAATTCCTGCAGCAGCTCGCGGTACTGCTCCCGCTCGGCACTGCGGATGCCCCATCGGAGGCCGCGGTGCTTGCCGCGGCGCATGGCCAGCGCCAGGTTTTCCTCGATCTGCATGGTCGGCGCCGTGCCCATCATGGGGTCCTGGAACACCCGGCCAAGCAGCTTTGCCCGCCGGTGCTCCGGCATGGCGGTCACATCTATGCCATCGATCAGGATCTGGCCGGCATCCGGCCGCCACACGCCGCTGATGGCATTGAGCATGGTGCTCTTGCCGGCGCCGTTGCCGCCGATCACCGTGACAAAATCGCCGTCCTCCAGTGTCAAATTCAGATGATTAAGCGCCACTTTGGCATTCACCGTGCCGGGGTGGAAAGTCTTGCAAACATCTTTCAGCTCAAGCATGGATCGTTTCCCCCTTTTTCGTCTTCACGCGGGTCACTTTGCCCTTCCAGTAGGGCACACCGAGGAACACCGCCACGATCAGCGCGGTAAAGAGCTTCAGATCGTTCGTGTTCAGACCAAGCTGCAGAACCAGCTGCAGCACGATGTAGTAGATCACGGCACCGATGGATACCGACAGCAGCTTGAGGCTGAAGTTACGCAGCCGCTTGAAAATGACCTCGCCGATGATCACGGCCGCCAGGCCGATCACGATGGCGCCGCGCCCCATATTGACATCTGCGGAGCCCTGGTACTGCGCCAGCAGGCCGCCGGCAAAGGCCACCAGGCCATTGGAAAGCATCAGCCCCAGCACGATATTGTTATTGGTATTGATACCCTGTGCGCGCGCCATGTTAAGGTTTGCCCCGGTGGCACGGATAGAGCAGCCCTTTTCGGTGCCGAAGAACCAATACAGCAGGGCGATCAGCGCTGCCGTAAACACCAGCAGCAGCGGCAGCGGATTGTTCAGTGCCAGATCCCGCACATAGCGCTGTGAGACCAGCAGGGGGTATTTATCCACGCCCACAGCCTGGTTGGACTTGCTCTCCATGATCCGCAGATTGATGGAGTACAAAGCCAGCTGGGTCAGGATACCGGCGAGGATGGCCGGTATCCCGCAGCGGGTGTGGAACAGCCCGGTCACCAGGCCGGCCAGCATGCCGGCAACAAAGGCGCACAGCAGCGCCAGCCACGGATTCCATCCGGCACGGATCAGCATAACGGCCACCGCGCCGCCGGTGGCAATGGAGCCATCCACCGTCAGGTCCGCCACATCCAGTATGCGGAAGGTGATGAATACACCAATAGCCATCAGCCCCCAGATCAGGCCCTGTGCAGTGGCGCCCGGCAGCGCATTGAGCAATGCTGTGATGAAGCTCATATCATTCTTCTCCTTTATGCTTGGATCTGCCATCGACGGACAAGCAGCCGTTCGTCCGCTGATGGCGGATCCAAACTGATTTGATCGTTTGGATCGGCCGGCCGGGGAGCCGGGCACCATTGGCCCGGCTCCCGCCGGAAAAGAGGAATTATTCGCCGATCGGCTCGTAGCCATCCAGCGGGGTGATGCCCAGCTTATCGCAGATCGTCTTGTTGTATTTCGGGGTCGCCGTGGTGTACTCGATCGGCATGGTGGAGATATCCGCCTCGCCCTTCAGGATCTTGGCAGCCATCTGACCGGTGGTGTAGCCGAGATCGCGGTAGCTGATGGACATGGTAGCCACGCCGCAGCCGGAGCAGATGCCCTCCTCGCCGGCGATCACCGGCACCCCGGCCGGAACCGTCACATTGGCAATGGCCTCCGTGTTGTTGGCCGCCGTGTTATCCGTCGGGATGTAGATCACATCGCTGGTCTCGCAGGCCTTCTGGGTCACCGAGGTCACATCGTTGCTGTCGGTGAAGGCGAATTCGGTGCAGGTCACGCCTTTGGCGGCCAGCGCCTTCTTCACCTCATCCACCTGGTAGCGGGAGTTTGCCTCGCCGGAGCAGAACAGCATGCCGACATTCTTGGCATCCGGGAACCATTCCAGGATCATGTCCGCCTGCTTCTGCAGGTCGGCCAGATCGGAGGTACCGGAAACATTGCCGCCCACCGTGCCGTTGAAATTATCCAGATCCAGCGCCACGCTGTACGCCGTCACGGCCGTGCCGAGGATCGGAATTTCGGAGGTGGCCGACTTGGCCGCGGTCAGTGCGGGGGTGGCATTCGCCAGGATCAGATCCACCTTCTTGGAAACAAAGCCGTTGATGATGGTGGCGCAGTTGGTGGACTCACCGGAGGCGTTCTGCTCATCAAAGGTGACCTTATCGCCCAGCGCCTCGGTCAGCGCCGCCTTGAAGCCCTCGGTTGCCGCATCCAGTGCCGGGTGCTGTGCCAGCTGGCAGATACCCACCACATAGGTATCCTCCCCCTTGGTTGCATTCCCATTGCCGCAGCTGCAGCAAAGCAGCAGCATGGCGGCAGCCAAAACGATTGCCATGATCTTTTTCATTTGACTTACCTCTTTCCTTCGTATTTCTTCGAGCAAACAGAAAAAGTCCACCGGCTACCTATCTTGGTAACCGGTGGACTGTCACACGGATTTCACGCAGGGGGTATTACCGCTCAGCGGCATCCCAACTGGGTGAAACCAGTCTGACAGCCCTGTTCGTTACGGTAATAGTAAAAAAATCGACGAGTCAGCCGTGCCATTCTGTTTCACCCTACCTTTCCTGCAATCATCTCGACGGTGTTCCGTCTGCATCGATTGAGTGTATTATACACCTCTTTTTTGAGATGTCAAGAGAAAATGCAAAAAAATTTGAAATTTTATTTTTGACCGGCAAAACACTCAATAGAAGGTTGCCACCTCATTCTCCGGAGCAGCCGCCGGCTCCACCTTTTCCGCCTCCAGCACCGGGCCGACGCGGTCATAGCACTTGTGTTTGCGTACCCGCACCGTGGCCGTCACCTGTACCCAGTCGCGGTTCTTCAGCTGCGCCACACCGCCCCACTCGCAGGCCAGACCGGCAAAGCGGATATCCTCCGCGCAGCAGGTCATCAGCGGCCGGCCGACGATGAAGCAGCCTGCCGGCACCGAATGATCCACCACAACCTGCCCCTTGAAGGTGACCTTCTTGCCGTCGTAGCTTTTCAGCTCCTCCGACAGATCGCGATACCACAGGGCATAGTCCGCCTCGCTGATCTCAATGAGCGGCGCCGCCTTATCAAACGGCAGGGGATCCTCAATATCGTCGTACTCCACATCATCGCCGCCGTGGTCATAGGCAATATCCGCCCGGCGGGAAACACCGCGCACCAGCTTGTGCAGCGGCATTTTATCCAGCGGCTTCGGCGCGCGGTTGAAGACCACCAGCTCCGCTGTGGTCAGCTTATCCACCACCAGATTGCGCATATTGGCATTATAGGCCAGTATGCTGTTGGCATCCGCAAACATCAGCTCCTGATAGATCGTCCAGTTCTGCGGCATATGCTCAAACAGCGCGCTGAGCATCCACATGCCATTGTATTCCACGATCACCCGCTGGGCGCGGTGCTGCTTCTGCCAGCCGGTCAGCGCCTCCTCGGTCAGCTGCTCCGGCTCCTCCACCGTTTCCACAAACACATTTTTGTGCGGAAAGCGGCTGGCGTCCAATTCCGCCTCGCCCTGCTCACACAACAGCACCAGCGTGCGCTCACCGCCGTTGAAGCGCTTATCCTCCAGCGTGGTCTGGATAAAGCTTGTTTTGCCGGCATCCAAAAAGCCGGTAAACAGATATACCGGAATTTCCATAGTGGTTCCTCGTCTCCTTTATTTCACCCGGAAAAGTTCGGCAAGCATTTCCTCATGCAGGCCGGAGCCGATCACGCACAGGCGACCGATCACATCCGCGCCGCCGGTACGCACATCCGGCGCGCCGGGCACATAGTCAAAGTGGATCCACTGTCCGTTCTCCCCGGCCACGATGCCCTTGGCGCGCAGCACCACACCGTAGGAAACCGCGTCATCCAGCTGCTCCAGCGCCTGCCGGATAAATTCCGGCGTATAGTGTGCCGCCGTCTCTGCGCCCCAGCTCTGGAAAACCTCGTCCGCGTGGTGGTGGTGATGGTGCCCGTGGTCGTGCTCATGCTCATGTTCATGGTCGTGCTCATGCTCATGTTCATGGTCGTGCTCATGGCAGCAGCACTCGTCATCGTCATCGTGGTGATGATGGTGTTCGTGGTCGTGGTCGTGCTCCTCTTCATCATGGTGATGATGGTGCTCATGCGCATCCTCATCCTCATGGTCGTGGTGGTGATGGCCGCACACCGGGCAGGTTTCTTCCTCAGCCAGCTGCTCCAGCTCCGCACGCAGGGTGTTCTTCTGCTCCATCGCGGCCAGGATCTGCTTGCCGTCCAGCTGCGGCCAGGGGGTGGTGATCACCGTGGCCGTGGCATTGTGCTCCCGCAGCAGCGCCACCGCAGCTGCCAGCTTGTCCTCCGCCATACCGTCCGTGCGGCTGAGCACAATGCTGCTGGCGTGAGCAATCTGGTCATTATAGAATTCGCCAAAGTTCTTCATATACACCCGGCACTTGGTGGCGTCTGCCACTGTGGTAAAGCTGTTCAGCTTTACCTCCGGGGTCTCCACCTTCTGCACTGCACGGATCACATCGCTGAGCTTGCCCACACCGGAGGGCTCGATCAGGATGCGGTCCGGGGCAAACTGCTCCATCACCTTCTGCAGCGCCTTGGTGAAATCGCCGACCAGGCTGCAGCAGATACAGCCGGAGTTCATCTCCGTGATCTCGATGCCGGCCTCCTTCAGAAAGCCGCCGTCAATGCCGATCTCGCCAAATTCGTTTTCGATCAGCACCAGCTTTTCCCCCGCATAGGCCTCTTTGATCAGCTTTTTGATCAGCGTGGTCTTGCCCGCTCCCAGAAAGCCAGAAAATATATCAATCTTTGTCATAATCCACATCTCTTTCTGCAAAATGATACTTGTATTATACCACACAGCGTCAAGTTTTTCAATGCACAGAAAAATTTTCAGCCGCCGCCCCTACGGGCGGCGGCTGAAAGGGCCTCCGGGCAGCTTATGTGCCCGCATACACCTCGCGCTTGAGCACGCCGACATACGGCAGCGCGCGGTATTTTTCGTTATAGTCCAGGCCGTACCCGACCACAAACTCGTCCGGGATGTTCTGCCCCACATAGTCCACATCGAACGGCACCTCGCGCCGGTAGGGCTTGTCCAGCAGCGTGCAGGTCTTCACGCTCCTGGCACCCTTGAGCTTCAGGTACTGCGACAGGTGCGACAGCGTGCGGCCGCTGTCGATGATGTCCTCAACGATCAGGATGTCGCACTGCTCAATATCCTTACGCTGCAGATCCAGAATGATATTGATATTGCCGGAGGTTTTGGTATTGCCTCCATAGGAGGAAACCCGCATGAAGTCGATCTCCACCGGCACGGTGATCTTTTTCATCAGCTCACCCATAAACACAACAGAGCCCTTGAGAATACACAGCAGCACCAGGCGCTTGTCCGGCGATGCATAATCGCGATCCAGTTCGCCGGCCAGCCGGGTAATAATGGCGTTCAGCTCATCCTCCGATAATAAGATCCGTTCGATATCCTTGTGCATACTGTTATTTCCTCCGTTGTTTTTTCTGTGACCGTACCAGTATACCGCCAAAGCGGGCGGTTGTCAACCGCAGCGACCCATTTGGTGCCGCGTTCATTTCACATGCAGGGCAAAGCGGAAACGCGCGTTTTCCTCATACCACATAGGGAAGTTGGTTCCCCACACATTGTTGTAGAGATTGAAAAACACCGGTGCCGCATCCGCCGGCTTCTCGTTGGTGAAGTTCAGCAGAGAAGGCTCCTGCGGCGCCACCAGCGCCGCATCAACCGACTCGATCGCCAGCTCATCATACACCACGCCGTAATCCGTGGCGTGCAGCCGGCACTGCCCCTTTTCCACTACCCGCTTCGGGTCAATCAGCTGGCCAAGCTTGCTTATCCGCTTATTCTGCGCCACAGGCGCGAAGCCAACCCAGATAGCCTCCGCCACCCGGTTGGCCGGCTTGCAGAACCAGGCCAAATCCACCGAAAGCGTTGTATCCTGCGCCGTGATCCACGCATCGAACAGCAGTGGACAACCACACTGCCGGTGGGCATCGCGGTCAAAGGAGTAGCGCACCAGCAGTGCATCGTCCACCGGGTACACCACCGCCGCCGTTGGCGCAAACCGCCGGTAGTAGCGGCTGCCGTCCTCCATGCCGGGCTTTGTGAAATCCTCGTACGCCCAGGACTGCTCACAGCGGTTATATTGGGTGAAAAAGCGCTTGTAGTCATCCGGCGAAAACTGCTCGTACATCAGCGAGAGCAGACGATGCTTCTTGTCCGCCAGGGTTCTGCCGTCACACACAAGGGAGCAGATCTCCCCCTGGGCGTTCAGCTGCAGCGTAAAGCGGCCAAGGGTGATCTCGGTTCCCGGTGCGCAGGCCGACGGGTTTCCCTTCATGGCGTTCGGGCGCTCCGCCTCAGCCAGCAGCGCCTCCGCTTTTTTGCGCGTTTCTTCGCTCAGGCGGCTGACCGTCTCGGTCAGATAGGCGCGCTGCTCACGCCAGGAAGCCTCCATGTGTTGGAAATTATGCGCCGTGCGGCGCAGCTCCTGGAAATCCGCCCGGTCATAATGCTCGTAGTCACGCAGGTGAACATTTACATTCAGGCCCCAAGTGTGCTCCGGGATCATCAGCAGGCCGCGGGCCAGCGTTTCCTTGTCCTCACCCTGCGGCAGCTCCGCATACAGGCGCTCCAGCGCCCGGAACTGCGCCACCTTGCGCGGGTCGGTTCCCACCCCGTGGATCCAGCTGTCCCCGATCTCTTCGGTAACCACCGGCAGCCTGTCCGCAACCGGACGCACGGCCAGCGCCAGGTCATTCAGATCCCCGGCAACCAGCTGCGCCGCCGGATACTGCTGACGCAGCTCCCGGAAGATCTCCTCAACCTTTTCGGCCGGCTGCACCCCCAGGTTATCACCGGTGTGGGCAAAATACACCGCCGTGCCGGTATCGCCAATGGGCGAAAACTGCCCATAATCGCCCTGGTACATCACGGTTATGCTGTCGCCGTTATCCGCCTGCCAGCGGAACAGCGGCGGCACTGCCGGCACCGCTGAGGCCGGATTGACCCCAATGTGCAAAAATTCGATCCCCGCCTCCTTCAGATACGGGATGATCGCCTTGGTGTGTCCCGGAACATCGGTCATCTTGGCCGCAATGGTCTTCTTCCCAAAGGTGCTGTCCAGCCGCCCACTCAGGGACAGCCCGTAGCGGAACAGCTCTGCGCTCATCAGCTCCGTGTGGGTGGTAAACGGCAGCCCGTGCCAGCAGATATCGCCTTCTTCAATCCCCCGGCGCACGGCCTCACCGCTTGCGCCGGGATGGGTGCGCAGATATTCCGCGATCAGCCAGGAACCGGTCGACCACACAAACCGTGCCTCGCCGCCCTTCTCGCGCAGCTGCCGTGCCACCGCAGCCGCCCCCGGCAGAAAGCTGTCCATGTACTTCTGGGTCACATTGGCCGAAAAATCCGTAAAGCCGATATCCAGATGGGTCTTAAAGATGATCAGGATTTTTTTGATTTCCATATTCTGTTTTTCTCCTTGGAATTCAACAGCATCAGTTTTTCAGGCTCTGCATCGGGGCCGGAATGCGGCCGCCGCGGTGGACAAACACAGCCGGCGAGGCCTGGTTCAGCGGCATCACCGGGCCCTCGCCCAGCAGACCGCCGAAATTCAGTTCCTCCCCCACCTGCTTGCCGATGGCCGGGATCACGCGCACCGCCGTGGTTTTGGAATTGACCATGCCAATGGCTGCCTCATCGGCAATAATGGCCGAGATCACCTCGGCCGGCGTATCGCCGGGAATGTTGATCATATCCAGCCCGACCGAGCACACCGAGGTCATTGCCTCCAGCTTTTCGATCGTCAGACAGCCACTGCGGGCCGCGTCGATCATGCCGGCATCCTCTGTCACCGGGATAAAGGCACCGGACAGGCCGCCCACATGGGAGGAGGCCATCACGCCGCCCTTTTTCACGGCGTCATTGAGCATCGCCAGCGCCGCCGTGGTGCCGTGGCCGCCGCACTGGGACAGACCGATCTCCTCCAGAATGTGCGCCACCGAATCGCCCACCGCCGGCGTAGGTGCCAGCGAGAGATCCACAATGCCGAACGGCACGCCCAGCCGCCGGGAAGCCTCCTGGGCGACCAGCTGACCGGTGCGGGTGATCTTGAAGGCCGTTTTTTTGATGATATCGGCGATCTCGGTCAGGTTTTTGTCCGGGCCAGCCTTGGCCAGCGCAGCACGCACCACACCGGGGCCGGAAACACCCACATTGATCACGCGATCCGGCTCACCCACACCGTGAAAGGCACCCGCCATGAAGGGATTATCCTCCGGTGCATTGCACAGCACCACCAGCTTGGCCGGGCCGATGCAGCCGCGGTCGGCGGTGCGCTCTGCCGCCTGCCGCACAATGCGCCCCATCAGCGCCACGGCGTCCATATTGATGCCGGCCTTGGTGGAGCCGACATTAACCGAGGCACAGATATGCTCCGTGACATCCAGCGCTTCGGGGATGGCCTCAATCAGCTCACGGTCGCCGGCCGAAAAGCCCTTGTGCACCAGGGCGGAAAAGCCGCCGAGGAAATTGACGCCGCAGGTGGATGCCGCCCGCTCCAGCGTTCTGGCCAGCAGCACGGCATCCCGCCGGTCACAGCCGGCCAGCACCAGTGCCGCCGGGGTGATGGAAATGCGCTTATTGACGATCGGGATACCGTAGGCCTTTTCGATATCCTCGCCAGTACGCACCAGATCCTGTGCGCTGCGGGTGATCTTGTCGTACACCCGGTCGCACATTTTTTCCACCGAGCTGTCGCAGCAATCCAGCAGCGAAATGCCCATGGTGATGGTGCGTACATCCAGGTTTTCTTCCTGGATCATGGTAATGGTTTCCAGTATATCCTTGGTATTGATCATTTTCCTGTCCCCTCAGATCGCGTGCATGGCATTGAAGATATCTTCATGCATACAGTGGATCACCAGTCCGTTTTCCCGGCCGAGAGCGGCCATTTCATCCACAAAGGCGGTGAAGGGCACATTGCAGCCATCAATCTCCACCAGCATCACCATTGCAAACATATCCTGCAAGATCGACTGGGTGACCTCTGTCACATTGACCCCGTGCTCACTGCACCGGCCGGAAACCTTTGCCAAAATGCCGACGGCATCCTTGCCGACGACAGTAATCACTGCACGCATATTCTTGTACTCCTTACTGCACATTTTTCACTATTTTAGCACACGCAGCGGGAAATAAAAACCCTTTCCGGCAAAGTTTTTTTGCAATTTTGCAGCAATTTTGCAACAATCGGGATAATTCCGGCCATTCATGGGCACAATGATGCCGTAGTCCATCATCTTTTTATCCGCTACAGAAAGGAGCGATCGGCATGAACAAAACCGCTTTGATCATCGCCATTATCGGTGCGCTCAACTGGGGCAGCATCGGTCTGTTCCAGTTTGACATCGTCGCCTGGATCTTCGGTGGCGCAGGCACGCTGCTGGCGCGCATTGTCTATACCGTTGTGGCATTGGCCGGCATTTGGTGCATTTCGCTGCTGTTCAAGCCCAAAGCCAAGGCGGACTGAGCCTCCGGGCACGCCTTTTCCGCACACAAAAAGCGCCGACAGCCGTCCCTACGGACAGCCGTCGGCGCTTTTTGTTTTGGTTTTGCACTCATACAAGGGTGATCTCGCGCGCCGTGCCAAAGAAGGTGCCGGCCGAGACCAGCTGCCGGATACCGCCGGGCAGAACCGTCTCGGAATCCCAGTGGGTATGCCCGGCCAGGATCAGGCGCACCTTCGGCTGGGTATACAGGTAGGAAAGAAACTCCTGCGTTTCCGCATCCGGCCGCTGCTCCGCCAGACGGTGCGGCGGATAGCCGGCCATGGCCTCCTCCGGACAGCCGCACAGGTAGGCCACATGCTCCGGGTCATGCTCCTCCACCGCCTCGCGGAAAAGCTCCGGCTGGTAGAGCGGCACATGCATGCACAGCACGATGGGGTACGGGCGGGTACACTCCTGCTGCAGCAGCAACCGCTGCCGCCGGCTGAACTGATAATAGCTGTTGTCCAGGGTGATGAAATTGACCCCGCCCACCACCGTGGAAGCAAAATCCAGGTTCTGCGGCACGCAGCTCTGTACCTGCGTAAAGGTCTCCATCTTGTAGGCCAGATCCTCCGTGCGCTCCCCCACATACTGGCTAAACTCATGATTGCCCACGGCAAACAGCAGCCGTGGACGCCGGCACAGCGCCCGCAGCTTATCGCAGGCAGCCTCGGTGATGAAATCCATCAGGTCGCCGGTGCACACCGTCACATCGCAGTGCTTTTCGCCATAATCCAGTGCCTCCTGCAGATAGGCCTCCGCTGTGGCGCCGGCCATCTGCTCCGCACGCTTGGCCGCCAGCGCCCACTTGCGGGGGTTATCGCGTCCATCGGCCGCCACCAGATGCGGGTCGGTGATATGCAGTACCCGCACCGGGGCAGGCAGGCCAAGCTCCAGCCGGAGCTTCTTGTAGTCCATCATCGTCTGTTCCTCCACCTGTCCGTTTTCTGTCTGTCCTGCACCCACTGTATCAGCCGGCCGGGCAAAGGGCAATATTTCGGCGGAAAAAGCGAAAAACCGCGGTAGTTTTCCGAAAAATTACGGTAAAACGCCCCCGCAAAAGCGGGAATAGGTCTTAATGGCATCGAAGATCGGCCCCCAGCGGTTGTTCCCCTTCAGCGAAACGAAAATATAGCTGTGCCCATCATCCCCCTCTGCATAGCTGACCATGGTATTGCCCGCCTGGTCGGTAAAGCCGGTCTTGCCGGCGATCACCCGCGCGCCCTCCGGCTCATCGCCATACATCCGGCTGAACATGGTGCTGGTCAGCAGGATCCCCTCCGGGTGCTGCGGGGTGGCAGCCGTAGTATACTGGTAGGTGGAAAGCACCTGCCGGCACAGCGGATCGCCCATGGCCGCCTCCATCATCACGGCGATATCCCGTGCGGTGGTATAAAGCTGCGGATCATGCAGCCCGCTTGTATTGGTAAAGTGGGTGTTTTTCAGCCCCAGCTCCGCCGCCTTTTCGTTCATCAGCACGGCAAACTGCTCCTCCGAGCCGGCCACATAGACGGCCAGCGCCCCAGCTGCATCCGCACCGGAGGGCAGGATCAGACCATACAGCAGATCCTGCAGCCGTACAGCCTCCCCCTCCGAAAAGCCCGCAATGGTGGCCTGCGCCGAAAACAGCGGGTGCAGGATCGCATAGGTCATGGTAAAGGTATCGTCCAGATTGGTGATATGCTCTGCCGCCACCAGCAGGGTCATCACCTTGGCCACGGAGGCCGGGTACAGCACAGCATCCGCATCCCTGGCGGCCACCACCGTGTGGTCGGTCACATCCACCAGCACCGCACTGGCGGCATTCAGCTCCTCCCCCAGCGCCACGGTCTGTGCCGTCGGCTCCGGATATACCATCACCCGCGGCTCTGCCGGCTGCACATCCGTCTGGGAGACAGGCGGCGTGCTCTCTGCCGGCTCTGCTGTCCGGCGGTGGTGCAGCCGGGAGACCGGCACCGCCACCGCCAGCACGATCGCCGCCAGCACCGCCAGCTCGATGGCCCGCTGCCGCAGACGGAACAGGCGTCTGCGGCGCGCGCGGCGGCGGCGACGCTGCTCCGGCGTCAGCGGTGTATTGGGTTGCACAGGCACACGCTCTCCCCCTCTTTTTCCCGTGTTCTTTTTTTGGCTTTCCCGGCGGGGTGCTCTCCACAGGCTATTTCCACCACCGCAGCACCCGACACAACGCACAAAAGCGGCCTCCGGCCAAAGCCGGAGGCTGCCCTTGTATATGCTCAGTATCGTTTCTTCAGCCGCATCATTCGGCGGTCTGCTCCTTCAGCGTGACCGTCACGCTCAGAGAGCTGACCCTGCCGCTGCGGCTATCGGAGCGCAGCAGCTGGAGCGTCACACGGTCGCCCACCTGGTGCTTGGCCAGTTCGCTGCGCAGCGAGGCAAAGTCCGTCACGGTTGCATCATCCACCGCCACGATCAGGTCGCCCACCTGCGCCTCGGTGTTCTGCAGGGAGGAACCTTCGGCGATAGAGGCGATCATAAAGCCGTTATAGTTGCCGGAGGAGACGGTCTGGCCGGTAATGCCCAGCGCCACACGCCCCTGCACATAACCATACTTCATCAGCGAATCAATGATCGTCTTGGCCTCGTTGATCGGGATAGAGAAGGCCAGATTTTCGTAGCCGGTCTTGACAATCTTGGCGGAGTTGATACCCACCACCAGGCCCTGATTGTTCAGCAGCGGGCCGCCGGAATTGCCGAAATTGATGGCGGCATCAATCTGCAGGCACTTGATGGCATAGCCGGTATCGTCATACACATCGCGCGCCAGCGCCGAGACAATGCCTTGCGTAGCCGACCAGGAAAGGCCGGCCGCATTGCCGAGGGCGATCACCCGGTCGCCCATCTGCAGCTCGGAACTATCGCCGAATTTTGCTGCTGTCAGGCCGGTGGCATCCACCTTGATCACCGCCAGATCGGTGGTCTGATCCACACCGATCACCTTGGCCTCATAGGTCTGGCCGTCGTGGGTGGTTACCTCGATCTTGTCGAACATCTTGCCGGTGTCCTCATTCACAGCGCAGTGCCAGTTGGTGATCACATAGCCATCGCTGGACATGATGATACCGCTGGCCACGCCGGCCTGTGTCAGGCTGCTCTCGCCGAACTGGAAGCTCTTGGCCTGGGTGTACACCGTCAGCGAAACGGTGGAGTCCAAATTGCGGTTGATGACCTCGCGCGTGCTCAGGCCGCCGTCATCATCATCCCAGGAGGTGATGTTCAGCGAGGGCACACTGGTCTCACCGCTGCCGGAGGCATCCCCCTGCACGGAGCTGCTCTGTGTCGGCTCTTTCTTGTCCGTATCCGTCGAGACCTTCAGCGCCGACAGACCGAGCAGCACCACCGAACCGATCACGCCAACGGCAGCCACAATCGCCACCGCGACGATCCAGCCGCTGTGCTTCTTGCGCGGCGGCTTGGCCGGCGGGGTCGGCTGCGCCCAATACTGCCCGTTCGGCTGCACATATGCCGGCGATTGATACTGCGGGGGCTTCTGTCCGCCGGCCGGCGGCACAAAGCGGTAGCTGCCATCGCTGCTCCAGCCGTTCATCGGCGGTGTGGAGCCCTGCGGCTGCGTATCGGCCGCACCGGCGGCCGGTTCATTCACCGGGCTATCCGGCACCCCGGCAGCTGTCTCGTTCACCGGGCTATCGGTCGCACCGGTGGCCGGCGTCTCTGCCGGACGGTCGTTTTCATTCATCGGATTAAAGCGTTCATCCATCATCTGTCGCACAACCTTTCTGTGATTTGCTGCCGGTGCAGCACCGCGGCGTTCCCCCCAAGACCGCCCCGGATGTCCACCGGGTATGCTTTGATTATACCGGGCAAATGTGACAATTACTTGAACTTTTGTCACAGATTTATTGAACAGTGCCGGGCAGCACCTCGTCCTGCCCGTCGGCGTCCCTGGCCGGCTTTACCGGCTCCGGCTCCGCAGCCGGCACCCAGAAGGCAAACTCCGTAAACTCCCCTTCCACCGACCGCACCGAGATCTCGCCGTGATGCAGCCCGATCACCGTTTTCACGATATACAGGCCGAGACCCATACCGTTTTTATCCAGACTGCGGGAACGGTCACTCTTGTAGAAGCGTTCA
Source organism: Ruminococcaceae bacterium UBA6353 (assembly GCA_002437905.1). Classification (GTDB taxonomy): domain Bacteria; phylum Bacillota; class Clostridia; order Oscillospirales; family Acutalibacteraceae; genus UBA5905. Next base: position 59,414 of record DJRT01000024.1, on the reverse strand, counting down.
AATATCTGCGGCATCTCCTGCGCCGGGATGCCGTCGCCGGTGTTGCGGATAACGCAATTGATCCGGCCGGCGCCGCGGCTCAGGCGGATATCAATATCGCCGCCCTCATTGGTAAACTTGATGGCGTTATCCAGCAGATTATACAGCACCTGGTTCATCAGGTCATAATCGCCGTCCATCAGCATCTTGCCGCAGTCCTCCATGCCGGTGATATGCAGCCCTTTCTTCTCAATGCGCTGCTCCGAAGCCACCAGCACGCTGCACACAACCTCTGTCAGATCCATGCGCACGGTGGTCATTTTCAGCTCACCGCTGTCAATGCGGGAAAGATCCAGCATTGAGCGCACCAGCCGGGAAAGCCGCTTGACCTCATCCGAGACGATCTTCATATAATGGCGCTGCTTTTCCGGCGGGATTGTGCCATCCAGTATGCCATCCACAAAGCCGGCGATGGTGGTCATCGGCGTTTTCAGCTCATGGGATACATTGGCCACAAAGCTGCGGCGCATCATCTCCACCGAGGAGAGGGAAACCGCCATGTGATTAAGTGCCGAGGCCAGCTCGGCCACCTCATCCTGCCCGTGCACCGGTATGCGCGCACTGAAATCCCCCTGGGCGAAACGGCGGGTTGCCGCCGCCATCTCCCGCAGCGGCCGCACAAAGCGATAGGTCAGCATATACACCGCCGCGCAGGAGAGCACCAGCGCCCCCAGCGCCGACATCAGATAGACCTGGAAATTGGACCGCAGCGTCTGCATCACAGAGGTGACCGGCGCCGAGACAAACACATAGCCCAGCACGCGGCCGTTGATCAGGATCGGCGAGGCCGCATTGTAGCGGCGGGTGCTGAACAGACCGTTGAGCGTGCTCACCTCAAAGTAGCTTTCACCGATGTCGGTTACCAGCGCCGCCGGTGCCGTATTGCCGATATAGGTGGAATGGATGCCGTCCGAGCACAACAGCACCTTGCCGCTGCCATCGGTCACCAGCACCGTGGCATCAATGGCATCGGCAATAACCCCCAGCATGGGAGACAGTGCCCCCTGGTCAAGCTGATACACCACCGCGCCACTGCCGGAAATGGTGGACTCGGTGGCAGCATATTCGGTATGCGTTGCGATGCTGGAGGCGTTCTCCAGCAGCAGCTCTTTTTTATCCTCGGCCACCGAACGGGTAAACAGCAGCAGCTGCAGCACCGTCATGATCAGGAAGCTGGAAAGGATGATCAGGGAAATAACCGAAAAGTATTTTGAAAACAGGCTCTTGAACATACGCTGACGCCTCCGTTATCCGGCTTTTCCGGTCTTATCGGCCTGTTCGTCCTTGTCGTCCCGCACCTCAAATTTATAGCCGACGCCCCACACGGTCTTCAGCGTCCACTGGTCAGATACACCATCCAGCTTTTCCCGCAGGCGCTTGATATGCACATCCACCGTGCGGCTGTCGCCGTAGTATTCAAAGCCCCACACCTCATCCAGCAGCTGGTCGCGGGTATATACCCGGTTGGGGTTGCTGGCCAGGTGATAGATCAGCTCCATCTCCTTGGGCGGGGTATCCACCACCTTGCCGCGCACCCGCAGCTCGTAGTTTTCCATATTGATGTACAGGCCGTCATACTCAACCTGGCGCACCTTTTTCGCCTCGCTGATCCCGCTGCGGCGCAGCACCGCCTTGATCCGGGCGATGACCTCCTTGGTCTCAAACGGCTTGACCACATAATCATCCGCGCCCAGCTCCAGCCCCAGCACCTTATCAAACACCTCGCCCTTGGCGGTCAGCATGATAATCGGGCACTGGGATTTCTTGCGGATCTCCCGGCAGACCTGCCAGCCGTCCAGCTTCGGCATCATCACATCCAGCAGCAGCAGGTCAGGCTTTTCGGTATCAAAAATGGCCAGCGCCTTGGCGCCGTCCTCGGCGATCACCGTGGTGAAGCCTTCTTTTTCCAAATACAGACGCAGCAGCTCACAGATGTTGCTGTCATCATCTACGACCATGATCTTTAATCCGGCCATAGTATTCCCTCCTTTGTGTAGCATCTACCCTTTCACACAGTAGTTTACCACATTTTTTCTCCGGTGTATGAACAGAAATTTAATTTATCCCGCCAGAATGTGACAAAGCAGTGTATTGGAAAGCAAAAAGCCCTGCCGCGTCAGGCGGATCCCCTCAGCATCCGCCTGCACCAGAGCCGGCGGCAGCGCCGCCGCCCGCCCGGCCCACGCCGCTGGCGCCGGCGCGCCAAAGCGCGCGCGGAAAGCGGCAAAGGACAGCCCCTCCGTCAGCCGCAGCCGCAGCATGGCATATTCCTCCGGGCTGCCGGCCGGCATCTGTGCGTCCGTCTCCTCCACCGGCTCACCGCCGGCCAGAAACGCCCGTGTATCCCGCGGATAGGTGAAACGCCGGCCGCGGATGTACGAGGCCGCCGCCGGCCCGATACCAAGGTACGGGCGGCTGTCCCAATATTTCAGATTATGGTGGCTCTCCGCCCCCGGCTGCGCGGTATTGGAGATCTCATACTGGCGGTAGCCGTGCTCATCCAGCCGCTGCATCGCCGCCAGATACAGGTCGGCGGCGGCATCCTCATCCGGCAGCGGCGGCGGGCAATGGCCGTAGGGTGTATCCGGCTCCACCCGCAGCAGATACGCCGAGGCATGCTGCGCCCCCAGCGCCGCTGCACAATCCACCGATTGCCGCACCGTCTGTACCGTCTGCCCGGAAATGCCCAGCATGATATCCAGCGATATATTCGTCAGCCCGGCGCGGTGGGCGTCCTGCACCGTGCGCACCACATCCGCCGGTGTGTGCCGCCGCCCCAGCGCCGCCAGCTCCGCTGGCACGGCAGACTGCATACCGAGGGACAGCCGATTGCCGCCGGCGGCGGCAAAGGCCGCCAGCGTATCCTGCAGATCATCCGCCGGGTTGGCCTCCAGGGTGATCTCCGGCCGGCCGGCGGAAAACAGGGAAAAGCTCTCCTCCGCTGCGCGCAGGATGGCCGCCAGCCGGCGGCCGCCCAGCAGCGACGGTGTACCGCCGCCGAAATACAGTGTATCCGCCCGCGCGCAGAGCCGCCCACCCCAGCGGCGCAGGCTGTCGATCACCCCGGCCGTGTAGCGCTCCAGGGCGCTCTCCTCCCGCGGGGGGGCGGAATAAAAATCGCAGTAGGGACACTTGGAAAGGCAAAAGGGGGTATGGATATACAAGCCGATGGTCTCCGTAGCGCACCCCTCCTTTTTTCCTGTTTATCCTACCATATTTTCCTCCCTGCGGCAAGAGAAAAACCGTAAAATGCCCTTGACCGTCCATCGCATCCGCGGTATAATGAAAAAAAGCGAGTAAAAACGCGAAAGGAAGAGAACAATGGACACGATCAAAAAGGTGACTCTGACCATTTGCGGAACGGATTATATCGTCACCACCGACGAGGAGCCGGGCTATATGCAGGAGCTGGGTGCCCAGCTGGACGCCCGCATCCGCAATCTGATGAACAAAAATGAGCGCACCTCGCTGGTGATGGCTACCGTGATGACGGCGCTGGCCGAGGCGGACGAGGCCGCCAAAGCAACCAAAACCGCCGACAACCTGCGCAAGCAGCTGAAATCTTTTTTTGACGACAACAACCGCTCCCGCAGCGAGGCCGAAAATATGCGCCGTGAGCTGGAACGGGTGAAACGGGAAAAGGAAGAACTGGAAAGAAAGCTGGCGGCCCGGTGAGCCGGAACATTCCGGAGGTGCTGGCGCCGGCTGGTTCGCCGGAGGCCTTGGTGGCGGCGGTGCGTTGCGGCGCCGCCGCTGTTTATTTGGGGGCCGGCGCTTTCAATGCCCGGCGCTTTGCCCGCAATTTTTCGCCGCAGGAGCTGCGCGAGGCAGTGGCCTATTGCCACGCACGGGGGGTAGCCGTCCACCTGACGCTGAACACCCTGCTGCGGCAGGATGAGCTGCCCGCGGCAGTGGATACCGCCATCCTCGCCTGCGAATGCGGCGTGGATGCGCTGATCGTGCAGGACACCGGGCTGGCGCGGCAGCTGCGGGCGGTGATGCCGGCCATGCCGCTGCACGCCTCCACCCAGCTTTCCTGCCACTCCCCTGCCGGTGTGCAGCTTCTGCAGGAAGCCGGCTTTTCCCGTGTGGTGCTTTCCCGCGAAATGTCGCGGGAAGAGATCGCCGCCTGCGCCGGGCTGGGCGTGGAGCTGGAGGTATTTGTGCATGGTGCGCTGTGCATGTGTGTTTCCGGCCAGTGCTACTTTTCGGCCATGCTGGGCGGACGCAGCGGCAACCGCGGCCAGTGTGCCCAGACCTGCCGGCTGCCCTTTGCGCCGACCGGCGACCGGCCGCGGCCGTGCCCGCCGGAGCAGGCGGCACTGAGCCTGAAGGATCTGTGCCTTGCCGAATATGTGCAGGAGCTGGCACAGCTTGGCGTTGCCTCACTGAAGATCGAGGGCCGCATGAAGCGGCCGGAGTATGTGGCGGCAGCCACGGCCGTGTATGCTGCCGCCGCCCGCGGGGAGAGCGTATCCCCGGCGCAGCTGGAGGAGCTGCGGCAGATCTTTTCCCGCTCCGGCTTTACCGATGGCTATTACACTGCCCGGCGTGGCGGTGCCATGTTCGGCGTGCGGCGCAAGGAGGATGTGACCGCTGCGGCCGGTGTACTGAACCGCCTGCAGCATACCTTTGACCGGGAAAATCCTCTGATCGGCATCGAACTGGACTTTTCGGCCGATGCCACAGCGACCAGCCTGACAGCGCGGGATGCCGACGGCCATGCCGTGACCGTAACAGGGCCCGGCGGTGAGCCGGCTGTGCACCGCCCGCTGGATGCGGACCGCGCAGCAGCCCAGCTGAAAAAGACCGGCGGCACCCCATTTTATGTACAGACATGCCGTATCACACTGGATGATGGGCTGACCGTCCCGGCGGCACAGCTGAACGCCCTGCGCCGCGAAGCGCTGGAGCAGCTGCTGGCGGAGCGCAGCCGCATCCGGCCGATACCCTACGAGCGCCGGGCACTGCCGCCGCAGCCCGCTGCCGCACCCCGCGCGGCCACCGCCCGCCGGTACATCCGGCTGGCCGACGCCGCGCAGTGGTCGCCGGCGCTGACCGCCGAGCGGCTGTTCGTGCCCCTGAGCACGCCGCCGGAGCAGCTGCGGCAGCTCCGAGAGGCTGTCGGCGGGGCACTTGGTGTGGAGATCCCCCGCGGACTGTTCGGCACAGAGGAAGCCGTGCGCACAGCCCTGCGGCAGGCGGCCGGATGCGGCGCTACCGCCGCCCTGTGCGGCAATATCGGCGCGCTGCCGCTGGCCAGAGCCGCCGGGCTGACCGCTGTCGGCGGCTTCGGCCTCAACATTTTCAACCGCGATGCGGCCGAATTCTATCGCACCGCCGGGCTGGCGGAGGCCACCCTTTCCATGGAGCTGACCTTTGCGCAGCTATCGGCACTGCTGCCGGTCTCCTTGCCCGCCGGGCTGCTGATATACGGCCGGCAGCCGCTGATGCTGACCCGCAACTGTCCCCGCCGTGCCGCGCTCGGCGGCTGCGCCGGCTGCCACGGGCAGGGCATCACCGACCGCACAGGCACCGCCTTTCCGGTCATGTGCAGCGGCGGCTGCAGCGAGGTGCTGAACAGTGTGCCCCTGTACTGGGGGGACCACCCCGCAGATATCCCGCCGGTGGATTTCCACCTGTTCCATTTCACCACCGAAACGGCCGCCGAAGCAGCCGCCGTACTGGAAGCCTACCGCCGCGGCGCCCCGCCATCGACCGCCATCACCCGCGGGCTTTACCGCCGCGGTGTGCAATAAACCCCACCAGATAAGCATTCTCCGAAAAATAGCCGGAGGGCATCTTCTTTCAAAGATGCCCTCCGGCGTATTTTATCTCTCATTCCACCGTAACACTTTTGGCCAGGTTACGGGGCTTATCAATATCGCAGCCGCGGTACAGCGAAATGTAGTACGACAGCAGCTGCAGCGGCACGACCTCTGGAATGGCCGCAAACAGTTCCGGTGCATCCGGCACCGCCAGCACCTCGTCCGCCTCCTTCAATCGGTCAACAAAGCTGCTGCAGGTGATGGCCAGCACATGGGCCCCGCGCGCCTTAACCTCCTTGATGTTGGAAACGGTCTTATCCAGCAGCCGCTCCTGGCAGGCCAGCGCCACCACCAGCGTGCCGTCCTCAATCAGCGAAATGGTGCCATGCTTCAGCTCACCGGCAGCATAAGCCTCGGAGTGAATATAGCTGATCTCCTTAAGCTTGAGGGATGCCTCCAGTGCCACCGCATAGTCCATATTGCGGCCGATAAAGTAGGCATGCTCCAGCTCACGGCAGCCCTCGGCAATATGCCGCAGCTGCTCGGTGGCCTGCAGACCCTCCTCCGCCAGCCGGGGCAGGCTCTGCACGGTCTTCAGCATCTCAGCTGTCTGCTGTGCCGTCAGGCGACCCAGCTGCTGCGCCATGTACAGCCCCACCAGATACAGCATGCTCACCTGGGTGGTATACCCCTTGGTGGTCGCCACCGCGATCTCCGGGCCGGCCCAGGTATACAGCACATCATCACTTTCGCAGGCGATGGTGCTGCCCACCACATTCACAATGGACAGCACACGGGCACCGCGCCGTTTGGCCTCCCGCAGGCCGGCCAGTGTGTCCGCCGTTTCGCCGGACTGGCTGATAATAATGGCCAGCGTGTGCGCATCCACCAGCGGCTCCCGGTAACGGAATTCCGAGGCCACATCCACCTCGACCGGGACGCCGACCACCTTTTCCAGGAAGTACTTGCCCACCACGCCGGCGTGGTACGCCGAACCGCAGGCCACAATGACGATGCGGTGCATCTCCCGCAGCTGCTGTGCCGTAAACTGCACGCCGTCCAGCACAATCTCCCCGGCATCGTTTATCCGCGGGGAGATGGTTGCCGCCAGCGCCTGCGGCTGCTCCATGATCTCCTTGAGCATAAAGTGCTCATAGCCGCCCTTTTCCGCCGCGGCCACATCCCAGTCCACCACGCGCACCGGCTTTTCCTCCGGCTGGCCGGCAGCATTCCACACCTGCACCGTATCCGCTGTCAGGCAGGCCATCTCATGGTCAGCCAGCTGGATCACCCGACGGGTATGCGCCAGCACAGCCGGAATATCCGAGGCAATGAAGTTGCCCTCCTCCGACAGACCGATGATCAGCGGGCTGGCATTGCGCACCGCATACAGCCTATCCGGGTGGTCGGCACACAGGATGCCCAGGGCGTAGGAGCCTTCCAGCTGCGCCACTGTGGCCGTCACCGCCGCGTGCAGATCACCGTGGTAGTTCTTTTCCAGCAGCTGCGCCACCACCTCGGTATCGGTCTCGGAGGCAAAGGGCACCCCCTCCGCCTGCAGCCCGGCCTTCAGCTCGGCATAGTTTTCAATGATCCCGTTGTGCACCACAGCAAAACGCCGGCCGGCACTCAGGTGCGGGTGGGAATTCTCGTCGCTCGGCTTGCCGTGGGTGGCCCAGCGCGTATGCCCGATGCCCACCGTCTGCGGATACCCCTCGCCGCCGTGGATGCGGTCAGCCAGCACCTGCAGACGGCCCTTGGCCTTGCTCACCGCAAAGCCGCCGGCATCCAGCAGCGCCACGCCGGCCGAGTCATAACCCCGGTACTCCAGCTTCTGCAGCCCCTCCAGCAGCAGCGGTGCCGCCGGCTTATATCCGATAAATCCTACAATACCACACATGGTAAAGTCCCTCCATCACGCATATTTGCTTTGTCTACTGTCGTCCGTATCCGCAGCCAACAATGAAATCCGCCAGCTCGGCGGCATAGGCGTCACACTGCTTTTGTGTGGCACATTCCACCATCACCCGCAGTGTCGGCTCGGTGCCGCTTTTGCGCAGCAGCACACGGCCGGCCTCCCCGATCTCCGCCTGCAGCCGGCGCAGCTCGGCCTGTATCCGCTCATCCTGCGCAGCGGCTGCCTTATCCGTTACCGGCACATTGCGCACCGTCTGCGGAAACATGGTCACCGGTGCGGCAAGCTGCCCCAGGGAAAGCTTGCTTTCCACCATGGCCTCCGCCAGCATGATCGCCGTCAGGATGCCATCGCCGGTGGAGGCGTACTTGCGCAGAATGGTATGGCCGGTCGGCTCACCGCCAATGCTGCAATCGTGCTGCACCATGGCGTCCAGTACATACCGGTCCCCCACGGTGGTGCAGATGCAGTCGATCCCGTTCGCCTTCAGCGCCCGCAGCAGCCCCAGATTGGACATCACGGTGGTCACCACCCGGTTACCCTTCAGCATCCCCTTGCGGCGCAGGCGGTCGCTGAGGATATACAGCACATGATCCCCATTGATGATCTGGCCGTTTTCATCCACCGCGATGCAGCGGTCGGCGTCGCCGTCGAAGGCGAAGCCCGCATGGCAGTGATGCTCCCGCACAAACTGCCGCAGATCGCCGATATGGGTGGAACCGGCATTGTAGTTGATATTTACGCCGTCCGGGTCGGCATGGATCACCTCCGTGGTCGCGCCGAGGGCGTCAAACACCGCCTTGGCGATCATCCACGAAGAGCCGTTGGCGCAATCCAGCGCGATGTGCAGCCCCTTATAGGAATTGGCCGCCGCCGAGATCAAAAAGCTGACATACCGGTTGCGTCCCGCCACATAGTCCACAATGCGGCCGATCCGCTCCCGCTTAGCCAGCGGCAGCTCATCCCCGCAGCCAAATGGCTCCATATCGGCGTCGATGTACTTTTCCACCAGCGCCAGTGTATGGTCATCCATCTTTTCGCCATAGCGGTTGACCAGCTTGATCCCGTTATCGTAGTAGGGATTGTGCGAGGCAGAGATCATCACACCGCAGTCAAACTGATCCTGCCGCACCACATAGGCCACGCTGGGGGTGGTGGTCACATGCAGCATGTGGGCGTCCGCGCCGGAGGCGGTCAGCCCAGCCACCAGCGCATATTCCAGCATATAGCTGGAGCGACGGGTATCCTTGCCCACCACCACACGGGTGCGGTGCGCCGGCTCACGGCAGCCGGAAAGCGGGCTGGCATAGTACCAGCCCAGAAAGCGGCCGACACGGTAGGCGTGGTCGGCCGTCAGCACCTCATTGGCCTCCCCGCGGAAGCCGTCGGTGCCGAAATATTTGCGGTTATATTGCTCCGTCTCCTCCGGGCGAAACAGCGGCTCGGTATAGGTCGGCGCCAGCGGAATGGAATCCAGCAGCAGATCGTCTGTGGTGATATTGAACAGCCGGGAAAGCTGCACCACCTTGCCGATCTCCGGCAGTGTCTGATCCGATTCCCACTTGGAAACCGATTGGCGGGAAACCTCCAGCTGCCCGGCCAGCTGCTCCTGCGACATCTGCGCAGCCGTACGCAGAACAGCAATTTTCTGCCCGATAGTCAATGGCAAACGCTCCTTTCGGAAAAGCATTGGACAAAGTGACCGGGGTACGATCATGCCAAAAGCCGCAAAAGGAAAGCGGCTTCCCGTCTCAAGTTGAAAAACGATCGTACCCCGCTACTGTTATCATTGTATGGTGACCGCACCAAAATGTCAAGCAATCCGAGTGCACAGATTTTTGTCAACCAATGGTTGCACACTCGGCAGTTGTCCACTTTTTCGTCAGCAACTGCAAATAACAAAGCGGCACACACCATACGGTATGTGCCGCCTTGCGGAATGTTTCTTTACTTGAGAAAGCCGCTGACGATCTGCTCCTCAGCTTCCTTTTCTGTCAGGCCGAGGGTCATCAGCTTGATCAGCTGCTCACCGGCAATCTTGCCGATCGCCGCCTCGTGGATCAGCGCCGCATCCAGGTCATTGGCCGTCAGCTCCGGTATGGCGCTGACATGCGCGTGATCCATAATGATGGCATCGCATTCCGTGTGGCCGTTGCAGCGGTTATTGCCGTTGATCCGGGAACGGAAGATCTGCCGGGAATTTTCCTTGGCCACCGAACGGGAGACCACATTGGCGCTGCAGTCCGCCCCATCCATATCCACCGTGAAAGCCGTCTCGGCTGTCTGGCGGCCGTGGGTGAGGATCTTTTCCCGGATGACCAGGCTGGCGCGGTCGCCCAGCTTGGCGTTGGTTACCCGCATAGTAGAATCAATGCCGCGGATCTGGGTGGTCTCCATCTCCATGTGGGCGTCCTGTGCCAGCTCCACCACCGTGGTGGGATTCATCACATTTTCGCCATTGCCGTCGCCCTCGCCATAATGCTTTTCGATATAGCGCACCCGCGCGCCGGCCGCCACATGGAAGGTGTGGATGCCATCGTGCCGGGATTCCTCGGCGCCGCCATTGTGGATACCGCAGCCGGCCACGATGGTCACATCCGCGCCCTCGCCGACATAGAAATCGTTATACACCAGGTCCTTCAGTCCGGTCTGGCTCAGCAGCACCGGGATGTGCACGCTTTCGTTCTTCGTGCCGGGCTTGATATAAATATCAATGCCCGGATGGTCGGTCTTGGTCACAATATCAATGTGCTCTGTTGTCTCGCGGCCGGCCAGCTTGCCGTTGGCACGGATATTGTAGGCCCCCTGCGGCACGCCGTGCAGGTCGGCCACCTGCTCCAGCAGATCCAGTTCGATCTTATCCATTTTTCATTCCTCCCGCCCTTTACAGCTTCCCGGTCAGCACAGAACAGGTATCCGGCCTGTGCAGCAGCTCTGGCAGGATACTCTCCCGGCTGCCGTCGGCGCGGATCTGCCCGTCCGCGATCACGATCACGCGGTCGGCAATGTTCAGTATGCGCTCCTGGTGGGAGATGATGATGATGGAGCCGCCCTGCTTTTCGTGCATTTTCTCGAACACCTGAATGAGGTTATTGAAGCTCCACAGGTCGATGCCGGCCTCCGGCTCGTCAAACAGCGACAGCTTGGTGCCGCGGGCGATGATCATGGCAATTTCAATGCGCTTCAGCTCACCGCCGGAAAGGCTGGCATTGACCTCGCGGCCGATATATTCCCGCGCGCACAGCCCCACCTCGGACAGGTAATCGCAGGCCTCGGCCACCGTAATGTTCCGGCCGGCCGCCAGCGTGATCAGATCCCGCACCGTAAGCCCCTTGAAGCGCACCGGCTGCTGAAAGGCGTAGCTGATGCCCATGCGGGCACGCTCGGTAATGCCCTCATCGGTGATGTCCACGCCATCCAGCAGAATCCGCCCCTGTGTGGGGCGGATGATCCCCGCGATCATCTTGGCCAGCGTGGATTTGCCGCCGCCGTTCGGGCCGGTCACCGCCACAAAGCGCTCATCCACCCGCAGATCAATATTTTTCAGTATTTCGCGCTCCTGCCCGTCATTGTCCACCTGGTAGGAGACATTCTTCAGCTCCAACATACCCTTTTCTGCTACCCCTTTTGTTATTCTTCATCCGTATAACCGGCCGCCGTGATGGTATAGGAAATCTTGGACAGCGGATCGTCCTTAATGCTGACAAATTCCGGTGAAATGATAAAATGGTACTCATTATAGTCCTGCGCCGGCACGGTGTATTCCGGGCTGATATCGTCGGTATAGCCGCCGGCGATCACCTCGCCGGTATCGCCATTGCGGATCTGCACATCCAGGCTGGACATGTGCTGGGCACGGCCGGAGCCGTTGCCGATGGTCATATACACACACAGCTGCCCGCCGCGGGTGTAATACACCCGGTTAACCGCAGCCGTCAGCCCCTCTTCGGACAGCTCCGGCTTCACACCGGAATTCCAGAATTGGCTCATCGACTCATCCGGCTCATACTGCCGCTTTTCAGATTCCTTTACCAGCTGCACGGTCAGCACCACAGCAAGAACCGCCACCAGCGCCGCCAAAAAGATGCCGATAACCCACAGCTCCGGGTGCTTCTGCTTTTTGAATTCCTCGCGGCGGGCGGCCTTGGCGCGGCGGCGTGCCTCGCGCAGCGCCTCCAGCTCTTTCTTTTTGCGGGCTTTTTCCTCCGCCTTGATCTCCTCGCGGCTTTTGGAACGGCCGAAGATATCCGGCTGCTCCGCATCGCCGGCGGTCAGGCCGGTAATTTTATCGGTTCGGTCCTTTTTCGTGCTCAAATACGCCACATCCTTTCCACTGGGGTCACACGATGGTATTTTACACGAAAAGCGCCGGTTTGTAAAGCATTTCCACAAAAAGTTCACAAAGAAAGAGGTCGACCGCACAACCGCGTGGCCGACCCTTTGCCGAAGCACTCAGAACATATCCGTGACATTCTCCAGCAGATCCCCGATGGAGTGCAGCGCCTTACCGGCGTTGTGTTTGATCCCCTTCTTGTTTTTCTGCGCGTAGCAGGTGCCCATCACGCCGGCCGTGGCGCCCAGCGCCATGCCCATACCGACACCCTTCATAAAATCGCCCATGGTCTTGTTCATGCTCTCCGCCTCCTTTCTGCCCTATTGTGCCCGGAAAAAGCGCCGCCTATGCGGCGGGCGGTGAAAAATGGGCAATTTTTTCTTGCACACGGCGGCCGGCAATGCTACAATATTTCCGGAACACGAAAGGAGCGTTTATCCCCATGCCAACACTGAACATTGTCCTTGTGGAGCCGGAGATCCCGCAGAACACCGGCAATATCAGCCGCACCTGCGCCGCCACCGGCGCCCGGCTGCATCTTGTGGAGCCGCTCGGCTTCCGCATTGACGACCGGCAGCTCAAGCGGGCCGGGCTGGATTACTGGCACCTGCTGGATATCACCTATTACCGGGATCTGGACGACTTTTTCGCCCGCAATGCCGGCCCCTTTTTCTATTTTTCCACCAAGGCGAAGCACATTCACTCCGATATGACCTATCCCGACGGGGCCTACCTGGTTTTCGGCAAGGAGACCAGAGGGCTGCCGGAGGCCCTGCTGCACGCCCACCCGGAGCAGTGTGTCCGCCTGCCGATGATCAACCATGACGACGCCCGTTCGCTCAACCTGTCCAATTCCGTGGCGGTGGGCGTATACGAGGTGCTGCGCCAATGGGGCTATCCCGGTATGCGCACTGCCGGCCACCTGACGCAGTTTTCGGACTAAGGGCACATTACCGGACCGAGAAACCGCCGGGCACACCCTGTATGGGGTGTGCCCGGCGGTTTTGCATTACTTATAGAGGATCTTGCTCACGCCGTCGTTTTTCTGGTAGATGTAGATGTTATCCACCAGCTGGGTCTCGCAGAAGTCCTCCACGCTGTCCATCTCATACTTGCCGTCGGTGCGGTTCCCGTTGGCATCCAGCGCCGCATTGCTCCTGCGTTTCGTCACGCCGCGCCAATCGCTCTCCCTCTTGGAGAAGTTTGCCGGACGACTGGTATCGCCATAATCGACCGCGCCGATACCGTTGGTGATCTTGATCCACGCCGGCTTGCGGAACACATCCATCATCTTGGCCGAGATCGTGGTGTCCGCCACGGTGGTGTCCACCGTCAGATAGGCCTCCCCGTCCACATAGTAGGTGATCGCCGTCTCGCTCCACTCATAGCCGATGTAGTGGAAGGTATCGTAGAGGTGGCTGCCGTCACTCATGCGGTAGGTTCGCCTGTCGGAGGTATAGTTTTTAGAGCTGTCCAGTGAGGCATGGGCACCGCCCGTACCCCAATAGTGCAGATTGCACACCAGCTGATCCCGGCCGAAGTTTTCGTACACATCGTTTTCCGCGCCGGGATTGCTGCCGCTGGTGACCAGCCAGATGGCAGAGCAGGCACCGTTATCCGTGGCGGCGATCATCCGCACCTCGGTGAAGCCGTAGAGGTAATCCATCTTGCCATTGGTGGTGGCTCGCACCGCCCAGTAGCCGTCATCCGCCTTGCGGGTGTACTCATACAGGTAGCCGCCGTGCGTATAATAGGTACCCTTGGTTCCCCACTGGGCCGGGCGGGATTGCCAGTCGGTGTACATATTCCCGGCCGTATAGTAGTATGGCACATAGCCATAGCCACCCACGCCATCGTCAAACTCCCGGCAGAAATCCGCCTCAAATTCCGCTTTTGTGCCAAGGCCGGCGGCTTCATAGGCGGCCCAGGCAGCGTCATAGCCCGTGTAGGTCGTACCGCCGACCGCATAGGCGTGGGTGTTCTTATACGCCGTATAGGCCTCTGTCACATCCGTGGCACCCAGGCCGCGCTCATTGGCGTCGATGGTCCAGTTTTGCTTCATTTCCTCCGCACTGCTGTACTCAAACTCATCATAGAAAGCCACGCCATAGGCATTGCTGAGGGTATAGGATTTTTCCTCGCGCGTACCGGTACGGGTCAGGCCGCTGTTCTTATCCGCGCGCAGGGTCTGGATCAGCGCCTGCACACCGGCATTGATGGCCGCCGGCGAACCGCCGTTCACCTGCACCGTATAGTCCGGCCATTTGCGGTTATCCACAGCGATCTGATAGCCGTTTACACCGCCGTCCGTCCACAGATTGTTCTTCTGCGCACCGATCAGGTACCCGGTCTTGCCGCCGGAGGGCTCCAGCGAGATACTGTCGTCATCGTGACCGGGACCGGGGGTTGCCGGCTCCTCCTCGGTGTACACCGTATCCTTTTCCCCATAGATGGCCTTGACCGCCCCCTGCTTGGGACCGACGATCAGGCTGACGCCGGTGGTGTGCTCCACCGAGCCGTCGTATTTGACCAGGGCGATGTACTGCCCGCTCAGCCGGGCAATGGCCTTTTGCAGATCCTTCGCCGCCGCAAGCGTCATGTAGGAGGGGTATTTCTCCACAATGATCTGTGCATTGTTCAGCAGGTTGCTCCCTGTGCCGCCCACCGTCAGCAGCGGTGTGCTGCCCAGAGCCTCTGACGCCCGGGAGGAACAATACTCCAGATCCACAGGGATACCGGCGGCAGCATAGTTTTCCAGGAATTCCTCCACCGCCAGCCCCAGGGTATAGGCATACTTCACCGTATCGCCGGTATTCTTGGCCTGCAGACACAGCTTTTTGCCATTCATGCGCAGCAGGAACGCCGCATCGTATTTCCTGTCCTTGCCCTCCAGAGTGGTGGCGGCGTCATCATCGGCCGTCCGGTTGGTATTGCCCACCAGGATCTCGTAGCCGCCGTCGTCCGCCAGCTCGGCATCGCTGACGCACACCACATTCTTGGCTGCGCCGATCAGCTTCTCTATACCGGTCTTCAGCTCCTTGGCCGCGTTCATGGCCGCGTCATCCTTGCTCGCGTACACGATCCGGAAGCGGCTGTCCACGCCATCCAGCAGGGACACGGTATCGCCCTGCTCCCCGCCGGTGAAGGTGCCGAACCACTGCGGCGCCGTCTTGCCCGCTGCGGCGCATTGCTTCGCGTAGCCCTCATACAGGCGCTGCGCACTGATATCGTACACCGGCGAATAGAGGGTCATGACCGCCCCATTGACCGACAGACGCAGATAGGAGCGGAAGGTGCGCACAAGTGCCTGCTGCTCCTTGGCAATATTCTTGATCAACAGCGTATAGCGCACCTCGCCGGTGGCGGCATCATACCGCCAGCAATCGCGCAGGCGGGCGCCGCTGACCCCGGAGCGGTAGATATAGCTGCCGCTATACGCCAGGGTATCGGCCGTAGCCGTGGCATCCCCCAGCAGCAGGCCGCGCTCCACGATATCGTAGCCCACGCCGCCCAGCAGGGCGCACATACGGTTGCCGTTATCGGCGGTATACCGCCCCTCCACGCGCATGGCCGAGTACTCGCAGCCCTTGGCCTCGTTCCAATACACCGCTGTGCCGCCGTTTTGGTCATCGGCACCGTTCACATACAGCAGGCCGCCATCCAGCACGCGGGCAACACCCGGCACATTGCTGTCATTCATCCAGCGGTCCAGCGCCCGAACCGAGACATCATCCACATACAGGTATTTGCGGTTGTGGCTCGTCTCATTATCCGCATCACGGGCGCCGCTGAAATAGGCACCCAGCGTCAGGCAGGTGGTGCCATCGCCCTGATCATAGCCGGTGATCGTATTGGTCAGCACCGTAAACTGCTGCCACTGCCGTGCACCGATCACGACCTCGGCTGCGCCCTCATTGCCCTTGGTATCCTTCCATACGGCGGCAGGATCCTTCACGCTGCCCACACGCAGCGACAGCTTCAGGGAGGTCCTGTCCTGGTCCACGGTCTTGTCGCCGTCAAGGCTGCTCTCGGCCGGGTCCCAATACGCCCAGAAGCTGACCGCATACCGCACGCCGATGGGGAATTTGGCATCGGCGCCATTGGCACGGATCACCGTGCGGGCATAGTTGCCATCACCCGTCTTATTCATTTTCAGCCGCACGGACTGGCCGGCGGTGGTATCCACACCGCTGCCGGCATGAGCGTGCACCGCCGAAAGCTCCCGGCCGGAGCCGTTGCCGCTCACCGCCGTGGCAGTGTCGTAATTTTCAAAGGTCTCCGCCGCAGTGGAGTTTTCCTCCAACAGCACATCGTCGATGTAGCAGATGAATTTCGTGGCGGTAGAAGCACCGGTGGAGGTGACACCGAGCCGCAGATAGGGGCCGGGGCGCTCACAACTCTCCCACGAGGCCGCCGTGATGGCAATGCGGTACTGCACCCAGGTATCCTTCGCCGATACATCACCGCTGTTCATCTCGTACAGCACATACTTGTCCTTGGGGTATGCTCCCTCTGTGTTTGTAAATACCGCCGTATCGTCTGTGGAGCACAGCCAGAAGCGCAGCTCACCGGCACTGCTGCCGGGCACATAGATCCAGAACGACAGCACATAGTCCCGCATCCGCCGGCTCTCCGGGATCTGCAGGTAGCTGCCGTCCGCTGCCGTCAACAGGAATTGCTTGCGGTAATATCCATTGGACTGGCTTGTCTCCAGCTTAAGGGATCGGCTGCCGCCGGAGGTGTGGTTTTGCTCCGTAGAGGCCGCCAGTGTCCCGTGGCCAAAGGTCTTGACCGTGGCGTTTGTCTCATAGTCCTGCACCGCGGCCTTTTCCGTCACGGCCAGGTCATCCACATAGTACACCGCCGGGCTTGCGGCGCTGGTATTGGTCACGCCGCCAAAGCCGATGCGCAGATTTCCCGCGTATGCGCAATCGGTCAGCACCGCTGTGACCACCGTCCAGGCACCGGCCGGCAGCGAAAGCGTGCCGGACGACTCATACAGCTTGCAGGCGTCCTTTTCGCTGGCACTCGCGAAGATATTCTCGCCATCCGTGGCACACAGCCAATAGCGGAATGCACCGCCTGTTTCGCTGTACACGGCAAAGGACACCGTATAGCTCTTACCCTTCTCGATCTTCAACGGAGCGCCCAGCTTATCCCGCACCGTCATCTGCGGGCGCGCGGCACCGGCACTGGTTTTGGCTGTCACCAGGATAGCCCGGCTGCCATCCGCCGTGTGGTTCTTTGCGTCCGAAACCACCAGGGAGCCCTGGCTGCCGCTCAGCGCCAGGTCATCCCCGACCACATACGGATAGCTTTCAAAATCCTGCGTATCCCCCGGATCGATCTGCCCCATCCATTTGGCTATGTAGGGATAGATCACATCATAGCCCGCGCTGTTCAGGTGGATGCAGTCGCTTCCGCCGGGGAAATAGGTCGTGGTATCGGTTTTCAGAATATCCTTGCTGTAGGACAGACCATCCTCTGTATGGCCATCATACAGATCCAGCCAATCCACGCCCCACTTCTTGCAGATGGCCATACCGGTGGCGTACTGCTCCCGCATGTGGGCAGAATTCGCCGTATAACCGCCATAGGTAGAAAGCGGCGTCTGATAAGTGACAATATACCCCACCTTGGCCGTGGGGAAATACTCCTTGATCTTATACAGGGTTTCCTCCAGGCCGCCGGCATAAGTGGCCGGATCAAAATGCTCGGGAGCGAAATCCGCTGCCATGGTGCCGATCGGCGCCGCACTCGCCTCGGTGCGATCTTTGTTGGTTCCCATGGCGTCGTTAAAGCCGCCCTGCAGGATCACATAATCGTAGGCGTTGTCCTTATATTTCTCCAGCTCCGATACAATGCTCTTGTCTGTTCCGTATTCCTCGTTGCGGATGTTTGAGAAAGTGTTTCCGGCAATGGCGCCGAGATCCACTGTCATGCCATAGGTATCGCCAATGCGCTTCGCCCAGCCGCCGGCATTTTTATAGTCAACATTCACCTCGTCGCGCCAGCCCGCGGCAATGCTGTCGCCGATAAACAGCGCGCTCTTGCCTTCCAGAGCCGCCTTCACCGTTTTCTTCGAAAGCTCCGTCGAAATATCCGCCGAAGTTTCTGCCGAACCGGAAAGCGGCAGCGCCGTCAGCAGCGCGGTCGTCAGCATGACCGCCGCCAGCAGCAGCGCCAGGCTGCGCCTGCCGCACCGGGCAGCAAACCATTTTCCTCTGCTTTTCATCAAGTTATGATCCCTCTTTCTTCCCATCGTTTCTTGCTGCACAGACCGCGCGCAGCCGGGGGCACGGGAAGGGAACTTCGCGCAGGCGCAAAAAACGCCGTTCCTCCCTGCGCCGGCCAGCCGTTTTCGCTGCCATCAAAAACGACCCGTGCGGCAAAATGTGAAGAACGCCTTCCGCTGGTCTTTATTGTATAAAAATCCCCCATAAAAGTCAAGGAAAAATATGTTTTTTGCCAACGGGCTGCACGAAATTAAAGAGACCGGCCTCCCCCTTGGCAGGGGGAGGCCGGTCGACTTGCCTGTTTTACCAGGCGGTTTCCACATAGCTCTGTCCGTCGTTCTTCTGGTAGATGTAGAGGCTATCCACCACCTGCACCTCCAGGAAGTCCTCGGTGCTTTCCATCACATACTTGCCATCGGTGCGGCCGCTGACGCTGCCGTACAGGTAGCCGCCGGGGGCGTAGTCCGCCGGGTCATGGCTGCTGACCCCCTTGCGCCCGGTATAGCTGCCCGCGCTGATGCCATTGGTGATCTTGATCCAGCAATCCTTGCGGAACACATCCATCTGCGCCGCCGTCATCTCGGTATCCGATACGGTGGTATCCACCGTCAGGTAAGCCTCGCCATCCACATAGAAGGTGATCGACTGCGCATCCCACTCATAGCCGATATGGTGGAAGGTATCATAGAAGTGGCTGCCATCCTCCATGCGGTAGGTCCGTTTGGCAGAGCGATACCTGTCGGCGGAGGCATCCAGCGAGGTGTGCACGCCCGAATCCCAATAGTGCAGGTTGCACACCAGCTTATCCTGGCCAAAGTTTTCGTACACATCGATCTCGGCATGCGGTGTGCCGCGGCTGACCAGCCAGATGGCAGAACAGGCACCATAGTCTGTGGCCGCGATCATCCGCACCTCGGTAAAGCCATAGCGGTAGTTCACCTTTCCCTGCCCGGTGGCGCGCACCGCCCAGTAGCCATCCTGCGCCTTGCGGGTATATTCGTACAGGTAGCCGCCCTGGGCATAGTAGGTGCCGTCCGTGCCCCAAATGGCCGGGCGGGACTGCCAATCCCAATAGTCGCCGTTCTCATCCGGGCCGTAGGGGGTATACCCGAACACTGCCGGATCATACCCGGCCGCCGCATAGGCCTCCGTCACGATCGTACAGCCCTGGCCGGCACCGCCGCCATCAATGGTCCAGCGCTGCTGGATCTCCTCTGCCGAGGTATACTCGAATTCATCAAAGAACGCCACACCGTAGCCATCGCTCAGCGCATGGTCCCCGGTATTGGCCCCCGTGCGGGTGGCGCCGCTGCTGCCGGTGGCCTGCAGGCCGGCAATCAGCTCCTGCACGCCGGCATTGATCGCCGCCGGCGAACCGCCATTGACCTGCACATTCCAGTCCGGCCAGTGGCCGGTCACGCTGATGCGGTAGCCATCCGTGCCCACATCCGTCAGCAGCCCATTGCCGCCGGCGGAGATCACCTGGCCGGGCTTGTGCGTTTCGAGGGAGAAGGTATCATCGTCATTGCCCGCACCGGTGGTGGCTGCCGCCGGGGCCGGCTCCTCGGTCGCATAGACCGCCTTGACCGCTCCCTGCTTGGGACCGACGATCAGGCTGACGCCGGTGGTATGCTCCACCGAGCCATCGTATTTCACAATGGCAATATACTGCCCGCTCAGCTGGGCGATGGCACGCTGCAGCTCCTTTGCCGCGGTCAGCGCCATATAGGAGGGATAGCGCTCCACAATGATCTGCGCATTGTTCAGCAGGTTATTGCCGGTTGCATCCACCTGCAGCAGCGGCGCGCCGGTGCTGGCCTCCGAGGCCGCCGCAGAATAGTAGTCCAGGGTTCTGGAGATGCACAGATCCTCCCGACAGGTTTCCACAAGCCAATCGGTCGCCAGCTCCAGTGCATAGGCATATTTCACATCGTCGTCGGTATCCTTGGCCTGCAGCAGCAGCTTCTTGCCGTTCATGCGCACCAGGAACGCCGCATTGTATTTGGCGTCCTTTGCCGCCAGCCAGGCGGCCGCCGCATCATCCTCCGTGCGGTTGGTATTGCCGATCAGGATCTCGTAGCCGCCGTTATCCGGCTGCTCGTCGCTCACGCAGTCCACCGGCTGGAATTCGCCCAGCAGCTCCTGCAGAGCGGTCTGCAGCTTTTCGGCTATGATCTGCCCCACAGTATCCCCGGTGGGATAGACCACGCGGAAGCGGCTGTCCAGACCATCCAGCAGCGAGAGGGTATCCCCGCTCTCGCCGGGAGCCGCCCCCTCAAACCAGGTCGGCGCCTCCCCTGTGGTGCTGCAGTACTGGTTGTACAGCTGCTGTGCGCTGAAGCTGCACACGCCCGAGTACACCGTGAACGCCGTGCCGCCGACATCCAGCACCAGATAGGCCCGATAGCGCAGCAGCGTGTCCTTCTGCGTCTGCGTGATGTTCTTCACCAGCGCGGTATAGGTCACGCGGCCGCTTGCAGCATCATAGCTCCAGCAGTTCTGCAGGCCGACGCCGGTGGTGCGGATGCACTGCACCTGCTCATTGCCGCACACCAGCTGCTCCGGCAGTGTTCCGGCATCCCCCAGCAGGATACCGCGCTCCCGGATGCTCCAGCCGGAGCCCGCACCAACAGCCACCGTCCGGTCACCTGCCAGCACCGTAAATTCGCCCACCAGGCGCACCGCCGTACAGGCCTCACCGCGGCTCTCGCTCCAGTAAACGGCGCTGGCGCCGTCCATATACAGTAGGCCGCCATTGCCGGCGCTGACAGCATCGGTCAGACCATCCTCGCTCCACTGGCCAAACGGCATAACCGACACATCATCCACATACAGGTACTTCATGTTGTCCTCGGACGCGCCGGAGAACAGGGCGCCGAGCGTCAGATTTGTTGTCTCGCCGCCATTGACCCCGGCGATCGGCTGAGTAACCACCGTTACCTGCTGCCACTGACCCGCCTTGAGTTCCGCCGGCGCGCTGCCCTCGGCTCCATTGACATGGTTGCCAAACACCTGCTGCGGGTTATCCACGCTGCCCACCGCTGCGGTGATGCGCAGGCTTGTTTCGGTGCGGGTATCCTCCACGCTGTTCTCCGCAGGATCCCAGTAGCACCAGAAGGAAACAGCATATCGGGCACCAGTGCGGAAGCTGGCCGCCTGCCCGGCCGAAAAGATCACCGTGCGGGCATGGTTGCCGGCGCTTGTCTGGTTCATTTTCAGCCGCACGGCGCGCCCCTGCTGGGTATCCGCGCCATTGCCGGCGTGCGCGTGCGCCGCCGAAATCTCCCGGCCGGAGCCATTCCCCTGCACCGCATTGGCGCCTACCGCAAAGGTCTCGTAGTTTTCGGTGGTTGCCGGCGTGCAGATCTCCCGCAGCACCACATCGTCCACATAGCAGGTAAAGCCTGCCGAGGAAACGCTGGAGGAAGTAACGCCCAGACGCAGATACGGTCCGTAGCTGCCCCCGTCCTTCCAGCTGACGCTACTCAGCGGCACAGTGTACCGATACCATGCATCCCGCACCGGCACATCGCCGCTGTTCATCTCGTACAGCACGCAGGTGTTCTTCTCTGTGGACGCCTGAAACACTGTATCAGCCTCTGTCGCACAGATCCAGAACCGCAGCTCACCGGTCTGCCCGGAGGGCACATACACATAGAACGACAGCTGATAGTCCTTCAGCCGCTCCGGCTGCAGATACCGGCCATCCGCCTGCTGCAGCATGATCTGCGCACGCTCCCAGCCATTATAGGTGCGGGAGGTCAGCTTGACAGATTTGCTTCCGCCCGGCGTATGGTTCTGCGCGGTGGAAAGCTCCGCCCTGCCGGATTTACCAAGATTGGTCACCGTCTCCGCGGTTTCATAATCAATCCGGTCGGCCTGCCGGGTGAGCGTGAAATCGTCCAGATAGAACATGGCCGGTGTGGCGGCCGCGGCAGATGGCGAGGTTACGCCAAGCCGCAACGCCCCGGCATGGGCGCAATCCTCGATCTCGGCCACAATCTGCGTCCAGCCGGCCTGCAGCACCGGAATATCGGCGCCTTCATATACCAGGGCAGCGTTTTTCGCCGTCGTATCGGCGAAGGCTTCGGCCGAATCGGTCGCACACAGCCAATACCGGAATTGCCTGTCCGTTGCCTCGGCCGGGCAATAGACCCAGAAGGAAAGCGTATAGTTGCCCCCCTGCTCCACACGCATGGGGGTGCCATCGGCCTGCCGCAGCACCATCTGCGGCCGAATGCCGCCGGCGGAGGTGGTCGCCGTGACCCGCACCGATTGCAAACCGCCGGGAGTATGGTTGCGCTCACGGGAGATCTGCGCCGTACCGTGCGTGGTGCTCAGCGCCAGCTCCTGTCCGTCGGCATACAGCTCCATATCCTGCAGCGCTGCCTGCGCCGTGTAGGTGCGCACCTCCACATCATCCACAAACAGGTAGCGGATATTGCTGGTGTCAGCACCGGCAAAGGTCGCGCCGATCGTCAGGTACCAGGAGCCGGTCGGATCATCCGCGGCCACATTCTCCACCGGCAGGGTGATATATTGCCAGCTGCCGGCAGGCATGGTAATGGTTTTTTCCGTTTCGCAGTGGAAGCCGACCGTCAGGCTGTCCACATTGCGGGCCGTGTGCACATGGTATGTAATTTCCTGCTGCGCCGCATCATCCAGATAAGCCCAGAAAGACAGCAGGTAATTCTCTCCGGCGGTCACGGCCGGGGTGTTTTTCTCCGCGTCGACCACTGCCAGCTGTGCCACATTGGTGTCCCGCGTCTGGTTCATCGTCAGGCGGACAGCACGGCCGGTCCCGGCAGCGTCCGCACCGCCGCCGGCATGGGCATGAGCGGATGACACCTCACGCCCGGAACCGTTTCCGTGGATACCGTAGGAATTGTATGTGGTATAGTAATTTTTGTCCCCTACCGCAAAGCTTTCATAGTCCTGTGCAGCAAATAGGCGGGCATCCGCTGTCTTCTGTGACCCGGCGAACACGCCGGAGGGCAGCACCGCCAGCAGCGTTGTCACCAGCAGGACAAACGCCAGTGCACCGGCGGTGGATCGTTTTCTGCGCGAAAATGTGTTTGTGCTCATGCATAGCCTTCTTTCCTCTCTATACTTACCGGCACCGGCCATTCAAGGGGGAGTCTTGTCCGGTCGTTCGGTAGCAAGTATATTATCACAGAAACTTTCCACACTGTCAAGAATTTATATGTACATTTTACACATTTTCTTTCGTTTTTTCGCGATTATTTTCGACAATATAACCCAAAATTTCTAATATCCAGGGAAAAGCCTGTCGATTTGTCAAAAAAGGAAAAAGCAGGGGCGTTGTGTTGAAAAACACAACGCCCCTGCCGGGCTGTTTTGCACCATGCCGCTGTCACACGCTGGCGCGTGCCACAGTGGCTACACAGAAAGCTTACACATTCTGCGCATACAGCTCGCCCAAACGGAGCAGATGCTCGTAGCGAGCCTTGGCGGTCTCTTCCGCCTTGGTGAACAGGGTCTCTGCACGATCCGGGAAGGAACGGGTCAGAGAAGAGTAACGCGCCTCACCCATGATGAAGTCACGATAGTTGGTCGTGGGCGCCTTGCTGTCCATGGTGAAGGGGTTCTTGCCCTCCGCCTTGGCAGCCGGGTTGAAGCGGAACATATTCCAGTAGCCGCAATCCACAGCCTTCTTCATCTCGGCCTGGCAGTTGACCATGCCGCCCTTGATGGAGTGCATCTCGCAGGGGGCGTAGCCGATGATGAGGGACGGACCCGGATAGGCCTCGGCCTCGGCAATCGCCTTGATGGTCTGGTTCATATCTGCGCCCATCGCGATCTGTGCCACATAGATGTAGCCATAGCTCATGGCGATCTCCGCCAGGCTCTTCTTGGCAATGGCCTTACCGGCAGCGGCAAACTGTGCCACCTGACCGATATTGGACGCCTTGGAAGCCTGACCGCCGGTGTTGGAATACACCTCGGTATCGAAGACCATCACATTCACATCCTGGCCCTGTGCCAGCACATGATCCAGGCCGCCGAAACCGATATCGTACGCCCAGCCGTCGCCGCCGAAGATCCACACGGACTTCTTGGACAGATACTCCTTGTAGGTCAGAATATCCTTGCGGGCCGCGCAGTCGCAATCCAGCTTCTCCAGCTCGGCAACCAGTGCATCGGCAGCCGCGCCGTTCGTCTTGCCATCGTCCAAGGTATCCAGATACGCGGCACAGGCAGTCTTAACTGCCTCAGGCGCCTTATCCGAAGCGGCGATCTCCTTCACCTCGTCGATCAGACGGCTGCGGATAGCCTTCTGGCCGAGGTACATACCATAACCGTGCTCGGCGTTATCCTCAAACAGGGAGTTCGCCCAGGCCGGGCCATGGCCGTTCTTCGCCGTGGTGTACGGAGAGGTGGCCGCAGGGCCGCCCCAGATGGAGGAGCAGCCGGTAGCATTGGAAATATACATCCGCTCACCGAAGAGCTGGGTGATCAGGCGGGCATACGAGGTCTCCGCGCAGCCGGCGCAGGAACCGGAGAATTCCAGCAGCGGCTTCTTGAACTGGCTGCTGATCACGGTGGTACCGGTGGTCTCCGGCTTCTCGGAAACCTTCTCCACGCAGTAATCGAACACATCCTGCTCCGCCAGCTGGCTCTCCTGCGCCACCATCTTCAACGAATTGGTCGGGCAAACGCCCACGCACACGCCGCAGCCCATGCAATCCAGCGGGGAAACGGCCAGCGTGTAGGTGTAGTTGGTCTTGATGACCGGCTTCGGCGCCTTCTTCATGTTGGCGGGAGCCGCAGCCACCTCAGCCTCATCCAGCGCAAACGGACGGATGGTGGCATGGGGGCAGACAAACGCGCACTTGTTGCACTTGGCGCAGGTATCGGGGTTCCACTCCGGAACCATCACGGCCACGCCGCGCTTCTCATACGCAGCGGCGCCCTGCTCGAAGGTGCCGTCCACATGATCCACAAAGGCCGAGACCGGCAGACTGTCGCCGTCCATCTTGCCAACCGGCTTCATGATGGTATCAACCTGCTTGATCAGCTTGGCCGGGCCATTCTCGGTGGCGGCAACCGGCTTATCCTCTGCCGTTGCCCAATCAGCAGGCACATCCACCTTTACAAAGGCGGTGGCGCCGGCGTCGATGGCCTTCCAGTTCATCTCCACCACATCGCGGCCCTTCTTCAGGTAGGAGGCCTCCGCCTTCTCCTTCATGTAGCGGATCGCATCCTCCTGCGGCATAACCTTGGCCAGCGTGAAGAACGCCGACTGCAGGATGGTGTTGGTGCGCTTGCCCATACCGATCTCGATTGCCAGATCGATGGCGTTGATGGTGTAGAGCTGGATGTTGTTCTTGGCGATGTAGCGCTTGGCCTCAGCCGGCATATGCTGGTTGAGCTCCTCCGCGTTCCACTGGCAGTTGATCATAAAGACGCCGCCGGGCTTCACATCGTTGACCATCTTGTAGCCCTTGATCACATAGGACGGATTGTGGCAGGCCACAAAGTCAGCCTTGTTGATGTAGTAGGGGCTCTTGATCGGCTTATCGCCAAAGCGCAGGTGGCTGATGGTGATACCGCCCGTCTTCTTGGAGTCGTACTGGAAGTACGCCTGCACATACTTGTCGGTATGATCACCGATGATCTTGATGGAGTTCTTGTTGGCGCCAACGGTACCATCGCCGCCCAGACCCCAGAATTTGCACTCGATGGTGCCCTCAGCTGCGGTATTGGGGGACTCCTTCTCCTCCAGGGAGAGGCCGGTCACATCGTCCACAATGCCGAGGGTGAACTGATGCTTCGGCTCCGCCTTCGCCAGCTCATCATACACAGCAAACACGCTGGCCGGCGGGGTGTCCTTGGAACCGAGGCCGTAACGGCCGCCGATCACACGGATGGCACCGCGGCCCTGGGTGGCCAGAGCGGTCACCACATCCATGTACAGCGGTTCGCCCAGCGCGCCGGGCTCCTTGGTACGATCCAGCACGGCGATCTTCTTCACCGTCTCGGGGATCGCCGCAGACAGCTTGTCCGCGCAGAAGGGACGGTACAGGCGGCACTTCACCAGGCCGACCTTCTCGCCCTTGGCGGTCAGGTAGTCGATCACTTCTTCCGCCACATCGCAGATGGAGCCCATGGCCACGATCACGCGGTCAGCATCCGGTGCGCCGTAGTAGTTGAAGAGCTGATAATCGGTGCCCAGCTTCTCATTGACCTTGTGCATGTACTCTTCCACAATGCCGGGAACGGCATCGTAATACTTGTTGCAGGCCTCACGGTGCTGGAAGAAGATATCGCCGTTCTCATGGGAACCGCGCATCACCGGGTGCTCGGGGTTGAGTGCGCGCTTGCGGAACGCCTCGACCGCGTCCATATCGCACATTTCCTTCAGGTCGGCATAATCCCACACCTGGATCTTCTGGATCTCATGGGAGGTACGGAAGCCATCAAAGAAGTTCAGGAACGGCACGCGCCCCTTGATTGCCGCCAGATGAGCCACCGCACCGAGGTCCATGACTTCCTGCGGGTTGGTCTCTGCCAGCATGGCAAAGCCGGTCTGCCGGCAGGCATACACATCGGAATGATCGCCGAAAATGTTCAGCGCATGGGAGGCAACGCAGCGTGCCGACACATGGAACACGCAGGGCAGCAGCTCACCGGCGATCTTGTACATATTGGGGATCATCAGCAGAAGACCCTGCGAGGCCGTGTAGGTGGTGGTCAGCGCGCCGGCCGCCAAAGAGCCGTGCACCGTACCGGAAGCACCCGCCTCAGACTCCATCTCCGCCACCTTGACCGTCGTGCCGAAGATGTTTTTCTGGCCAGCAGCCGCCCACTGGTCCACATAGTCGGCCATGGGGCTGGAAGGGGTGATCGGATAGATACCCGCAACCTCGGTAAACGCATAGGAAACATGTGCCGCAGCGTTGTTACCGTCCATGGTCTTGAACTTTCTTGCCATAGATATTGTCCTCCTTTAAGGAATAAAATATTTGGCTTCTTGCACAGAACTGCGGCAAAAACCGCGTTCCAAACACACCAATTAAAATAATAGCACAGTTGCGGAATGTTGTAAAGGGAAAAAGTCCAGATTTTTTACGAAAAAACGGCGGATTTGTTTGTGCTTTCAGGTCATTTCCTTATAGATTTCCTGCATATACCGGTCCACGCCGGCCAGCTCATCGGCGCAGATCTTCAGCTTCATCCGGTCGATCTCCACAGCCGAACGGTTGGATTTATAGATCATTTCGTGTTCAAGGCTTGCCCATGCATCCATGGCCACCGTGCGCAGTTGGATCTCCACCGGTACCGTATGGGTGCCATCCGTTGCCTGCACCGGAAGCTGCACCACGATATGCAGGCTGCGGTAGCCGTTCTCCTTTGGCTGGCGGATATAGTCCCGCACCTTTACCACCGTATAGCACTCCTGCTTCATCAGCAGCTCCGCCAGCCGGTACACATCGTCGATGTAATTGCAGATCACCCGCACACCGGCAATGTCCCGCACCGTGCCGCAGATGCTGTCGGCGGTCATCTCGCAGCCGCGGCGGCGCGCCTTTTCCAGAATACTGTCCATGCTTTTCATCCGGCATTCCATGTGGTGGATGGGATTGTGGTCATATTCCGCATGGAATTGGTCGTCGATGAATTCCAGGCAGGTACACACCTCCCGCAGGCCGCCGCGGTAGATCAGCTGCCGGCGGTACAGCTCCTTCAGCAGCTCCGGCGGCACCGCCTCGGAGGCCACCTGCTCCTGCACCAGCTTAAAGGAAGAATACTGCGC
This sequence comes from Ruminococcaceae bacterium UBA6353, assembly GCA_002437905.1. Taxonomy (GTDB): domain Bacteria; phylum Bacillota; class Clostridia; order Oscillospirales; family Acutalibacteraceae; genus UBA5905. The sequence goes on along the minus strand of DJRT01000024.1, from coordinate 31,345 downwards.
TTTTTTCTCCAGTATCAAAAGAAAACACACCCTTTTCATCATACCATCGGCTATCCGCGCCGGACAGGACTGCCGGGGACGGATAGCGCACGGTATGAGTATACAAAAAGGGCGTGTCCCGGATATGAGCGGTTTGCAAATAAACTGTGAACAATCACGCCGGCAGCAGCCGGTGGATCACGGCGGCCAGCTGCGGCAGATCGGCGGCCACCGCCGCCGCACCGGCCCGCTGCAGCTCCTCCCGGCTGCCGTAGCCATACAGCACACCGACCGTGCGCAGGCCGTTTTCGGCCGCGCCGGCCACATCGTATTCCCGGTCGCCGATCATCAGGGCGTTTGCCGCAGTCAGCGCTGGGTACTGGCGCCGCACATGGGCGATCACCGCCGCCTTATCCGGTCGGCTTTCCTGCAGGTCATTGCCCCCCACAAAGGCAAAATACCGTTCCAGTCCGTAGTGCTGCAGGATGCGCGCAGCAAACTCCTCCGGCTTGGAGGTGGCGACCAGCAGGGTGTAGCCCTCCCGCTGCAGTCCGGCCAAAAAGGCCGCAATACCGGGATAGGGGGCGTTCTCATAAATGCCGGTATCCGCATAATATTCCCGATACCAGGCCAGTGCCTGCTGCGCCTGCTCCGGCGTCAGCCCATGATAGCGCTGGAAGGAGTCCGTCAGCGGCGGCCCGATATACGGATACAGCTCCTCGCGCCGCGCCACGCGGAGCCCGAAGCGCTCCAGCGCATACCGCACAGCGTTGGTGATGCCCTCGCCGGGATCGGTCAGCGTCCCATCCAGGTCAAACAGCAGATACTTCATGATGCTTCTCCTTGTCCGTCCGTTTGCCTCGTATTCTATCACATCGGCGCCGGCAGCGCAAGGGACAAGCCCCCATTCTTGTATAATACAAGTGAAATCCTGTGGAATACAATTCAAAAAGAGGGCAATGCCTTGTCAACCCTGTATGCCCATAGTACAATGCCCATATAGCTATATCACACACAGGATACAGGGAGGCAGACAACATGGCAGACACAGCTTATAGACAGGAATACCCCCGGCCGCAGTTCCGGCGCAACACATGGATCAATCTGAACGGCGAATGGGATTTTACCATTGACCAGGCTTTGACCGGAGAAGAACGGGATTTCCAGAACGCGAAACAGTTCGACCGGAAGATCCAGGTTCCTTTCTGCCCGGAAAGCCGGCTTTCGGGTATTGCGCACACCGATTTCATGCGCGGCGTCTGGTACACACGCACATTTACCCTTCCGGCGGAATGGCAGCAGACCGGGCGGCGCAGCTTTGTCCACATCGGCGCCTGCGACTATCGGACAAAGGTGTTTATCAACGGGCAGCCGGTCGGCCGGCACACAGGCGGTTACAGCAGCTTCTGCTTTGAGATCACACGCGCGCTGACGGACGGCGAAAACCGCATAACGGTCTTCGCTGAGGATGATACACGCTCGGGTGCCATTCCCTCCGGCAAGCAAAGCCCTGAATATTACTCCTACGGCTGCTTCTATACGCGGACGACCGGCATCTGGCAGACGGTGTGGCTGGAAAACACGCCGGCAGCATACATCAAAAGCGTCAAAATGACGCCGTGTATCGCTGAATGTGCACTGAAAATCGAGGCGACCTTTGACGGCGCGGAGGGCCTGCCTTTTTCCGCAAAAGCGACCTTCCACGGCAAAGCGGTCGGCGAAAAGACTCTCCGGGTGGACTGGAACCACCTGGAGCTGCAGCTGCCCCTGCAGGAGCTGCAGCTGTGGGAGCCGCAGACGCCAAATCTTTACGATATCACGCTCACCCTTGGCGAAGACACGGTGCAAAGCTACTTTGGTATGCGGGAAATCGCTTTCCGCGATTACAAGACCTATCTGAATGGGAAACCGCTGTTTCAGCGGCTGATCCTGGATCAGGGATTCTATCCGGACGGCATATATACTGCACCGAACGAGCAGGAGCTGATACAGGATATCGAGCGCTCCAAGGCCATGGGCTTCAACGGTGCGCGGCTGCACCAGAAGGTGTTTGAACCACTGTTCCTGTATCATTGTGACCGGTTGGGCTACCTTGTTTGGGGCGAATACCCCAACTGGGGGCTGGATGTTTCCCGGGAGGCTGCCTACAAAGGCTGTCTGCCGGAATGGCTGGAGGTTCTCGAACGGGATTACAACCACCCCGCCATCATCGGCTGGTGCCCGCTGAACGAAACGCAGCTGGACATTGACCCGGAGCTGGCCGCCATGCTCTTCCGTATGACCAAGCTTTATGACCCGACCAGGCTGTTTATCGACAACTCCGGCTGGTGCCATGTTGCCGGAACCTACGATATGATGGATGTACACGATTATTGCGGTGATCCCGCAACCTTCCGCAACAAGTATCTGCCACTGGCCGAGGGCGGAGAAGCCGAATATCTTTCGGATAACACGCCGCACTCACAGGTGATGAAAAAGTCCGGGGATATCTGCTTTGTCAGCGAATTTGGCGGAATTCCCTGGGATCCCAAAGCGAGCAACGGCAAAGACAGCTGGGGGTACGGATCCACGCCGGAGGACACGCAGGCCTTTTTGGCACGCTACAAAGGGCTGGTTGATGCGCTTTTGGACAATCCGCATATCTGCGCCTTCTGCTATACCCAGCTGACGGATGTGGAGCAGGAGACCAATGGCCTCTATACCTACGACCGCCAGGCCAAATTTGATACCGAAATTCTGAGGAGCATCACCTCCCGAAAAGCCGCAATCGAAAAATGACCGGCAAACAATCGGCAGATCCCATAAAATCGTGCATATACAGGACGGTGAAACGATTTTTCACCGTCCTTATTGCTATTTTTCACCGCATATGATAAGATGGTCTCAGTTGGTCAATACTATCTACTATCAAAGGAGCGTGTTATCCCCTATGGAGTATGTTCTCTTCATCCTGCTGGCCCTTGTTTTGCTGCTGATCTTCACCAATATCCGCATCGTGCCGCAGGCCTCGCAGTATGTGATCGAATTTCTTGGCAAGTACAAGACCACCTGGTCGGCCGGGCTGCATGTCAAGATTCCCTTCCTGGAGCGCATCTCTAAGCGGATCACCCTCAAGGAGCAGGTGCTGGACTCGCCCCCGCAGCCGGTCATCACCAAGGATAATGTGACCATGCAGATTGACACCGTCGTCTACTACCGTATATTTGATGCCAAGCTGTATACCTACGGCGTAGTCAACCCCGTTAACGCGCTGGCCAACCTGACCGCCACCACCCTGCGTAATCTCGTCGGTGAGCTGGAGCTGGACGGCACCCTCACCTCCCGCGATACCATCAACGGCAAAATGACCGCCATCCTGGATGAGGCCACCGATCAGTGGGGCATCAAGGTGGGCCGCGTAGAGCTGAAGAATATCATCCCACCAAAAGAGATCCAGATGGCGATGGAGAAGCAGATGAAAGCGGAGCGCGACCGCCGCGAGACGCTGCTGCAGGCCGAAGGGCACAAGGCTGCCGCCATCACCCGTGCCGAGGGTGAAAAGCGCGCCGCCGTGCTGGCCGCTGAGGGTGAGCGCGATGCCTGCATCGCCCGCGCCGAAGGCGAGGCCAAGGCCGTGCTGCTGGCGCGGCAGGCAGAGGCCGACGGCATCCGGATGCTGCGGGAGGCCGGCGCCGACCCCGCCGTGCTGGAGCTAAAAAAATACGATGCCCTGGTGCGCATGGCCGACGGCCGTGCCTCCAAGATCATTGTGCCCACCGATGCCGTGCAGGCCGTCACACGCGATGTGCTGTTCAGCGAGGCCTCCGGGCTGGGCGACGCCACCGCACCGGACACCACCCCGGATCCTGTTGTGGTCAAACCCGATCCCTGCTGCGACAGGGACTGACCCGCCTGAAACCAGAAAGGAGAAGCGGCCATGAAAGCACTGTGGCTTCCGGTACTCATCCCGGCAGCGCTGCTGACATGGCCGCTTTTGCTGTATCCGGGGCGGCCGCGCAGCATTGCTCCGTTTGACCGCCTGCCGATCGCCCACCGTGGGCTGCACACCGGCACGGCTGAAGCACCGGAAAACACCCTGCCGGCCTTCCGCCGCGCCCGGCAGGCCGGCGTGGCAGTGGAGCTGGATATCCGGCTGACGGCCGACCGGCAGGTGGTGGTGGTACACGATAATGAGCTGACCCGGCTATGCGGCACCCGTGCACGCGTGAGTGCCCTGTCTTATGCGCAGCTAAGCCGCCTGCCTGTCCTCGGCAGCACCGCGCATATTCCGCTGCTGCGGGATGTGCTGGCAGTGCTGGGCGATACACCGGTAGTGTGCGAATTGAAGCAGGGCGGGTGGGCACTGTATACGGCCGCATGGCCGCTGCTGGCCGCCTATCCCGGCGCACTATGCATTGAAAGCTTTGACCCCCGGACACTCTACTGGTTCCGCCGGCACCACCCACAGGTGCGCCGCGGCCTGCTGGCCATGCGCCCATGTCTGCGGCGCGGCCAGCCGCTCTCCATGCTGCTGACCAACCTGCTCACCCGGCCGGATTTCATCGCGTACCGGTTCCGTGACCGGCCAGAGCTATCCGTGCGGCTGTGCCGGTGGCTGTACCATCCCCCCATGCTGGCCTGGACGCTGCGCACGCAGCAGGAGCAGCGGGCGGCGGTGGCGCAGGGGTTTACCGGCTGCATCTTTGAGGGATATCGACCCACCGAGCCTTTCCACCACCGGTAGGCCCCGACCGCCGCAGCAGATACCCGCAAGAAAAACGCAGAAAAGCCCCCGGACGGTATTTCCGTCCGGGGGCTTACTTCGCTTATGCAGGGGATCGGTTCAGAGTTTAGGCATGGAGCAATTACTCCTGCTCGCCGTCCTCATCCTCGTCCTCATCCAGCTCGAACTCCAGCGTCTCGCCGCAGTTGGGGCACTCCACGCTGCCATCCAGCAGGGTGTCCTCGTCCACTTCGAATTCCTCGCCGCAGCTGGGGCAGGTGACCTCGTAGTATTCCTCGTCCCCATCGCCGTCGCAGCCGGGGCAGCCGTCGCACTCATCCTCGTCCCAGTCCTCGTAGAAATCCTCCTCGAGGGTGTTCAGATCCTCGTCCACGGCGTCGACCTGCTCGGTCAGCTCCGCAGTGTAGTCCTGCAGATCCGCCACATCCTTGGACATATCATCCAGGATATCGGCGATCAGCTTGAACAGACGCCCCTCATTGGTGGAATCGTCCACCTTCATGCCTTCCATGAGGCCCTTCATATAGGCTACCTTTTCCGTTGTCGTCATTCTTGTTACCTCCTAACAGCAAACGGGTTGTGTATGATCAGGCGCGATCCATATACTCGCCGGTGCGGGTATCAATGCGGATCATTTCGCCCTCATCAATAAACAGCGGCACACGCACCTCGGCACCGGTCTCCAGGGTGGCCGGCTTGGTGGTGTTGGTGGCGGTATTGCCCTTGAAGCCGGGGTCAGTCTTGGTGACCTGCAGCTCCACAAAGTTCGGCGGCTCCACGCCAAACACCTTGCCCTTATAGGACATGATGCGGCAGATCATGTTCTCCTTGACGAATTTGAAGTTATCCGGCAGCTCACTGGAGTTGATCGGCATAAGCTCAAAGGTCTCAGGATCCATGAAATAGTACAGATCGCCGTCGTTATAGGAATATTCCATTTCCTTGCGCTCGATATACGCCGTCGGATATTTGTCGGTCGGGTTGAAGGTTCTCTCCACCACCGTACCGGCAATCACATTGCGGATCTTGGTGCGGACAAAGGCCGCGCCCTTGCCGGGCTTCACATGCTGAAACTCGATGATCTGATACACGCTGCCATCCATCTCAAAGGTGACACCGTTGCGAAAATCGCCTGCTGATACCATATATAAATTCCTCCATTTTCTTACTATGTGTTATTCTACCCTATCCGGCAGCAGATTGCAAGCCTTTTTCCGGAATTTTTTACGCAAATTGCGCTTTTCTACCTTGTGCAGTAACGCCGCAAAGAGGCAGAACACGGCGGTTATGTCTCTTTTCCTACAGAAACAGGCACAAAAAATCCTCCCGCAAGCCGCGGGAGGATCGCCTGTTTTGGGTTATTCAGCCCGGGTAAAGACCGTACCGATGGGGGCATTTACGGTATCGCTGTTTCTTTCGAGAACCAGCGTACCGTCGGGGTTAAGCGACACTTCATCCCACTTGTCCGGGCTGCCGCTGCTGACCTTGATTACCGTATCGGTCATTTCATATGCTTCGGCCAAAAGCTCAAAATCACCGATGGCATAGTAGGTAATGCCGTTTAATGTTTTTTCGCTTTCGTGATAAAAGCCCTGCTCGTCAAATGTTTCCCCTCTTTGTTGATACAGCTTTTTGAGGTACTCTTTCGTGTAATAGTTATCCCGGATGTATTCAACGCCCTCATACTCCTGATAAAACTCCAGGGAAACAATGTGGTAGGACTGATTGTTATTGTCAAAAAACCGGGCAACATATTTCCCGAATTTGAAATCCGTTTTAGGATTACCTTTCGTGCTTTTTTCCGGCTGCGTGGGCTGTGTGCTGCTGCCTGGATCCTGCGGCGGGGTATTCTGCTCCGGCTGGCTGCTGATGCCCTGCGGCGCGGTTGTTTTGGGCGGCGTGGGCTTCTTATCGGGCGCTGTGCCGGAGGAGACCGGCGCGGCTTGGCTCTCCGCTCCGCTTTCGGGAGCAGCATCGCTCGTTTGCTCCGCGGAGGTGTCCGCTTCGCTCTGCTCGGCCGGCAGCAAAACGCCGCTGGTATCGGAGCTGTCGCTGCTGGTGCTGCCTTTCTTACAGGCGGCAAGGGATACGGCAAAGGCAAGGATCAGGCATACGGCTAAGGCTTTTTTCATGATTTTTTGTTCCTTTCAAAAAACGATGGGCATTTTCTGGCAACAGTATACCACCGGATTTTCTAAAAGTCAACTATTAAGTGTAATTTATAGATTAGATATTCCACCATATGTATAACCAAAACATTTAGAATAATAGTAGAATTGAGGTGTACGGTATGGTAGAATTCGGTGACAGGCTGCGTCGGCTCCGCAAGGAGCGAAAGCTGACGCAAAAAGAGCTGGCAAGCCTTATCGGTGTCAAAAACAGCGTCATCAGCTTTTATGAGGTTGGAGACAGAACGCCGTCATTAGAGGTGCTGGTCAAACTCTCAAAAGCGCTCCATATCAGCACAGATATCCTGCTGGGGATAGATAAAAGTGAAACCGTGGATGTTTCGGGACTGTCCGAAAAGGACAAGCAGTGCGTCCAGTATCTGATCGACAGATTGCGGGGCTGAACAAGGCCTGGATAAAACGACAAAAGGACAGCGTTGCGGTAAGTGCAACGCTGTCCTTTTTGCTTTATCTCTTTATTGCTGTGGCTGCTGCGCGGCCAGCGCGGCGCGGTAGGCGCGCTGCATGGCGGCGGCATCCGCCGTTTGGGTGCCGGCGGATTCGCAGATGACCGTTGGGGTCAGCCCGCGCTGGGCCAGCTCCGCCATCAGCAGCGCCGGCTCCGGACCGAATGCTGTATCGGCGAAGGTCAGGTGCCGTTTTTCCCCGCCGGCAGTGTACTCAATCTTTGAAAAGTGCACATGGAAGCTCTGTAGCCGCTCCTGTCCCAGCACCTCGCCAATGCGGTCAAGCACCCGACCGAAAGCAGCACGGCTATCCAATGAGCCGCCGGTGCGGCTGTTCAGATGGCCAAAATCCACACAGGGGAGAAACCGCTTCTCCGCCAGGCAGAAGGTCAGCACCTCCTCCAAATCGCCAAGCTGGTTGATCTTCCCCATCACCTCCGGGCAGATGTGCACACTGCCCAGCCCGGCATCATCCAGCGCCTGCTGCGCCTGCAGCAGGGTCTGGGTGGCCAGCGCCGTTGCCTCCTCCCGGCTGCGGCCGCCCAGCCCACCGGGGTGCACCACAATGCGATCGCCGCCAAGCATGACCACCGCGCGGGCGCTGTCCAAAATGTAGCGTACGCTATTTTCCCGCTTCTGCGGATCCTCCGACGCCAGCGAAATGAAGTAGGGAGCATGCAGCGACACCCGCACGCCGTACTGCGCCGCCTGCTGGCAGATCTCGGCCGCAGCCGTCTCCCCCAGCCGCACACCGCGGCCGCACTGGTATTCATAGGCATTCAGACCATAGCCGGCCAGAAAGCCGAAGATCTGTGCTGTGCTCTTGTAGCCGGCCGCGTGAAAAGCCTCACAGTTGCCGGCGGGGCCAAAACGCGCCTCATCCATGCAGTTGCGCCTCCTTGCGTTTTCTCTGTCGGGGGCAGCGCAGCAGCAGCCGCTCCAGCCGACGCTTGAATACAATAAATTTCTGCTGTGTTTCCGGCTGGATCGGCTCCAGCAGCACCGAGGGCATGCCGGCCAGATTGGCGCCCAAAATATCCGTGAATATCTGGTCGCCGATCACAGCACACTGCTGCGGTGACAGACCGAGCGCCCTGGCGGCGGCACGGTAACCGCCGGGCAGCGGCTTGGCCGCCTTAGCCTGAAACGGCAAACCAATACGCCCGGCAAAGGGCGCCACCCGCTGCGGGGAGTTATTGGATACCACCGTCATGTGGAAACCGGCCGCCTGCATGGCGGCAAGCCATGCCGTTACCGCCGGCTCCAGCTCCGGGCAATCGTGGGTGGTCAGGGTATTATCCACATCCAGCAGCAGGCCGGAAACCCCCAGCGCGCGCAGATCCGCCGGCGTCAGGTCGGTGATGCGGCGGCGGTAGAGCGTGGGATAAAACAGAGCCATCAGGCACCCCTTTCTGATAAGAACAAGGCGGACGACACACGCCGCCCGCCTTGTCTACGCTTGCTTATTTGTATTTTCTCTTGCGCGCGGCTTCCGATTTCTTTTTGCGCTTTACGGAAGGCTTTTCGTAGTGCTCTCTCTTGCGGACCTCGGCCAGCACACCGGAGCGGGCGCAGGACTTTTTCCAGCGACGCAGGGCACTGTCCAGAGATTCGTTTTCTTTCACGCGGACTTCTGACATACTATTCCCTCCCTCCGCCATACGGCAGGGGTAATTTGCAACAATGCAGATAATATTATAACGAAATCCGCACCGGCAGTCAAGGGGTTTTTCGCTTTTTCACAAAAACTTTTTGTGAAAAAGCGGGCCACCGGGTTCACGCCCGGCTTTATGCCTGGTTTTCACACCCGGCTTCACGCCGGTTTTACCACCAAATTCACCAGCTTGCCCGGCACATACAGCTCTTTCACCAGCTGCATCCCCTCCAGCAGCGGGGCGATCTTTGCGTCCGCCTTGGCCGCTGCCAGCGCGTCTGCTGCGCTGATATCCGCCGCCACAGCTATGCGGCTGCGCAGCTTGCCATTCACCTGCACGGCGATCTCCACGGTGGCCTCGGTGCACTTGGCCTCATCATAGGCCGGCCAGGCCGCATGCGCCAGCTGGCCGCCATACTGCAGCTGCTCCCAGATCTCCTCCGTCATATGCGGGGCAAAGGGGTTGAGCAGCAGCAGCAGCACGCGGTATTCCTCGCGGGTGACGCCGCCGTTTTGGTCAAAGTCGTTCATCAGCGCCATCATGGCAGCAATGGCGGTGTTGTACTTCAGCGTTTCAATATCCTCGCCCACCTTGCGGATGGTCTTGTTCACGGATACCTCCAGCGCCGGGCGGATGCCCTCGCCGGGCAGCAGCTTATCCTGCATCACCCACACCCGCTCCAAGAAGCGGCGGCAGCCACGGATGCTGTTGCTTGACCACGGGGCAGCCTTTTCAAAATCGCCGATGAACATTTCGTACAGCCGCATGGTATCGGCGCCATATTCCGCCACGATTTCGTCCGGATTGACCACATTCCCGCGGGATTTGGACATTTTCTCGCCATTCTCGCCCAGGATCATGCCATGGCTGGTGCGCTTGCGGTACGGCTCACTGGTGGGCACCGCGCCGATATCGTACAGGAACTTATACCAGAAGCGGCTGTACAGCAGGTGCAGCGTGGTGTGCTCCATGCCGCCATTGTACCAATCCACCGGGCCCCAGTAGCGCACCGCCTCCGGGCTGACAAGCGCCTGATCATTGTGCGGATCCATATACCGCAGATAATACCAGGAGGAACCGGCCCACTGCGGCATCGTATCCGTTTCGCGTTTGGCGGGGCCGCCGCAGCACGGGCAGGTGGTATTCACCCAGTCCGTCAGGCGGGAAAGCGGGCTTTCGCCATCGGTGGTCGGTTCAAAATCCTTCAGCTCCGGCAGGGTCAGCGGCAGGCTGTCCTCCGGCAGCGGCACCCAGCCGCACTTTTCGCAATTGACCATCGGGATCGGTTCGCCCCAATAGCGCTGACGGGAAAAGACCCAGTCGCGCAGCTTGAAATTCACCTTCTTGTGTCCCTTGCCGTTTTCCTCCAGCCACGCCTGCATGGCGGGGATCGCCTCGGCCACAGTCTTGCCGGTCAGGAAGCCGGAATTGACCATCACGCCGCTGGCGCAGTCCGTGTAGGCCTCCTTTTCTACATCGCCGCCGGCAACCACCTCCACGATCGGCAGGCCAAACTTTTTGGCGAATGCCCAGTCGCGGGTATCGTGTGCCGGCACCGCCATGATGGCGCCGGTGCCATAGGAGGCCAGCACATAGTCGGAAATGAAGATCGGGATCTCCTTGCCGGTAACAGGGTTGATCCCCATAACGCCGTCCAGCCGCACGCCGGTCTTTTCCTTGTTCAGTTCCGTACGCTCAAAGTCGGACTTGCGCGCTGCTTCCTCGCGGTAGGCCTTCACCTCGGCGGCATTGTGCAGCCGCCCCTCGGCGATCCAGGCATCCACGCAGGCGTGCTCCGGGCTGACCACCATATAGGTGGCGCCGAACAGGGTATCGGCACGGGTGGTATACACCGTCAGCACCTGCCCGGCCGTGGTATCAAAGTTCACCTCTGTGCCATAGCTGCGGCCAATCCAGTTCTTCTGCTGCGTGGCAATGCGATCGGCGTAATCCAAGCCATCCAGGTCATCCACCAGCCGGTCAGCATAGGCGGTGATCTTCAGCATCCACTGGCTCTTGTTGCGGTGCACAACCGGGCTGCCGCAGCGCTCACACACGCCGTTCACAACCTCCTCATTGGCCAGCACCACCTTGCAGCCAGTGCAGAAGTTGACATTCATTTCCTTCTTGTAGGCCAGGCCCTTTTTGAACATCTGGATAAAGATCCACTGCGTCCACTTATAGTAGGCCGGATCGGTGGTATTGATCTCGCGGTCCCAATCGAAGGAGAGGCCGAGGCTCTGCAGCTGTGCCTTAAAGCGCGCCACATTGTTCTTGGTCACAATCTCCGGGTGGATGTGGTTCTTCATGGCGAAATTCTCGGTGGGCAGGCCGAAAGCGTCCCAGCCCATCGGATACAGCACATTATAGCCCTGCAGCCGCCGCTTGCGCGCCACGATATCCAGCGCCGTGTAGGAACGCGGATGCCCCACATGCAGCCCCTGCCCGGACGGGTAGGGAAACTCCACCAGTGCGTAAAACTTCGGCTTTGTGTAATCATCCGACGCCGCAAAGGTGTGCTCGTCGTTCCAGATTTTCTGCCATTTTGCCTCGATCTCTGCGTGATTGTAGCGCGTCATAGCCATTATCTCCTCTTATTCGTGTTCCTGTACCATATAGGGGCGGATATCCATCCGCCCAGCATCCGCCCACAGGTGCTCCAGGTCGTAGAACGCCCGGATCTCCCGGCGGAAAATATGCACCAGCAGATCGCCGTAATCCAGCGTGATCCAATCGCCGGTGCGGTAGCCTTCGCTGCGCTCCGGGCGCAGTCCCTGCGCTGCCAGCTCCTCCTCAAGGTAGTCTGCCAGGCTGCGCACCTGGGTGGCACTGCCGCCGGAGGCCAACAAAAATACATCCGCCACGGCGGTCAGGCCGCTCACGGACAGCGCCGTCAGCTCCTCCGCCTTATGCTTATCCAGCGAATACACCGCTGCTGCCAAAAGCTTTTCGTTCATGATGCCTCCGTCTGTGCCGCTGTGGTTGTGGTGGTTGCCGCCGTCTGCAGCTCCGCCTTTTCCGGCTGCGGGGTCAGCACCGAGGCAAGCGTGATGACACTGCTGTCAAATTTGCCCTTGGAGGAAAGCTCACTGATCCCGAAAGCGTCCTCCTGCAGCAGACCGGCCGGGTCCATCTGCTCCCGGAGCAGGGAAAGTGTCTGCTCCCGGTGCGCCGACCACACTGTGGCCGCGCCCTTTTTCGCTGTCTCGCCGGGCAGCACCGCGCACTGCATATTCTCCAGCGGGATGGCGCACACCGTGTGCACAAATTCTGCCAGCGCAGCGTTATATTTGGTGTCGCTGGCCGCCGCATCGTGCCCCTTACCCATCAGCCGGGCCTTGCCGAAATCGCTGGTATCCATCCGGATGGGCGCGGCACCGGCCATCACATCGGACAGCACATCCGCCTTGCGCGGATCGGTATTGAACAGTTCCGCCTGCTTATACTGCGACAGCCGGGAAACCAGCGCCGCCAGCAGCTCGCGCTGGCGCGCCATCCGCTCGATATCCGAGGCGGGGGTGCCGTTGTAATTGTACTGGGTGATGTAGTACACCGCCGCCTCGCCGGGCAGCGCCTGTACCCCAGCCTCATAGTCGGTTTCGCCGCAGCGGAATTTGCCGGCCACATTCAGGGTCACGCCGCCTACGGCGTCGATCAGCTTAGCCAACCCCTCGCGCGGGATGACCAGATAGTTATCCACCGGCAGTCCCAGCTGGGTATTGAAAAACTGCGCATAATTGGTCGCGGCAGACCCCGTCCGGGTCTCCACCGCCGTACCGCAGACGGTGTGCTTGCCGTCCTCCACGGCATCCGCCGCCACACGGCCGCGGCAGGTGGCGCACCAGGTCAGCGCCTTGGGATTTCCCCATACTGCCCCTACCGTCTGCGCGGCAAAGGTCTCCCCGTCGCCGATATAGGTGGCCGTTGGCAGCTGCAAAAGCGCGGTGCTGTGCTCTTTCCGGTTCACGCACAGCAGCGCCGTCATATCCAGCGCATCCTCGGCATTCTCGCCGCTGATGCCCAGGGCGTAATACGAAACATCGCCGCACCGGTCATCCGGCGTGTAGGTATACTCTATAAAATCGCGCGCCGCGAGGGTCGGCCCCTTATCCCGGTTCCGGTAAAGCTGCACCCCCACAATGGCCACCACTGCCAGCACGGCAATGCCGCCCCACAGCAGCCAGCGGCGCTTCTTCCCGCCGGGACGGCGCGCACGGCTGCGGCCGCCCTTGCCGCCATGCGCGCCGCCCATGGCGGCACCGGCCAGGCTGACCTGCTTTTGGCTGTTATTGCTGCTCATGCAAATGACCTCCCTCGGTTTTCGACAGGATAATATCGTTATAGGCTGCCAGGGTATCCGGGTGCACCGGCAGCGACTGTGCCAGTAGATCCCGTATGGTGTAGGCAATGCCGTATTCCATCGCCGCCTCCAGCGATTCATCCGCCAGCCGGCGCATGGTATCCACATCGGGATATTCCCGGTCGGCAGAGGTGAAATCCGCCACAAACAGCACCCGTTCCGGCAGGCTCATCCCCGCGCGGCCGGTGGTATGGTAGCGCACCGCCTGCAGGATGACCGGATCCTCCACCCCCAGCACATGCTGGATGAAGGCCGCGCCGGTGCGGGCATGCCACAGCTTCGGCACCGCCAGCTCCACTTTGTCCAACAGTATACCAAACTCCTGCAGGATTTGCAACTGGGTTTTTTGGTCGGTATCCTTCATGATATCATGCAGCAGACCCGCCGTGTACAGCTTGGCCGGGTCAGCTCCGTACTTTTCGGCCAGGCGAGCACTCTCCTGCGCCACGCACAGGGAATGCCGGTAGCGGTAATCCCCCAGCCGGGCACGGATGATTTGCCTGAATTGCTCGTCCTGTGTACAATGTTCCATCGCGGTTTCCTCCCGATACAGGCCATGTTGGTGAATATACTCCTCCACCGCCGGCGGCACAAGGCCGTGCAGCGGCCGGCCGGCCGCTGCCAGCCGGCGGATCTGTGTGGAGGAGACCGGCTCCACCGGCTGCTCATCCACATAACACCGGGCGCCATCCGCCGCAAGACCGGCCGCATACTGCCGCAGCCGGGCGGCATCCAGCTCCCCGCGGGGCACCGTGCACAGCACCGCCGCACGGGCGATCGCCGGGTAATGATACCAGGTGTGCAGGGTGCAGAACATATCTGCCCCGGTGATCAGATACCAGCAGGCATCCGGATACAGGCGGGCAAGCTGCTCCAGCGTATCCGCCGTGAAGCTGGCGCCCCCGCGGTCGATCTCCAGTGTGGACACCGCCAGCCGGGCATCCGCCTGCGCCGCCAGGCGGCACATGGCCACCCGGTCAGCCGCCGGCGCCATGCTTTCCCGCAGCTTATGCGGCGGCATATAGGTCGGCATCAGCAGCACGGTGTCCAGCGCCAGCCGGTCGGCCAGCCGCCGCGCCATGGCCACATGGCCGCTGTGGATAGGGTCAAAGGTGCCGCCGAACAGCGCTATCCTCTTCATGCTGTCATCACGGCTCCTTTCTGCCGCAGATATATCGGTCATTTGCGGGGCAGGGTGTATTGCGAGTCTTTCGCCTTCTGCCGGAACAGCACAAAGGTGCGTCCCACCACCTGCACCACCTCGGCGCCGGTGCGGGCGGCAATATCCTCCGCCGTATCCCGCGCGGTGGCCGGCGCCGTTTCCAGCACCCGTCCCTTGATCAGTTCCCGCGCAGTGAGGGCATCCTCCGCCTGTTTGACCATTGTATCCGAAATGCCGCCCTTGCCGGCGTGCAGGATCGGTTCCAGGGCATTCGCCTGTGCGCGCAGATAGGCGCGCTGCTTACTTGTCAGCATCCGTTATTGTCTCCTTTTTTCAAAAAACATCGGTCGGTTTACAGAGCCACCCGCTGCACGGGATTGCCGTGCGCCCGGATCACCGTCTCCAGATCCGTCGCTTTCAGCCATATGGTGGCCGTATTTTCGTTGGGGTGCACCCCGATCAGATCGGGATCACCGAAGAAGTCTTGGTCGAGGAAGACCTGCACACAGGCCTCAGCCTCATTCAGCACACCAAGCGGGGTGACAGAGCCGGGCGTCAGCCCCAGCAGCTGCTGCAGCTCCTCAGGTGAGGCAAAGGTCAGCGGACGGGTCTGCTGCGCCCGGCGAAAGGCCTTCAGATCCACCCGCTTATCCCCTTTCACGGTGATCAGATAGTAATTCTGCCGTTTATCATCCCGCACAAAGAGATTTTTGGCATCTGCCTGCGGATACGGCACAGCTACCTCCGCCAGCTCGGCCATGGTATACACCGCTTCGTGCTCGGTGATCTCAAAAGGGATCCCCCGCTCCTGCAAAAAGCGGTAAACTGCCTGCTTATCCATTGTCTGTTCACTCCTGTAAAAGTCCCTGCGCGAGCAGATGCGCCCGCAGCACGCGTGAAAACTCCGTCAGCGCCCGTCCGCGGTGGCTGATGGCATCCTTTTCCGCTGCCGAAAGCTGCGCCATGGTGCGTTCGCCGCACAGAAACACCGGGTCGTAGCCAAAGCCGTTTTCGCCGGCGGGGGCAAAGGCGATCTGCCCCTCCACCGTCCCCTCGGCACGCAGCACCTCCCCCTGCGGGAACACACAGCACACCGAAGAAACGAACCGCGCCTGCCGCCTGTCCGCCGGCACGGCAGAAAGCGCCGCCAGCAGCTTGCGTACACGGTCGGCGTCGGTGGCATTTTCGCCGGCATAGCGGGCCGAATACACCCCCGGTGCGCCACCCAGCGCGTCCACAGCCAGCCCGGAATCGTCCGCGATGGCCGGCAGCCCGGAAAAAGCACACGCGGACGCTGCCTTTAGATAGGCGTTCTCCGCAAAGGTCGTGCCGGTCTCTTCTACCTCCGGCAGGGTCAGCCCCAGCTCGGTATCGGTCACCGCCTCCACGCCAAGGGGGGCCAGTATCCGGCGCATTTCCGCCAGCTTATGGGCATTATGGGTCGCTATGATAAATTTCATGCGTTTTCCTCTCCGTCCGTGCCGGCCTCGTCAAACAGACCGGCGGCAAACTGCACCGGGTCAAAGGGCTGCAGGTCGTCGATCCCCTCGCCCACACCGATAAACTTCACCGGCACCTGCAGATCCTCCCGGATCGCCAGCACCACACCACCGCGGGCGGTGCCGTCCAGCTTCGTCAGCACAATGCCGGTAATACCGGCGGCCTCCTTGAACTGGCGCGCCTGGTTGACCGCATTCTGCCCCGTGGTGGCATCCACCACCAGCAGGATTTCCTTATCCGCCTGCGGCAGCTCCCGGTCAATAACCCGGCCGATCTTGGCCAGCTCATCCATCAGGTTCTTTTTATTGTGCAGGCGGCCGGCGGTATCGCAGATGACCACATCCGCACCGCGCGCCTTGGCCGCCGAAACCGCATCAAACACCACAGCCGCCGGATCGGCGCCCTGCGTATGCCGCACAATATCCACACCGGCGCGCTGCGCCCAGATCTCCAGCTGCTCAATCGCCGCCGCGCGGAAGGTGTCGGCAGCACCGAGGATCACCTTCTTGCCCTCCGCTTTCAGACGGGCAGCCAGCTTACCGATGGTGGTGGTCTTGCCGACCCCGTTCACGCCGATGACCAGGATCACCGAAGGCTGTGTGCCGATGTGCAGCTCCTGCCCGCCGGCCAGCATCTCCGCCACCGTTTCCTGCAGCAGGCCGCGGATGGCGGCAGGGTCGGTGATGCCCTGCTCCTTTACCTTCTGGCGCAGGGTTTCGCACACACGGCCGGCCGTGGCCGTGCCCACATCCCCCATCACCAGTATTTCCTCCAGCTCTTCAAACAGCTCGTTATCAATGCGGGTAAAGCCCCGCAGCATGGAGTTCATAGAATTCATCAGTGAGGTGCGGGTCTTTTTCAGTCCCGCGCCGATCTTACTAAACAGACCCATTGCGCATCCTCCTTACCTTATGTTGTCGCATCGCTGCCGTCCAGCTTCATGCCCAGCTTCTGCTCCACCTCGCTGGCGCGCAGCTCCAGCAGCTTGGAAACGCCGCGCTCCTGCATGGTCACGCCATACAGGGTGTCCGCCTCTTCCATGGTGCCGCGGCGGTGGGTGATGGCAATAAACTGGCTGCGGTCGCACATACGCCGCAGGTAGGCGGCGTAGCGATCCACATTCACATCATCCAGTGCGGCCTCTACCTCATCCAGCACACAGAAGGGAGAGGGGGTCACCTTCAGGATGGCGAACAGCAGCGCCGTAGCCGCCAGCGCCTTTTCGCCGCCGGAAAGCGCCTCCAGATTGAGGATCACCTTACCGGGCGGCTGGATGAACATATCAATGCCGGAATTGAGGATATCCTCCGGATCGCTCAGCCGCAGCTCACCCCGGCCGCCGCCGAACAGCTCGGCAAACACCAGCCCGTAGTGGTAATTGATCTGCTTGAAGCGATCCAAAAACACCTCGCGCATCTGCACCGTCAGCTCACTGATCTGGTGCAGCAGCTCATTTTTGGTGTTCTCCACATCGGCAATCTGCGTTTTCATAAACTGATAGCGCTCATTGACCTCTTTGAATTCCTCAATGGCCTCCACATTCACGCTGCCCAGTGCCCGGATCTTGTTTTTCAGCTCGGTCACCCGGCGGGTGGCCGCCGGTGCATCGGCAATCGGCTTGGCCACTGCCTCAGCCTCCATGCGGGTCAGCTCATATTCCTCATACAGCCGGCGGGAAAGATCGTCCACCTCTTTCTTCACATTGGCGGTCTTTTCCTCCAGGCGGGCAGCCTCCTGCCCCAGGCGGGCGCGCTCATCGGTCTTTTCGCGGGACTGCAGACGCAGCTGTGTCTGCCGCGCCTCCCCATCGGCACGCTGCCGGACCAGCGCCGCGATGCTGTCGCCGGAGGCGGCAGCCCGCGCACGCAGATCGGTTGCCTGCTGCTGCAGCGCGGCGATCTGCTCCGCGATCGCCTCATTGGCCTTTTCCAGATCGGCAATCTGCCGGTTCAGCAGCAGGGTATGCCCGGCGGCATCCTGCTGCCGGCTGCGCAGCTCACGGATGGCGTTCTCCAGGCTTTCGATCTCCTTCTCTGCGCTGAAGGCCGCCAGCTTCTGCTCCGCAATGCGTGCGGAAAGTGCCTCGCGCTGTTCGGTCAGCTGCTGCCGTCCGCCGGTCAGTGCCGTCAGCTCGTCCTCGGTGGCCTTCTGCTTTTCCTGCAGGCCCTCGGTCTCCTGCTGGGCAGCCTGCATGGCGGTGCGGCAGGCTGCCGCCCGCTCGTTCAGGCTGTCGATTTCCGTGGCCGCCTCCTGTGCCGTACGGCGATGCTGCTCGGCCTGCTCACGCAGGCGGCGCACCTCGCCCTCCAGGCGGATCTTATCCTCTT
This sequence comes from Ruminococcaceae bacterium UBA6353, assembly GCA_002437905.1. Classification (GTDB taxonomy): domain Bacteria; phylum Bacillota; class Clostridia; order Oscillospirales; family Acutalibacteraceae; genus UBA5905. The sequence continues at coordinate 13,004 of DJRT01000024.1, read as the reverse complement.
GCGCTGTGGTCAGTTCGGCGCGCGCACCGGTCAGCTCGGCCTCCACGGCAGCCACATCCTGCTGCATACGGCGGAACTGCTCCCGCGCCTGCTCCAGCTGCTGCATCTTCTCCGCGGCATCCTTGCGCAGACGCTCGATCTCAGCACGGCGGGAGAGCAGACCGGCGCCCTTGATGCTGGAACCGCCGGTCAGCGAACCGCCGGCATTGATCACCTGGCCGTCCAGCGTGACAATGCGGAATTTATAGCCGTGGCGCCGCGCCATGGAGACGGCGTAATCCAGATCCTCCGCCACCACCGTGCGCCCCAGCAGGCTGCGGGCAATGCCCTCGTACTTCTTATCATACTGCACCAGATCGCAGGCCAGCCCGACAAAGCCGGGATCATTTTCCGGCACCTCACTGAGCACGCTGCCGCGCACCGCCGTCAGCGGCAGGAAAGTGGCACGGCCGCCCTTGGTCTCCTTCAGGTAGGCGATGCCGCGCTTGGCATCCTCCTCGCGTTCACACACCAGGTTCTGTGCCGCTGCGCCAAGGGCGGTCTCCACCGCCAGCGCATAGGCTGCCTCCGAACGGATCAGGCGGGAGACCGGGCCGAGAATACCAGGCAGCGCGCCGCGCTCCCCCTGCTTCATCACAGCCTTGACGCTCTGCTGGAAGCCATCCAGATTGCGCTCCATTTCCTCCAGCATCCGCACACGGCGCTGCTTTTCCTCCACATCCAGCGTCTGCTTATCCAGCGCCTCCTTGGCGGCTGCCAGCTTCTGCGACCGGTTCTGGAAGCGATATTCGTAGCCGGAGAGGGTGTTCTGCAGCCCCTCTGCCTTTTCGGTGCAGGCTTTCCACGCCTGCTCACTCTCCTGCAGCTCGGCCGCGGCGCTCTCCGCCTGCTGCGAACGCAGGGCCGCCCCGGCCGCCAGCTGGGACAGGCGCAGCGTGATCTCCCGCAGGGAGGATTCGTTGGTGACCGCCTTAACGCGGCTTTCTGAAAGCTGCAGTGCCAGCGCCGAAGCCGCAGCGGACAGCTCCTCCATGCGTCCGGAGGTCTCATCGCTGCTACGGGCCAGCTGTTCCATTTCATCCGTCAGGCGGAGCTGCTGCTGCTCTGCCTCACCGATAGCCTCTTTGCGGGCAGCGATCTCCCCCAGCCGGGCGGTGATATCCGCCTCTATGTGGGTATCGCCTTCCTCGGCAGCAGCGATCTCCCCGTGGATGCGGGCGATATTCTCCTGGTTGTGGTGCACATCGTTCTGCAGCACCGCCACCCGGCTGTCGCAGCCGGCCGCCTGCTCCTCCAGCGCACCGGCGGCACGCCGGATATCGTCCATCTGTACCTCCAGCGCCTGTGCCGCCGCCGCAATGCGCTCAATCTCCTCGCTGCATTCATCCAGCGCCGTGCCGGTGCCGTCATACTGCAGACGGACGCTCTCCAGCTTGGCATCCAGCTCCCGCAGCACACCGCGGGATTCATTCATCGTGCGCAGCCAAAGGCCGATCTCCAGCTCTTTCTTTTCGCCGGCGTATTCCAGAAACTGCTTGGCCTTTTTGGCCTGCTGCTCCAGCGGCCCCACACGGTCCTCCAGCTCCTGCAGGATATCATGCAGGCGGTCAAGATTGTCCTGCGTTTTGCGCAGGCTGTTCTCGGCCTTATCCTTCTTGTAGCGGTATTTGGCAATGCCGGCCGCCTCATCCAGAATTTCGCGGCGGTTCTGCGAACGGGAGGTCACAATCTCGTCGATCCGTCCCTGCCCGATGATGGAATAGCCATCCCGGCCAAGGCCGGTGTTCATAAACAGCAGGCGCACATCCTCCAGCCGCACGGCCGCGCCGTTAAGCCGGTACTCACTGCCGCCGGAGCGGTAGCAGCGGCGGGTCACCTGCACCTCGTCTGCGTCGCATTCCAGCAGCCGGGCGGTATTATCAATGGTCAGCGTCACCTCCGCATACCCCATCGGGCGGCGCTGCTCGGTGCCGTTGAAGATCACATCCTCCATCTTGGCGCCGCGCAGACTCTTGCTGGACTGCTCACCCAGCACCCAGCGGATGGCGTCGCTGATATTGGATTTACCGCTGCCATTGGGTCCCACAACGGCCGTAATGCCGTCGCTGAACCGCAGCACGGTCTTATCGGGAAAAGACTTGAAGCCATGCAGCTCCAGGGCCTTAAGTAACAAACCGGTTTCCTCCTTTATGGCCTTTTCGGCGGCCTGTATCGGGATCATTCATACCCCATCAGCTTCAGCGCCTCGCGGGCTGCCTGCTGCTCTGCCTCTTTCTTGCTGTGGGCATTCCCCTTGCCAATCACATTGCTGTTCAGATGCACCTCCACGGCAAAGCTCTTGCAGTGGTCGGGGCCGGACGCGCCCACCAGGACATACTCCAACTGCTCCCCGGGGTTCTGTTGGATGATCTCCTGCAGGGCGGTCTTGTAATCCTTAAAGTGGCGGCGGCGCTGGTTTTCCGCCTCCGGAATGATAAAACGCAGCACAAATTTCTCCGCCGGCTCCATACCGCCGTCCAGATAGATCGCCGCCAAAATCGCCTCATACATATCGCCGAGGATGGAGGGGCGCTCGGCGCCGCCGTTATGCTCCTCCCCGCGGCCAAGCCGCATATACGGGCCGATCCCCAGCGCCCGCGAATAGGTGCTCAGCGCTTTTTCGCACACCACAGCTGCCCGCAGTTTGGTCAGCTCCCCCTCCGGGCCGCGGTCCTTTTCATACAGATACCGCGCCGTGATGAAGCCCAGCAGCGAATCCCCCAGGAATTCCAGCCGCTCGTAGCATTCCCGTGTGCCATGTCCCTCATTGGTATAGGAGGAATGGGTCAGTGCCTTTTCCAGCAAAGAGGCATCCCGGAACTGGTAACCTATCGCGGTCATCAGCGGCCGCAGATCCTGCACACTCACAGCACACCCTCCTCTATCCTTTGCTCTTCCGCCCGCTCGTTCAGGCAATCCTCCACATAGCCGACGATATCCTCCACGGTGGCGAACGCCATCAGCTCGTCCGGCGCAATCTCCACACCGTACAGCTCCGCCAGCACCTCGGCCATATCCTGCCGCTCATGCGGGGCGATATTCAGATCGTCCAGCGCAGCGGCTATGGTCACATCCTCCGGCTCACAGCCGTATTTGCCGCAGAACAAACGCTGCAGCACCTCCATTACCCGCATCACGCCTGCGCCTCCGCTTCGCCGGTCCGGCCAACGGCCGCGGCGATCTCCTCCACCACGCCGGTGGCGGCAAATTCCTTTGCCACGCGGATGGCGCTGACAATCGCCTTAGCCTTGGAATTGCCGTGTGCCTTGATCACCGGCTTATTCACACCCAGCAGCACCGCGCCGCCATGCTCGGAGGCGGACATCTTCTTTTTCAGGCTCTTGAGGCCGGGCATCACCAGCAGCGCCCCCATCTTGGTGCGCAGGGTGGACAGGAAGGCCGTCTTCAGATTGCCCATCAGCATATCCACCGTACCCTCCATGGTCTTCAGCAGCACATTACCGGAGAAGCCGTCGGCCACCACCACATCGGCCACGCCGGCCGGCACATCCCGCGCCTCGATATTGCCGATGAAGTTCAGTCCGCTGTCCCGCAGCAGCGGGAAGGTGGCCTGCTGCAGCTCACCGCCCTTGGTATCCTCCGTGCCCACATTCAGCAGGCCAACGCGCGGCGCCGGACGGTCGGGGAACATCCGGCTCATATAAATGCTGCCCATACGGGCAAATTGCAGCAGCATCTCCGGTCGGCAGTCGGCGTTGGCGCCACTGTCAATCAGCATATAGGGCGCCCTGTCCGAGGGCAGAATGGGCGCCAGCGCCGGGCGGGAAATGCCCTTGATGCGCTTTACGATAAAGGTAGCGCCCATCAGCAGCGCACCGGTGCTGCCGGCGCTGACCAGAGCATCGCCCCGGCCCTCGCTGAGCAGCCGCAGTGCCGTACCGAGGGAGCTGTCCTTATGCTCCCGCAGGATGCTCTTGGGATGATCCTCCATCCGGATCACATCCGGCGCATCCACAAAGCTGATGCGGTCAAGGGAAAGCTGCTCCTGCTCCGCCAGGCGGCGCAGCGCCGCCTCATCCCCGGTCAGCAGGATATCACAATCGTACTGGGCGGCTGCCTGCACAGCCCCCCGCAATATCTCCAGCGGTGCATGGTCGCCACCGTAGGCATCCACAATAATGGTCATAGCAGACCCTCCTTTTCTTCTTGCATAGCGGCCGCCAGGCTGTTCAGCGCCCGGCCAGCCAACGCCTCATACCGTGCTTTTTTATCCCGGATATGCGGCTCAATCGCCGGCAGAATGCCAAAATTGGCTCCCATTGGCTGGTAGTGGGCGTTCGGCTCACTGACATGGGCAGCCAGTGCCCCCATCATGGTATCCCGCGGCAGGATAAACGGCTTTTCACCCCGCACCTGCCGCACGGCGTTGATGCCGGCCAGCATACCGGCGGCGGCAGACTCCATATAGCCCTCCACCCCGGTCATCTGCCCCGCAAACAGCAGCCGCGGCTGCGCCTTTACGCGGAAGGCTGCATCCAGCACCTGCGGCGCATCCAGGAAGGTATTGCGGTGCATCACACCGTAACGCATAAACTCCGCATTGCGCAGCGCCGGGATCATCCCGAACACCCGCCGCTGCTCCGGAAAGGCCAGATTGGTCTGGAAGCCGACCAGATTATACAGCGTGCCGGCGGCGTTTTCCGCCCGCAGCTGCACCACCGCCCACGGCCGGTGGCCGGTGTGCGGATCCCGCAGCCCCACCGGCTTCATCGGGCCGAAGCGGATGGCATCCGTGCCGCGCGCAGCCAGCACCTCAATGGGCATACAGCCCTCATAGACCGTCAGGGTGGCCGGTGTATCAAATGCATGCAGCGGCGCACGGCGGGCGGTAACCAGCGCCTCGCGGAATGCCTCGTACTCCGCCTTGTTCAGCGGACAGTTGATATAATCCCCCTCGCCGCTTTCCTCCCGGTCATAGCGGGAGGCACGGAAGGCGCTGGTCATATCCACGCTTTCCGCCGTAACGATCGGCGCCGCCGCGTCGTAGAAGCTCAGGGCACCGCCGCACAGCCGGGCAATGGCATCCGCCAGCGGCTGCGCCGTCAGCGGGCCGGTGGCAATGACCGTAACCCCCTCGGCGGGGATCTCCGTCACCTCCTGCTGCCGCACGGTGATCCGCGGGTGGGAGCGGATCTTTTCGGTCACCGCAGCGGAAAAGGCATCGCGATCCACCGCCAGTGCGCCGCCGGCCGGCACCGCACAGCTGCGTGCCACCGGCACGCACAGGCTGCCCAGGCGTGCCATTTCCTCTTTCAGCAGGCCGGCGGCACTGCCTAGGCGCTGCGCCTTGAGCGAATTGGAACACACCAGCTCGGCAAACAGCGGCTGATGATGCGCCGGGGTGTATTTCTCCGGCTTCATTTCGTACAGGGTCACCGCTTCTCCGCGCTGCGCCGCCGCATAGGCCGCCTCGCAGCCGGCCAGGCCGGCGCCGATCACCGTGATCGCCATGCTTCTCCGTTCCTTTCTGCCCACTCAGTCTTTTTCGTATCCGCAGCCCTCCGCCAGACACAGCAGGCCGCCGTTCTTTCCCTTTTTGCGGAACAGGGTCTTGCCGCACTGCGGGCAAAGCTCCTTTGTCGGCTCGTTCCAGGTGGCAAAATTGCACTTCGGGTAATTGCCGCAGCCGAAGAATTTGCGTCCCCGGCGGCCTTTTTTGGCCTCCAGGGGGCCGCCGCACTTGGGGCAGGTGCCGGCCGCCGTTTCCACAATGCGGCGGGTATTCTTACATTCCGGATACCCCGGGCAGGCCAGGAATTTCCCGTAGCGGCCGGATTTGATCACCATGCGGCGTCCGCACAGCTCACAGATCTCGTCGCTCTCCTCCTCCGGCACCTGCACCTTTTCGGTGTCCTTTTCCGCAGCCTCCAGCTCCTTGGCAAAGCCCTCATAAAAGTGCTCCAGCACGGCCACCCAATCGGCCTTGCCGTTTTCCACGCCATCCAGCTCCTGCTCCATGTGGGCGGTGAAGGTCAGATCCACAATATCGGGGAAATCCTCCTTCATCAGCTGGGTCACCACCTCGCCAAGCGCGGTGGGCTTGATCGCCTTGCCCTCCCGCTCCACATATTCGCGGGAGAGGATGGTGCTGACGGTCGTGGCATAGGTGGAGGGGCGGCCGATGCCGCTTTCCTCCATAGCCTTGATCAGCGTGGCCTCATTATACCGCGCCGGCGGCTGGGTGAAATGCTGGTTGCCCTCCAGCTTCCGGCAGTGCAGCGTATCCCCCTGCCGGATCTCCGGCAGCGGCTTATTATCCTCATCCTTTTCGTCCTTGCCCTCCACATACAGCGCCGTGTGGCCGTCAAAGCGCACCGTGTAGCCGGAGGCCTTGAACCGGTACTGCCCGGCCGAGATCACCACCTGGCAGGTATTCTGGATGGCATCTGCCATCAGGCTGGCCATAAACCGCTCCCAGATCAGCTTATACAGCCGGTACTGGTCGGAAGAAAGCGAACTTTTCACCTGCTCCGGCGTCAGCGACGGGGCGGCCGGGCGGATCGCCTCATGGGCGTCCTGGGCGTTGCTCTTGGTCTTGTAAACACGGGGCTTCGGCGGCAAATACTCCTCCCCGTAGGCTCGGCGGATATACTCGCTGCCGGCCTTGCGTGCCTCGTCCGAAATGCGCAGTGAATCCGTTCGCATATAGGTAATCAGACCGGTGGCGCCGATCCCCTCGATCTCCACGCCCTCGTACAGCTCCTGTGCCGTTTTCATGGTGCGGCGGGAGGAAAAATTCAGCTTGCGGTTGGCCTCCTGCTGCATGGTGGAGGTGGTAAAGGGCGGCGCCGGCGCCACCTTACGGGTGCCGGTCTTCACCTCGCTGGCCACAAACGCAGCGCCCTGCAGCTTCGCCAGGATGGCATCTGCCTGTGCCTTGTCGGTGATCTTCAGCTTCCCCTTGGCCGTGCCGTAGAAGCGCGCCGGAAAGGTACGCCCCTTTTCGGTTACCGACAATTGGGCGTCCAGCGTCCAGTATTCCTCGCTGACAAAGGCGCGGATCTCGTTTTCCCGATCCACCACCAGGCTGACCGTTGCCGACTGTACACGGCCGGCCGAAAGTCCCTTCCGGATCTTTTTCCACAGAAACGGGCTGAGCTTATAACCCACAATGCGGTCCAGCACCCGCCGCGCCTGCTGTGCATTGACCAGGTTCATATCCAGCTGCCGCGGCCGGCCGATACCCTCCTGCACACAGCTTTTGGTGATTTCGTTAAAGGTCACCCGGTTGGCCTGATCCAGCGGCATATGCAGCAGCTGTGCCAGATGCCAGGCAATGGCCTCCCCCTCGCGGTCCGGGTCGGTGGCTAGATATACGCCATCACTGGCGGCGGCCGCCGTTTTCAGTTCCCGCAGCAGGGCACTTTTGCCCGGAATATCCACATAGCGCGGACGGAAGCCATGCTCAATATCCACCCCCAGCAGGGTCTTCGGCAGATCACGGATGTGCCCCACCGAGGCGATCACCTCATAATCGCTGCCAAGGTATTTTTTCACGGTTTTGGCCTTGGAGGGAGACTCCATTATGACGAGCTTCGCCATCTGTTTCATCCTTTCGCGGTTGCTGTGCCCGTCGGTCACGGGCACGCCCTATATAGCGCACCGGGTACGGCCTATCCCTGCCGCACCCTGGCATATTGCTGACCGGCGCTGTTGCACGCACAGCCCAGCATTTCCAGTTCAGTCAGCGCTGCCAGCAGAGCCGGCACCGGCAGGCCGGTCGCCCCGGCCAGCTGATCCACCGGCTGCGGCGTATTGCCCAAAGCGGCATACACCTGTGCCGCTGCAGCCGAGGCCTCCGCCGGCAGCACGGCCGGGGAAGCAGGCAATACCGGCGGCTCTTCCGGCTGCGCAGCCGGCCGCCGACGGCTTTTGGCTTTCCTAACGCCTCGCGGCGCCTTCTCCGGCTGCTCCGCCGGTTGTTTTCCCGCCAGACGCTTCTCGGCCGCAATCGCAGCCTCGGCATCCAGCAGCCCCGGAAACAGGGGAGCGTATTCTTCAATAATATCCGCGGCACGGGTTACCAGCGTTGCTCCGCCGCGGATCTCCCGGTGGGCACCATCATTGCGGTGGTGCAGCAGGGCACCGGGCAGTGCAAACACATCCCGGTCATTCTCCCGCGCCAGGCGGGCCGTGATCCGGGCGCCGCTGCGCGCGGGTGTTTCCGCCAGGCAGACACCCAGCGTCAAGCCGGCCAGCAGCCGGTTGCGCACCGGAAATACACACTGGTACGGCAGGCCGGGCGGATACTCGCTGAGCAGTGCACCGCCCTGCTGCACAATCTGCCGCCGCAGGGCGGCATTTTCGCGCGGATATTCCACATCCAGCGGACAGGCCATCACCGCCAGGGTGATCCCGCCACCGGCCAGGGCTCCGCTGTGCGCGGCAGCATCAATGCCCACTGCGCCGCCACTGATCACCGTTATACCCCCGGCGGCCAAACCGGCCGCCAGCAGCCACGCCTCCTGCTGTCCCTCCTGCGAGGGGTGGCGGGTACCCACCACCGCCAGCGCCGGCCGGGTATTCAGATCCGGCAGTGTGCCGCGGCAATACAGCACCACCGGAGGATCCGCCATGCGGCGCAGGCCATCCGGATACAGGGCATCCTCCGGGGTCAGCAGCCAGTCCCCCGCCGCCAGCACACGGTCAAGAACCGCATGTGCCTCGGTCATGGAGCGGTCACACAGACGCTCCATGACCGCCGGTGAAACGCCGGCCTGCCGCAGCTGTGCCTCTGAGGCCGCATGGATATCCGCCGCACAGGCAAAGTGCTCCAGCAGCGGGCCAGCCGCCCGGCTGCCGGGCTGCAGTGCCTGCGCCAGCCAGATCCAGTATACGCGGCTGTCCATGCTGTATGCCTCCTTGTTTTTATGCTGGGCTTATTGCGGGCGGGTCATCTCCCACATCACAATACCGGCCGCCATAGACGCATTCAGCGACTCGGCACGACCAGCCATGCGGATGGTCACCTGCCGGCTGCAGGCCGCCGCCGTCTCCGGCTGCAGCCCGTTCCCCTCATTGCCAATCACGCACAGCGTACCGGCGCCAAGCCCGGCCGTATGCACCGGCTCGGCCGCCGGATCCACCACGCAGGCACAGGCGCTCATGCCCATCTGCTGCAGCTGCCGGATCAGCTCCGGCAGCGCGGCGGTGCGGGGCAGCGGCCACAGCGGCAGGCGGAACACGCCGCCCATGCTGCCGCGCAGCACCTTCGGGTTGTAGATATCACAGCAGCCGGCGGATAAAATCAGCCCGTCCAGCCCCAGCGCCTCCGCCGTGCGGATCACGGTGCCAAGATTGCCGGGATCCTGCATATCCTCCAGTATGCCGTAACGCCCCATCCTTTTTATTGTATCCAAACTTAAGCGATTGTCAAGAAAATTTGCAGTACAGAAGACCCCCTGCGGATGATCTGTATCCGCCATATAGCGGGCAAGCTCCGGCGTGATCTCCGCCGACGATGGGCACGCCGCCGTCAGCGCCGCCACTGTACCGGCATAGGTCTGCTGCGCCTGCGGCGTATACAGCACTGTTTGCAGCGCAAGACCGGAGGCAAGGGCATCCCCGCACAGGCGCGCCCCCTCGATGGCGAAGCGGCCGGCCTTTTGCCGCAGGTGGCTTTCCCGGCACAGGCCGCGCCACTCCCGCACAAGCCGATTATCCTTACTGGTCACGGTCATTTCTCGTTCCTCCTTGCTTGTCCGGCAGAAAAAGAATTGCGTCCGCCGCTGCCGGTGGACGCAATTCAAGCTTTTTATTTCAGCGCAGCCTTGGCCTGCTCAGCCAGGGCGGTGAAGGCAGCCGCATCGGATACGGCCAGCTCAGCCAGCATCTTGCGGTTGAGCGTGACGCCAGCCTTCTTGAGGCCGTTCATCATGGTGGAGTAATTCATGCCGTTAAGCTTGGCAGCGGCATTGATGCGGGCGATCCACAGGCGGCGGAAATCGCGCTTGCGCTGCTTGCGGCCGATATAGGCATACTGGCCGGATTTCATCACCGCTTCCTTGGCGGTCTTGAACAGCTTGGACTTGGCGCCGTAGTAGCCCTTTGCCAGCTTGAGAACTTTCTTTCTTCTTTTACGCGTCATCATCGCGCCTTTAATACGAGCCATTATTCTTTACCTCCGTATACTCTCAACTTAATTGATTATTTGTAAGGAATCATGCGCTTGATGGCTGCGATATTGGTCTTATCGGCAGACACGGTCTTGCGCAGGTTTCTCTTACGCTTCGTGGTCTTCTTGTTGAGAATGTGGGACTTGTAAGCATGGCCGCGGATGGCCTTGCCGGTCTTGCTCAGCTTGAAACGCTTCTTCGCACCGCTGTGCGTTTTGATCTTAGGCATATTTGTATGTCCTCCTTGAAGTCGGTTTTGTGTAAACAGGGGAGCACCCCTGTACGCAACAGAAAAATAATTATTTGGCCGCCCTGGGCGCCAGGAACATCAGCATATTACGCCCCTCCAGCTTGGCCGGCTTTTCGATGCTGGCGAGCTCTGCCAGCGCCTCGGCAAACCGGTGCATCGGCTCCAGCCCCAGCTCCGGGTGCGCCATCTCGCGGCCGCGGAAGCGGATGCTGACCTTCACCTTATCGCCATGCTGCAGGAACCGGGTAGCCTGCGCCACCTTGGTGTTGAAATCGCCCACATCAATGTTCAGGCCGAGGCGCACCTCTTTAATCTCAACGATATGCTGGTTTTTGCGTGCTTCCTTTTCCTTTTTCGCCTGCTCAAAGCGGTATTTGCCGTAGTCCATAATGCGGCACACAGGCGGCACGGCATTGGGCGAGATCTTGACCAGATCCATCCCGGCCTCATCCGCCAGATGCTGCGCATCGCGCGCAGGCATGACGCCGAGCTGTGCGCCGTCATTGCCGATCACCCGGACCTCGTTATCGCGTATCTGCTCATTGATCTGCAACTCTTTCTTGGCTATGGGAAAGCACCTCCAACATAAAATGGTATAAAAGCGGCATCAACAAAAAAGCGGACAGCCACGCTGCCCGCAGAAACAAGCCCGCCGGAAATGCCGGCGGAAACACTGTATCGACCCTTCGGAACGGTATCCTGAGGTGAGAGCGGGCAAACGCTCTGCTTAACTTTCCCGAAAATTTTACCACCAACCGCCGCCCTTGTCAAGAGTTTTTTGCTTTTTTGCGAAAAAAGAAATTTTTTTGCTTTTTTGCTTGACATTCCCCCGTATCACGGCTATAATATACACCGTTGTCGATGCAACAGCAACGGCACATGCGCTCGTAGCTCAGCTGGATAGAGTGTTTGACTACGAATCAAAAGGTCGGGGGTTCGAATCCCTTCGGGCGCGCCAAAAAAAGCAGGATGCCACTCTGTGGTGTCCTGCTTTTTTTACGTTCCCAATGGGTAAGCAAAAACAGCGGCTTTCCGCGAAGTCTCCCATCTCTGGCGGGCGATAACACTTCCCTCACGGAAAGCAGGGTTCCAAATCTCTTCGGGCGCGCCATCAAACAGCTACAAAAAAGATGTCGCCCAAGCCCCCCGATAAAATCGGAGGGCGCCGTTTCTGCGGTCAAAAATTTATGTAGTTCTATTTCACAAAATAGTATTTACATACGAAGAATTTTAGTATATAATATAATAAAGTTAGATGGATTGAAGGTGATTCCCATGGTTCAGTAAAATTCAGTAAAATCCCAAAACACATTGAAATGGAAGGGAGCAAATAGGTGGTTAAATGAAAAGAACACTTTGCTTTTCTATCTTAACATTGCTTTTATTCCTTTGTTCGTGTACTGGGAACATAGGTCAGACGACTGATACCAGAGAAAACTCTATCATTTCAACAGCCATTCCATCCAAAGCAACGGAAAGCACCACCAGCCAAAATGCGGTGGAAAGTATGACTATGATCCGAACAAATAGTCCGCCATTATGTAAAACAACAAACAACCAAGAGATGGTGCATAATGTGTGGGAATTGCTGAATTCGGCTGAAAAGGAACTATATACAGGGACATTCACACCGGCTGGCTGGGTTATTAAGATTGATTTCTCTGATGGAACCTATTATGCATTAAATGGCGATATGCTCAGCACAGCTGCCGTCGATTACCGTATGGAAAACCAAAACGCAAAAGCTCTATATACCCAATTGATGGAGATCTATAATTCCATTGATAGCGAAGAAATACGGTACACAAAAAATCCATATCAATAGTCTTTATGAGAACGGGATTCAAATTGAATCCCGTTCTCGATGATATACAGTGTTCTGTTTCCGCCTTCTGCCCATCAATCGGCCATTCTTCTGGCGTTTCTCGTATGCGCTATTCGCATAGGTTTTTAGATGCATAGGTAAGAGACTGCGGCGACATTTGGCATGCCACAAAAAAGGTTTATTACCGCATTCGAGTATAGACACCAAAAGCACCTCCGTTGGGCACAGGTGTCTTTTCACTTTTCCCCTACCGAAAAGCCGGGGCTGCATACGCAGCCCCGGCTATTAAAATTGGCCGGACTTTCCTTACATTTCCACCCAGCCGGAGACATTGGTCCATACCGGGGACTTGCCCACCCGGTCGGGGCGGTTGGTCACGCGGTAGCGATTGCCGACCTTCTGCCCGTCGTACAGGTAGAAGGTGCCGGTGCGGGTGACATACTTATCGCCGCGCGCCGTGGTGTACAGCCTGCCGGCGGTCAGTGTGATCGCATCGCCCGCCTGCGGCGCGGCCGGTGCGGCCGGCTCCGGTGTCGGCTCGGCCGGCTGCGGCTCCTGGTGCGGCACATACGCCACCCCGCAGATCTCGCACAGCGCCTGCACCGTTTCCTCCGCCATCACCTGCATGCCGCCATTGTGGAACCACGCGCAGTCCTCCGCATTGTCGTGGAAGAACAGCTCGTCATACAGGCACGGCATGCGGGTCTGCTTCACCTCGTACAGCTCACCGTTGGTCTTCACCTTGTGCGTCATG
>DJRT01000011.1:98453-118734 GCA_002437905.1 Ruminococcaceae bacterium UBA6353 | reverse complement strand
ATGAAGCGGGTCATGTTCGGATTCGTGACGGTGAGCTGCTTGCCCTCGTCGATCTGGTCGCAGAACAGGGGAATGACCGAGCCGCGGGATGCCATGACATTGCCGTAGCGCGTCAGACACAGCACGGGGTCGTCCGCCAACATCTGCTTCGACCGGGCGATGACATTCTTCTCCATCAGGGCCTTGGACATGCCCATGGCGTTGATGGGATAGGCGGCCTTGTCGGTGGAGAGAAAGATCGCCTTTTTCACATGGCTTTCTACGCAGGCGTCGATGACATTGTTGGAGCCGATCACATTGGTCTTGACGGCCTCCATGGGGAAAAACTCGCAGGACGGCACCTGCTTGAGGGCGGCGGCGTGGAACACATAGTCCACCCCGCGGAACGCCGGGGCGATGGAGCGGTAGTCCCGTACATCGCCGATGTAGAATTTGATTTTCTCTACACAGGTGGGGCAGGCCAGCTGGTAGGCGTGGCGCATGTCATCCTGTTTTTTCTCGTCGCGGGAGAGAATGCGAATCTCCCGGATATCCGTGGTCAGAAAGCGGTCCAGAACCGCATGGCCGAAGGAGCCGGTGCCGCCCGTGATGAGGAGGACTTTATTTTCAAACAGAGGCATTTTCTGATACACTCCAATCAATTTTTTGTCTTGGGGAAGGGGTTAGAAAAATGCCCTTCCCACAGTTCTTTTAGGTTTCTTGGATCAATCCCCTCAATAATCAGATGTCCAACGGGACGCAGGGAGGGAATCGTAAAACACAGCACAAAATTGACGAAAAGCTGTGCTGCTACCGAAGCAATTGCTGCTCCGTTGATACCGATAAGAGGTATCAGGATGTAGTTGGCTATCACATTCAAAAGAGCCCCGGATAAATTGATTTTCCATAGCATCTTCTGCTTCTGTTCTGCCAGGATCCATATATTGCGAACGGAACCCATATAGGAGAACGCTGTGTACCAGGTAATGATTCTCAGCGTAGGTATCGCCGGGACATATGCGGCTCCGTAAATAATCCGAATAACAAGCGGTGCTGCTATGGTTAGCACAATGCTTTGCAGCAGCGCCAAATATACGATAATAGAATAGAGTCTGGCTATATGTGGACCGTAATTGGGAGAGCTTGTCTTCTTGGCTTCTAAAATAGAAGGTCGCATAGAATCCACAATAGCCGCAAACACGAATTGACTTAGTGCTGCGCAACTTACCGCAGCTGAATAATAGCCGTTGGCTTCTTTCCCCAGCATCAATGTGATCATGACCCGATCTGTTAGAGAAAAGAAAGTAACCATGATGCCGGATACAATATAATATCGGCTTCTCTTAAAAAGCTGTTTCGCAAGTGAAAATGATACTGTCAGTCTTTGCTTTGAAATTTTTTTGTAGATCCCGTACAGCGAAGCAGAGATCAACAAATAGTCCAGTGCCTGTGAAAATGCAAACCAGTATACGCTCTTTTGCGTAATCAGTAGGAAACAACGATAGGCTGAAACGACCACATATGCGGCCAGTGAAGTGATCGCGATGTATTTTGACAGCAGCTTTGCCTGGAACCAGTATTGAAGCATTTCGGTTGCCTGGAAAACCAATGAAACGCTGTACAGCGCACAAACAAGCATCGTTTCCGGGTCATTTGGATTTGCAATCGCAGTAAACGCAATCACTCCGAAAATCCCTAAGAAGCTTGCTGCCGTGCTCATAAAAAGCGATGTTCCGAGCGTTCTTCCCTCACTGTCAGGCGCTGCAATGATTTCATGGACAAGGGTCGAGCGAAGTCCGAGCTGTACAACCGGAACCATAAAGCTGACAATTGCTGCAGCATAATCAATGATCCCGTAATTCCCCGGTCCGAGATATCTGGCGGAAAGTGTTCCAATTATGAAGCTCAATAAGGACTGCATAACTTTACATGCAATCAGCCAGGTCGCGTTCTTTACAATTTTTCCGGATTCTGTTGGTTTCTTCATCATCACAAATTCCACCCGCAGTCCCCACAGCAGCAGGGACTGCGGGCTTCATTTATCCTATTTGTTACGAGATAATCATTTTGCCATCTTCTCCAAAGGTATAGGTACCCTTCGGGAGGAGATCATTGGTTTTAGAAACATAGTAGCTGCCGACCGCAAGGTTTGCACCGCTGCGGACATAGATGTAGCTGCCGTCGTCAAGCTGTACGAGACCGGTATTGACCTGACGCACATTGTTTACATAGTAGAACAGATACTCATTTCCATCACCGAGTTTCTCGCGGTAGATGCCGTTCTTGATTTCCATTTTGCCGTCCTCACCAAAGGTATAGACGGCATTCGGCATGAGACCATTGGCCTTTGTCACATAGTAACTGCGGCCGCAAACCACGGTACAATCGCTCTTGACATAGTAGTAGGCATCATCAATTTTAACCAAGCCAGCATAGTTCTTTACGCCATCCTTGTAGTAATACTTCGTACCGTTGTCTTCACGAATCCCCTCAAGGAACATCGTGCCATCAGCGTTGAACCAGTACCAACCGGCAGCTTTCAAGCCGTTCGCCTTGTCTGCAAAGACATAGTGTCTGGCACCCTTTACAGCTTTCAGGTTACTGGCGATGTAGTAATAGTTGCCTTCCCATTCAATCAGGCCGGCCGCTGTTTTTGCGCCATCCACATAGTAGTACAGGTCGCCATTTTCCTCGACCAGGCCATTCTTGATGATCATCTTGCCGTCAGCGTCGAAGGTATAATAGCCTGCAGGCTTCAGATCGTTGGTCTTGGTAACATAGTAAGTGCAATTCTTGACAGCCTTGAGATCGCTGGCGATGTAGTAATAGCTGCCGTCCACTTCGACCAATCCGGCATAGTTCTTCACATAGTCGACATAGTAGCAGAGGTTGCCATTCAGATCTTCGTGGAGTCCTTCCAGCTTCATCAGCTTACCTTCGGCATCAAAGGTATACTTAGCTGCCGGCAGCAGGTCGTTGGTCTTGGCCACATAGGTTTCAACGCTTGTGACCATCCCGTTGCGCTTGAAGTAACGATAATCGTCGCCGTCCTTCACCAAACCCGCGTGCCATACCAGCATACCGTTGTTGATCCAGCGGGTGACGCCATCATCGTTGTACACACCGCACTGATCTTTCTGGAACACGCCATTTTCGTCAAAGACGAACACTGCACTCTCACGGTCCGGATAGTCATAATTGTAGGGGTTGCCTTCCTTACCGGGGACATTGACTTCGGCATCTTCCGCATCAGGGCCGTAGCCGGGCAGCAGATCCGCGGCAGGATACGGTACACGAACCATTCCGGTGACGATATATCCGTTGCTGTCGAAATAGTAGAAAGAACCTCCAATGTTATCCCAACCAGCTCCGTGCATAACGCCATTCTGATAATATGTTGTGCCTTGATCGCAGGTAAACCATCCATTGAGCTGCAGGATGCAGTTACTGTCGAACGGATAGTAGCCTTGCGGGAGCAATCCGTTGGTTTTGCTCAGATAGTAGGTGCCGTTGGCCTTTAGCGTAGCATCGGCATTCACATAGATCATGCGACCGTCCGCCATTCTGACCAGCCCAAGGTCATACTGGACATCATCATTTACATAGTAGACCAGCACACCGTTGCCATCGAGCGGCAGTATACCGTTTTTGGCAATCATTCTACCCTGTGCATCAAACTCTCGCTGATAACCGGCTTTGACAATACCATTTGTTTTGGTGACCCAGTACTTTCCGTTCTTGACTGCTTTCAGATTTGCATTGATGTAATAGAGATATCCGTCATCACCATAAACAAGGCCAGCATAAATAGCCATACCATTTTCATCAAAGCAGACAATATCGCCTGAACTGAATCCACTGGCGATGTGGGGCAAATCGCTGCTCAGCTGGTACAATCCAGGCTGGACAATCAATGCACCCTCTGCATCAAACAAATAGTAATCAGCACCCTGACCGCTATTGCCTCTCGGAACCTCACTAAACCCAGTGAGGGCATCGCCGTGGTCGCCAAAGAAATAGCGGTCACTGTCTACCGTCCACCACTTTCTGGCAATCGGTTGTCCGGCCCAGTAATAACGACGACCGGTACTGACCGTGATCCAGTCTCCTCGCACCAGGACATGATCCGCAAAGATATAGTTTAAGTCCTTGGGGTATTGCTTGCCATTTTCGGTGATCATCGTGCGTATTGTTTGAACACCGTCAACCGCCTTGAATGTAGTTGGATCAAAATAATAATATTGACTGCTTCCATCGGATGTTTCAATCTCACGCCAGCCGTCCTTGGTCTCACCGTTGACGGCATAGTACAAAGCATTCTCGTAGGCAAACAATCCGGTTATCTTTCCGACAGAGATGCCATCCGAGCCAAGATCGTACCAATATTCACCGGTTTCACCATCCACATTGCTGGGAAGCTTATGAATGCCAGTCAGCGCAGCGCCGTCTTGCCAGTAAGACCACTTTCCGTTTTCCTTGACCCATCCGTCCTTGGTATTCTTTTGCAGCTTAAAGCTGTCTGTGAAATCCGTAACGGTATCAAAGAAATGGGCACCGTAGTCTCCGTTGATATTCTCGCTGTTGTCATAGGGGTACAGACCGTATTTGATCTGATATTCTTCCTGCTGCGCCAGCGATTTCAGAACATGGAAGTGTGCATAAATGTCATAGCTGAGATCACCGCTAACCGTGCAGTCGAGCAATCCGTTTTCGTTCCATGCTGCGCTGTCTGTGGGGATAAGCTTCAAGCCGCTGAGCACGCAAAGCGGGTTTGCAGTAGCGGGGTTGATCGGTTCGCCCTGCTGAATGAAGTTGCAGACGACAGTCAGCTTATTGTCTTCCACCTCAGCAGAGGTCATGGTGAAATACTCATTTGCCAGACGGAGCTTGGAGGTATCGATCGTAACGCCTTCCGGTGCGGTCAGTGTAATTGTGACCGTCGTCAGCGGGCTGATTCGTTCGGCAAGCTGCAACAGGAAATCCCATGCTGTGCGGCCCTCCTGATCGCCGCCGGGAAGCATATACAAAAGCGCCGTAAGCTTCTCCGGAATCGGCATTTTGGACATATCCACTGCAAATGTATAGGATGCTTCCATTCCGGTTTGAGAATCGATCTGGTAATAGGTCTGCTCGTCCTCTTTATAGTTTGAATTGGAAACGGTGCGGTTCCATGCAAGCAGGCCGCTGCCGCCGGTTGCCTGATTGAAGTCGAAGTTTGCTTCGTCGCTCTTATACAGGTAAGTCGTGATTTTTGTTGCCGTTTCCAATGCTTTATTGATTGCGGCAGTTTGCGCCTGAATCGCAGCTTCTTCATCACTGTAGCCCTTGCCTTTAGCTTCCTGATACGCACGGGCATATTCCTGATTGATCGTCGCCTGGAATTCAGCCAGTTTGTTTTTCAAAACTGCACCAATCGTCAAAGTACGCAGTTCGCTGTTTACATTGGGCGTGAAATCAAAGCCGGAAATCGTACCTGCCTCGGGGTAATCGAATACCAATTCCGTTTTCGTGGTATTGACACTCCCACCCTCGATTTCACCGATCGATTGCAGTGTGATCTTCAGGAAACCGAACTGCACATCATTGGGGTTGATCTTTACGGGGTTGCCGTTATAGGTAGCCTCCAGCGGGAGCTCGGTCGATTCGCCGTAGACCGCATTCAGGCTGTCTTTGGTGAATTTCAATTCCGTCGGTTCGACAATGTGCAGCGTTTTTGTGCCCAGCACGCTGCCGTCTGCTGCAATAAGTTGAATCTGCACATCACCGAGCGCCTTTGCTGTGAACACATCGCCCGACAGCGTACCAAGGCTTTCATCGGAAACCTTCAGCGCAGAACCATCGGGGAGTGCAATCGCGCCGCCGGTAGAAGTGACGCCGGATGCTTTGACGGTCAGCTCGGTCCCGACAGTCATATAGTCATAGTCCGCAGAAACGACTGCATGGTCGAATACATTGGAGGGCTTTGCGGTCGAAACAACAACAAGCGTGGAGCTGACAGAGCGTTCGTAACCATCCGAAGGACGGTTCACAACAGAGATCGTTTCTGAGCCTTCGCCCTTGGAGGCAAAAGTAGAGGAGCCGCCGCCGTCCAGATTCATTGCGGCAACACAGCCGGCATCCTGCATAATCTGTGCGATCTCGATGGCACTGCCGCCCGCGGAGAACGGCTCCTGCCGTCCGTCGAGCACCATTAGCACGACCTGACCGTCATAAGTAATACCAACGCAGGTACGGGAAACACGACCTGTGTAATAATCGCTGGTTGCATTCACGACGATTTTGCCGTCTCGGACGAGCCACATGGAACCACCAACAGCCTCTTGAATCTCGCCCTTGTGTGCATCCCACTCGGCACTTCCACCGATAATCGGCGTTCCGTCCTTGAGA
Organism: Ruminococcaceae bacterium UBA6353; assembly: GCA_002437905.1. Classification (GTDB taxonomy): domain Bacteria; phylum Bacillota; class Clostridia; order Oscillospirales; family Acutalibacteraceae; genus UBA5905. The sequence continues at coordinate 112,368 of DJRT01000011.1, read as the reverse complement.
ATGCCGAAGAAGTTTTCGCTGGCGACGCCGTGATACTCAACGCCCTCCATAACCAGGGCACCGGCAGGCGCGCCGTTGCTCATGTTGTAGAAGTCAGCATTGACACCGACGACAGCACTGTAGTTGGGAATATAATGTTCTGTATCGTTCGGGTCGGTATGCTTTTTCTCGGCAGCATTCATCTGATCCGTCAAGCGAGCCATCTTCCATGCGGAGCCGTCATTGTCATTATAGTTAGCATAGATATTGACATCGCTGCGTGTGATATCCGCAGTTGCGAGATAATAGACAATCTGCTTATCATCCTTCGTCAGCGCCATTTTCACTTCCTGCTTAATGCCGGGAGCCAGTATGGAGGAGGTGCTGGAAAAGACCTTGTAATAATCGTTTTCCAGCTGTCCCTTTGCCGTTTCGTAGAGATAATCGGCAAAAGCATAGCAGCAGGCACGGCGCAGATCGGCATTGACACCATTCGGAAGGTAACTGCCTTCCAGCGTGCGGATGCCCTCGTTTCCGTAATAGGTATCATAGACGGAAGCGCGAATGTCATCCTTCGTTGAAACTCCGCCGAAACGGTTGTCCAAGAAGAACTTTGCGCGTGCGGCATCGGTCAGGCTGGTTGTAAAGTAATTCTTCATAACCGAGCTGATCGTCACGCCGGTGCCGATCTTCTTCAAAATGTAAAAAGCGTCAAGGTCGCCGTACAGGTCGAGAATACCGAAAGAGTGAACCTCCGGATCGGGGTTGTCATACAGAAAATACTTATCGTTATTTGTCCGGATTTCTTCGGCCATCTCCTCGACTGTGCCTGTCACGCCCGCGTAGGTCGTGAGCTGAAGCAGGTCGCAGATATCGCCCGCCCAGCTGCCAAGGTCGGCAGTGCTCTGATTGCCGGTGTGGTACGCCATGTCCATTGCGCCGAACATATGCGCAAAATCGACCTCATTCCCGTTGGGTACCGTGAAAACCTCCAGGCTGCGCAGAGCAACGGCATTTGTTCCGTTGGCTGCGTCCTGCTCGGACACATAACCGGTAAAGGCTGTATTTTCCGGACCGCAGAAGGTCGTCCATGTGCTGGATGTGTATTTTTCCACGCCACAACGAATGTAGTTAATGACAAGCGCTGTAGCATCCTCGCCGGAATGTTCCCGGGCGTAAGCGTCGGCATATCCCTCAAGGGTGGTCAATGAGGATAGGAAGTCAGCATACCGTGCATCATCGGTTGAGGTGTCTACCGCAAATACAGACAGCGGGAGAATACTGAAAACCATCATGACCGCCAACAGGAGAGATATCCATCGCAGTGAAAATGATTTTTTCATATGAATTCCTTCCTGGATATTTATTTCAAGTTTTCGACAATGACATTCACAGCCTCCTGCATGGCATAAAGCTGATCCTGCTTGTCCTGTGCCAATTCGCTGATGTCACCGAGGTCATAAACCGTAATATATACATCGCGAGAAGTACCGTGTTTGTCAGTCAGTGTTCCGGCAAGCTGTCCAACTTCTTCGCCAATGCTGAGGTCGAAAAGAGTGTAGGTTTTTCCGTCTTGTTCAGTGATGAACTTGACTGTATCGCTGTCCACCTCAGCTTTCAAAAGCTGTTCGTATTTTTGAGGAATATATAGCGTTCCGAAGTCGGTGTTGATTTCCGAAAGTGTCGTGGTATCCTCAATTTCTTCTTCCGGCGGCGTGCTTTCACTCTGATTTACTGCAGGATCTGCAGTAGATTCCGGAACCTTTTTCCCGCACCCGGCAAACAAGCTGACAATAGAACAAATCACAAGGAGCATTACACTCCATTTACGAATTCGCGATAACTGCATATGCACTCCTTTCGCTGTGAATGCAGTGGTATACAGGGAGGGATTTTCCCACCCTGTATACACACTTGTCTCTTACGGATTTACGACCATCTTACCGTCTTCTCCAAAGGTATAGGTACCCTTCGGGAGGAGATCATTAGTTTTGGAAACATAGTAACTGCCGACCGCAAGGTTTGCACCGCTGCGGACATAGATGTAGCTGCCGTCGTCAAGCTGTACGAGACCGGTATTGACCTGACGCACATTGTTTACATAGTAGAACAGGTACTCATTTCCGTCGCCGAGTTTCTCGCGATAGATGCCGTTTTTGATTACCATTTTGCCGTCCGCATCGAAAGTATAGGTTGCGCTCGGCATCAGGCCGTTGGATTTGGTGACATAATAGCTGCGGCCACAAACCACAGAGCAGTCACTCTTAACATAGTAATATTCGCCGGAAATCTCGATCAGGCCGGCATAATTCTTCACTCCATCCTTGTAGTAATACTTCGTGCCATTTTCTTCGCGGATACCTTCAAGGAACATCGTGCCATCAGCGTTGAACCAGTACCAACCGGCAGCTTTCAAGCCGTTCGCCTTGTCTGCAAAAACATAGTGCTTGGCATCCTTTACTGCTTTTAGGTTACTGGCGATGTAGTAATAGTTGCCTTCCCATTCAATCAGACCGGCCGCTGTTTTGGCGCCGTTCACATAGTAGTACAGGTCGCCATTTTCTTCGACCAGGCCGCTCTTAATAACCATCTTGCCGTCCGCGTCGAAGGTATAATAACCAGCAGGCTTCAGATCGTTGGTCTTGGTAACATAGTAAGTGCAATTCTTGACAGCCTTGAGATCGCTGGCGATGTAGTAGTAGCTGCCGTCCACTTCGACCAAGCCGGCATAGTTCTTCACATAGTTGACATAGTAGCAGAGGTTGCCGTTCAGATCTTCATGGAGCCCTTCCAGCTTCATCAGCTTACCTTCGGCATCAAAGGTATACTTAGCTGCCGGCAGCAGGTCGTTGGTCTTGGCCACATAGGTTTCAACGCTCGTGACCATACCGTTGCGCTTGAAGTAACGATAATCGTCGCCGTCCTTCACCAGGCCCGCGTGCCAGACCAGCATACCGTTGTTGATCCAGCGGGTAACGCCGTTATCGTTGTACACACCGCACTGATCCTTCTGGAACACACCATTTTCATCAAAGACAAACAGCGCACTCTCACGGTCCGGATAGTCATAATTGTCGGGATTGCCTTCCTTACTGGGAACATTGACTTCGGCATCTTCCGCATCAGGACCGTAGCCGGACAGCAGATCCGCTGCAGGATACGGCACACGAACCATTCCGGTAACGGGCTTCTGATTCTGGTAGAAGTAATAGCTGTCGCCATCTTTCCGCCAACCATTGTGGTAGATCACTTCGCCGCTCTTCAGCAATTCGTTGCATACAGAGCAGTATGTATCGCCGGTGTAACCGTCCTCGGTGTCGGTGACTTCCTTTACATTCCGAATTTCTTCAACATGCCCCTTGGCAGGAATAATTTCCTGTGCAACAAGGATTTCGTTGCAAACGGAGCAATGCTTACCTTCCGTCTTGCCGTTTTCTGTGCAGGTAGCCGCAACAGCTTCGTCAATCACTTCCGTATGCCCCTTAGCAGGAATCTCTTCCTGCGCTACAAGCACTTCATTGCAAACTGAGCAGTGTTTGCCTTCGGTCTTGCCAGGCGTGGTGCAGGTAGCCTCAACAGCTTCATCAACAACTTCGGTATGACCCTTCGCGGGAATTTCTTCCTGAGCTACAAGCACTTCGTTGCAGACGGAGCAGTGTTTACCCTCAGTCTTGCCGGGTGTGGTGCAGGTGGCTGCAACGGCTTCATCAATCACCTCGGTATGACCCGTAGCAGGGATTTCCTCAATTCCGGAGATCGTTGCGCCGCAAACCGAGCATTTGACACCCGCCGTATGACCAGCTTCCGTGCAGGTGGCAGGCTGTTCAGCAACATCAACAGGCGTATGACCGGTTGCATTAAGCGCTTCGGTCTTTGTTTCGCTGCAAACAGTACAAGTGTAGGTCTTGACACCGGCATCGCTGCAGGTCGGGGCAGTCGTAATCACGCCCTCGTCCCAGTTGTGGCCCTTAGCAGGAATTTCTTCCTGTGCAACAAGCACTTCGTTGCAAACCGAACAATGTTTGCCTTCGGTCTTGCCAGGTGTGGTGCAGGTAGCTTCAACAGCTTCGTCGATCACCTCGGTATGACCCGTAGCAGGAATAACCTCGGTCTTTGTTTCTTTGCAGATCGTGCAGGTGTAGGTCTTTATGCCGTCCGTTACACAGCCGGGTTCGGTAGTAATCACGCCCTCATCCCACTGATGATCGCACACGGGAATTTCCCACTTTCCGTTTGCATAAGGAATCGTGGTGCCCGCAGTAACCTTTGAGGTTTCGGTGTAGGAGCCATCCGCATTGTGGAGCTTAGCGGAGGTGATGGCAATTGAAATATCTTTACTGCTGGCGTTGTACTGATGTGTAACAGTTTCCGCGCCAGGTGTACCCTGCTGAACATATTTGCCGGTCCCGTTACTGGAGCAGATGTCTGCGCCTCCCTTGGTAGTGTAGATAGCACCGATAGCCGTCAGGCTACCGTTTACATCCACCTTGGCATCCTTCAAATCCGCATTGGTGCGGTTATAGGTTTTGCCGGGAGCATAGGCAACAGACTTGAATTTGCAAGAACCCCAGACAAAGTTGTCAGAGTTCCATTCATCGCCGTCATAAATGTAGACATTCTTGCCGTTGGAAATAGTCAAATCGGCACCCTCAGCAATGCTCACTTCGACACCTGCCAACAGTGCGGTATCCTGGTTGATGGTGACCTTTCCAGACTGAATGTTGATAGAGATGTTGTTGGTGATAGGGAGTACATAGCTTGCGGAGTTAACGCTCATACTAGCCAACTTCAGAGAAAGGGTGTTCAGTTCTGCCTCGCCGTTCACAGTCAAAATCAGACGATCCGTCTTTTCATCGTAGTCTTTGGTGAAGCTTCCGGAGACAACTTTGAACATACCGTCGTTGCCAATAAAATTGATAGAGGTGGTATATGTGGTACTCATTGCGTAAACGCCGCTGAAAACCTTCTCGTTGGCGCCTGCGTTCAGCGTCAGGGGAACCTCAATATTCTGAACGAAATACTGGGAGAAGGGGAAAACCTTGTTGCCCATGCCAGAGGAGGCGCTGCCGCCGCGGAAGTCCGCAATCTGGTAGAACTCATACACGGTTGCTCCCGATTCCGCCAAAACAGAGCCGCTGCCGGAGATAAAACCCCATGCATAGAGATTACCGCCGTTCTTTACCGTGATGGAGCTGTTATCTGCCATTTTGATATAGCCGTAATCGCCCACAGGGCGACCCTGCTGACCGCCGCCTGCGGCAAAATATCTGCCGCCCAGGCTGATCGCACCTTTGACGGTGATAGAAGTACCTTCACTCATCGTCAGCGTCCGGAATGCCTTAGATGCCGGAGTTGTCCGAATTGCTGCGGGAGCATTTGTATACAGAGTCCCGGCTGCATCAAAGGGAATCAACAATGTAATGCCCGTCGGGATGGTATAAGTACCACTGATTGAACCATCGGTAGCCAAGGTAATCTTGGACTGTTTATTTGCCTGCGCATAAGCAACCGCTTCGTTCAGATTTGCAAACCGTTGGCCGCCGGTCTCAAAGAGGGCTGCGGTTTTGCTTGCAAATTTTGCTGTAATGGTGCAGTCGCTTTCAATATTCAAAGATGTAGCCGCAGTGGTAGCGATGCACTTGCCGGTGGTCAGATTGTACCAGCCAAGGAACTGATAGCCCTCTGCTGGGGTTGCCACTACCTGATAGGCAGTCATAGAGCTTTGCGTGCTGCGGTATTCCTCTGTGACAGTCTTGCCATCTACTGTATAGGTACCATTTTCGGCAGGCACAAAGGTCGTAGTCGCAGTTACATCTGAGACCAGCACCACATTGGTCATGGTAATTTTTGTGGCACCGCTTGTGCTTCCGGACTTAATGTAAACTGTTACTGTTCCACCGGCGGCAAGCTCTTTGGTGAAACTGCCGTTTGCAGAAATAGCGGTTCCATTCACCTTAATCGTACCGCTGTTCTGCTCAATGGCATAATCAAATGACAGCGTTGCTGTTGTCGATTTCTTATTTGTAATTGTCAGTGTGGAGTCGTAAGCGGTGTCTCCGCAGGTTCCTCCGGTAGAAGTGGATGAGCCTACGATCGTTGTACCAGTAGCGCTCCATGCATCATCTGCATCACCGCTAAAGCTCAGGCCAATGTTGGCATCACTCAGGCCTGTCACAGTGCCACTGCTGGCTGCAAATGCGGGCAGAGTAATGGCAGGCACTAGCGCCAACACCATAACTGCCACCAGCAGCAGGGATAAGAACCGTTTGGATATTCGTTGGATCATGATTGTTTTCTCCTTCTCGGTTTAGATTTTGAGGTTTTCATTTCAGCGTAAATGCTTACGCCGAGTAATAATGTAATGAGTGCCCACAGATGTGCCCGATGGAACAGTCCGGAAATATCCGACTCGCGGAAGAATTCGATGATAAACCGAAACGCTCCATAGCACATCATGTAGACCGGGTAAGCGCGTCCTTGCAGCCGTTCTTTCCAAATTTGCGGACACAAGACGGCAAGCAGGATCAGGTAAAACACGATCTCCGCTTCACGCGTTGGGAAGCGCATCCCGTTGGTCCCCGGAATCGGAAGCCCGCGGCAGCAGCCGGACAAAATGCAGTTGACCCGGGCGCACATGACCGTAAAGACCATGCAGGGGGTAAAAACATCAAAGACTTCCTTGGGCGGTCTCTTTGAAATTTTTGCACCGAGCCAATACGCCAGCGGCATCAGGAACACGCCGCCGAACAGGCTCATGTTTCCAAGGCTGGCTTTGTCAAAGCCGGTTTCAAGGAAAGCAAACGCCTTCACTGTCAGAACGCCGTAGACCGTATGTGCAATCGCAATCATGATTGCTACATACCATGCCATATTCAGCCGTTTCCGCAGCAGTGCGAGCCATACCGCGGTAAATGCTGCGCCGACTGACAACAGAATCAACAGCGGAATTTTATCTTGCAATAGAATCACCGCCTTTCGCCGAAACCAAAAGCGGAGAGTCATCGCCTTCGGTGGTTTGAATATGCCGTTTGAGCTGATCTTCGGAGAAACGATTCTTTATAAAATGTGCCGGTGCGCCGCCTACAATGGTGTATGGCGCAACATCCTTTGTTACAACGCTGCCTGCCGCCACAATCGCATCTGCACCGATGTGTACACCTTTTAAAATAATCGCTCCTGCTCCGATCCATGCTCCTCTTCCGATCACCACATCCTGATCATCTTCTGCGGTTTTATCCGCATCCGTCAGTTCTATGATGTGCTTACCGATGATGTCCTTGCGGTGATCTCCTGTAATGATCGTGACGCCGGGGCCAAACATGGCATAATCCTCTATGTAGATTTTCGCCCGTGTTGTCCAGAAGCGTGCATTTACGCCGATAGAGACATGGTTTCCAACATGAATGTTCGACAGAGGGAAGAAGTCACCGCCCGAATCAATGTGCGAATCTTTGCCGCACTCGGCAAATGAGCGTTTGATATCCGGCTCAACGATTGCGTGGTATAAAACCGCCTTCAATTTACGAATGGCTCGGTATATCATGATTTCTTCACCCCTTTCGCTCCGGTATCGGTGTATTCCGTGAATGGTCGGTGCAAATCACATTTCACATAGTGATGATGCCCATACTGCTGATCCGGCGGTATTCCGCCTCGCCAGTCTCCGTATTTCTGGGTGAGATAGGCGTCATACTGAGCCGGAACACGAACCGGAATCCCTTCAAACTTCATCCAGACTCCGTCGCCATATTGCTCTTTGGGCGCATATTCCAACGGAGAAGTTGAGTTCGCATGATTGCACCAGACAGCACTGTCGTCAGTAGAAAAAGAGGAAATAAAGTGGTCAAATACTGCTGTTTCCGCAGCGGTGTCATGCTTATACCCAAAAAGGCGGAAGAGCAGCCAATACCAATTGGTCCGTACCATACCGAGGTTTTGCGGTGACAAGCGGTTATAATTCAGTCTGACACGCCGCGCCGCCTCAAAGATTGCCCGCTTTTTTCGGAACATTTGGTGATCGCGTTCGGTGCACCACTGTCCATCCAACGGGAATATATCAATGAACACTCCATGGTTGATTTTCAGGCGTTCCGCCATCATCTCTATGTAGGTCGTTCTGCTGTCGCGTAATTTGCTTCCAAGGAGATAGTATTGGGGTTCGGAATGATAATTCTGTAGGAAGTACCATTCCGGCAATATTTCGGGAGCTTCCCTACAGAATGTTTCGTAGTCCTTTCTTGGAAGCGCAACATCAATGTCATCATCCCACGGAATGAAACCGCCATACTTCACTGCGCCTAATGCGCTGCCGCAGACGAGATAGTAGGTTAGATTCAACTGTTCGCATATAGATAAGAACTGTTGCAACAATCCAAACTCGATTTCTTGCAGTTCAGTCAATGGGGTTCACCTCGTTTCTACTTCTTCTTTCCGAATCTCAACAATCTGAAAAGCACATATATTGCAAGCGTGTTCTCAGAGTGCAAAGCAAAATGCAAAACTCTTCGTTTATAACCGGATGGTTTTTCCGAAGCAACGGCTGACCGGTATAACGCCGTCTGACGAAAATCGCGCCACCATTTTTTGAATTCTGTATAGCTTCTATCGATGATAAACGGATTAGCAATAATGATAATACTGGCGTCAAATGCCCATCGGGATAATGTCCCGTCGGCGATTGGCAAGGGAAACCGTCCCTTTTCAGACATGACCGCGAAGGTCTTTTCGTATGGCTGCGTGTAATCCCTTGAGGATAACATGGCCGATCCCGGTGCAATGGTATAATGGTAACTGGCATCCTTGCTAAAGCGAATCGACCGACAATGTTGCAGATACTGAAAAACAAACAGCATATCTTCGCCGATAGATAGTTCCGGCAGGAATACGATATGCTCTCTGCGAAGCGTCTGTAGAGAAAACAGCTTGTTCCAGACAGAAAAAGCAATTCCATATCTGAGCTGCCCGCAAAAATAGGAATCGACCCAGTCGCCATCCAGCGTAAAGGTTTCAGGCATAGGACTTAGCGCGGAACCGTTGCGGTCACTGCGAACGACATCAATCACAGGGAGCACGCCGGGACTGTACAGTGCAAGCAATGTCTCCAGATAGTTTGCCGATACCGTATCATCACAATCAATAAAGCAAAGCAGTTCCCCTAAAGCGGCTGCTATTCCTGTATTCCGTGCAGAACTGACCCCGGCATTTTCCTGACGAATCAGATGGATACGAGTATCTTGAGCAGCTTTTGCTGCCACAATTTCTGCCGTTTCGTCTGTGGCGCCATCATCAATAATCAGCAATTCAAAATCCGGGTAGGTCTGCCGCAAAACCGAGTCTATACATCTTCCAATCACACCCGCAGCATTATAAGCCGGTACAACAATACTTATCATTTTTAAGGACTCCTAACACCGTTGTAACAGCCGATCATATACCTGCTGGAGCTGCCGATCTATGTGTTCATCGGAAAATTTACTGTAATCCACCTGCTCTGCACGCCGCTTTATTTCGGCACGACATTTATCGTCGCTCATCTTGCGGAGGCCTGAAGCAAGTGCATCTGTCGAAGACGCTGCAATCATCAGCCCATTCTTTCCACTCTCGATAATCTCGCCGTTTCCGCCTACATCCGTCACAAGGCACGGTAGCTTTGCTGCGCATGCCTCCAAAATAGAAATGGAGAGATTTTCATGCAAAGAGGGAGAAAGAAAGAAATCAGAAACATTCAGGTATTTTTGAATCTGTTCCTGCTGCCCAGCGAAAATCACTTGCTTCGCATGCCGTAGGGCGGCACATTCAGACTGCATCTTCTGCAGATAATCGCCGTTTCCTACGATCAACAGGCAAAGCTCCGGTGGCCAACTCTCATCCAGCCGCTTTAACGCATCGACCAAGTAAGACAGTCCCTTTTCTTTCGTGACCCTGCCGACATAGATGCCGATTCTTGCATTCTCCGGAAGGTTCAACTCCATGCGCAGCGCACGCTTTTCTTCTGGACTGCAATCGGGATATTTCGGCATTCGGTTATACACAAACGGAAGCATTTTCCTTTTGTATCGTCGAAACACATCGCGCTGTGACGCCTGCTCACAAACGCAAGAAATTCCATCTGATAAGCCAAAGATCGTCGGTTCCACCACATGTCTACATACCCAGCGCTTTATCGGCGAGTAGTACACCAGATCGCTGAACATGCCATGAACGGTCACAAGAATCTTCCCGCGGCCGGAAAGCTTTGCGCCGAGAACAGCATTTAGGCTTTCCATTCCTGCTCCACGGATGTGGACGATATCCGGATCCGCTTTGCGAATGGCTCGGCGGTAAAAGCGGATATCTGAAAGGCTGATTCCGCAGTGGCAGTTGTTTAACACCACCGGGACAAATTCATAGTGGTCCGACAGCGTTTCCCGACTGCTCAGCGCTTTATATTCTGTTTTCAATCCGCCGTTGCTGGCGGTCGTTACATACTGCTGAACAACTCGGGTCCTTGGCATGTTGAGCCTCCTCGGTATAGTTCATTTTGATTATTTTTTCTGCAATGGCAGATGCCAAAAGATTTTTTGCGGCATATTGCAGAAATTGCGTATGCCTTTTTTCTATTTCTTTCTTCGGCGCCGATATAGCTGCCTTTAAGGCATCGGAAATGGCGCAAGAGATATCCCGGTCTGGGTCAACGACATACAAAAAATCTTGATAACACTTCGGCATACCATCCAGAAGGAAGGCAACCGTTGGCTTTCCGCTTGAAAGATACTCTATGTCCTTGGAGGGGAAAGAGTATTTCGTATATTCCTCATTGTTCGGTCGGGGATTTACAAGCACTGCGGCAGAGGAAATGTATTCCTGCACCTTTTCAGGCGATACTTGCCCCGGAAGAATGATTCTCGAATCCTCCATGGCACATTTCTGCAGATATTCCACTGCGTCACCGTTCCCGCATAAAATCAAGCGATAACTGCTGTCTTGCAGCAGGGAAAACGCTTCTACCAAAGAGCGGATTCCAAATCTGAAATACAACTTGCCGGCATATACGATATTGACGGTTTCTGCATGAGCGGTACTATTGGGATTCTCGGAAATCGAATCTACGATTCCCTCGGCAACAACATATGGTCGATCCGTTAACTGCAACGCTTTTGCCATAGCTTCTGTCAGAACCACAGATGTATCGACGCATTTGATATGTTCCTTAATTGATTTGATATCAAACCCTTTAAAGAAGTTGTAGAGAAAACCTCTTTTTGCTTCGAGGTTCATATATTGCGGAAGATCGGGAACAATAAAGCATATCCTGATTTTTGGGTTCAGCTTTTTGGCATAGGCTGCTGCCGCCAGAAACGGATCGTGTGCGCTATATACAATGATCAACTTTTCTTCATTGCTATCCAATGCAAAAGCGCGAACTGCCTTTTTCAAAGTGCGTGCCCTGGACAAATTTCGAAAGCCCCAGATATTGTTAAAGGAAACATACCGGCATATATGCTGAGGGTTTGTAAAACCGGAAAAACGCAGACTGCGGCTTTGATTCGGATAATGCCCGATAAAAGGGGCGGAGATTACTTGGGTGTCAGCGACCTCTTTCAAGCCGCTGATCAGCTTTAACTGCATTTGGTTTGCTGAGAATTCTACACTTTTCTTTGCCTGAGCAATCACTTCGGCTTCATTCTCTTTTGCAAAAACACCGCAAAGGAACAGTACATCCATTTCAAACCCTCTTATACTTTCTGAGGCCTCGCGCCGTATAGGATAGAAATACGGAGAGTGACTTTAGCAGAGAGAGTTTTTCAACCTTGCGGTAGACCTCCCATCTGTTTTTTGCCGATTGGACCTTGCTATGTGACCTTGATCCTTCCACTATCCGATAGTCTGCCAATGGCTCACAACATGCCGATGCAGAATAGCCCTTTTTGAGTAATTGAAGCCAATACACCAGGTCTTCGTGATAATAGTCAGCGGAAAAGCGGTTATTATTGACTACGTTTTTAGCCAAAAGAGTCGTAGAGCAGCTAAATACGCTTTCTTTCAGCATATCGTCATAGGAAGTCTGCATTGGCACAATATAGTCGGATATTTTTTGCCCATCACTGCTGATTAACGAGTACGAGCAATAAATGATTTCCGAGCCGGAATTCAACGCGACCGCGAGCTGTTTTTCAAGCTTGTCGCTATGCCATATGTCATCACTGTCTAACAGCGCGACCCATTCGCCTTCGGATAATTCCAAACCTCGATTTCTGGTTTTAGCTGCCCCCAAATTGCGAGTGTTCCGAAAAAGCCGAATTCTATCATCTGTGTTTACAAAGGCTTGAACAACATCAACGGTATGGTCTGTGGAGCAATCATCAATAACCAACAGAATCCAATTGGTATATGTCTGAGATTGTACTGAGCGAATCGCTTCACCTATGTATTTTTCTGCGTTATACGCCGGCATCACAACGGAGACCAATGGATGCTGTATCGCTGCCTGCCCGTGACAGGTAGAGGTTTTCTGTAGTGTTTCCATTAGCGCGCTCCTTCGTGTGTAAAAATTAACGACACCGTTTTTGCAAGGCATTTGATATCCATAAGAACTGACCGTTTTTCTATGTACTCCATGTCATAGACGATTTTTTCTTCCGGCTCCAGCTCATAGCCCCCATTGACCTGTGCATATCCCGTTAATCCCGGTGTTACGACAAGCCGATTTGAAAATCCCACGATGTACTTTTCAAACTGCTCGTAGAAATACTGCCGCTCTGGTCTCGGCCCAACAAAGCTCATATCTCCGACCAAGATATTCCAGAGCTGGGGGAGCTCGTCTAGCCGCGTCTTGCGCAAGAATGCCCCAAACCGGGTACAGCGCTTATCTTCTTTATCCGCCCACTTGGGGCCGTTCACCTCCGCATCATGATTCATTGTCCGAAATTTGTAGATTACAAACGGTTTTCCGCCCTTTCCAAGCCGCTCCTGCTTGAAAATTGCACCGCCTGGCGAATCAAACACTATGATCAATGCGATAATCGCCATTGGAATTGCTAATACTATAAGTCCTATCAAAGCGAAGAAAAAATCAAAGAGCCTCTTCACAAAGAGGTATGACCATCGTTCTTGAATGCGGGGAAACGCAATATAAACGGTAGCATGTTCTTTGGCTTTTTCAGTGATTTGATAGGAAGCCGTAACTTCCACCATAATTCATCTCCATCGTGTCATTCTAATTCCTTTTCGCTGTCAACTGTCTCCACCCAATCCTCTCTTGCATTGGGGCGGACGAAACTGTACACCTGCTCAAAAGTCCATTTCGTTGTATCTTCGCTGTCCTTGATCTCATCAGACAGTACTCGGGCTGCAAAAGAAAGCATCGTGTCAAAAATCTGATGCAGCAGCATGTCCACATTTGTGTCAGGACGAAATACCGGTCGGATTTCATCAAACAACGAATGGAAATACTTCAGATGCTCATCATACGCATGTCGTCGGCAACTGACAGAATAATAATATTGCAGGTAAAACCGGCAATCATCTGGTTTATGGAGAATGAATTCCCAGCAAGATTTCCACAAAAGGAAACAACGCTCTTTCCAATTCAGTCCGCGTATCCGCATAACTGGAAGCGATTTTCGCACATGCTCTGCCAAGCACACATCTTCCATATGAAATGTTGCTTGAAGAAGCGAATCCTTGCTGTCATAACAGCGATAGATATACGCCTCATTGATTTGTGCATCTGCTGCGATCAGCTTCGTTGTCGTCCGCTCCAGACCATGCTGTGCAACAATTCGGACGGTGCTGTTGAGCAGAGCCTCACGCACTTCATTTAAACTTCTCATATAACAGGCCCTTCCATAAAGTAAGTGATCACTATACGAGTTTCAAAAAAAGAAGCGGCTCACAACAAGGGTGAATCGATAAGCCGCACTTATTTGTTCAAAACGCTTCGTAGAGTATGTCACTC
>DJRT01000011.1:85351-98388 GCA_002437905.1 Ruminococcaceae bacterium UBA6353 | reverse complement strand
TAGAGTATGTCACTCCACGAGTGCAATTCAAACTCTATAAACGCAAGTATTATAACACGCATCTGTCGGAAAATCAATAGGAAACGCGAAATTTGGGGATGTTTTTAGAGAATAAACCAACTTAGAAGGAATCATCGCGTTCCAATTCGTGTCAATTTCAGCTCTTTGGGCGAGGTCAGCGCAGTCAAATACGCAGTCAGGAATCTGTTACAGATATCCGCTACAATATAGGTACACCCATTTGCGGGTGAAAAAATATTACCGGAGGTAATTAAAATGGCAAAAGGAGAAAACATTTTCCACAGGAAGGATGGTCGATGGGAGGCACGCTATATCAAAGGGTACGAGCTTTCTGGAAAAATCAAATATGGCTTTTGCTACGGAAAAACATACCGTGAAGCGAAGGAAAAGGTTACGAAGTATAAAGCCGCACTTGTGAATGGAAAGGCCGTTCCAACCAATACGGCAAAGCACCGATTTACTTATTACTGCAACGAATGGCTTCGCCTGAAAAAAGGAAAAATCCGCGAATCCACATACATCAAATATAGCACAGTGCTTGAAAAGCATATCAAGCCAAAGCTTGGCGGATGCTTTCCGCTTGGCATCAGCACAGGTGTTATCGATGATTTTACTCACGAGTTACTTTTTGATGATGGATTGGCTGTAAAAACTGTCCACGACATTCTGGTGGTGCTGCACAGCGTTTTGAAATACACGGCGACTTTGTTTCCGGGGACCTTCCCGGTAATCGAAATCAATTACCCCAAAGAGAGCCGAAAGGAAATGCGCGTATTATCACGGGATGAGCAGAACCGATTTATGAGTTATCTATTGACAGATATGGATAGCTGCAAATTCGGACTTCTATTAGCATTGTCCACCGGTGTGCGCATAGGAGAACTCTGTGCATTGCAATGGTGTAACATTAACATTCGCGAACAGACCATCAAGATTGCCGCAACATTGCAAAGACTTCACGATACGGATATGCAAGGAGAAACCCGTACAAGGATTGTGATCGGTGAGCCCAAAAGCGACACCTCAGCGAGAACGATCCCGATGATAAGCTATTTGGCAGATCTCTGCAAACAAATGGATCCCGGTAATATGGGGGCATATGTACTGACGGGAACGACTGACTATATGGAGCCGCGGACATTACAATATCGCATTGAGAAGTACACTCATGCATGCGGGCTGGAGGGTATTCACGCACATACGCTTCGGCACACATTCGCAACCCGCGCAGTGGAAGTTGGTTTTGAAATAAAATCTCTTTCCGAAGTGTTAGGACATTCTACCACTACGATTACACTGGAACGGTATGTTCATTCTTCCATGGAGCTGAAACGATCCAATATGAACAAATTAAATGTGGTTGGCCTCTAATATCAGCAGTCAAAGTTGTGTGTCATTCTCCTTAAAAGCAATTGAATACGGTGGATTTTATGCCTTTCAATCCGTGCTTCCATTGAGTGACATACTCTACGAAATATAAAGCAAGCAACTGCAATGATGCCCATCTACAGTTGCTTGCTTTTTTGCCGGATTGTTATTTTTATCTTGTTGGTAAAATTACCTTTGCGACAATATCATCGCTCATTACAAAAGGATATTCCCAGTAACGAGAATCGTATGAACATTGACCATTGTCCCCAAGCACATAAAAACCACCTTCCGGAACCACCAGATTTTCTCCGTTACTTTCGATCAAATCTCCTTCTACTGCTTCGACCCGCTTGACGAGATATTCCTTGTTATGTCGGAACACAATAATGTCCCCTTTTTGAATGTCTCCCCAAACACGCACTCCGAGGAGCAAACTTCCAGTTTTCAGAGCAGGCTCCATAGATGCTGTCGGAACATATCCAAGCAAAAAAACGAATCGAAACAGAATTAAAATCAAAAGCGAGATTGTCATCGGAAGCAACGACAATCTCACTGCATTTTTTGTTTTTTTCATAAGCACCATCAAAAATAGGGACATCGAGATGCTATTTCTCGATGTCCCTTACTATATTACTTATACTCCTTTCAGAGCCAGTATTTCCGGCCGGCTTTTCAGATACTTCCTCGCCTTGGATACCCAGGCGCAAACAAGATTGGCGGACACCCCAAACTCATTTCCGATTTCCTTGCTGGAGCGCCCCTCGGCCATCTGAATCATTGCATCTATTCCTTTTATCACACACGGAGATGCTTTCTGCTTTGCTGCTTTGAGCGCAGCCTGCACATCCAGCTGCGTTGCAACATCTGCAATCGATACGGTCGGATCTTCTGCAACCAGGGGAATCATATCGCTTGAAAGCTCCGTTGCCTGCCGCCTGGTCGAGTAGATCAGCGCATCGCAAATCTCATTCCATATCAAGCGATAGGCATAGGTAGAGAAGTTCCCGCCTTTATCTGTTGCCGCAGCTTTGCAGAGGCCGATGCAGCCGATTTGAAAAATATCATCATATGTATAGATGCCCAACTGATATGGACCGTGGACCTTATCGTTGATCACTTTCTGAACCAGCCGAATATTCTGCTCCACTTTCTTTTGCTGTTCTGCTGTCAGGGTCATGACGCCAGTGCGCCTCCTTTCTGTGCATAATATCGCCCCCGCGTTTTGGCTTTCCGCCGTTCTAAGAGCTTTCTGCTTTCTTCGATCACCTGCTTACAGTAATACTCGCCGAGATGACCAATGTGCGCTTCGGAAAGCGGCGCCATAATCAGATCGGCCAGCCATTGGTATGCGTCCTGCTTACTCATATAACCGGATTCATAAAGCTGGTCAAAATAATGGTGCGCTGTACGGCGCAATGTACGCAGTTCGTGATTAGCCATACTTCCTACCGGAATATTAGTACCGGTGTGAACACGAACATAGGCATCGCACTCTGGATAGTGCGAACACACATATAGCATCGTTCCTCTCGAATTATCGCGATAGATTCCGTCTGCGCTCCGATAAATAACCGGACTACCGCAATACGGGCATCGCATACTGCTTCGGTTAAACCCCTTTCGTTTTTTCTTTTTATTCATAAATTAACCTCCGAGTTCTTAAAGAAAAAGCCGGAAGGTTGCTAAGCGCATACAAAGTCTGTTGGAAAACATATCTCCCCAACACTCAACCTGTAAGCATCCAAGCAGCCTTCCGGCTATCATATTCAATTGCCTGCGTTGTTGTGGACTTGCTCAGTGCGCAAATCCGTAACGATTCCTTGCCTCATCCCCGAAGCGAAGTCTGACGCCGTACCATAGACGTATCGAGAGCCTGAACGCAAGCTCCTGCCACGCCTATAGTATATCAGAACAGAATACAAAAGTCAAGCCTTTGCGGAATATTTATTTCATATCACGCAACTAATATTCCCATAAGTTTTGCTTTTTTCTCCAAACTGAAATGGAATCGTTATTCCTCGGCTTCCTCATCATCCGGTGCCTCATTTTCACGCTTTTTCTTGAGAATCTGCATGACGATCAGAGTGCCGATGGCAATGACCATACCGCCTGCAAAGAGGATGATATGCAGCGTCGGGATACCGGATGCGGCTTTCTCATTTGACTCAGGGGCTTGCTCTGTTGTGGCAGGAGCTTGCGTCTGGTCTGCTAAGTCCGCCGTATCCTCCGGCGCCGGAATCGAAGTTGAGGAATTCATACAGGTCAGAATGTACTGGGAGCTGCCGCCGATCTCAAGGCGGAGCACGCCATCCGTTCCGACCTTGACGGTGCCGGGGTAAACCCCGGCGTCCGTCTTGAGCTGGAACTCTACGCCCGACCATGATGTGCCGAGCTGGATCTCCAGTTGTTCTGCTTTTACAACCTGCAGTTCGCTGCCGTCCGTGCCTTGCTGCGCCGCATAGACCGGTGTGACCGGGACGCAGAGAATGCAAAGCAGCGACAGGATCAGCAGAATGCTTTTTGTCAGTTTTGTTTTCATTGCCTTACCTCTCTTTTCAGTCTGCAAGATACTTCTTCTTGCGGGAATAAAGAATGGTACCGATCAGGACGCCAAGGCTTGCGAGCATCAGACCCAACCATAGAGCCATATGAGAATTGTCGCCGGTCTTCGGGCTGTCCGGATGATCGGTCGTGACCTTATCGTTATGGGCATTGACTGTCAGCGTTTCATCAGCGGTCAGCTCGATCTCAAAAGGTTCCGGGCGTTTATACCCGGCGCTGACGCTGTCCTCAACTTCCGTCACGGTATATTTGCCGATGCGCAGGTTTTCAATGAAGATCTCACCGTTTGCGTCGGTCGTGAAAACTTCATCGTAGTTCTCACCCGTGATGCGGAAGCTGAAGCCTTCCACACGGCCGTCAGAGGAGGTCTTCACGATCTTCAGATTGCCGACCATATGATCATTGATGAAACCGACGCCGGCGTTGTTCTCCACTTCCACCAGCTCTCCGTCATTTACGATCTCGAAATAGTAGTATCCGTTATCCTTGACGAAATTAACAGGTGCCTGCTTTTCATAAAGGAAGTATCCGCCGTAGCGCAGCTCGGCGAGCTCATACAGACCGGGTTCACATTCCGAAAGGGTACCGACCAGCTCATCCACATCCGGATCGAACTGCTGATTTCCGTTTACATCACGGTAGACCTCAAACACAGCACCGGTAAGCAGATGGTCGGGGTAATCCTTATCGACCTTGGTCGTATGGACTGCGCCATAGATGTGTCGGTTCTCGGCCTTGAGCTCGATTACGGCACCATCCGTAGTAATGTCGACCGGGAACTCTGTCTCGTTGAGGACGAAGCCCTCGGCAGGTTTCAACTCGCGCACGATCCATTTCCCGAATCGCACATTCTTAAAGGTGAAGATACCGTCTGCATCGGACACCGCCGTCAACACGGCGTTTTCCTCTGTGAATTCCGTATCATCCTCCGTAAAGAGGCCGAACAGCGCACCCACAACCGACTTTCCGTCTTCGTCGACCTTGTAGCCTTTGATGTCACCGCGAATGAATTTGTTCTCGACGGTGATGAAAACGGTTTTGCCCTCCTCGGTGATTTCTACCTCGATCGGCGTTTCATTGAGCACATACCCGGTCACCGGCTTCAGCTCACGGATAATCCACTTTCCGTACCGGATATCTTCAAAGCGGAACTTGCCAGTGCTATCAGACTCCGTTACACGCACGGCAGTTTCCTCAGTAAACTCCGTTTCGCCTTCACGGAACAAGCCGAATACCGCACCGGCGATCACATTGCCGTCCTCGTCGAGTTTGGTACCTTCAATGTTGCCGCGGATATACCGGTTCTCTAGCTGGATGTTCACCACATCACCATCTTCGGATACTGTGACCGGATATGCCTTCTCATTGAGAACAAAGCCTTCGGCCGGCTGGATCTCACGAACGACCCAGGTTCCGAAGGGCACCTTTTCAAATTTGAAGGTACCGTCCTGTGCGCTTTCCGCCGTTAAATACGCATTTCCAGCCGTATACTCATTTTCATCATTGCGGAACAGGCCGAAAATCGCACCGGCGATCACATGACCATCCTCATCGACCTTGCGGCCGGAAACCATACCGTACTTGAGGTCGTTTTTGATCGAATCGCCGTCATTGACAGAGAGCTCGACCACATGGGTT
Source organism: Ruminococcaceae bacterium UBA6353 (assembly GCA_002437905.1). Classification (GTDB taxonomy): domain Bacteria; phylum Bacillota; class Clostridia; order Oscillospirales; family Acutalibacteraceae; genus UBA5905. Next base: position 92,796 of record DJRT01000011.1, on the reverse strand, counting down.
TCCTGCGAGTCGTAAGAGAACTCGAATTCATAATGGGTGTCATCCAGGATGTAGTGCTCGTCCGTACTGCGTTCCTGCAGGTAATAGCTGCCCAAAGGCAGGTCGGTACGGACCGTCGCCATGCCGTTATCATCAAAGGTTACGATCTCAATGAGCCCACCTGCCGGAATGACGGTCCCGTCACCGGCAACCAGGTCAGTCTTGGCATACAGACCGAAGGTGATGTTTTTCAGTTCGCCGTTCATACCGATGCCGAACAGCTCGTTCTGCTCCAACACCTTGCTCAAGGACACTTTGACCTTTTGGCGCTCGTTATAGAGATTTCCGGCAGTTTCCGTAACGGAGACCTCCTGACCGGCGTAAGTTAGCTCCACTGTCTGAATCGTGCCGTTCAAAACCATCCCGTGCGGCGCAGTGATCTCCTGGATCTCATATTTTCCGAGATACAGTTCCTTGCTCGATGCTACGCCGTCAGACCCGGTTGTGATCGTATCCACGATCTCGCCCTTTGCGTAATGCATGACGCCGTCAAGCGTATAAATATCTTCTGCTGCGCGAACCTCAAACACTGCGCCGGGCAGACTCTTGACCGCATAGACCGGTTTATAGATCCCGTCCGCTTCCGTGACCGTCCAGAATACTTCGCCGGTCTTAGTGATACGGATGATACCTTTCTGCGGCATGTTGGAACGGGTGACTTCGATCAATGTGATGCCGCCGTCCTCGGTCGCCGAGTCTGCGGTCACATCAAAATAGACCGGATCGGAGTTCAATACATAGCCATACGGAGCTTTTACTTCCACAATGGAGTAGCCCTTCCCGAACGGAAGCGCTTCCGGAGTGATCAGGTAGCCCTCCTCGTTGGTGTAGAAGGTGTCGATCACCGTCAGTTCCGGGTAGGTATACTGCATGGTAACTCTGGTACCGTCCGGGTTATAAATCTGGAACGCTGCGCCCGCATACGGGATACTCAGGCCGGATTCTGCATCCGTCTTTTGAATCTTGAGATATCCGGTAAAGGGGGCGTTGTTAAGCAGATACTGATAGCAGCACCCGTCTTTATCAATGAAAACATCGAAGGGTGCTGCCAGATCAAAGCCCTCCGTGCCTTTCGTCTGTCGGACTGTATAGACGCCGTAAGGAAGCTGCTTCGTCCCGGCATATCCATGTTCATCGGTAATCAGGTAGTCCCGTTCCGTATCCCGGGCATTTTCGTAAGATCCCGCAGTCTTCAAATACACCTCAAATTCTGCTCCGACCTCAACCGTCTCCAGACCGGTACTGCCGTCATCCATGTGCTTGATGAGATACAGGCTGCCGAAGATGATGTCTTCATAGACATCCAACTCTTCTGTGTTCTTCTCCAGCGTATACTGTCCGGGCGTCACACCGAGCCAATAGACGGTCTCATCCAAAAGATATCCTTCCGAAGGCGTGATCTCACGGATGCTCCAGCCCTCGCCGCAGGGATAGTAGTCAGTCAGGAAGTACCCGTTTTTATCCGTCACATAGGTGTCCACGAGCTCATCATAACGATAAACACCGTAAACTGCTCCGGCGAGTGTGGCATTACCTTGGGTTTCCCCGTAAGGATAGCCGAGTTTCTCCACAATGCTGTCTGAGTCGAGCGAGAGCATCTTTAGGGTTCCATGCTCACTATTACTGCGGAGAGAGGCATCAACCTTGAAGACATCAGCACGCCATTTCTTGAGGATATTATCAAACTGGCGCTCGGTCACTTTATTCCACTCGATCGAAATGTTCTGCACCTCCGGGATCACATATCGCTCGGGGGTGTTTTCTTCGGAAAGCGTGTAGTCCGTACCAATCGGGACGCGCTCAAACACGGCCGTACCGGCCGCATTGGTCACAGCGGTCATATTCACAGGCTCGCCGTATTCGGAGGTGCCGGTCAGGCGGAAAGTCAGCCCCTCCACCAAACCGTCTTCGGCGGTCTTGCGGACTTTGACCATACCGTACTGGCGCAGGTTGGCAATGTCCAGGGTGATAAGCGGACTGTTATCGTCGATCGTCACCTTCCACTGTGCATCGCCGTCCGGCTGGTAATTGACCGGAACCTTGGTCTCTTTCACAATATAATCGCCATAGATGATCTCACCGGACTTGGCATAGCCGTTTTTGTCTGTGGGTCCGATCACGGCGATTTCTTCACCGTCCAGATCATAGACGGTGAATTCCGCACCGCTGAGATCCTTTCCGGATTCGGCATCGGATTTCAGGACTTCAATATGACCCTTTTTGAGCCGGTTATAAGCGTTAACCGTTGCCAGGCTGCCGTGTGCGGTATCAATGGTGACCTNNGTCTGACCGTCCGGCTCATAGTTGAATGGGAAGGTTGTCTCGACCACTCGGTAGGAGCCGTAAGGAATATCTGCGGATTTGGCATATCCACGATCATTGGTCGGCCCGATGGTTGTTACCTTTGCGCCAGACATATCGTAGACTGTGAAGATGGCTCCCTTGAGCGCCTCATTGGTGCCGGATGATTTTTTGTAGACCTCGATATTGCCCTTTTTCAGCTCGTTGACGGCTTCAATCGTCACCACACCGTTGTTGGAGGCACTGACTGTGCGGGTCCACTCCTTGGTTCCCGAATAGGTGTAATCTGTCGGGAAGACCGTTTCCACGATTTTGTAGGTGCCAAACGGCAGCCGCTCTTTGGTGCAGGCGTAGCCACGGCTGTCGGTAGGACCGATGGCATATTCTGTTCCGGTCGAGGTGTTGGTGGCAATAAAATAGGCGCCGCTCAATGCTGCGCCCTTCGGATCCTTTTTATAGACTTCGATTTTGCCGGCCGCCTCTACGAATTCCGGAGTAACAACCTGTACGACAGCTTCCGGATAACTGCCCTTGGACATGCCAACGATAGAACTGATTTCCGGCCCGCGGTCGTTACCGACATGCGTCACGAAATGGATCCCATTATAATATCCTGCATAAAGTGCCACATGGGCGATGTCCCCGGTCGGAATGTGTTTGAAAATAATGAGAGAACCGATCGGTATATCCTCGCTGGGAATGAAATTGTTGCCGTTCGCATTCTGACTGAAGCTGATGCGGCGTGCCGTTCCGGCACTGACCCATGCATTCGCCGCGGCATTATATGCCGTTGCGGTGCGTAGATTGTATGGGCGAGTTGCGCCGCTAGTGTCAATGCCCGCAATATTTGGCAGATAGTTGTAGTACACATACGAAATATAGGAAGCACAGCAAAGACCGCTGCTCTCGAATCCGGCGATATCCGGTGCAAGTCCGGTCGCCGTACCGCTTTTTGCGACGGTCTCCGTGCCGTATTTATTCAGCCCGTAAGAGATATTCGAAAGATAGGCGGTTGCACCGCTGCTGTACTTTTTGAAAATTGTTCCATCATCTTTTTGGTTCTGCACCTTATAGCCGGTGTATTCCAGTGCATCGAGGAACACATTGTCCAGCATCTCTGCCGGAATGTCAGATGCTGGCGCCGCAAAAACGCTCGTCGGCAACATTGAGACGAGCATCAGCATTGCCAAAAGCATTGACAGAATGCGTGAGGTGAATTTCTTGTTCATCTTGGTATCTTCCTTTCTTGATTTGGGTATGAAAAGAGCCTCACCGCTTTTTGGTGAGGCTGCAATTCCTTAAAGATTGTCCGTGTTTTCAGCGGTAACTGCGATGTCGCAATACCACATGCCGCTTTCATAGGTCACGCCGACGGCAATATAGCCATACTCGGCCGAGCCGATATAGCACCAATGCTCTGCGCTGTTTCTGACCAAGGTTGCCAGCTTGTAGGCAACTTCGTCCACCGTACCTACATAGCCTGCCTTTGCAATCGCTTCACCGGCATTGGCACGGTAATACGGTTCACCGCTGCCGCCGTAGACGCTCGGATCCACATACTCGCCATACTGAAGCGCTGTCGCCGCTGCACGCTCATCATTTGTATCATGCGCAAAATTGCGGATGAGCTGTCGGCTTCGATACTCAGCATAGCTCGTAAGCCCCGGCAATTTGACTGCAGGTGATGTGCGGAAGCTGTTGATGTACTCCAGCACCTTATCGGCGACCGCTCGGGCGTCCTCGGCCCCGGCATAAGATTTCCCGGGTTCCGAAGGCGATTCGGCAGGCTTGGTCTCCGGCTCGGTCTGAGGGGGAGTCGTAGACTCTGAGGCTTTTTCGCTTTCCGGTTCGGTCGTCGACATGGGATCCGCCGGCTTGGCAGGGGCTGTCGTCTCACTTTCGGTTGGGTCTGATGTGGCGGCAGTATCCTGAGATGCCCGGCTCTCCTCCAGGGAACTCTCCGGTTCAGTCTGGTGAGCAGAGGACTCATTGGCAATTGCTGAGCCCGGAGCAACTGAAGGGGCGGGGTTATCAGCTGAGTCTGTGGTATGGCAGGCGGCAAGTGTCAGGCAGAATGCCAGTGCGCAGGATAAAATCAAAAGCTTTTTCATGATGCATACTCCCGGTTCGTGTTTTTACCATCATTACACGGACGAGTCTGGGATTTTACAACTCAGCACGCAAGCTTATAAAAGCCGCGGTCCGCTTCGTCGACGCACCGGTCGAGGATCTCGTAAAATCGCTTGGCATCCAACTCGGTATCCAGCCAGTGCGTTGCACGGTAGGAATAGCAACCGACTTCGTCGTTGATAGCATGACTTCCGAGCACGCTTCTCAGATTCAGATCGTTTGCGATCCGACACTGCTTTGCGGTGCCCGGATGGGTAAGCGCCTTGGCGAGACAAACCACCATCAGCGGGTGCAGCTCGGAAAAAGAGATCTGCAGGTAATAATCCCGATACCGGCCCATGATCGAAGTTTCATCCTGACTGTCGATCGGCAGCTCTGTCAGAAGCATCTGACGGGTATGCTCGGCGATCTCTTTTCTGCGATGCTGTTCTTTCTGACTCAGATCACAATGTAGCATAAAATCTCCTTTCTCTTTCATCAGTGCGGCATGGCAATGTGGGTGATGGCACCCCAGATTCGGTTGGTCTCGTGGTTGATTCCGAGGATCCGGACGGTGACTCTGGCGCCTCTCGGCGGGCGTCCCCGTTTGGGATAACTGCACAGGCAGTCGATGCCACCGTCCAACGCCACAAACACGCCGTTCACATCCACCATGCTGACAGTACCGACATAACGGTTGCCAACGGAATATCTTCGCAGGGCTTTCTCATACGGGTTTTCTCCCGCCTGTTTCACGGAGGCGGAAACCCTGACATGATCACGGTCGCTGCGATCCACATCCAATACCTTGACGAGGATGCGCTGTCCGGGCTGGAAGTGGGCTGCTGCGTCCATCCAGCGTTGGTAGCTCAGTTCTTTGAGGGGGATGTAGCTCTCCACACCGAACAGGTCGATGAAGATTCCGGCACGGATAGCAGAGACAACTCTGGCTTCTGCGCAAACACCGGCATAGATGCGGTTGTTGCCGTCCCGGTCTGTGCCGAAATACATTTCTTTTCTCCGGGCACGCATAGCCTCAAGGCGGCTCGCCGCTGCAATACCGGATTTGGGATCGATGCCTTTTACGATGTAATCGACTTCGGCGCCGAGACGCTTGGTCAGCATATAATGAAGTACCTCGTCCGGGTCACGCCCACGATAATCTTCGGGCGGCTCCACTGCCTCGGCAGCAGGAATGATGACTTTGAACTCGCCATGATACAGGACTGCAAAGGCATGACGTGGGTTATCCGCCGACTGTTCCACGCCCTGGATCGTTCCGGTCAGGATACGGCCGCTTCGCTGCGACTCGATGAGGTCGAGCAGATCATTCTTGGCCTTATCCGCCTCCGTTTCGACCGTCGGGCAATCGTCGATGGACAGTACCGACACGTTCGGTTTGGTGTAAGCGCGTTTTCTCTTGGGTTTTGACGCCGCGTCGACGCCGCCTTCCTTGGCATTCGGTGCATTTTCAGCTTCTGTGTCAGACTGGGACGGTTCCGACTCTGCCTTCTTGCGCCTGCGGGGCTTTTTGACCTCGGTCTGAGATTCCGTCGGTTCGTTGAGAGCTCCATCCTGAATTCCGGCCGAAGAGGCGTCCGCTTCCGCCGAATCTGTTTCAGTCTGGGGAAGTGAGGCGTCACAGGCGTCATCCGGTACCCCTTCGGCAGGTAACGCCGTGGTATCCTCCTCAGTCTGGGGTTCCTGCGCCTCCAAAGGAGTTGTCATCTCCTCGGGAAGCTCTGTTTTCTTTTTGGCTGGCATAGATTTTCCTCCTTTATTTGTTAAAATTCACTCGGCGGTTGTGCCGAGCTGTATAAGCTTTTCTTGCGCGCCGCCTTCTTGGGCGGCGCAGGTTCGGTGTCAGACCGGATTGGCTCGGGAATCATCGTATCGGATGCCGGCATATAATCATACACCGATGCCTTTACGATCTGCTTTGCCATCGGGTGCTTTGTGAAATCCAGTTTGTTCAGCTTCAGAATGTTGTGCCCGCGTATGATGCAGAGCAGTTCCTCGTTGGGAAGCCGTAAAACCTCATCCGGTGTGAGCAGCCGTCTGCGACCCTGACCCTCGGTATGGCGGTACTGGGGAATGACCTGCGCCACCGCAATGGTCTGACGGACCGTCATGGTAGAATTGACCTGCACCGACATATCACCGGACCGGGCTGAGATATACTCGGCTGATACGTCATCGGTGCAGCCGAGCATCAGCTGGATGTCGCAGTTGCCGATGATTTCGGCCCACAAATTCTTGGGATACCGGTTCTGCAGCTGACCAAGGCTCTGCACGGCCAGCATGACTCGGATATCTCTCGACCGCACCACGGAAAGGGATCTTGCAAAATCGGATCCGTCTTCCGCACCTCCAATGCGGCCCACATTGTTAAACTCATCCAGTATCAGATTGACGGGCACGTCGCAGCGGCCGTTCGGGCGACCGTCGGCATAGCGAGTCAGTTTGATGAACATGAATGAGAAAAAGAGCGATGACAGGAACGCCATCGTAGCGTCCTGATCGCTCAGCACAATGTAATAGATGCACTTGTTTCTGCCAGGCGCCGTCAGGTCAATGTCAGACCGACTCGTAATTTGCTGGACCGCCTGATTCTGAAGTACCTGAAGACGGGTACCCAGTCCCAGTATGATGCCGGAACGCACCGTATCACTGGACTGGGCAAACAGATTAAATGGCGCCCGTGCCGGATGGTCAAGCGGCAGCTTGTCAAACATAGCGGTCAACTGCCGTTCACTGTTTTGCGTGAGCAGCTGATATACGGCGGATAGATGCTTCATATCGGGGCTGCGGGTCCGATCCTGGTCAATGAGCAAAATCAATGCCTTCAAGAGATTGCCCTCGCCGTTGTCCCAAAAGTGGTCGCCTTTACCTGAGCTGGTGTTGCCGATGATGACATTAGTCAGCACCTGCGCCATCAGCGTGTCACCGTTTAAGTCTGACATACAGTTCCACGAGTCGCTGTGCTCAGGGGATAC
>DJRT01000011.1:84334-85267 GCA_002437905.1 Ruminococcaceae bacterium UBA6353 | reverse complement strand
TCGCCCTTGCTGTCGGTCACGATCACGGACTCGCTGCGCCGCAGCGCCTGAAACAGCGCATTGCGGATAATCGCACGCGACTTCATGGTACCGGATGCGCCGAAAACGGCAATATGGCGGTTGAGTCTGGTGTCCTCCGGCATACAGACGGCTTTGCCGTTGTACTCGCCGAGAATCGTACCTTTGGCATCAGGGATCGGAGATATCTCCAGAACTTCCTTCATTTCTTTTTCGTCCATCCAGGATGCCGTGCCGTAGATGCCTGATTTGCTTCTGGCAAAGCCGCGGGGGTCATGCTGCTTCCCGTCAAACTTATCGTGGAGCTTCACATAGGCGAAGATGGCGCCGGCGATCAGCAGGATCATCAGGATGCCTTTGATCCCGTTCCCGCTGAAAGCCGCCGGAAAACAAATCAGCGGATTCCAGCTTACCGGTTTCATCGTGCTTTCGCCGGAAACGCCGCCGCTGTCCATCCACGCTGCGTAGTTGCCGAGCAATTGGCCAAGCATTCCGCCCAGATAGAACAGCCCGACGCATCCCAGTATGGCGGCGATGATAATGGCTATCTTGCGGTTTTTATCGTTCAAATAAATCCCTCCTTTCCGGGTCGAGTTCTGATTCCACAGTGTCAAACCCAATTGTTTTTATTGTTACGCGGTTCCCGAGATACTCCCGGATGAATACCATTTGGTATGGGTAACACAGCACCTCATAATTTCCACGCTGATTCTCGACGGCTTCCTTAAAGCGAACCAGTCTTGCGAGATCTCCGTCCAGATGCGAGAACACATAGGCATCACCGATTTTTGCGTCATATTCAAACAGCCCGCGATCATAGGTTCGCACTTCCGGGTCAAATAGAAGCTCCAAAAGCCGTTCTTTCCAATCGGGTACTGTCATCAGCCGCAGTTGGCGAATGCCATGCTCATCCAT
>DJRT01000011.1:79597-84216 GCA_002437905.1 Ruminococcaceae bacterium UBA6353 | reverse complement strand
AATGGCGGCCGGCGTTGCATCGGTGCCGGCATTCAGGCGGCTGATCTCAATAACGCTGTGCAGCGTTTTGAACTCGCCCTTGCCGCTCCATTTCATCACGGCGCTGCGCGTGTTATAAACGGCGTATGGGCGTTGCCCGAGATAAGCTGTTCCCACCATCCGGGTAAACATCGTTTTGTTCATCTCCGCTTCACCGAGCTTCTTCAGCTCTTTGGCAAGATAAAAGCAAGGCGCATTGGGAATCCGTTTGGTAATGATCCGGTTTTGAAGAATGGGAAGTATATACGGTCGGCATTCAATACCTGAGCGCATACACATAGCCACGGCTTCGGCAACACGATGATTTCTGTCCCTATGCGCAGCATTTCCGGGGAATTTGTGTCCCCAAAAGGCGTCCATGTAATACCGGTAAGCGTCAGGGTGAAGCCAATCCAGTATGGGGAGAGCGCCCTTATAAAGTCGCACAGATCTGCTGTTGCCTTTGCCGGTAACGGTAAGCAGGCGTGTGGTCATTTCCGTTTCCGATTGAGGGATGCGGAATGTTTCCGGCGTGGTGAGCTTATGAACCAGGGCTTTATAAGCGCGTTCATTGCCGAGTAGGTAGAGTGAACGAATCGGATATTCACCGACGATGGAAAGCATTGTGATGAGCTGCCGGAGCTGACTGCCCGGGCGGAAGTATTGCATAGGCGCATCACCTCGCTTTGTAAGAAATTCCGACCACATGACTGCTCTCTTTGTCGGAATTTCCGCCGTGAGATCTGCCCCAAATCGCCGCTATACCGGGCGTTTTCGACTCCCAATTTCTTATGTAAGTTTTCCGGGGCGGAAAACGGCGGTTTTTACATAAGATTTTCCCCTTAACAAAAGCGGACTTCATAGAGCTTCACCCCCTTATCCGGCAGCGTTTTCTCTTCGACCATCCACATGGGAAAGTCGTGTTTGGGAATCACATAGACTTCTGTGCGGTCCTCGCTTCCGGCAGCGCTGCAATAGTAATGCGAGCAAACTGCCGGGTGATCGTCGGGCAGAACATACAATGCCAGAATGTCCGTGACCATATTGGTTTCGATATTATCGTGATCCCGCATGGCTCGTTCCGGTCGGCTTCTGTCATACACATGGCGGTAGGCAAGCACGCAATCCCGAAAGCGGACCGGAGGCTTACCCTCGAAGAACTTTCGCATAGCCGGATAAAGATAAGACCGGATATAGTCCGCTGAGCCGGACGCTTTCTTCGGCAGCAGTGCCGGAATACGGACGGAGAACCATCCTTCGGCTGTAAATCCGACCTCGACCGGGATCGTATCGGATATGATCGCATCCGTTTGAGCCGTTGCACCGACTGCTCCGGTGTAGGCCGGAAGGACACGGGTGAGAAGGACTGTCTGTTCGGACAGTTCCTCAAGCCGAAGCGCTCGGTTATAGCTTTCCGGGAGGTTTCCGTTTTCGTAAAACCAGCGGACGGCAGCGGCCTGTTCCTTCATGCGGGACAGCTTGGCTTCTACTTTGCCGAGCGTCTTCATATAAGTTGTTTCAGCCTTCATGTTCGGTTGCCTCCTCACTGTAAAAACGAACTTCCGGTTCGTCCTGGCCGCAAAAATCCACCGTGGCGAACAGACACGGCGCATTCGGCAGCCGAACAGTGCTCACCATATCGATCCGAGGCACCACAACGATATATTTCATATCTTCCTGGGGCTGAAGCAGCTTCAGCAGATTCTGCTCGCCGTCATAGAGCACCACGATCTCATAGCCGACATTTTCTTTCAGGAAAAATAGCTGCGACGGGTAGACCGCCGGATAATGCGCCATCGGCTCCACCTTGTCAATGAACCGGAGCAGCACCCATATCGCCAGGATCATCCGCTGATCCGGCTGGCACATCGGGTCAAGGCCGATATAATAACCGCCGGAAACATCTGCGATACGCATTTGCCTTTTCAGATTCCGCAGAATCTTTTCTGCCGTCTGCGACGGCTTTTGCAGCATTTTTATGATTTGCGCACGGGGCAAGGCTCCGTATTGCGAGAGCCATTTGACCACATACTGTTCATCGGTCAACAGCACGATAACCACCTCCTTTTTGTACTCATTTGTACCCAAATGCGTATTCCGTGCAAAATACGCACTGTTAATCTGCCTCCTGCTGCCGTTCCTTGAGGATGGCTTCCAGCTCGGCACGGTCGGTTGTGATCATTTCCTGTTCCTCTTTGGATGCCTTAATGATGACAGGCACCTTGCTGTTGTTGGAACAGATCAGCGCCTCGCCGCGTTCAAAGCGGGTAATGGAACGGATCTCGGTTTTCGTAAGCTTCAGCGTATCCCGTACAAACTCCGCTTCGTCCGGCTCCAGATTCAGAATGATCTTATTTTTGGAATTGTTGATAATCGCCCGACCGTAGCGCCCATCCTCCAATCCGAAGAAATCGGACAGGTCCTGCGTCGCGGAAATCGCCGCGCCGCCGAAACCTCGGATGACCTTGAAAATTTCCAGACAGAATTCTGCTGCCATCCGGTTGGAACCGGCACCGATCAGCTGCCAGATCTCATCGATCATAATGGCTTTCTTTTTTGTGCGGTCGCTTTTGATTTTATCCCAGACATAATCAAGGGCGATCATCATACCCACAGGCAGCAGCTTGCCCTTCAGCTCCGACAGGTCGAGAACAATATACTTATTGGACAGGTCCACATTCGTCTGTTGATTGAATGACTGCGCCGAGCCGGTAACAAAACGGCTGACAATGACTGCAATACGCTTGGTCATTTCATTCTTTTGCAGTTCCTCATGCAGATCTCCGAGGATCGGCATGGTCTTCATCTTCGGCGGAACGGCATTGCGGTCCGCATAGACTGAGTCGTTATCGTGCGTGATACCGAACCTGCCGTAGGTGCGGATCAGCGCCTCGTCCAGCATCTGCTCCTCTTCGTTGCTCATATCCGGAATCAGCAGTGAGAAGAAGATCATCAGCTGCTGGATTTTCTGCGCCAGAAGGGAGTCCATCTCGCTGTAATCCAGCTCATCAATCAGTTCCATTTCGGGGCTGATGGTGTGCCGGATCTCCATAATATTGATGCAGTGCGGTGAGCCCGGTGCAATCTTGATAAACTGACCGCCGATGCGGTTGCACGCTCGCCGGAACTCATGCCCCTTGATGGGAGCAATGATATAGCACTGAATGCCGCGCATACGCATACGCAGCGCTAACAACTGCATGGTAAAGGTCTTGCCGGCGCCGCTGGTGCCGAGCAGATTCAGGTTGGCGTTTTTATTTTTCTTCGTATCAAACAGGTCGACGATGCACAGCGAGTTGTTGTGGCGGTTGATTCCGAGCAGTACGCCGGTATCGTCCGACATCTCAAAGGATGTGAACATATAGGTAGAGGCCGCGCCGCTGGTCAGCACATTCCGCTTGGACTTCTTTTCAAGCTTCGGGGATATCTGCAGAAACGGCATCACCGTGCGCAGGGCGTCCTCCTGCTGAAAACTGCAGTCGCTGACATACATATCCATAGACTTGAGCATATCGGTCATCTGCTGCTTGCGCCACATCAGTTCTTCGTAGGTTCGTGCGGACACAGTTATACACACCGACATATAAAAAAGGTCCTCGTTGTAATTGGCGATCCCTTGCTTGATGAAATATCCGGCCTGAATGGAGCCGGCAAGCTCTTCATAATCAGTCGAGGTGTCCTGCATACTTTTAAGCTTCGTGCGGTTCAGGCGGATGCGCTGGGCAACCTTGTCAATGGTCTTGCTGCGGTTTTCCCGCCTTAAAAACACATCGACATCAATACCTTCACCGGCGTTGATGAGGGAGGACATCCATCCAGCGCGGACCTTATTCGGGTATCCGTTCCCTTTGATATACAGGAAGGAGTAGTAGAGCCCGTCCATAATGATGTAGTTCCGGTGCGTCAGGTCAATGCCGCGCGGCGCAATAAAATGCGCCATACGGATATGTGGGATCGGATCAACCCCGATGACCTTGTTTTTCGCCGCCATCGTGTCTAAGACGATGCGGTCGACACGGGAATGAAACGGCTCCTCCACACAGGAACGGCGATTGAAAAACATATATAAAATCTCCGCTGTTGCTTCGTCGGGATCCTTCGGCTGAAGGATATTGTTGCCGCACTGCATGAAGTAGGCACGGGCGTTCTGCTCGGCGGTCAGCAGCGTGCTGCAGATCTGCCCATAGTCGCTGTTTTCATTACGCCGCAATTCTTCATACCGGAAAATCAAAAAGAAGCGCCTCGTCAACGCTTCACGGCTTCCCACATCCTTAATGAGTCGGATATATCCCTCGCTGAGCTTCTTACACTGCTCACTTTCCTCGGTTTCCATTTCCTTTCGGAGCATGGCAATGTGCTTATCGGAATCGGCTTTGCGGGTGATGCTCTTAAACTGCAGATGCACCGGCGAAATTTTCAGCCAGCTTGCAAAGGAGCATATGATCTCATACTGTTCTTCCTCCGAGCGCAGCATAAAGTTGATAGGCTCAATTTCAAGGATTTTGATATACCGCCCGTCGGTCGTCTCAATAATGCCGTGCTCCAGATTTTTGATCGGAATGAAATCCTGGGTAAAGCTCAGCTTTTCAGGCTTTCTTTTT
>DJRT01000011.1:0-79547 GCA_002437905.1 Ruminococcaceae bacterium UBA6353 | reverse complement strand
TATCCCACCCTTCTCAAATGCAGTTTTCTTCTGTGCGCCAGATAGCAGATAATGTGACCTGCATACTGGAACAGCGAATCGCCGTCAATGCCCATAGCGGCAAGAATCCCGATTGGAATCAGCGTGACGGTCATCACAACGATGCGTATTGTGGTTGCCATCGGGATCAGCATCAACTCCGGATATCCGACGGCCAATATCAGGATCAGTGCCTCGACCGCATTCCGCGGTTCCAGCATTCCGCCGAATATCTTTCCGGAGTCGGTATAGTTTGCAGGAATGGCAAAGGTCGTATTAAATTCTTTTTCTTCCATGATTCCTCCGTTCTTTTTTATCCCGGTGTATCACCGAAATCTACATTCTTCGGTCGGCGCAGTGCCAACCCGGCCTCATAGCTCGGCGTGTTGAAGATTACGCCCTCACCGCCGGAGGAATGGACCCACATGCGCTCGCCGTTTTCACCGTATCCGGCAAAAATAAGCACATGATTCCATCCGCTTCCGTCGTCATCCATCAGGAATCCCAGATCACCGGGCAAAAGCTCTTCGGCGGTAATGGCATAGGATTCGTCCCACTGGCTCCAGGAGGCGCCGTTCAAGCTGACGCCGACAGCCGTTTTATAGGTCCGATCCGAAAAGCCGGAGCAATCCAGTCCAAATGGGCGGATCGTACCGGTCGTTGTGGAACCGGCGGCTGTGACGAGCTTCGGCGTATTCCATTCATCATTCCATCCGGCTGCCGATTTACCGCCCCAAAAGTATGGCACCTTTCCAACGAGGGACAGCCCGGTTTTGACGATGTGCTTCCGTGTTTCGCTGCAATTCTGACGGGCGAGGAAGGCAATCAGTTCTACATCGGTAAGCGGAACCGTGCTGCCGTTTCCGGCTGTTCCGTAGAGCGTTTTCTTCAGAGCCAAAGCCCGGGAGTGGATCACATCGCCGTATGTGGTTTCCAGACCGTTATAGGAGGCGTTTAGATCCAGCCCGAACGCCGTGGAAATTACCGTATTGTCAAAGGGATGAATGGTGCATTCCAGATATTTCACGGTTTTCTTTTCCGGCGTAAGCGTTTCCTTGCCCGTGTACTGATAATAGGTTGCCTTGCGTGTTCCGGTGATATTGCTGCCACTATAAACGGGGAGCGTCAGGGTGACGGCTGAGTATGCATCCACCTCGATCTGTGTATCGGATGACAACTGCTGATCCTGTAAATAGTAGGTCGCTTCCGCCGTTTCATAGCGGTATTGCGGGACGCCGTTGATCACTCCGGTCTTTACTGTTTTCGTTACCACGGTTATCGTGACCGGCTTGTATGTATAGTAAGTGACCGGTGTGATCACTTCATTTTCCCGTTCCACCGAGGTTACTGGAAACATTTTGGCTGCCACACCGTCAAGCTTCTTTTTCATATCCTCCGGGTCGTTGCTGAGCTGTTCCACCGAAGTGGAATATGCCGACAAAATATAGGCGGTGTCATACCCGGCTGAGCTTTGCGCATAATTGATCAGCGCATTCATGGAAAGCTCCCGGTCATAGTCGCCGTCTGAAATCAGGCGTTCCACCTCAGCCATCGAGGCATCGTACCCAGCCTGGACAATGTCCGAAACCGTCTCAGAGAGATTTTCATAGATTTCCGTGATGGATACCGTCGGCTCATTGCCGTCGAGGCCAAGTGCTTTATTGATGATGATTCCGGGCAACTCTACGATCATAACAATGAGAAAAACCACCGACAGGCACAAACAAACCAGAATCTTAAACAGGGTATGCCGCATGGCCCATGCGGCGGAGATGATCGCACCCCAAGGGCCACCGGCGGCTGTACCGGCTGCAATTTCTGCCACAGCCTTGCCGCCCTCCACACCGGCCTTTACGGTTGCCGCAGCGGCATTGGCTGCTGCTTCCGCGCCCTTTTTCGCCGCCTGCTTTGCGGCTTGCTTTCCGGCATTTTTGGCGGCTTTTGCTGCCTGACCGGCCGCTTGACCGATATTATCCGAACCGTCTCCCATTTGCTGCTTTTGTGGCTCTGCCATTCTTTCACCTCCGTATTCAAACTGCCAAAGGCAGGCTTATTTTCTCTTTTATATAAGAAGACAGCCGAACCGAATCCATTGCTCCGATCCGGCTGCCCGCCGTTTACCGTCTCCGCCTTGGCGGCTTGATTCCAGAATCATCTCGGGATTTTGGCTCGCCATAACGGGACGGTGTGCTTTTGTACCGCACGGTTTCCGTAGAGACGGTGCGTACATTATCGCCGTCATAGACCGGTTTTCCGTTCTCATAAACCGGCTTGCGTTCCACTGCAGCCTCGCCGTGTACTGCGTACCACTGGCTGCCGTGAACATCTTCATATACCTGATAGTCACCGCGGGGAGGCGCATACTGTGCCGTATCGTAGAACATCGTGCCGGATCCGTTTTCATGCCGGACCTCAAAATGCCCATCCATACGACCGGATTCATCCACGCTTGTGACCGGTTGTTCATAGCCTGGCATAAAGCTTTGGAACTGTGCCCGATTATAGCCATCCGCCGCATCGCCCGCCTCAAAGGGAGGCGTTTCTGCGTGCTGCTGCATGGCGTACCACTCTACGCCGTTGGCCGCCTGAATTGTGGAATGCGGTGCATCCGGCTCATCGTAATATGCACTGTTGTACCATCTGCTCACGCCGCCGTCCGAAGATGCCTCAATGACACCGTCTCCGACCGTTCTGAGCGTTGCACCGTCCGCGTCCGGGAATGCGGCTGCAACCTGCGCCGCCTCTGCGGAATTACCGCTGAATACGGGCGCATCGTAAAATGCTCCGGCTCCGGAACCGCTGGCCATCTGATACCACTGACTGCCGTCCGAGGCATTGACAACGGCGTGCGGGCCATCCGGCTTTTCAAACTGGGAAGCATTGAACATCTCGACAGCCGTTTCTTTCCCGTCGGCACCGATCGCCTTTGTGGAGATATGTCCGCCGGTGATCTGCGTATCCGAGAGATTCATGCCTTTCATATGCGGCATATAATTGCCGAGACTGCGGTTGGCAATATCGCCGCCGATAGAGCCGGACACATTCGGTGTTCTGGACGCTACGGAGGAGATGGATTCTCCGGTCAATGTGGCGCCGTTACGGGCTGCCATACCGCCGAAAGCCCGACCGACAAAGCCGATCGTTCCACCGGCGCCCATTCTTGTACCGCCGTCTACGACCGCATCACGGACATACGAATTGCCCTTGAAGCGGTTGGCAAAGCCTGCGGCGAATCCAGTTGCCGCTGCACCTGTACCGGTTGCGGCACTGCCTCCGCGGAACACGCTGCCGGCGCTTCTTGCGCCTCCGGCCACGCCGGTGATCACTCGTGCGACCATCAGCAGTTCCATGCCCATACCGGAGCCGGTCTGGGCTACATTCAGTCCCATTGCCGCAAGATAGCTGTCAAATTTCTGTGCCGTTTTGAGGAACGCCACTGCACAGAACAGCCACAGGAACACATTTCCGTTCCCGTTGGACAAGGCGCCGCCCGTGCCGATGTACTGGCCTACCGAGGTTGAAAAACCACGCAGGAACCAGACGTTCATCACAAGGAGCAATAGCTGCGACCCGACCATCCGGCACCACGACCGGAATACCGGCGTTGTTGCTTTGGATGCGCCCATAGAAAAGGCGAGTGGTGAGGTGTAGCACAGCACACCGACAACGATATACCGTTCCACCGTTTCAAGCAGCAGCTTGAAATAGTTCCAGCCCAGCGCAATTTCCAGTATGACGAGCAGCAACAGTCCGACCACCGAGATGGTGGCGATAAGACTGGTCAGGCCGTTTTGAAGGGCCTGCTCGATTCCGGCAAAGGAGAAGTCCTCCGCCGTCATCTGAATGTCCATGAGTGCTGTATATGGCGCTGTTGCGATTTTCAATGTCAACAGGAAAATCGGCTTTGCATATCCGATCAGAAAGGCGAATAGCGCACTTCTGCCAAGCAGTACCCACGGGTTTTCCGCTTCCGTTACAGGGCCGCCGAATACACGGAACAACTGCCAGACTGTGATCAGGAATAGCAGCGCCCATGCGGTGTACTGCATTACGGTAAAGGCTTTAGACACAAACGGGAAGTATTCTTCCATTGCCGTCATATCCGTGCCGAGCGCCTGAAGGAACAGCCCGGACACAGCATCCATCATGTCTGACACAACGCTGCTGATCCAGGTGACGATCCCCTCAAAAATCCAGTCAAGCATAGGTGTTCACCTCCTTTCCGCTTGACTGGGTCTTTTACGGATTGTAGTTTCCGCCGCTGATGAGGGGCTGCAGATAGGCAACGATAAAGCCGAGAGAATTTAGAACGATCCAAGTGATCACGATTCTCTTGAGCCAGCTCGTCGCTTCATCGACGGCTCGCTGATTGCGCGAGATCATGCGCACCAGCAGAGCAATAGCGGCTACTGTGACTGCCACGATGGTGCTGATCGCCACAAGCTCTCCGTAGATATCCTTCATGATCATCGAAAAACGATCCCACATATCTGCGGCGAATACCGCCTGCGTCGAAACGAGCAGTGCTGACACAACGCCCACAAACGACCAGTATGCGGTTTTGATTTTTCCATCGCGCAGCCGAAGCTGTCTGTTCATGCGTTTAGCCCTCCTTTCTTCGGTATTGGGCAACAAAAAACGCCGTCTCTTAAAGCTTTTCAGCTCAAGAAACGGCGTCGGTTTCGCCCGATCCCAGTTTGGGACGATATTATTTTAGCACATTCGCGTTCCCGTGTCATCGGCAATCGTGTGCCAACTTTTCGCCTTTTTATGGGCATATTCATTTCAGTCCTTCCAGAAGCGTCAGCATTTCCAGCCAGAAGTCCACATCCGGCGCAGCTGTCGCCCACAGACGAATGGAAAGAACGGAAATGGCCTGCTGGCGATAGCGATAAAAGTTCCGTGACGACAGGTTCAGTCGATACAAAACCTCCTGATGGTTGAGCACCTCCGGCCCTATGTAGGCTGTGTAGATGAGATTATACAGCCGTTCGCCGTTGTCCGGCTTCTTTCGAAGCACGGTCAGTGCCTCGTTGAGCCGATCCATCAACAGGCGGGATTTCTGCATGCCCTGCATCCGGCTTTCGATTTTCTTGTTGCCCAGCGCCACCTCGACATCCACATCCTCGATCAGCTTGTCCACACCTTCAAACGGCCGGTCAAGCTCGGCAGCAACCGTCTCGGGAAAGCATTCCAGCATCCACACCAGCGTGCGATAGTGCTGGAGGAGCATCAGCGTGTTGTGATAACAATTTTTTGTCTTTTCCTGTCTGGCAGCACGCTTTTGTGCATCGTCGATCTGGCTGTCTCCCAAGATGCCTCGCTTTGTCAGAAGTGTGATAAAAGCGTCTGACTGCGCTTGTATTCGTTTTTCCTGCTGCTCATACTGCAGTTCATCCTGTTTGCCCATGATAAAACATCTCCTTTGCGATTTTGGTGATATCCGTGGGCCTGCACGGTCCGCGGATTTTATTCGTTTCCTGTACCTTGAGCTGAGAATACTCTTTACTCCGGCAGACATACTCACAATTCTTACAGTTCCAACACGGAGAAAAATACGCGCGTATTATACTGTCCGAAAGTGCAACGCGGTTTTCTTCCACATTGCCAACCGACTTTTCCACGGCATTTCTGCTGTACCATGCGACCAGCCGGTTGATATGATCATTGTCACTGCCTACCTTGTGCGTATTTGCACCACAAATGCGTATTTCGTCAAGAATGCGCAGGATTTCTGTCTGCGTAGGCAAGGAAACCTCGGTATCCATCGGATACGATTTATTGAAAACGAGGCAGCCGTAAGAGCCGGGAAGGCGGTACAGAGCAAAGACATCCCCGTGCTTTTTGAAAAATCTCCATACCTTTGTTTTCTCCCAGCCCCAGCGCTGACCCAGTTTTTCCATCGTTAATATGGCACCGTAATTGCCGTATTGAACAGCCGGCGCCATAAAAGAAAACGCATTGCCCGGTTCCCCCGATACTGTGTGGCACCAGAGATCCAGCCATGCGTCTGCTTCATCAAATGTATATTGCTCCCCGGCAAGTCGCTGCGTAATATTGCGGGGGAGGCAGAGAAACCCAAAACCATCTGTGGCATACACGGTTCCGTTCATGCATTCCTCGCCGGAGCATTTTACGACCCAATCCGTTAATTGATAGGTCAGCTTTTTGGTTTTGCTGTCCAGCGTATATTTCAGATAACCGAGGGCTGATAGCTTATCCAGTATCTCTAAAGCCTGTATGCGGCTTCTGATGCCGAGAATACTCTTCAACCCAACAATACCTCCGGACCACATTCCGGGGCTCACAGCGTTCTTATGACCACAGTAGGAGGCATGTCCTTTGCGAAATGCGGCTCGGGCGGCAAGCTTTGCCCAGGCACCCATAATGCCTTTGCCGGTCGGCAGGGTATCTCTTCGCAGTTTTACCCATTCATACTTCATCAAGCATTTCAACATCAGCGCCTCCTTCCTTGGAATAATAAAAAAGACGGCCCTCCTGTCACAGTGCATTAGTAGCCGATTCTTACGATTAGTCCGTTTAATCTGCTCAATCTCACCCCTCTAAGATACCAAAATTTTCCAAGCTCAATTCGAGTTGAAATCCACTCGCCGTTAAGCAGCACCTCCAGCCGTTCTCCGCAGTGAAGGCCACCGTAGTAATCCAGCGGCCCGAAGCGAATGTCCATCCGGTCGATCACATCATCATAAATCAGTACGCCTTGTTTTTTCATTCTTATCCTCCTCATGAAATAGGAAAAGCCGAATGGGTTTCAACGCTCACTCGGCTTTTCTGTGTGGCAGGTTATGATTGAATATGTTGCTCGAATACAAACTCCTTTCTAAATGTAATTGTTTGGACTAAATCATCATACTCGCGTCTAAATGCTTAAAGGCTTTCTGACTGAGTCCTATTATATCACTCTCATCTGCCTTGAACTCAATTGCCGGCGCCACCACCGAATTGGCAAAGCCCGTGATGGGCACCAGCGTACCGGCGCCGGCATGCTTGGCAATGTTATCAAACACCTGCAGGCCGGTCAGGATCACCGCGATCAGGATGAGGGATACCGAGGCCACCAGCCGCGCCAGCTTCGGCTCCAGGCCGGCCATCGCCGCCAGCTGACTGATGCACTCCCCCAGCGCACAGATCAATCCGCCGATCAGAAACGCCTTCAGGCAGTCCTTCGCCACCGGCGACCCCGGCGACGCCTTCTCGCTGAGCTTCTGGTATTCGTTTTCCGACATATGCATGGTATGCGTCTCCTCCCGCCTGCCGTCCGCCCGGCGGACAGCCGTTTGCCTTAGTTTGGCCGGACGAACGGGCGGCATACATGCCGGGGATTGCTTTTTTTGCAAAACGGTTGCACATCCCCGCAGCTTATGCTATAATAGGGCGAATTTTGTCTTTTTGAAGGAGAAAAAGCGTATGTCCTGGTTCTGGTTTTCCCTGATCGCCCTGCTTTGCTGGAGCGGCTCCGACCTGTTTTCCAAGATCGGCTGCCGCGACCCGCAGGATCACTACAGCCACCTGAAGATGGTCACGGCGGTCGGCATTGTGATGGGGCTGCACGCCGCATTTGAGATCTTTGTGGGCGGCACCACGATCACCTGGCAGGTGCTGCTGACCTATCTGCCGGTATCGGCACTGTATATCCTGTCCATGACGGTCGGGTATATCGGCCTGCGGTATATCGAGCTGTCCATTTCCTCCCCTATCTGCAATTCCTCCGGCGCACTGGTGGCCATCCTGACCCTGTGCACCCGGGGGCTGGGCAGCCTGAACGGCTGGCAGCTGGGCGCCGTGGCTCTGGTATGCGTCGGTGTGATCGGGCTGGGGATCGTCGAGATGACGGAGGATGACGAGCTGCGGCAGCTGCGGCAGGAGAAAGCCAACCAGAAATACACCCGCTCGCTGCTGGCACTGGCCATTCCGGTGGTCTATTGCCTGCTGGATGCGCTGGGCACCTTTGCTGACAGCTGGGTGCTGGAAACGCTGGACGAGGATCAGGCCAATGTGGCCTATGAGCTGACCTTCCTGACGGTCGGCCTGCTGTGCCTGTTCTATGTGGTGGTCATCCGCCGCCAGCGGCTGCTGCCCCGTGCGGAGGGACCGAAATATGCCGGCGCCGCCTTCGAGACCGCCGGCCAGTTCGCCTACATCTACGCGCTGGCCGATGCCGAGCATGTGGCGCTGTCCGCCCCTATTATCTCCTCCTACTGCGCTGTATCCGTGCTGTGGGGACGCCTGTTCCTCAAGGAGCGGCTTTCCTGGAAGCACTATCTGACCATTGCGGCCGTGGTTGCCGGCATCGTCATTCTGGGCGTATTTGACGGCTGATGCCGCCCTGTCCGATCATACTATTAAGCTATTCGAGGCGAATCTTTCATGGAAAAATCCTTTGATATTCTCAATGTGCTGCTGTACCTGGCGATCATTCTGGTAGCCACCAAGGGGCTGGGCATTATCACCCGGCGCTTCGGTCTGCCCCAGGTGGCCGGCATGGTGATTGCCGGCCTGCTGGTCGGGCCGGCCCTGTTCTCCGGCCTGCACGGCTCCTTCCACGGGCTGGTCTCCCCCACCGCCGAGGAGCTGGATGTGCTAAATACCTTCTCGCAGATCGGCGTGGTGATGATCCTGTTCTCCAGCGGGCTGGAGACCGATATTCAGGAGCTTAAACGCAGCGGGCTGGCCGCCACGCTGATCGCCCTGATGGGGGTGCTGGTACCCATCGCCCTCGGCTTTGTTGGGGCAATGCTGTTCATGCAGGGCTTCGGCGATGGCTACTGCCGCGAAAAAATGCTCAACGCCCTGTTCATCGGCTGCATTCTAGCCGCCACCAGCGTCGGCATCACCGTAGAAACACTGCGGGAGCTGGGCAAGCTGAATACCCGCGTTGGCACCACCGTGCTCAGCGCCGCCATCATCGACGATGTGATCGGGATCATCGCCCTGAGCCTGATCACCAGCCTGAACGGCGGCAGCAATGTATGGATGACGCTGCTCAAGGCCGCCGGCTTTTTCGTGTTTTCCATCGGGCTGGGGATGCTGCTGCGCTGGCTGTTCAAGAGACTGGAGCACCGGTGGCCGCACACCCGCCGCACCGGCATCTTTTCACTGGCAATGGCGTTTCTGTACGCCTACTGCGCCGAAAAATTCTTCGGCATTGCGGCCATCACCGGTGCCTATATGGCCGGTATCATGCTCAGTGGACTGGATGATACCCGCTTTGTGGATCGCCGCATTGAGATCAGCGAGTACATGTTCTTTGCTCCGCTGTTTTTCGCCTATATCGGCATCAGCGCCGATTTCAGCCGTTTCCGCTGGGGCGATCTCCTCTTCGGCCTGACCTTTGTCGCCCTCGGTGTGATCGGTAAGATCCTCGGCTGCGGCGCCATGGCGCGGCTTTGCCGCTACAATGGCCGGGAGTCCCTCACCATCGGCTGCGGTATGATCGCCCGCGGCGAGGTGGCACTGGCTGTCTATACCACCGGCCAGAGCCTGATTTACACCGGCGCTGACGGCAGCCTGCTGGGCATCGACCCGCTGGTGGGCATTATCCTGCTGATCGTGATCACCTCGGTCCTCTGCCCGGTGCTGCTCAAGCTGCTGTTCCGGGATAAAGCGCCTGCACCGACCGGGACAGCCGGCTGACACGCCGACTGTTACCATGTGAAAAGGGACCGTCCGTACCGCCGTGCACGGACGATCCCTTTTTTGTGCGCTGAAAATCGTCCTGCACCCGGATATCCGCAAGATAAGACTGGACTTTTGGATGAAAACAGAGTAAAATGTAAACATCTATCGTATATATGAAAAAAGGAGGCGGAGCGAATGGAGCAATGGGATCTGCTGGATGAAAACGGGCGCCGCACCGGCCGCACCATTACCCGCGGGGAACCGCTGCAGCGCGGGCAGTATCACCTGGTGGAGCACATCTGGATCGTTGACGCCAAGGGGCGCATCCTGATCCAGCAGCGCGCCCCACATCTGCGCCTGATGCCGGGCGTATGGGCAGCCAACAGCGGCAGCGCCATGGCCGGCGAGGAAAGCGAGAGCGCTGCCCGGCGGGAGCTTTTTGAAGAGCTGAGCATCCGCACCCTGCCGGGGGAATTGATTTACGGAGGCCGTATGCGCCGGCGCAATTCCTTTACCGATATCTGGCTGCTGTACCGGGATATTGATCCCACAACCCTGCGCCTGCAAAAGGAGGAGGTTGCCGCGGTACGCTGGGTGGATCCGGAGGAGCTGTGCGCCATGATCGCCGACCGCCGCTTCCATCACTACGGCATGGCCTATTTTCAGTTCGTTTTCCGCGCCATCGAACGCGGCCGCCGCACCCTGTATGTGACCGATCTGGACGGCACGCTGCTGCGCAGCGATGCCACGCTCTCCCCCTACACCGTCGAGACTCTCAACCGGCTGATCAGCCGGGGGATGCTGCTGTCCGTTGCCACGGCCCGCGGCACCATCGGCATCCAGCTGGTGCTGCTGGAACGCATCCGCTTCCGTGTGCCGCTGGTGCTGCTTGGCGGCGTGCTGCTGTACGATCTTGCGCGGCAGCGCATCCTGCACGCCTGCGAGATGCCCGCCCAGACGGTATCGGCCGTGCTGCAGGTCTTCCGGGCGGCCGGCCGCAGCCCACAGCTGTACCGCCGCCGCGGCAATGAGGTACACATCTACTACACCTCGCTGCTGCCGCAGGAGGAGGAGTTTGTCCGCCGCACCGCCCCGGACGGACGCGGCTTCAGCCGCTACTATCATGCCGTGCCGCATCTGAACAGCAGCCCGGCGATCTTCTTCAGCTGCCAGGGCACCGGCGCCGAGCAGCGCGCCCTGCACGCCCGCCTGCGCAGCATCCCCGGCATCCGTACCACCCTGTACCAGGATACCTACTATGAGGATAACTGGTTTTTAGAGATCTACCGGGAGGATGCCGGCAAGGACCGCGAGGTGGAGCGGCTGCAGCAGCGGCTGCACGCCGACCGCATTGTCGCCTTCGGCGATAATGCCAATGATGTGCCGCTGTTCCGCATTGCTGACCTTTCCGTATGCGTGAGCAACGCCACCCCGGAGGCGCGCGCTGCCGCCGACCGGCAGATCGACGGCAACGATGCCGACGGCGTTGCCCACTATCTGAACCGCATCTATAACCGAAAGCTGTGATTTGTTCATGCTGACCAAATGGCTCATCCGCCTGTTCATCCGCCACCCGGAGCAAACAGCCGATGCGGATGTGCGCTACCGCTACGGACGGCTGGCCGGTTTCACCGGCATTGCCTGCAACCTGCTGCTGTTCGGCGGCAAGCTGCTGGCCGGGCTGCTCTCCGGCAGCGTGGCCATCATTGCCGATGCCTTCAATAACCTTTCCGACGCCGGTTCGGTCATTGTCACCCTGGTGGGCTTCAAGCTGGCCAACATCCCCGCCGACAGTGACCATCCCTTCGGCCACGGCCGCTTTGAATATCTCTCGGCCATGGGGGTGGCCGTGCTGATCATTCTGGCCGGCTTTGAGCTGGCCGGCTCCGCCCTGGATAAGATCCTGCACCCGGTGGCAGCCGATTTCCGTTGGCTGACCGTGTTTATTCTGGCCGCCTCTATTCTGGTAAAGCTGTGGATGGCCGCCTTTTACCGCTGCATCGGCCGCCGCATCAGCTCCGAGGCACTGATCGCCTCCGCCGCCGACAGCCGCAATGATGTCATCTGCAGCGCTGTGGTGCTGCTCAGCGCACTGGTGGGCTGGCGCACCGGCCTGGCAATCGACGGCTGGATCGGCATGGCTGTGGCGCTGTTTGTGATGTGGTCGGGCTTTTCCATCATCCGGGACGCCATCTCCCCGCTGCTGGGCAAGGTGCCGGACCCCGCCCTGGTGGAGGGCATTGTGGAAACCGTGATGGCGCGGGAGGGCATTGTCGGCATCCATGACCTGATGGTGCACGACTATGGCCCCGGCCGGGTGATCGTCTCCCTGCACGCCGAGGTGCCCGCCAGCCGGAATGTGCTGGAGAGCCACGAAGTCATTGACGAAATTGAGCAGGAGCTGATGCGCAAATACCGCATCATCAGCTGCATACACATGGACCCCGTGGATACCGACGACCCGGAGACACTGGCGCTGCGCGATCTGGCATGGGATACGCTGACGGCGCTGGATCCCCGCCTGACACTGCACGATTTCCGCGTGGTCAAGGGCAAAAACCAGACCAATCTGCTGTTTGATGTGGTGACCCCATTCGGCTATGCCGCCGCGGACACCGCCACGCTGCCACAGCGTCTGCAGCAGGCCATCAGCAGGACCGATCCCCGCCTGCGCACCATCATCCATGTAGAAAACAGCTACACCTGACGCCTGGATGAAAAAATGCTGCCCATGACTGGTGGATTTTTCTTTTCAACCGCTCAAAAGTATGGTAAAATATAAGATATCAAGAAATCAAGCCGTATATTTCCATCGGAGGTTATGCCAATGCCAAAACAAGCATATACTGTACCGCTGTCCGCCGTGATGAAGGAGACCCTGCTGGAGCCGGTTTACATGCCCTCCCCGCCGGAGGAGCGTATGATCATTTCCTGCGATGTAAACCGTCCCGGCCTGGCCCTGAGCGGCTATTTCGACTATTTCGATAATGACCGCATCCAGATCATCGGAAAAAATGAGCACAGCTTTTTAGCCAACCTGCCGGATGATCTGCGTGCCTCCCATGTGGACGAGCTGGTGGCAGCCAATCCGCCGGCCATCGTGGTCACGCGCCAGCTTTCCATCTTTCCGGAGCTGCTGGACTCCTGCCGGCGGCATGGTGTACCGCTGCTGCACAGCAAAGAGTCCACCTCGGCGCTGATGGCCGCGCTGATCGCCTACCTTAATGTGGAGCTGGCCCCCCGCATCACCCGCCACGGCGTGCTGGTGGAGGTCTACGGCGAGGGTGTACTGCTGCTGGGCGACAGCGGCATTGGTAAAAGTGAAACGGCCGTGGAGCTGCTTAAGCGCGGCCACCGGCTGATTGCCGACGACGCCGTGGAGATCCGCCGGGTGTCCGCCAAAACACTGGTTGGCTCCGCCCCGCAGAATATCCGCCACTTTATTGAGCTGCGCGGCATCGGCATTGTCAATGTGCGCCGTATATTCGGTATCGGTGCCATCAAAACCACCGAAAAGATCGACATGGTGATCCAGCTGGAGCCGTGGGATAACAACAAGGTTTACGACCGCATGGGACTTGATGCGCAGACCACCGATATCCTCGGCATCGACATCCCCACCATGACCATCCCGGTCAAGCCGGGGCGCAACCTTGCCGTGATCATCGAGGTGGCCGCCATGTCCAACCGCCAGAAGAAAATGGGTTTCAATGCCGCGCAGGAACTGATGCATAAGCTGGGCATGACCGAGGAAACGGGATTGCCGCCGGAAAACCACGCGGATTGGGAAAAATATTAAACCTGCAACAGGAGGAAAATAGAATGTACAGAATCGGAATTGATCTCGGAGGCACCAACATTGTGGCCGGCGTGGTGGACGAAAGCTACCACATTGTGGCCACCGCCAAGTGCAAGACTGCCATGCCCCGCCCGGCAGACGCCATCATGGCCGACATGGCTGAAATGTGCCGCCAGGCAGTGAAGAATGCCGGCCTGACGATGGACGACATTGCCGCCATCGGCGTTGGCAGCCCCGGTGTCTGCAATGCGGAGACCGGCGTGGTGGAGTTTGCCAACAACCTAGATTTCCACAATGTGCCGATGCGGGACACCCTGCAAAAGCTGCTGAACAAGCCCGTGAATATCGAAAATGACGCCAATGCGGCGGCGTGGGGCGAATTCGTTGCCGGCGCCGCCAAGGGCAAGAACAGCTGTGTGTGCATCACGCTGGGCACCGGCGTGGGCGGCGGTGTGGTGATCGACGGCAAGATCTATGCCGGCCACAACTTTGCCGGCACCGAGCTGGGACACACCGTGATCGTCTTTGACGGTGAGCCCTGCAGCTGCGGCCGCAACGGCTGCTGGGAGGCCTATGCCTCCGCCACCGCGCTGATCCGGCAGACCCGCCGCTCCATGCAGGCGCATAAGGACAGCCAGATGTGGCAGATCGCCGGCGACCTTGACCGCGTGAGCGGCCGCACCGCCTTTGACGCCATGCGGGCGGGGGATACCGCCGGCAAGGCCGTGGTGGATGCTTATATCGACTATATCGCCTGCGGCCTGACCAATATGATCAACATCTTCCAGCCGGAGGTGCTGTGCGTGGGCGGCGGTATCTGCCACGAAGGCGAAACGCTGATGGCCCCGCTGCGCCGCTATATTGAACGGGAACGCTACAGCAAAAACAGCGTCAAGCAGACGGAGATCTGCGCCGCCAAGCTGGGCAATGACGCCGGCATTATCGGCGCCGCATATCTGGGACAGTAAGTACGCGGCTGCCACCGCAGCCATCACAGCAGAAGGGAGCGTCGCCATGGAGCTGACCGCACTGATTGACCGCGCTGCCGCCCTGGGCTGCCGGGTAACCCCCGGCGCCCCCATGGCCGGCGCCACCACCTTCCGCATCGGCGGACCGGCACAGGTGCTGATCGACCTGCCGGACGCCGCCGCAGCCAAAGCGGTGCTGATCGCCTGCCGGCAGGCAGGGATCCCCTGGTTCGTGCTCGGCAATGGCTCCGATCTGCTGGTGGGCGACCGGGGCATCCCCGGCGCGGTGCTGCGGCTTTCTCGCAGCGCGCAGCCGCAGCTGCTGCCGGAGGGCCGCATCCTGTGCGGTGCCGGTGTCAGCCTGCAGCGGCTGTGCCTGTTTGCGCGTGAGCACGCGCTGACCGGGCTGGAGTTTGCCTATGGCATCCCCGGCACCGTCGGCGGCGCCCTGTATATGAACGCTGGCGCCTACGGCGGCGAGATGGCCGATGTGGTGCTGGAAGCTGACTGCCTGCTGCCGGGTGGGCAGCCGGAGGATGTGCAGAGCGTTACGCTGGACCGCGCGGCGCTGGCACTGGGCTACCGCCACAGCGCCCTGATGACGCTGGCCGCTGACCGGGGCGTGCTGGCCACCGCTGTCCGGCTGCAGCTGCAGCCGGGGGATTCGGCGGCCATCGCCGCCCGGATGAAAGAGCTGCTGGCACGCCGGCAGGAAAAACAGCCGCTGGAATACCCCAGCGCCGGCAGCTTCTTCAAACGGCCGGCGGGGCACTATGCCGGCGCCCTGATCGAAGAAGCCGGCATGAAGGGCTACCGCGTGGGCGATGCCCAGGTCAGCGAAAAGCACGCCGGCTTTGTGGTCAACCGCGGGCACGCCACCGCCGCCGAGGTGCGTGCGCTGTGCCGCGATGTGCAGGCCGCCGTGCGCGCCCGGGCCGGCGTAGAGCTGGAGCCGGAGGTACGCTTCATCGGCGATTTTTAAGCAGGAGGACTGTATGGAACTGGTTATCGTTACCGGTATGTCCGGTGCCGGAAAATCCCAGGCGATACACGCGCTGGAGGATATCGGCTTTTATTGTGTGGACAATATGCCGCCCATGCTGCTGAAAAAATTTGCCCACCTGTGCAGCCACAGCGCCGAGCCGATCCAGCGGGTCGCACTGGTCACAGATGTGCGCAGCGGCTCCAATTTTGAGACCCTGCTGCAGGCCCTTTCGCACCTGAAGGCAGAGGGACAACCCTGCCGCATCCTGTTCCTGGACTGTGCGGATGAGGTGCTGTGCCGCCGGTTCAAGGAGACCCGCCGCCGCCATCCGCTGGCCGGAGAGAGCGACCGCGTGGAGGATGCGCTGGCCGCCGAGCGGCGGCTGCTGCAGCCGCTGGCCGACCGGGCGGATTATCGGCTGGATACCAGCCGGCTGAGCACCTCCCAGCTCCGCCAGCAGGTGCAGGCACTGTTTTTGGATAAGCCGGAGGCCGCCATGTCCGTGCACTGCCTTTCCTTCGGCTTCAAGTACGGTTTTCCCGCCGAGGCGGATGTCATGCTGGATGTACGCTGCTTTCCCAACCCCTTTTATGTGCCGGCACTGAAGCATAAAACCGGCCTGGATCCGGAGGTGCGGCAGTTTGTGCTCACCCCTGCCGAGACGCAGGGGTTCCTTGACCGGCTGTACGCACTGGTGGACTACCTGCTGCCGCTGTACACCGGCGAGGGAAAGACCCAGCTGGTTATTGCCATCGGCTGCACCGGCGGCAAACACCGCTCAGTCGCCATCACCGAGGCACTGGCCGAGCATATCCGTGCCACACAGCACCGCGTGCTGGTCAGCCACCGGGATATCGAAAAGGCCTGAACAGGAGGAGCACTATGTCCTTTTCCGCCGATGTGAAAAATGAGCTGGCCGCTATTCTGCCGGACAAGCCCTGCTGCCGTGCCGCCGAGGCCTACGGTATGCTGGAATTCGGTCACGCCTTCAACGGGCAGGAGATCTCCCTGCAGACCGAGCAGCCGGCCGTGGCCGAGCTGTATGCCCGGCTGACGGTGCGGGTGTGCGGCGTTCAGCCGCCGCAGGCCGGCACGGTGCGGCGGCGCACCCTGCTGCAGACCCGCAGCTTTACCGATGCCAACGACCGGCAGCGCATCCTGGAGCATTTCGGCCACAGCGTGGGAGATGTTTCCGTGCGCCTGAACCGGGCAAATATTGATTGCGAACACTGCGCCTGCGCCTTGCTGCGGGGCGCCTTTTTGGCTTGCGGAGCCATTACCGATCCGCAGCACGATTATCATTTGGAATTCAGCGTACCATACTACAATCTCAGCCGGGATCTGACCGCGCTGCTGCGCGAGGTCGGCATCCAGGCCAAATCTGTGCGGCGCAGCGGCTCCTATGTGGTCTACCTGAAGGAAAGCGAGCGCATTGAGGACTGCCTGACCTACCTCGGCGCCTCCCGTGCCTCGCTGGAGCTGATGAATGTGAAGATGATCAAAAGCATCCGCAACGAGACCAACCGCCGCATGAACTGCGACAGTGCCAATATCGACAAAACCGTTGCCGCCGCCGCGGTGCAGACCGCCGCGGTACGGCGCATTGAGCGCCAGTGCGGGCTTTCTGCCCTGCCGGAGGAGCTGCAGGCGTTGGCGCGGCTGCGGCTGGACAACCCGGATATGTCCCTGCGGGAGCTGGGTGCAGCCATGCAGCCGCCGCTGACCCGCAGCGGCGTCAACCACCGGCTGCAGAAGCTGCTGGCCTTTGCCGACCGCCTGCCGCCGGAAAACACCCACTGAAGAAAAGGAGGCCGCCCTCATGCAGCCATTTGCCCACCTGCATGTGCATACCGAATACAGCCTGCTGGACGGCGCCTGCCGTATCCCGGCACTGGTGGCACGCGCCAAGGCGCTGGGGCAGACCGCGCTGGCGGTGACCGACCATGGGGTAATGTACGGCCTGATTGATTTCTACAATGAGGCCAAAAAGCAGGGCATCCGTCCCATTCTTGGCTGCGAGGTCTATGTGGCGCCGCGCACCATGCAGGACAAGCAGCACGGGCCGGACAGCCACTATTACCACCTGCTGCTGCTGTGCGAAAACGAAGAGGGCTATCACAACCTCATCAAGCTGGTCTCCGCCTCCTGGACAGAGGGCTTTTACATCAAGCCGCGCATCGACCACGCCCTGCTGGAAAAGCACCATGCCGGGCTGATCGCCCTTTCCGCCTGCCTGGCAGGCGAGATCCCGCAGAGCCTGCTGCAGAACGACTATGACGCCGCGCGGCGCACCGCCGAATGGTATGCTGCGCTGTTCGGGCCGGAGCATTTCTACCTGGAGCTGCAGGATCACGGGCTGGAGGAGCAGCAGCAGATATTACCGGCCATGCTGCGCCTCTCGCAGGAGACCGGCATCCCGCTGGTATGCACCAATGATGTGCACTATATCGAAAAGGAGGATGCCGAGATGCAGCGGGTACTCTGCTGCATCCAGACCGGCACCACCCTGCAGGAGCCAAGCAGCCTGTGCTTCCCCACCGAGGAATTCTACCTCAAGTCCGGCGATGAGATGGCCGCCCTGTTTGCCGCCCACCCAGAGGCGCTGGAAAACACCGTACGCATTGCCGAGCGCTGCCGGGTGGAGCTGACCTTCGGTGAGCTGAAGCTGCCTGCTTTTGACGCCCCCGGCGGCGACAGCGACGCCTACCTGGCACAGCTCTGCCGCGAGGGGATGCACCGCATCTACGGCGAACACCCGGCTGAAGCGGCGACCCGGCGGCTGGACTACGAGCTGGATGTTATCCGCCGCATGGGCTACGCCGATTACTACCTCATTGTGGCGGACTATGTGCACTACGCCAAAACCCACGATATTCCCGTCGGCCCCGGCCGTGGCTCCGGCGCCGGCAGCCTGTGCGCCTATTGCATCGGCATCACCATGATCGACCCGCTGCAATACGACCTGCTGTTTGAGCGGTTTCTCAACCCGGAGCGGGTCAGTATGCCGGATTTTGATGTGGACTTTTGTACCGAAAAACGCCAGCAGGTGATCGACTATGTCATCCGCCGGTACGGCGCCGACCGGGTGGCACAGATCATCACCTTCGGCACCATGGCCGCACGGGCCGCCGTGCGGGATGTGGCGCGCGCCATGGCGCTGCCCTATACCACCGCCGATAAGGTGGCCAAGCTGGTGCCGCGGGCACTCAATATCACCCTGGATGAGGCACTGCGCACCGTCCCGCGCCTGCGGGAGCTGACCGAAAGCGACCCGCAGATCGGCCGGCTGATGGCCATGGCCAAACGGGTGGAGGGAATGCCGCGCAATGCCTCTACCCACGCGGCCGGCGTGGTGATCGCCCCCCGGCCGGTCAGCGACTATGTGCCGCTGTGCATGAACCACGATGCCGTGGCTACCCAGTATCCCATGCATGATCTGGAGCTGCTGGGCATCCTCAAGATGGATTTTCTCGGTCTGCGCAACCTGACGGTGATCGCCGACGCCGAGCGGATGATCCGGCAGCATACGCCGGACTTTGCCGTTGCCGCCCTGCCGCTGGATGAAACGCGGGTTTACGCTATGCTGTCTGCCGGGCAGAGCGACGGCGTCTTTCAGATGGAGTCCGGCGGCCTGAAACGGGTGCTGATGCAGCTGCGCCCTACCCGCTTTGAGGATCTGATCGCCGTGATCTCCCTCTACCGCCCCGGCCCGATGGACTCCATCCCCCGCTATATCGAAAACAGCCGCCACCCCGACCGGGTGCACTATGCCCATCCCCTGCTGGAACCAATCCTGCGGGTCACCTATGGCTGCATCGTCTATCAGGAACAGGTGATGCAGATCTTCCGGGAGCTGGCGGGCTATTCCTTTGGCCGCGCCGATGTGGTGCGCCGCGCCATGGCCAAGAAAAAGCACGATGTGATGGCGCAGGAGCGGGAAATCTTTATCCACGGCCTGACCGATGAACAGGGTGCCGTGCAGGTGGAGGGCTGCGTGCGCCGCGGCGTACCGGAGCAAACCGCCAGTGCCATCTTTGATGAGATGGCCTCTTTCGCCTCCTACGCCTTTAACAAATCCCACGCCGCCGCCTATGCACTGGTAGCCTATCAGACCGCCTACCTCAAGTGCCTGTACCCGAAGGAATATATGGCCGCCCTGCTGACCAGCGTATTCGGCAGCAGCAAGGTCATCACCTATATCCGGGAATGTGAGCGCATGGGCATCCGGGTTCTGCCGCCCTCGGTCAACGAGAGCGGCGCGGACTTCCGCGTGTCCGGCGATCATATCCGCTTTGGTCTGCTGGCCGTGAAGAATATCGGCCGCGGCTTTATTGACGCGCTGGTGCGTGAGCGGGAGATGAGCGGCCCATTCACCGGCTTTTACAGCTTCTGCAAGCGGCTGAGCGCCAGCCGGGAATTCAACCGCCGCGGGCTGGACAGCCTCATTCACTGCGGTGCACTGGACGGTCTGGGGCTCAACCGCTGCCAGATGCTGCGCATAGCGCCGCTGACCATGGATCAGCTGGACAACCAGAACCACCGCGCCGTGGAGGGACAGGTGGGCTTCTTCGATACGGCCGAAAGCGCCGGGGAGACCCCGGTGCCCATACCGGATGTGCCGGAGCTGCCCTATGCCGAACTGCTGCAGATGGAAAAGGAGGCGACCGGGCTGTACCTGACCGGCCACCCGCTCAGCCCGTACAGGGAGCACTATAAAGCGCTGCGTGCCGACCGGCTGGATCGGGTGCTGGCCGCAGTAGAGGAAAACAGCGACCGCTATGAGGACGGCGCCGGGCTGCGCCTGCTGTGCATGGTGGGCACTGTGCGCACCCAGATGACCAAAAGCGGCGCCCGCATGGCCTATATCCAGCTGGAGGATCTGTACGGCGCCATTGAGATGATTGCCTTTCCCAAGCTGCTGGCACAGGCGGAGGGTCTGCTGCAGCCGGGGCAGGTCGTATTGGTGCAGGGGCGGCTGGATATCCCGGAGGAGGGGGAGCCAAAGCTGATCGGCGACCGGATAGACCCCGTACCGGAGCAGCTGCCCCCCACACAGGCTGCCGCACAGCAGCCGGCACCCAATGCCCCCCATGGGGAGCACACCGGCGGCCGCACCGGCCTGTTCCTGCGCCTGCCGGCCGAAAGCGGCGAGATCTACCGCCACGCCCACTGCCTGCTGCGGGTATTTGAGGGGCCGCTGCCGGTATACATCCGCTTTGCCGATACCGGCCGTATGGTACGGGCGCCGCAAAGCTGGTGGGTTGATCCGCAGTCCATCCTGCTGGAGGAGTTGACCCGCCTGCTGGGCGAAGAAAATGTGGTACTGAAAAAATAACGGCAATGCCACACAAGCCCGTGCGGCATTGCCAGCAAACAAAGCAGAAATACCAAACAGCCAAATGGCGCACCGGGAAATTTTCTCCCGGTGCGCCATTGCTTTTTTATTCCCGATGAGACCGCCGCCAATCCGGCGCGTCCCCCGGTCACTCCCATGTATCCTTATCCGCCGGTGCCGCCCATGGCAGTGCCGGCTTTTCTTTTTTCGGCAGCAGCAGGACATGGATCATCGCCACCGGAAACAGCACCCAGCCATAGACCCACCACAGCCCGAAATCGTGTCCCTTCTTCCATGCAAGCCTGGCCGGGATCAGCGCCAGCGGGGCCGCCAGGGCACCCGCCAAGGCTGCCAGGGCGAGCAGCCACCATAGGCATATACTGATCTCATATCCGTCCGTTTCTGCTCCCCCCTTTTTCCGCCACATCCTGTCCGTCAATGGCATAGTACCATCACTTTCCACAGATGTCAATACAAAATTCCACGAATTATCAATTCTCATTGCTATGATAATACTGTTGTACTTGTGGAAAGGAGGGCACAAAATGCGGGACTTCTCCGAAATCGCCAAGGAGCTTCGCCTATCCAAAAATCTGACACAGGCCCAGCTGGCCGAACGGCTGTGGGTCAAGAAATCCATCATCTCCGCCTACGAGACGGATGCGCGTCCGGTCAGCCTGGATATGCTGATCAAATATGCCCGGGAATTTCATGTTTCCACCGACTATCTGCTCGGTCTGCAGGCAGAAAAAACCATCCCGGTGGACGGCCTGAGCGACAGCCAGATCGCGCTGCTGCATACGCTGATCAATGAGTTCTATGCCGCCAACCGGGCCGGTCAGCCCCCCAATAGAAAGTAACACAGACAGCCCGGGAAACCCCCGGGCTGTTGCTTTATCCCTGCGCGCGCTCCATCTCCTCCCGCAGGCGGCGGATGATCCGTTTTTCCAGCCGGGATATATAGGATTGTGAAATACCCAGCATATCCGCCACCTCCTTTTGGGTGTGCTCCTTCTCGCCGCAGATGCCAAAACGCAGCCGCATAATCCGCTGCTCTCGCGGTGAAAGCCGGCTGACGCACGCCATCAGCTGGCCACGCTCCGCCTGCTGCTCCAGATCGCGGCTGACCAGGTCCGGATCGCTGCCGAGAATATCCGACAGCAGCAGCTCATTGCCGTCCCAGTCCACATTCAGCGGCTCATCAATGGAGATTTCATTGCGCTTCTGCGCATTCTTGCGCAGATACATCAGGATCTCGTTTTCAATGCAGCGGGAGGAATAGGTCGCCAGCTTGATATTCCGGCTGGGGCAGAAGGTGCGCACAGCCTTGATCAGCCCTATGGTGCCGATGGAGATCAGATCCTCAATGCCGACGCCGGAGCTTTCAAACTTGCGGGCAATGTACACCACCAGCCGCAGGTTGCGGGTGATCAGGATATCCCGTGCCGCGCTGTCGCCCGCCTCCAGCCGGTGCAGCATTTCCCGCTCCTCCTCGGCCGAAAGCGGCGGCGGCAGCACCTCGGTGCCGTTGATATAATGCACCGGTTCCGCAAAAGAATCGGCAAAAAGCCGCCGCAGCCACTGCCACAGGGTATGTAGAATGCGTTTCATATACATTTGCCTCCTGTCAGTTCTTCCGCCAGGGCGCTGCCCAGCAGCCCCCGGTACTCACCACGCCCCAGCCGTTCACACACCGCCACATAGCAGGGCGGCAGCGGCTGCTCCTTTCCCGCCCGGCGCACTGTGATCCGCTGGGGCAGAAAGGCCGGCAGCACCCCCTCGCCGCCGAGACTTTCAAAGGGGATCAGCCGCCAGCCGGGGCCGGCACGGGATAGCTGCTCTGCCCCCTGCGGCAGCTGTCCCAGCGCAGCCAGCGCCGCCCGCTCCGCCACCAGCACCGGCCGGCCGGAGAAGGGCTCCGTCAGATGATTGCCGCTGTCATACAGGCAGGACAGGGTTGCCGCCTGCCCCTCCCGGTATACCGTAACCGTAAAGCTGTGCTGCACCGGCGCCCGCCGGCGCAGCACCCGCTCCACCAGCCACAGCGCAGCATAGCACAGCACCGTCAGCCCCACCAGCAGCAGCGGCGGCACGCTGTAATAGACCACCCCGTTAAAAACATAAAAGCCGGCCGGCGCCACGAAAAAGTACAGCGCCCCGCACACCCCCGCCAGCGCCGCCGAGAGGGAAAAGAGCCACAGCAGCCGGCGCACGAACGCCCGCCGCCCCGCCCAGCAAAA
The DNA here is from genome assembly GCA_002437905.1 of Ruminococcaceae bacterium UBA6353. GTDB lineage: Bacteria > Bacillota > Clostridia > Oscillospirales > Acutalibacteraceae > UBA5905. Next base: position 56,563 of record DJRT01000011.1, on the reverse strand, counting down.
TCCGATCAGCACCATGGCGGCAGCAGCCGGCAGCTTCACCAGCAGGGAAAGCACCGTCGGCAGCGGCGGCAGGAACACCGTCAGCGCGGCCGCCGCCCCGACCAGCGCCCCCAGCGGCAGGCGCCAGCGCCGGCTCTCTGCCCCAGTCAGCCGCTGCACGCCAAGCAGCAGCAGGTAGTCGATCCACCAGTTCACCGCCAGCAGAATATCCACATATAGAATCATGGCTCTCACTCTTTTTCTCTCATTCAGGCAGCGCCGCAGCCTACCATCCTATTATAGTCCCGCCGGCCCGCCGTATCCTGTCGAAAAGCGGGGCGCAAAAAAATAAGGACAAGGGACTTTTCCCGCTGCTCCTGTGCGGCAAGGCTTTACATTTTGCCGGAAATATGCTACTATGATGGACAGATCGCAGCAAGGAGGTATCCCCGTGACCTATCAGCGTCCCGACAGCCGTGTACGGCTGAGCTGGGCCGTGGCGGCCCTGGTCGTCGCCCTTGTGCCCGCTGCCCTGAGCGTTGTGCTGTTCCGCCTCTCCTTTATCCCGCGCCTTGTCGTCTGGCTTTTCACCGGGCTTTGGATAGTGCTGCTGCTTCTGCTGCTGACGGTGTACATCCCCCTGCGCTACCGCCGGGCACGCTACCTTGTCAGTGAGCAGGCCGTCACGGTCATCAGCGGTGTCTATTTTGTCAGCCACCACACACTGCCGCTCTCCGGCGTGCGGCACATCACGGTCATCCGCGGCCCGCTGGAGCGCCTGTTCGGGCTGGCTTTTGTCGTCTTTTCCGCCGCCGGCGGCTGGGTGCTGGTGGAGGGTGTGCCGGCGGCCGATGCCGAGGCATGGAGCCACCGCCTGCTGGCCAGCAGCACCCCGCCGGAGGCCGAGCCATGAGCCGCGCCGGCACCGCGTACCGCCGGCAGCACCCCATTGCCATGCTGCGCTATACCTACCGGTATCTTTTCCTGCTGCTGGTGCCGCTGGCACGCGGCCTGCGGTATATCCGCACCCCGGAGGGACTGTACAACTGGGTGCGTGGCGCGTGGATCGACCTGCTCACCCTGTTGGCGCTGCTGCTGATCTCCTTTCTGGAATGGCAGTTCCACACCTATGCCTTTGATGAGGACGGCTTTATCATCCGCCGCGGGGTATTCGTGCAGCGGGAAAGTGTGATCCCCCGCCGGCATGTGGTCACCCTGACGGTGGAACGCCCGTTTTATCTGCGCCCGCTGGGCGCCGTGCAGATCGCCATTGACACCGACGCCGGCAGCAGCCGTCATGCGGACTTCCGCCTGACGGTGGGCGAAAAATGGGCGCGGGAGCTGCTGCTCCACCGCCGCCCCACCGGCCGCAAGCCACACCACCGCTTCCAGCCGAAGTGGTATCATGTGGCGCTGCTGTCGCTGTTCATGTCCAATTCCTTCAGCGGCATTTTCCTGCTGGCCACCGCCCTGCGGCAGACCGGCCGCCAGCTCAGCGAGACCTTCCGTGAGCAGCTGCTCGGTGATCTGGAGACCATGGCGGATTATGTGACGCTGTATGTCACCATCATCCCCCGCACCGCCGCTATCATCGCCCTGGTGCTGCTGTGCGGCTGGGCAATAGCCGCCATGCGCAATCTACTGCGGCTGCTGCCATTCCGCGTGACCCGGCAGGGCAGTGTGCTTTCTATCCGCACCGGCCTGTTCATCCGCCGGGATTATATCTGCACCGCCCATTCCATCAATTATGTGGACTATCGGCAGAGCCTGCTCAGCAAGTTTCTGCGGCTGCATATGGTGTTTATCAACTGCATTGGCTACGGCAAGGATACCAATACCATGGCGGTACTGGTGCCGGTTTCGCCAGTCAATACCTCACAAAAAGAGGTACACCGTCTGCTGCCGGAATATCACCGCCACCGCATCACCCTGAAGGCGGCACCGCTATCCATCTACCGCTATATCTTCTATCCCCTGTGGGCCATGATCCTGCTGTACCCCGCTTCCGGCTATCTGCAGGACTTTTTCCCACAGTGGAGTGAGCTGATCTATTATCTGACCTTCATCGCCTATATTCCCTGTGCATGGCAGCTGCTGCTGAAAACCATCGACCGCTTCACCGCCGGGCTGACCCGCAGGGAGGGCTTCTTCACCCTGCGATATTCCCGCCTGTATACCTTCCACACCGTGCTGGTGCCGGAGGATAAGATCGTCGCCTACGACCTCAAGCAGACCTTCTTCCAGGTGCTGGCGCATAATTGCGATGTGCTGGTGTATACCTATGGCGAGGCGCACCAATATCACCGCATTAAGAACATCCCGCTGGCCGCGGCTGAGGCCATGTTTGCCGACCTGCCGCGCGCCGACCAGACAGAAAGGACCGTATCACCTTGCAGCTGACTCCCCTCACCCCCGCCGCCATATCCGAAGTGCTGCCCTTTTTTGCCGCCCGCCGTGACCGGTTCTGCGACTGGACGGCTGGCGTTGTCTGCCTGTGGCAGCCCTATTACCGCTATCGCTACACCCTGACCGATGGCTGTTTTTCCCTCGTTGGCCACTATGGCGAGGGCGATTGCTTCAGCTACCCCACCGGCGGCGATGTGTCCGCTGCACTCGATTCTCTGGCGGCCCACAGCCGGGCAGCCGGGCAGCCGCTGCGGTTTTCCCCGGTCACACCGGAAGAGGCCGCCACCCTGGCCGCCCGCTGGCCACAGGCGATCGTTACCACCCACCGCGACGCCTGGGACTATCTTTACCGCTATACCGATCTCAGCAGCTTTGCCGGCCGGCGGTACAGCCCCCAGCGCAACCATCTGCATCGCTTTACCGCCGCCTGCCCCGATTGGCAGTACCGGCCGATGACCCCAGCCGATGCACCGACAGTGGAGGCCTTCCTGCGGGATTTCAACGCCCGCCGGGCAGCCGATGGCGGCCTGTCCGCCGCCGAACAGGCCGAGGAAGAGGCGCTGCCGCGCCTGCTTGCCCTGCTGGCACCGCCGCAGCCGGAGGCTCTGCCTGCCCCCCGCATTCTCGGCGGGCTGCTGCTGGTTGACGGGCAGTTGGCGGCCTTTTCCGTCGGCGAGATTCTCGGCGACACGCTGCATGTGCATGTGGAAAAGGCCGATACCGCCTACCCCGGCATCTATCCCATGATGGTGCGGGAATTTGCCGCACACAGTGCCGCCCCCGGCGTGGAGTATATCAACCGGCAGGATGATGCCGGCAGCGAGGGTCTGCGCCATTCCAAGCTGGCCTATCATCCCTGTGCCCTGCTGGAGAAATGCACCGTCACTGTTCCCTGCGATGCCCTCTGATACCGTAATAAGGAGTTTCTTTTGCCATGGATACTGTACGCCTTGATGAACTGGCCGCCCGCCAGCTGCAGCTCGACCCGGCCACCGCCGCCGCCCTGATCATGGAGGGACGCATCTACATCGGCGCCGTGCCGGCGGACAAGCCCGGCACCGCCGTGCCGGCCGATACCGTGCTGACCATGAAGGAAAAATCCCGCAAATACGCCAGCCGCTCCGGCTACAAGCTGGAAAAGGCGCTGGCCTGCTTTGCAGTGGATCCTGCCGGCTGCACAGTGTGCGATATCGGCGCCAGCAACGGCGGCTTTACCGATTGTCTGCTGCAGAACGGCGCCGCCCATGTGTTCTCGGTGGATGTGGCCTACGGTATTCTGGCGTGGGAGCTGCGCGAGGACAGCCGTGTGACCGTGCTGGAGCGCACCAACGCCCGCCGCCTGACCCCGGAGCAGCTTGGCGGAACCATCTGCGACATGGTCACGGTGGATGTCTCCTTTATCTCTCTGAAGAAGATCTTTCCGGCCATCCACACCATTCTCAAAGACGGCGGTGAGCTGATCACCCTCATCAAGCCGCAGTTTGAAGCCAAGCCGAAGCAGCTGGGCAAAAACGGCATCCTGCGCGATCCGGCAGCCGATCTGCCGCCGCTGCTGACAGACATCTTCACCGCTGCCGCCGAAAATGGGCTGACCCTGCTGGGGCTGACCGTTTCCCCCATCCACGGCACCAATGGCAATGTGGAATACCTGGCGCACTACCGGCACAGCGTGACGCTGCCGGAGGGCGCCGCGGTGCTCTCCCCCCAGCAGGCGGCCATGATTGAGGAAGTGCTGTGCCTGCAGCCGGATATTTAAGGCGATCCCTGGGCAATCGCGTGCAGAGTTTCCCGGAAGGGGCTTTACATCCGCCGTCATTTGTGCTATGCTACTGCTTACAGAGTAAGTTGACAGGCGCCGCGCGCAGCAAACTGCGCGCCCAGTGCCGGCTGAACGGGGAGTTGTCAGCCGGACGAATGGAGTATCCTGCGGTCTGTCTGCTGCATCCCGCTGTAAACGACCCGCAATACGAAGCTTTCCGCCTCCTTGCGTTACAGCTCTATGCCATTCTGTTACGCAAAGGAGGTTTTTCTATGTCCGAAAATGCCCGTTCCCCTATTCTAACCGCCGCCTACTGGCGGCAGGCCGCCGCCATGCTGCGGAATACGCATATGCTGGTCTTTGCTGCCCTGATCGTTGCGCTGCGGGTGGCGGTCAAATTTGCCCGCATACCGGTGGCCGCCGGCGTCAGCCTGACGCTGGACTGCTATGTCAATTCGCTGGGCAGTCTGGTCTACGGGCCGGTGGTGGGGCTGGCCGTGGGCGCCGTCAGCGACACCCTCGGCTGCCTGATTGCCCCAAATGGTCCGTATTTCTTCCCCTTCATTCTGGTTGAGATGAGCAGCTCCTTCCTGTTCGGTCTGTTCTTCTGGCGGCAGCGGATCACCGTGCCCCGCATCCTGGCAGCCAAATTCACCGTGAACCTGTTTTCCAATATTGTGCTGAACAGTCTGATGATCAAGTGGAGCTATACCGTTTTTTACGGCGCAGAAAAGGCCTATTCCCTGATCAATCTTTCCCGCATTGTCAAAAATCTGGTGGTCTTTCCGCTGGAGGCGGCGGTGATCGCCATTGTATTCAGCGCTGCCATGCCGGCGCTGCGCTCCCTCGGCCTGGTTGATCGCGAGGACACCCCACGCCTGACCGTCCGGCACGCGCTCCTGATCGCCGGGCTGACCGTGTGCTCTGTGGCACTGGTGCTCTTTTACATCTTCTTCCTGCGCGATTTCATCGCCGCGCACAATATCACGAAGCTGTAAACGCTTACATTTCAATTATACAAAAGAAACACAACGGCATCGGCCTTATAGGCCGATGCCGTTGTGTTGTTTATTGTTTGTTGAACAGCGTGATCGGGATACAGCCATTTCTGAAACGACATAGCCGCTCCCCGTTTTGTCCGTTACAGCTTTGCGCCCTTGGCGCCGCCCAGCGAGACCCCCGCCAGGATGTTGCTCTCATAGGTGAAAGTAAGCTTCTGCCGCTCCCGCTGCCGCTTAAAGGCCAGCGCCACCAGCTCATCCATCAACTGCGAAAAGCTGACCCCCACCTCCTGCCAAAGATAAAATGCCAGTGAGCCGGGGATGGTGTTGATCTCATTCACCCACAGTTCGCCGCTTTCGCGGTCATTGAGAAAGTCGATCCGCGCCACACCGAGGCAGCCGAGCGCCTGAAAGGTCTTTACCGCCAGCGCCTGCACCTGCTCCGTCATGCCCTCCGGCAGCTCGGCCGGGCAGCGACGCTTCAGGTCGGTCATCCCGCCGGAAACGCCGGTTTTTTTGCTGCCGCCGGAAAGGTACTTAGTGCCGAAGGTCAGAATGCCCTCGGCATTCAGCGGTTCCTCACACGCCGAGGGGCGGGCGCTGTCCGCATCGCCCAGCACGGCGCAGTTGATCTCCCGCAGATGCGGCACCGCCCGCTCCACCAGCACCCGGGGAGAAAAGCTGACCGCCAGATCCAGTGCGTCCAGCAGGCTCTGCCGATCCCTGGCCTTGGAAACGCCGACGGAGGAACCGAGGTTGACCGGCTTAACGATCACCGGATACCCAAACACCTGCTCGATCTCATCCAAAATCCGTTCGCCATCGGCCGCATACTCGCGGCCGGTATACTGCCGTGCCTCCAGCACCGGCACACCGGCCTGCCGCAGCACGGCCTTCATCGCAAACTTATCCATTCCCAGCGCAGAGGAGGTCACATCACAGGCCGCGTAAGGGATGTTCAGCATCTCCAGCAGCCCCATCAGCGTACCGTCCTCCACATTGGTGCCATGCACCACCGGCACCGCCACATCAAAGGCCGCCAGCACATTGTTGCCAAATTTTCTGGCCGGATGGCGGATCAGCTCCACACAGCCGTCCCCCGCCACGGGCAGCACCGGCTGTGCTGCCGCCAGACAGGTCTTCATATCCCGGTAGCTTTCCACCTGGCCGAGATTTTCTCCGATATAAAACCGGTTATCCTTGCTGATATACACAGGAAAGGCCTCATATTTTGCCGGATCCAGCGCCCACAGCGCCTGGATACCGGAAATGATGGACACCTCATGCTCCACACTGTGTCCGCCAAACAGTACAGCAACTCTTGTCTTCATCGCATTATCCTCCGATCACACATTCGCTGAACCATACGAAAAATTGCTTTGTCCAAGGCGATCCCGCACAGCATTTGTGCGGTGCTGCCTTAAAAATTATCCGGCAGGTCGTTTTCCAGCAGCACGATGCGCGGCTCATTCCCCGGCAGGCTGCGTACAAAGCTGAGTCCCTCCTGCAGCGTGGCCGCCACATGGATACGCTCCTCCGGGAAACCGCCCTGCAGCAGTCCTTCTTTCAGCGGCGGCGCCTGCCGCAGGCCAATCAGCACCGCCCAATCGCATCGGCTGGCGGCGTATTCGCCCAGCTCCCGGTTCAGTGCCTCCTGGCGATCGCCCAGCTCCACCATGCCGGGGGTCACCAGCACCCGCTGCGCGGCAAAGCCCGCCAGCGTATCCAGCGCACCGCGGAAGCCCGCTGGGTTGGAATTGTAAGCATCGTCGATATAGCCATTGGGCAAAAGCTGCAGGCGGTGCTCCACCGGGTGCAGCATCCGCACAGGATACAGCATTTCCTTCAGTGAGACCCCCAAATAATGCGCCACCGCCATGCAGCCGGCCAAATTCTGGATATTGTGCGCCCCCAGCAGATGGGTGGTGTAGGTGCAGCTCTCGCCGTCCGGTGCCGTCAGGGTGAAGTGGCTGCCGTGGCTGTCCACCGCAATATCCGAGGCCACATAGTCCGCCCCCGGCGTGGTGCCGTAGGTCACGCACGGCACCTTTACCGCATAGCCGCGGATGTAGGCATTATCCCAATTGAGGAAAACCGCGCCGTCAGCCGGAATGGCCTCCGCCAGTTCAAACTTGGTATGCAGAATATTCTGCACCGTGCCGAAGGTCTCCAGGTGCTGCTCCCCAATGGCGGTGATCACCCCGTATTTCGGGTGCACCAGCTGGCAGATCTCGGCAATATCACCGGGGTTCTTGGCCCCCATCTCCGCAATAAAGATCTGGTGGCTCGGCCGCAGCTGCTCACGCACGGTCCGCACCACCCCCATGGTGGTGTTATAGCTGCCGGGGGTCATCAGCACATTGTACTTGGCCTCCAGCAGCGCCGCCAGAAAATTCTTCACGCTGGTCTTTCCAAAGCTGCCGGTCACGCCGATCACCGTCAGCTGCGGCATACTGTCCAGTATGCGGCGCGCATCCCGCACATAGCCGGCGGCAATGCGCTCCTCCAGCGGCAGATTGATGCGGTTGGCCAGCCCCGTCCACAGCCACACGATCATGGAAAACAGCCCGGCAAAGGGCACCCCGCGCAGCGGCAGGGTGAACCACACCAGCACCAGCGCCAACACGCACAGCAGCGCCTGCGTGAAAAACAGCCGCTTGACCCGTGCGGTGCATACCAGCGGCTTTTTTGCCCGGCGGGGACGGTTGAGCAGCGCCGTCAGCAGCAAAATGGCCGCGTTCAGCGCATACAGGGTGCTGTTCGGCACCCGGCCGCACAGCCACAGCGTCAGCACACACAGAAACGGCAGCAGCCGCGGTACATTCACCAGCCGCCGGTCATTCTCCAGGCACCATTTGCGGTAGCGCTCCGGGCGATAGGAATTCAGCTGCAGCATATGGGTGAAATACACCGCCTGCAGGGAAAAATTGAGCGCCGCCGCTGCCAGCAGCAGGCATTTCATCGCCAGTTCCATCATTTGCCCCTTTCGTCAGGTCGGGTTGCCGGGTTTCAGAAAGGCATCCAGCGCCCGGCTGCAGATTCCCCACTGCTGGGCAAAGGCAAAGTGCCCAGCCCCCGGCAGAACCACCAGCCCCGCATCCGGTATGCGGCTCTCCATCAGCCGGCCATCCCGCAGCGGGGTGGCGGTGTCCAGCTCCCCCCAGATCAGCAGGGTGGGCACCGGATCCGCCGGCAGCAGCGGGGTCAGATCCTCATTGACGCACAGCGTCATGGTGCGCCGCATCAGCGGCGAGGCATTCTGCCAGTCCGCCGACCCGGCGCGCCCGCGCACCCGCTCCGCCAGGCCGGGGAACAGCCGCTCCGCCCCCGGCAAACGGGACAGGCGCTTGGCCGCCTTATAGCTATATACCTTACAGTAGTATTTTACCGTGCGCCGCGGGCGGATCCCCGCGGCATCCAGAAATACCGCCTTTTCCACCGCCAGCGGCAGCGGCCGGCGCGCCAGCAGCTTCAGGCTGATGCGGCCGCCAAAGGAATGGTTCATCAGGATCAGCTTCTGCCCCTGTAGCTGCAGTGCCGCAGCAAATGCCAGCGTCCATTCCACATAATCATCCACACAAAAGGGCTGCGCCGGCTCCTCGCTGCCGCCAAAGCCGGGCAGATCCGGCGCCACCACGCGGCAGTAGCCGGCCAGGTGCTCCAGCAGCAGCCGATAGGTCGCCACCGGCGCGCCCCAGCCATGCAGGAACAGCACCACCGGCCGCCCGGCCGCATTTTCCGGATCGCTGTCCATATAGCTCACCGTCTTGCCCTGCAGCGTCAGCGTCATGCTGTTCCCTCCTGTCATTTCAATCGTTCTTGTCGCGCTTTATTCCCCATAGGTGCGGATGTCGATGCTGTTGATCAACACATCCGTTTTCGGCTTGCTGTTATCCGTTTCCACTGCTGCAATGGCGTCCACCACATCCATGCCATCATACACCTGGCCGAATACGGTATGGCCGCCGCTCTGGCGCCAGGCGCCGTCCAGGTAGATATTGCCGCCCACCTTGGCGTACAGCTCCCACACCGCATCCGGCACCAGCGAATCCACCGGGTTGATCCCGCCGCGGTAGTTTTCGATATAGGTTTCCGCATCCGGATAGTAGGTGGTGAAGCTGCTGCCGTAATAGTCGGCCAGCTGCTTGTATTCCGTCTCATAGCTGCTCTTCAGCTTGTCGTAATCGTACTGCTCCTTCAGCTGCGCGGCGGTGCTGCCGTCGGGCTTCGCCTGGTTGATGAAAAACTGGCTGCCATTGGTGTTTGCGCCGCTGTTCGCCATCGAAAGTGCGCCCCGCAGGTTCATCAGCTTCTGGTCAAACTCATCCTCAAACGGCTCACCCCAGATGCTCTCGCCGCCGCTGCCGGTGCCGTCCGGGTCGCCGCCCTGGATCATAAAATCGTTGATCACCCGATGGAAGGTCAACCCGTCATAATAGCCGTTTTTGGCATGGGTGGTGAAATTCTGCACCGCCTTGGGTGCTGCCTCCGGGAACAGGCGGATAGAGATATCGCCCATCGAGGTATGCATGATCGCCACCGTGTCGCCGGCGGTCGGCTGCTCCAGCTGGAAGCCGTAATCCTGCTCGGTATAGGCAGTCGATACCCCATTATCCCCCGTCTTCGGTTTTGTGTCCGTTTTCTTGCCGCAGCCGCCAATGGACAACAGTCCCAGGGCCATCACCGCAGCCAGTGTCAGGCTGAGCGTCCGATGCTTTTTCATCATGGTTTTCGTCTCCTGTCATTCATGAAGTTTTCGCCGCATGATGGGTGTGCGTCCGTCACCGGGCGGCAGCAGCCGCGCCAGTTCGTCGATCTCCCGGCTCTGCTGCCGCAAAAAAGCAGCAGCAGCCGGATCCTCCGTCAATATCCGCCCGGCGCGGCGCACCGCCCGGACAAAATCCCGCCGCAGCGGCACATGCGCCCGCTGCCGCAGCAGCGGACACAGCCGCCAGCCGCGCGGATCGTATACCGCACGCACCCGGCCATCCGCCCCCAAATGCGGGAACAAGGGGAAAAACCGGCACGCCAGCGGCCGCCGCGTCCGGTCGCATTGCCCGGTGCAGGTCAGCAGGGGGCCGCCGGCCGCCTCCGTAACGATAAAGCCTGTATCCATCGGCAGCTGCTCCTCTCCGGGGAACAGCAGCATGCCGCAGCTTTGTGCCGTTGCGCGGCAGCAGCAGCCACCACACGCCCGGCCGCAATCGGCTTCCAGCGGGGTCACCGCCTGCAGCAGCGCCCGTGCCCGGAGGATGGCATCATGCATAGGGCACAATATCAATGCCGAGGATGGTCACATCTGCCAGCGGCTTATCATTGCGGTCGGTCTCCACCGCCGCAATGGCATCCACCACATCCATGCCGTCATACACCTGGCCGAACACCGTGTGGTGATAATCCAGGTGGGGTGTGCCGCCGACCGCGGCATACGCCTGCGCCGCCTGCGGCGGGAAGTAGTCCGGCAGCTCCTTCATCTGCTCCAGCAGCGCCGGATGGCAGGTGTTCGCCTGCACGATAAAGAACTGGCTGCCGTTGGTGCCGGGGCCGGCATTGGCCATGGACAGTGCCCCACGCAGATTGTGCAGCAGCGGCGAAAATTCGTCTGCAAAATTCTTGCCCCAGATGCTCTCTCCGCCGCAGCCGGTGGCTGTCGGGTCGCCACCCTGGATCATAAAATCCTTGATCACACGGTGGAAAACAATGCCGTTATAATAGCCGTCCTTGGCATGGGTGATGAAATTCTCCACTGCCTTGGGCGCCTGCTCCGGGAACAGGCGCAGGGAAATATCCCCCTTGTTGGTATGCATGATGGCAACGGTCTCCCCCGCCGCCGGTTTTGCCAATTGCTCCATGGTGTTGCCGTCCCTTCTGCCGTCAAGCGGCCGTTTCTCAGTATGCCTTGCCCCAGTAGACCAGGCACTTTGCGGGCTTTCCGCAGCACACGCAGGTGTCGCTGATGTGCTCCTGCGCAAGCGGAATGCAGCGTGAGCCGACACCGGTCAGCTCCTTGACCTTTTCCTCACAGACCGGGTCGCCGCACCACATCGCCTTCACAAAGCCGTCGCCGTTTTTCTCCAGCATGGGCACGATCTCCTCCAGCGTGCGGCACGCATAGGTGCGGCGCTCACGGTTTTCCAGTGCCTTCTGGTAGATGCCGTCCCGCACCGCCTGCAGCAGCTCGGGGATCCGGGTCTCCAGCTCATCCAGCGCCACCACCGTCTTTTCCCGGTTATCACGGCGCACGATCACGCACTGTCCCTGCTCGATATCGCGCGGGCCGATCTCCAGCCGCAGCGGCACACCCTTCATCTCATATTCGGCAAACTTCCAGCCGGGGCTGTTGTCGCTGTCGTCCAGCTTCACCCGGGCGATCTTGCTCAGCCGCTCCTTCAGCTCATTTGCCTTATCCAGCACGCCGGGCTTGTGGGAGGCGATCGGCAGGATCACCACCTGGATGGGCGCCACGGCGGGCGGCAGCACCAGGCCGTTATCGTCACCGTGGGTCATAATGATCGCCCCGATCATGCGGGTGGTCATGCCCCAGGAGGTCTCATAGACATACTGCTTCTTGTTGTCCTTATCCGTGAACTGGATATCAAACGCCCGCGCAAAGCCGTCGCCAAAATAGTGCGAGGTGCCGGCCTGCAGGGATTTGCCGTCGTGCATCAGCGCCTCAATGCAATAGGTTGCCTCCGCACCGGCGAATTTGTCGCTGTCGGTCTTGCGTCCCTGCACCACCGGGATACCGAGATATTCCTCGCAGAAGCGGGTGTACACATTCAGCATCCGCTCGGTCTCCTCAATGGCCTCCTCGGCGGTGGCGTGCACGGTGTGCCCCTCCTGCCACAGAAATTCGCGGGAGCGCAGGAACGGGCGGGTGGTCTTTTCCCACCGCACCACGCTGACCCACTGGTTATACAGCTTCGGCAGGTCGCGGTAGGAGTGGACGATATTGGCAAAGTGCTCACAGAAAAGCGTCTCCGAGGTGGGCCGCACACACAGGCGCTCCTCCAGCTTTTCGCTGCCGCCGTAGGTCACCCAGGCCACCTCCGGCGCAAAGCCCTCCACATGATCCTTTTCCTTTTGCAGCAGACTTTCCGGGATAAACATGGGCATATTCACATTCTCATGCCCGGTCTGCTTGAACATCCCGTCTAGGATGCGCTGGATATTCTCCCAGATCGCATAGCCATAGGGACGGATGACCATACAGCCCTTCACGCTGGTGTACTCAATCAGCTCCGCTTTTTTCACGATATCGGTGTACCATTTGGCAAAATCCTCGTCCATGGAGGTAATGGCTTCCACCATCTTTTTGTTTTCTGCCATGTTTTCAGCCCTCTTTCTGTTTGCGTTCCGTGCGCACAGCGCAGGATCCGTATATCCATATTAAGACAGTTTATTATTATACCGAATACAACGGAAATTTTCAACCGAAAATGTAAAAAACCGCAAAATTCTTTTTGTGACAAGCTCATTCAACCCGCAGTTATCTGCCCTTGACAAGCCAAAAACGGTTTTCCACTTCCACCCGCCGGAAAAACTGGTTGTAAAAACGGCATTTTTCACATCTTCCACCGGGTTTTCCCCCGTTTTTGGGGAAAACTTTGGCTGGCGGTCGATTTACAACCTGTAATATTTCCCTTTTTCTGTCACCCCCGGCCATGCAACGCCGTGTATAAGCACCGCCGATCGCCGCCATACTAACCACGCAAATGCCGAAAAAACCACCGCAGACAAAGGAGCCTGACCATGATTAAAGGTGTCAACCGTCAGATGATCGAAGTTACCCACACCGGCAGTCCGTATTTTGAGCGCGCCTACCTTGTGGTGCGCGCCGGCAGCAGCCAGACGCCGGAGGAGACCCTGCAGCGGCTGGCCGGCAAGGTGGTGCAGCAGGCCGACAGCTATGCCGGGCTGCGCCGCCAGCACCGGCGGCTGTGGCTGCGCCGCACTCTGTGGACGCTGCTCAGCGCCGGGGTCGGTGCGGCCATCGCCCTGCTGCCGCGGCTGCTGGGGTAGCCGCCGCACCACCAAGGGCGAAAAATAAGGCCGGCCGGCTATACAAGCCGGCGGCCTTTTGCCCCATTTCGGCGGGCGCCTGCGGGTCACTCCTGCGGCGCATCCTGCCGCTGCCCGGTGATCAGGGTCGTCAGCAGCGCCATCCCCCGGTCGTGCTCCTCCCCGCGCTTTTCCGCCGTACCAACGGCAGCCCGCACACCGAAATACAGCTTCTGCGGCAGATCATCGAACCGCGCGTCCTCTGTAATGCGCGGGTCACTGCTCCAATCCCAGCTGCAGCCATCCTCGTTCACCCCGGCGCCCTGCACCGGCAGCGGAGAGAGAAAGCTGTGCTCCTTTCCGTCCGTCACGCCCATAAGCCACTCGTAGTACGCCGGCTCAAAGGCAAACAGCATCACATCCCCGGTGGCCAGATGCGCCTGCAGGCTCTGGTAGTTGGCCAGCTGCATCTCGCGTGAGATATTTTCCCCCAGCTGGCAGGTGATGATCTGCACCTCCACCTTGCCGTCGCCGTCCACATCCTCGCCGCAGCTCTCCAGCAGCTCCTTCAGCGGGGCCAGCTCACTGTCCAGATAGCCGCGCTCACTGGCCAGCAGCAGGGTGTAGTCCGGCGGGTCCTTGCGGGCGCACTGCACCGCCAGCACCGCGATCACAGCCGCCACAAACAGGCAGCCCAGCACGATCCATTTGTAATGATACCAGAAATTCTCCCATTTCTGCCGGGGGGAACGGGGCGGCTGTGCCGGCTGCTCCGGCTGCAGCTCCTCCGGCGCCACCCCCGCCAGCAGCATCTCGCGTGCCATGCGGTCATCGCCTTTCTTTGCTTCCCGCGGGAAGCTTTCTGCCCCCATCATACCAAAAATCCGCCGGCGGCGCAAGCACCGGGGGCGGAAATTCACCGTCTGTTTGCAAAAAGTTCAAAAATATCTCCCGACGGCCGATGGCAAATTTTCGGCTTTTTTTCAAAAATTTCGGATTTTTCTCTTGACAAACGGGCAAGCTTAGTGTATTATAGGCAAGCGGTTTCGGAAAGCCGCCCTGCAAATGCACCTTTAGCTCAGTTGGTAGAGCACCTGACTCTTAATCAGGGTGTCCAGGGTTCGAGTCCCTGAAGGTGCACCATTCCATGGCCCGTTGGTCAAGTGGTCTAAGACTCCGGCCTCTCACGCCGGCAACAGCGGTTCGAATCCGCTACGGGTCACCACAATAGTTGGTGTTGATTACGGTGAGGGTACACCCGTTCCCATCCCGAACACGGCAGTTAAGCTCACTGGTGCCGACAATACTTGGCTGGAAGCGGCCCGGGACGATAGGTAGATGCCAACACATCGTCTCCGCAACAGCGGAGGCATATATTGCTCCTTAGCTCAGTCGGTAGAGCGCGTGACTGTTAATCACGATGTCGTCAGTTCGAGCCTGACAGGAGCAGCCACGAAAAAAGCACTTGCGCTTGCAAGTGCTTTTTTCTTTTTCCGGCGGCGCGCTTTACCCGCCAACCAGATCCTCTAAGGGGCGGTTGAGCACCCGTCCGAGCGCCCTCAGCTCAATATCCGTCACAAACCGCTGTCCCGATTCAATGCGCTGGATCGCATTCTTGTCCATATCCAGGCCGATCAGCTGCAGCCGATCCGCAAGCTCCCGCTGGGAGATCTTCAGCTGCTTGCGGAAAAACGCGACCTGCCTGCCACAGAGATTGTTCGTATGATCGGCTGCCTTATTGATGAACATACTATTTTCACCCTTTTTGACATTTAGTGCTTGTCAACAAGGGAATTATATGGTATAATGCTGCCTGATATGACATTCAGTGAATGTCATATATAACGCTTGAGGAGGATTTATATGAAAAACACGGTTTCTTCCATATTCAAGGTCCTTGCATGGTGCACTTTTATTGGCGGAGCGATTGCCGGGTTTGCATTCGGCACTGTTGAAGAAAGGATCGGGTACTATTCCAGCCTTACTACAACAGAGTTTTCGTTTATCAGAGCAGTAATCTGCTGGATTTCAACCTTTATAGCCGGGATGCTGTTTTATGGCCTCGGCGAAATCGTTCAGCTGCTGAGTGACATACAGGACACACAATGGCAAAAGGCCAACCAGCTACGCAAAACCATAGAAAACCAAACCCAGCAGCTGTGCACAGCCATTGAAGCACTCGCAAGCACGCCGGATGGCGAACCCGAAACCCCGCCGCAAGCCTGAATCTCTCCGCCCCGGCCGCATATAGCGGCCGGGGCGGGGTGCATTTACTCCGCTCCGGTGGACAGCTCAACAAACTTGATCGGCAGGGCAACCTGTGTCACATAGGCCTCCTTGTTTTCTCCGTGCGTCGGCGGCCCCTCCATGTAGATATGCCGGAAATAGCCGTGCGGGGTCATATCGTGCTCCCTGGCATAGGCCAGCAGCTGTTCGTGCACCAGCGGAAAATTCTCGTAGGCGCCGCGGTAGTACAAACAAATGGCTGTTGCCACCGGCGGAATGTTTTTGATCTCGCTGCCCCGGCTGTCCGGCGCCACCGGCACAATGCACAGCCCCTCCTGCGGCGTGCTGATTGGGATCTGCATACACATCTTGTTTTCCACATCCAGCCGATAGTGCTTAACTGCCTCAATATACACCGTGCGCAGCTGGGCCGCCTTGGCAGCCGTATCCGTGCCGCAGAAAGGCCGGCACAGGGCGGTGAAGCCCGGCAGCGCCACCCGGCAGATCTCCGGCTGTGCCGCCTGCTGACGCAGCCGCAGCTGGGCGATGAACCGATCAAGCTGGTCGCGCAGCAGCACCAGGCGGTCGATCTGCTCCGAAAGCTGGGCCGCATCGTCAAAATACCGGTGGATCTCCGGCAGCGACAGCCCCAGCCCCTGCAGCACCCGGATCAGCCGGATATGCACCACATTCTCGGCAGAATAGTAGCGAAAGCCGCTTTCCGGATTTTTGTACGCCGGCTGCAGCAGCCCCAGCGCCTCGTAGTTCAGCAGTATCCGCCTGGTCAGGCCAAGCGTTTTGGTCACCTCGCCGATCTGAAACAGCTCTTTTTCCTGCTTTTCCATGCACTTTCTCCCCATGAAAAAATTTTTTGCCGAATTTTGAAAAAAGGCTTGACTCGTACATTGATGTACGATATATACTTCAGTATAGACGCAAAACGCCTTTGCGTCAAGAGGGGATAACTGCCGCACTGGACTGAGGACACGGACCTGTGCGGCAGTTGGAGCTTTTACAGAAAGGAAGCAGTAAAATGAAAAGATTTTTGCGCACCGTCCTGACTGTCATTGCCATGGTGGCCGTGGTTGCCATGATGGCCGGCCTGATGACCGGCTGCGGCAACACCAACACCGAAAGCACACCCACCGGCACGGCCGGCAACGCTGGCAACAGCAGCAACAACAGCAATACTGAAAAATCGGTCTTTCCGAAGGCGCTGGCCGACCTTTCGGCGATCCAGCTGGACAGCCTGGCCGATACCGGCTGGGAGCTTGCCGGCGGCATATTCGATGATACCGAGATGGAGCAGGCGGATGTGGACGCCGTCCTGGAGGCCTTCGGCGGAAAGCTGCAGTTCGTTTTCACGGACGATAGCCATGTGCAGCTGATCGACGGCGAGAGCAGCGTTTCCGGCACCTATGAGATCGTGGAATCCGGCTATGCCGTGCATGCCGTATTTCCGGACAACGAGTATTACGGTGTATACAGCATCGTGGATGACTGGGATGTGCTGATCATCGTCAACAGCAAGGATTCGGAAAAGGCCCTGTACATGACCCCGATCAGCGAATACTGATATATAGTTACTCCGCTTCATAGCCCATGCGACCGCCTGCCTGCCGGCAGGCGGTCTTTTTTGAAAAAAAGCAGTAGAGAATTGTACTGTTGTCGTTGTTTTGTTGCTTGCCGGGCAGGCGGCAGATTGCTATAATGCAAACGAATACTACGGAGGAACACAAAAGGAGGCACATATATGACCGAGCAACAGTTACGGGAGGCTCTCGCATTTTATACCATTGAAGATACCGCCTATTTGGCCGCTTTGATTGATAGCCAACAGCAGATCAACCGTTTTCCTGCATACATCGCTGCTTTTCAGGCGGCCGCCGACAGGCTATTTACTCCTATATCCGCCCAACAGTCGGCACTTTGGCACCTCCGTTCTTTAGAAGAGCTGTTTGGTTGTGTCATGCCGCCTCTTTCGGCCGATCTGCTGCTGCTCAGCGGTTATTTAACCCATTCTCAGAACTTTGTGCATTTCAATGTCGATCCGGCACAGCAACAGACCCATCGGTTCCGTGTGCGGCAACAGCTTGGTATGGGTTGGCCACACAAGGCCCTCACCATCACCAATGTACTATGGGGCAGCGAATTCAGCAACCTGCGTTTGGTGGAGCTTGGCCGCTTACAGTATGAGTTTCACAATGGCGATCGGAAAAGCGCCTTCAGCTGCGTCAATATACACATTCCGCCGGAGGGACGGTTGGAGCCAGCGGCAGTCAGGGATTCCCTCACAGCTGCAGGACCGTATATTCGGCAGATCTACGGCATAGATCCGGATGAATTCCGCTGTAAAACCTGGCTGCTGAGCAACCAAATCCGTGACCTCTACCGGCCTGACTCGAATTTGGCCGCTTTCCGCAAAATGTTCGGTGCGATTACCGACGGCACCGACTGCACCGACGAGGTGATTGGGTATCTCTTCCACTGTCCTGTGGGCACTGCCCTGGCAGAGCTGCCAGCAGAAACCTCTCTGCAACGCGCAGTTAAACAACGATTGCTGCAGGGCGGCCGTATTCAAATTGGTGAAGGCATCTTGCGGGAGTACCCTCCCCTTTGAGGCAATTGCTTCCTATTCATAGCCCATGCGACCGCCTGCCTGCCGGCAGGCGGTCTTTTTTGGCCGAAGGACCGTGCCGTCGCCGGCTATTGCCCCGACTCCCCACCGGCGATGCTATTCACAAAAAGTTTTCATTTGGACTCTTGACTTAGAGCAAGCTCCAAGGTCTATAATACAAACAGAGCAAAGGAGGAATTGCGCTATGAGAAAAAATTTTGGAGCAAAACCGTACACCTATCCGCAGCCGGTGTTTATCCTGGCCGCCTATGACGAAAACGGCACGCCGGACGCCATGAATGCCGCCTGGGGCGGCATCAGCGACGGCAGTGAGCTGACCATGTGCATCAGTGCCGGACACAAGACCACCAAGAGCATTCTGGCGCGCAAGGCCTTTACCGTCAGCATGGCGGACGCTGCACACCTGGCCGCCTGCGACTATGTCGGCATCGTTTCCGGCAATCAGCAGCCGGATAAATTCGCCAAGGCCGGCTTCCACGCTGTGCACTCGGAATTTGTGGATGCCCCGCTGGTTGAGGAGCTGCCGATCGCCGTTGAGTGCCGGCTGAAAAGCTATGATCCGGAAAGCTGCCGGATGGTCGGCGAGATTGTCAAAGTCAGCGTGGATGAGCGCGTACTGAACGAAAACGGCCAGGTGGATGTGGCCAAGGCCCGCCCACTGACCTTTGATCCATTCAACAATACCTATGTGGTACTCGGCGAGACTGTCGGCCGCGCCTTCCACGACGGAAAGACCCTGAAATAAGGCATACGGGAGGAAACTGCTATGGAAAACTTCACCTATCACACCCCCACAAAGCTGATCTTCGGCAAGGACAGCGTACAGCAGCTGCCGGCCGTGCTGCGCCCTCTCGGCAGCCGTATCCTGCTCACCTACGGCGGCGGCAGCATCAAGAGGATTGGCCTGTATGACGAGGTCAAGCGGCTGCTGGCCGACTTTGAGATCTATGAGCTGCCCGGCATCGAGCCGAACCCCAAATACACCACCAGTGTGCTGGAGGGCGTCCGGCTGTGCAAGGAGCACCACATCGACGCCGTGCTGGCTGTCGGCGGCGGCAGCGTACTGGACTGCTCCAAGGCCATCTGTGCCGGCGCCCTGTACGACGGGGAACCGTGGGATCTCATCACCTACCAGGTCAAGGCCGAAAAGGCACTGCCGCTGGTGGATATCCTCACCCTGGCCGCCACCGGTTCGGAATACGACAGCGGCTGCGTCATCTCCCGCACCGAGACCAACGATAAGGTCGGGTATCTGGACGAGCACCTGTTCCCGGTCGCCTCCATCCTGGATCCCCGCTACACCTTCTCTGTATCCAAAAAGCAGACGGCCGCCGGCGCCGCAGATGCCATCAACCACATCATGGAGCAGTATTTCTGCGAAAAGCACTCGCTGCTGACCGACGGCATGTGTGAATCCGCCATCAAGAGCCTGATCCACAATGCCCGCATCGCACTGCAGCAGCCGGATAATTATGAAGCGCGCGGCGAATTTATGGTGGATTGCTCACTGGCCTGCAATGGCATCCTGTCCATCGGCAACAGCTATTCCGGCTGGCCGTGCCACGGCATGGAGCACGCCTTGAGCGCCTATTACGACATTACCCACGGCGAGGGGCTGGCCATCCTGACCCCGCGCTGGATGCGCCATATTCTCAGCAGCTGCACGATCGAGCGCTTTGTCAGCTTCGGCACCCACATTTTCGGCATCGACCCGGCACTGCCGGCGCAGCAGATTGCCGATAAGACCATTGAGGCGGTGTATGATCTGTTCGCCTCCTTCGGCATGCCGATGCACCTGACCGAGGTGGGGATCGACGACTCCCGCCTCTCGGAAATGGCGCACCACATTGCCGTCAACGAGGGGCTGGAGCATGCCTGGGCGCCCCTGACCGAGCAGGATATTCTGGAGATCCTGAAGGCTTCCCTGTAAGCACGGCACAGACCGGCAAAAGGCCGGAGCAGCCAGCTGGCTGCTCCGGCCTTCTTTTTATTTTTCTGCCGAGAAAGCCCCGACAAATGCCGTTGGCGGCCGGCCGGTATGCC
Organism: Ruminococcaceae bacterium UBA6353; assembly: GCA_002437905.1. Taxonomy (GTDB): domain Bacteria; phylum Bacillota; class Clostridia; order Oscillospirales; family Acutalibacteraceae; genus UBA5905. The sequence goes on along the minus strand of DJRT01000011.1, from coordinate 36,510 downwards.
GGCGGACGAAGGCACTGAAATAATAGGGCGAGGAAAAACCGCTCTTGTCCGCCGCCTGCGCCACGGTGTAGTACCCCGACCGCAGCAGCTCCAGCGCATACTGCAGGCGCAGGCGCTGGATATACTGTACCGGCGTTTCCCCAAAGCGGGCAGCAAACAGCTGGCGGAAATAGGTCTCGCTGACGCCGGTACAGCGCGCGAGGGCGCCGACGGAAAGCTGTGTATCGGTAAAGTGCGTGTGGATATACTCCACCGCCTTGCGCAGCCGGTCGTTCCCGCCGCTCTCCTGCTCCCGGTGGTCCCGCTCCAGGTCGGCCGCGATGCGGTAAAATTGCGCCCGGCATTCCAGTGCATACCCCGCCGGCTTTTCCCGGAAGAGGGTGCATAGGGCCTCAAAAGCCTGCCGGTAAAGCTCCGGTGCCGTGGGCGAAAACCGCACAATCTGCTGTGGCAGCGGTGCCTCGGAGCAAAAGTGCAGCACAAACAGCTCCTCCTGCCCGGCCACCAAACGGTAGCGGTAATAAGCCGGCACAAAAACAATATCCCCGGAGCGCACCGCCACCGCTGTTTCCCCATGGATAAAGCGGGCATTGCCGCGCACCCGCAGGGAAAGCGCATGGAATGGCCGCAGCGGCGATACGGCATCCTGGGATGTCCAGCTGAGCTTATAAGCCTCAATGGCATCCACCGAAAAATCCGCTGTGTTGAAAAACATATCCCATCACCCGATAAAATCATATCGTATGGCGGCTATTCTGTCAACTCTGTGTTTTTCCGTGTTATGAAAATCGCAAATATCCGGTCGGAAATCATATGGTCATCTGCCCCGCTTTGCTCTATACTCTATACTGCGTGAGGACGAAAAAAGCCAAGAAAGGGCGGGATAACCGTGGCTATACGCATTATTTCACCAACCGATGCCGCTGCCCCCTACTGTAAGGCGGCCGAGGTATTTCAGGCCCTGTATGAGCAGGTCACCGGCACCCGGGCTTACCGGCGGATCGCTGAGGAGATCCGCCGGCGCTACCCACAGGGAAAGCTGCTGCCAGCCGCCGCGGCCGTGGAGGCACTGGAGACTGTGTGGCAGCTGCCATCGGAGGGAGCGAAACTATGACCGCTGTTCTGTACCTGCTCAATGTGCTCTGCTCCTGCGGGCAGTCCACCCTTGGCAAGCTGTACGCCCGCCGCGGCGGAAATGCCGCGGTTTTCAACGCCAATAAGGCCATCGCCGGGGCAGCCGTCTTTCTGCTGGCCGGCCTGATCCGCGGGCTGCACGCCCACTGGGCGTCATGGGGCTTCGGCCTTGCCTACGGCGTAGCGCTGTGCATCTCCATGCACACCGGCTTTCGGGCGCTGGCCACCGGGCCAATCGCCCTGACCAGCATTATCGCCTCCTTCTCCCTGATCATCCCCTTTCTGTTCGGCATTGCGGTATGGCAGGAGAGTCTGACCGTCGGCGGAGGGTTCGGCATCGCGCTGCTGCTGGCAGCCATTGCCCTGCTGGGCGGCCGGCGGGAGGGCGGGCTGTCCCTGCGCTGGTCGCTCTACGCCCTCGCCACGCTTGCGGCAAACGGCGTGTGCTCACTGATCCAGAAATACCATCAGCTGGCCTATCCGGGGCTGTACCGCACAGAATTCATGCTGGCCGCGCTGGCCACGGTGCTTGCCCTGTCCATGGGGATGTACGGCGTGCAGAAGCCGCGCCCGCCCTTCGCGCTGAGCGGCGCCGGCCTGTGCAGCGGCGTGATGAACGGGGCGGCCAATTATATCGTCCTGTACCTGGCTGCCACCGAAAAGGCCTCGGTGCTGTTCCCGATGGTGTCGGTCGCCAATGCCATTGCCGTATGGCTGGTCGGGCGCTTCCTGTTCCGGGAAAAGCTGCGGCCGCTGCAGGCTGTCGGGCTGCTGTGCGGTATCGCGGCCGTGTGGCTGCTGAATACCCAATGAGCAAAACAGACCAGCGGCGTGACACAGGCAGGATGTGTCACGCCGCCGGTCATCTTTTATTCTGCTGCCTCGGCCGCCTGCCGGGCGCCCATCCGCCGCCAATTGATAAAGCCGTAAATATCGTTCACCAGAAACGCCGCAAAGCAGACGGTCACGGAAAGATACTGCGGCTGTTCAATGGTTGCCAGCGTCCACAGCACCATCAGCACCACATCATTTGCCGCATAGGCCACCGCATAGTAGGGGCTGCGGCGGAAGGTGAGATACACCGCCAGAAAGCTGATGGTCACCGACACGGTGCTGGGCAGCAGATTGGCCGTGCCCAGCGCCTTCAGCAGAAAATAAAACAGGCCCGTGACCACAATCGTCAGCACCCACATCCAGCCACATTCGCGCCGGCTCACATGCGCCACCTGCACCTCGCTCTTCCGGCCGGCATGGGGGTGGCGCAGCCAGCTGATCAGCGCCAGCACCGCCATCGGCATGGACATGCCAAGGTAGGTCAGCATCTCGCCGTAATAGGCAAAGGTGTAGGAAATCCACCCATAAAACAGACTGAACACGATCATCAGCGCCTGTCCGATCGGATTGCCCTTGGCATTGAAGATCAGCGCCGTGACCCCCAGCAGAGACGCCACCACTGTCCAAATGCCCTGCCCGCCGAGCAGAAAAAAGGCCGCCAGAATTCCGCCGACTGACCCAAGCCATAGCAGACGCTCACCGACACTGAAATAGGTGATCCACGAAGATCGTTTACGCATAGCTTCCTCCTTAAATTAAAAAAACAACGCACCCGTCGGCACATCTTCTAAGACCTAACGATGTGCGGCGGATGCGTATAGCATCTCTCTACCCGGTGGCAGATGGTTTCCCTATTTTGCGCATATTGTAGCACTATCCGGCGAAAAATGCAAGTGTTTTTTATGCCGGCGGCATTTTCGCTGCGCGATCCCGGCGGCGCAGCACCGCAAAGGCTGTCACGCACACCACCACCGACAGCAGTGAGCCGGCGGCAGTAGCCAGCCCCATCGGCAGCAGGGTCTGCGGGAAAAACCGGGAAGCCAGCCAGGCGCCGGGGATGCGCGCCAGGGTGATGGACAGCATATTGTGCAGGAAGGACAGCCCTGACAGGCCGCGGGCACAGAAATAGCCGCTGAAGCAGAAATGCACACCGGCCAGCAGACAGTCCAGAATATAGCCGCGCAGGTATTGGCCGCCAGCCTTCACGGCGGCTGCATCCGGCGTGAACAGCCCCACCACCGGCTCGGCAATCCACTGGGCAAGGACGGCGACCACCAGCCCGAAGCCGACCGCGATCGCCATAGCGTAGCGCATGGTCTGCACGGCGCGCTCCGGCTTGCCGGCGCCGATATTCTGCGCGCCCAGCGCCGAAACGGTCGAAAGCATGGAAGAGGGCACCAGGAATACAAAGCTGATAATTTTTTCCACAATGCCCACCGCCGCCGCGTCCGTCAGCCCACGCCGGTTGGCGATCACCGTGATGACGATAAAGGCGATCTGCACCAAACCGTCCTGCAGGGCGATGGGCACGCCGATATGTAAAAGCTGCCCCATCACCGCCCGCTGCGGCCGGAAATCCTGCCGGCCGGGGGCCACCCCGGTTTTCTGCCGCAGCACCACCGCCAGCGATACCGCCACGCTGATCGCCTGCGCCAGCGTGGTGCCCAGCGCCGCACCGGCCGCCCCAAGTCCCAGCCCGCCGATGAACAGATAATCCAGCCCGATATTGGCAGCACACGCCACCGCAATAAAGATCATCGGGCTTTTGGCATCGCCGAGACCGCGGAAAATAGAGCTGATGATATTGTAAGCCGTGATAAACGGGATTCCGATAAAGCAGATACGCAGATAGTCCGCTGTACCGGCCACCGCCTCGGCCGGTGTGGACATCACAGCCACAATCGGCTGCACCAGCAGCAGCAGAATAGCGGTCAGCACCACCGACAGACCCATAAACAGCGTCACGGTGTTGCCAATCGCGGCCGCCGCACGGCGGTGATCCCCGCCGCCGACCGCCTGCCCGATGCTGACGGTCGTGCCCATAGCCAGGCCGACCAGCATCACGGTGAGCATATGCATCACCTGGCTGCCGACGGACACGGCCGTGGTAGCAGCCACGCCCTCATACTGCCCCACGATAAAGAGATCCGCCATCCCGTAAAGCGTCTGCAGGAAATAGGACAGCAGGTATGGCAGCGAAAAGGACAGCACATTGCGCAGCACGCTGCCGGTTGTACGGTTATTCTCCATGAGGCTCCTCCTTCTGTAAAACGGGTACTTGGACAAAACAAATCGTATCTGCAGGGTATTGCTCCAGTATACGCTGCAAAACGCCGCCGTGTCAAGCGGTCTGCGCCACACCGGCCGGCAGACAGACGGTAAAGCGGGTCATATCCTCCGCCGATTCCACCCACACCTGGCCGCCGTGCAGCTCCACAATGCGCTTGACCACTGCCAGCCCCACCCCGTTGCCCTCGGTGGCATGGGAGGTATCCCCCTGATAAAACTTGCGGAATATCCGCTCCCGGTCCTCCGGCAGCACGGTGCTGCCGGTGTTGGCCACTGTTACCTGCAGCCGATCGCCCTGCCGGGCAATATCCACCCGGATGGTACCGCCGAACGGGGTAAATTTGACCGCATTATCCAGCAGGTTGATCCACACCTGCCGCAGCAGCTCTTCGTTGCCGGCAATGCGGTATTCGCGGAATTCCAGGCACAGATCCAGCCCCTTGTCCGCCCACTTGTTTTCCAGCAGCAGCAGGCAGGTGCGGATCTGCTCGGAAAGATTGAACACCGTCACATCCGAAAGGATGGTCTGGTTTTCCACCTTGGTCAGATTGAGCACATTGGTGGCCATGGCAGACAGCCGCCGGGACTCCTCCGCAATAATGCCGATATACTCGGCACGCTGCTCCTCCGAAAGCTCGGCAGACTTCAGCAGCGCGGCAAAGCCGGCGATGGACACGATGGGCGTTTTGAATTCGTGGGAAAAATTGTTGATAAAATCCGAGCGCAGCAGCTCGGTATTTTCCAGCTCCTCCGCCAGCGTATTGATGCTGCCGGTCAGCTCAACCACCGCCGGGTGGCGGGCAAACAGGCCGCTGAACCGGATGCGGGAATGAAAATCCCCGGCCGCCAGCCGGTTCATCATATTGATCATGGCGTTGATCGGCCGCATATACAGCCGGCCGAACAGCAGTGCCCCGGCAGCGCCGGCCACAAAGCTATCCAGCAGGATAAACGCGATCAGCTGGTTGGCACTGATAAGACCAATATCCTTTTTGGTCAGCACGCCGGTGTTGACCAGGATCAGCGCCAGTGTTCCCACCACAACCAGCACAACCAGAATGACCAGGAACGCCGCACCGGCAAACAGCAGCGTCAGCGACACACGGGAGGTATATTCCCGCCGTTTTTGCTGCAGCTTTTCGGTATCCAGACGCATTTTCACAGCTTCTTCACCGCCTTATAGCCCAGCCCGCGCACCGATTCGATACGGAATTCCTCCCAGCCCTCAAACCGGCGGCGCAGCCGCCCGATGTGCACGGTCACCGTTTCCCAGCCGCTGTCGGTTTCCACACCCCATATCTCATCCATCAGCTGGATGCGGGTGAAGATCTTGCCGGGGTAGGAAAGCAGCTTGTACAGCAGCAGAAACTCCTTTTGCGGCAGCTCCTGCACCTGGCCGTGCCCCGTTACCGTCAGGGCATCGTAGTCCAGCACCACATCGCCGATCACGATGCGCCGCTCACTGGCGATGCGGGCACGCCGCAGCAGCGCCTTGATACGCAGCAGCAGCTCCTGCTCGTCGATCGGCTTGGTCACATAGTCATCCGTCCCAACCAGAAAGCCCCGGTGCCTGTCCGCCGGCAGCTGCTTGGCCGAGGCCATCAGGATCGGCAGCTCATTGCCGGCCGCCCGCAGCTGCCGCGTCAGCTCGTAGCCGTCGATCTTCGGCATCATGATGTCCAGCACAATCAGGTCAATGTGCTGTTCATCCAGCCGCTGCAGTGCCTGCTCCCCGTTCTCGGCCGTGGTCACGGTATAGTTTTCCCGGCTGAGCACCGCCTCGATCAGCCGACGGGTATTTTTATCGTCATCCACCACAAGGATATGAAACATGGTATCGCCCTCCGCTTGTGCACCGTTTTGTCTATTCTACCCGGCCAATCGAAACTCAAACGAAACACTGCCGGCGGCTCTTATTTCTTCTTTTTGCCGCGGCTGTAGCGGCTGTACCGCCCGGCGCCGGCGGGGTGTCCCGGCTTTTTCTCCGGGCGCCGGCCAGCGGGGGCGTTCCGGCCGCCGCGGCCGCCCGCAGATGGCTCCGGCGGCACCAGACAGTTCGGCCCCGTGCCGATCAGATCCTGCCGCCCGGCGCGCCGCAGCGCCGCCAGCACCAGCCGCCGGTTTTCCGGCCGGTAGTATTGCAGCAGCGCCCGCTGCTCCGCCTTCTCCTGCGGGGAACGGGGCACATACACCGGCTCCATGGTCATGGGATCCAGTCCGGTATAGAACATACAGGTGGATACCGTGCCGGGGGTGGGGTAAAAATCCTGCACCTGCTCCGGGTGCAGCCCCTCCTTTTTCAGAAAACGCGCCAGCTTGATGGCGTCGTCCACCGTGCTGCCGGGGTGCGAAGACATCAGATACGGCACAAGATACTGCTTTTTCTCCGCACTTTTGGTCAGCTCGTAGAACCGGGTGCGGAATTTCTCATACACCCGGAAGGGCGGCTTGCCCATATAATGCAGCACCCGGTCGGAAACATGCTCCGGCGCCACCTTCAGCTGGCCGCTGACATGGTGGCTGATCAGCTCCTTGAAAAACCGCTCGTCCTGGTCGGCGATCACATAATCAAACCGGATGCCGGAACGGATAAACACCTTTTTCACCCCCGGCACCTGCCGCAGCCGCCGCAGCAGCGCCAGATAGTCGCTGTGATCCACCTTGACCGCCGGGCACATTTCCGGCGCCAGGCACTTACGGTCCTTGCACAGGCCGCGCTTGAGCTGCGCCTCGCAGGAGGGAAAACGGAAATCCGCCGTGGGACCGCCCACATCGTGGATATATCCCTTGAAATCCGGCATTTTGGCGATCTTTTCCGCCTCCTGCACCACGCTGCCGTGGCTGCGGGCGGTGATCTGCCGTCCCTGGTGGTAGGCAATGGCGCAAAAATTGCACGCGCCGAAGCAGCCGCGGTTATGAATAATGGAAAACTTCACCTCGGCAATGCCCGGCACACCGCCCTGCGCCTCGTAGCTGGGGTGATAATTGCGCATATACGGCAGCGCATACACCCGATCCATCTCCTCGGTCGACAGCACCGGCGAGGGCGGGTTCTGCACCAGGATACGGTCGCCGCAGCGCTGCAGCACCGTGCGGCCGCGCACGGCATCATGCTCCTGCTGCTGGATGCGGCAGGAGATGGCATACTGGCGCTTGCCGCTCTCGGTCGGGGCACTGACCAGCTCGTAGGAGGGACATTCCGCGCTGTGGGGGATCGGCTGAAAATCCGCCGCCGCCACCGCATAGCAGGTACCAAGGATATCGTGCAGCGTGCGGATATCCTCGCCGGCGTCCAGCCGGTGGGCAATCTCCACGATATGCCGCTCTCCCATACCGAACATCAGCAGGTCGGCGCCGCTGTCAAACAGGATCGACGGGCGCACCCGGTCGTCCCAGTAATCGTAGTGGGCAAAGCGCCGCAGGGAAGCCTCCAGCCCGCCAATGGCGATCGGCACATCCCCATACAGCCGCCGCAGGGCACGGCAATACACAATGGTCGCCCGATCAGGGCGCAGCCCGGCCCGGCCGCCGGGGGAATAGGCATCCTCGCTGCGGCGGCGCTTGGCTGCCGTATAATGCGCCACCATGGGGTCGATATTGCCGCCATTGACCAGAAAGGCCAGCCGCGGCCGGCCAAAGCGCTGATAGTCCGCATCGCCCTGCGGCTGCGGCACGATGCATACCTTAAAGCCCTCGGCCTCCAGCACGCGGGAGATGATGGCCGTGCCAAAGCTGGGGTGATCCACATACGCATCCCCCGCCACCAGGACAAAATCCGGCTGCGACCAGCCGCGGGCACGCATTTCTTCAACTGTGATGGGCAAAAAGGGCATAGGGCACTTCTCCTGTTCCTGATTATCGGGTCGGGCGCAGCGGCACGCCGCCGTTTCTGCCTGAAATCATAGCATATTTCTCCATTTCGTTCAAGGGCATATCCGGCGTTTTTGTGAAAATGCACTTTTTTGCCGAAAAAGTGTTGACAAACGCGCCACCGGTGCTATAATGAGGAAAACTTGATACGGAACACTTGATAGAGGCGCAAAGCTCATCAGTAGGCGCGGGCAAGCAAGGCTGGCAAGCCGCTTCCGCCGAAAGGGTGCTTTGCCGAAGTGGCAGACGGGTTGCCAACCGTCTGGTGCTGGGGCCGTGCAGAATATGCACGGGACTGTCACATTTGTGGAGAGCTATCGCGGTTTCATCGTTTTCCCCTTTTTGGGGGGCGTATTTATAGCCCGGGATACCTTCACAGAGGTACCGCGGGTCTTTTTGATTTTGTGCCGCATCAGAAAAGGAGAGAATGACAATGAAAAAACTGCTTGCAATCGTTCTGGCTGCTCTGCTGGTGCTTGGCTGCGCCGGCTGCGGCAGCGAAACCCGTGTGGATATCTCCGGGGCCAAATCCCTGGCCGACCTGAAGGGCGCCAAGATCGCCGCCCAGACCGGCACCTTCCACGCCGATGCCGTAAAGCAGATCGAAGATGTGCAGTCCTCCACCCTGCCGGAATTCTCCGACCTGCTGACCGCCCTCAAGAGCGGCTCGATCGACGGCTATGTGGCAGAGGAACCGACGGCCCTGTCGGTAACGAAATCGGACAGCACCCTCACCTATATCCCGCTGAAGAACAACGACACCGGCTTCAAGACCACCGCGGCGGATGTGAGCATCGCCATCGGCCTGAAGAAGGGATCGGACATGACCGCCAAAATCAATGAGGTACTGGCGACCATCACCGAGGAGCAGAAGAGCCAGCTGATGGATCAGATCGTAACGCTGGCAAACGGCGGCACGGTGGACAAATTCGTGCTGGAGAGCGAGACCCCGGCCAACCCCACCGGCACGCTGAAGGTAGGCATGGAATGTGCCTATGAGCCGTACAACTGGACCGAAACCACCTCCGGCACCATCGGCGAGGTGCCGATCAGCGGCGAGGGCAAGGAAGGCCTGTACGCCAACGGCTACGATGTGCAGGTGGCACAGTATGTGGCCAACAAGCTCGGCCTCAAGCTGGAGATCTACGCCATGGAGTGGGATTCCCTGCTGCCGGCCGTGCAGTCCGGCAATATCGACGCCATTGTGGCCGGCATGAGCCCCACAGCCGAGCGTAAGCAGGAGATCGACTTTACCGACGCCTACTACGAGTCGAACCTCGTAGTCATCATCCGGAAGAAATAAGGGAACAGGACTATGACTTTTTTTCAAGATGTTTGGAACATCCTGGTGAAATACTACCCGCAGCTGCTGCAGGGCATCGGCAATACCCTGCTGATCTCCCTGATCGGCACGGTGGCCGGTCTGCTGATCGGTATGCTGACCGGCGTGGTGCGCACAGCGCCGCTCTCCGGCAACGGCCTGCTGCGGTTTCTGCAGAAGCTGCTCAACGGTATCATCGCCGTGTATGTGGAGATCTTCCGCGGCACCCCCATGATGGTGCAGTCCATGGTGATCTACTGGGGCTATGCCTTCGCCACCGGCGGCAAAACACTGGCACTGATCCCCTCCGGTATCCTCATTGTGTCCATCAATACCGGCGCCTATATGGCGGAGATCGTGCGCGGCGGCATTATTTCCATCGACCGCGGCCAGTTTGAGGGCGCCATGTCCATCGGCATGTCCCACGGCCAGACCATGCTGCGGGTTATCATCCCGCAGGTGCTGCGCAATATTCTGCCCTCCGTCAGCAATGAGTTTGTCATCAATATCAAGGATACCTCGGTGCTGAATGTGATCGGCGTAACCGAGCTGTACTACTTTGCCGGCATCATCAAGCGGCAGAATTTCCAGACCTTCCAGACCTACCTGGTGGTGTGCGTGCTGTACTTCATCATGACCTTCACCATCACCCGCCTGCTGCGGCTGCTGGAAAAGAAGATGGATGGCAAGGAAAACTACACGATCTTCGGATCCCAGTCGGATACGGCTGCCGAGATCCATATCCAGCGGGAGGTGTAAAGCATGACCGAACAAACCAATTCCGCACCGGCCATCATTGCGCTGGAGCATCTGCAAAAGCAGTTCGGTGAGCACGCCGTGCTGCGGGATATCAACCTGCAGGTGCGCCGCGGCCAGACGGTCAGCATCATCGGTGCTTCCGGCTCCGGCAAAAGCACCATGCTGCGCTGCATCAATCTGCTGGAGACCCCGACGGACGGCCACATCCTGTTCCACGGGCAGGATATCCAGGATAAAAGCTTTTCCCTGTCCGAATATCGCGCCCGTGTGGGCATGGTGTTCCAGAGCTTTAACCTGTTCAACAATATGACCGCGCTGGAAAACTGCATCGTCGGCCAGCGCACGGTGCTCAAGCGCCCCCATGAGCAGGCGCGGGAGATCGCCCTGCAGTACCTGCGCAAGGTGGGCATGGAGCCGTATGTCAATGCCAAGCCGAAGCAGCTTTCCGGCGGCCAGAAGCAGCGCGTGGCCATCGCCCGCGCCCTGGCCATGGAGCCGGAGGTGCTGCTGTTCGATGAGCCGACCAGCGCACTGGACCCCCAGATGGTGGGGGAGGTGCTGGCCGTCATGCGTGGCCTGGCCGAGGAGGGAATGACCATGATCGTGGTCACCCATGAGATGGCCTTTGCCCGCGATGTATCCGACCATGTGGTATTCATGGCGGATGGCGTGATCGCGGAGGAGGGCGCCCCGGCGGCCATCTTCGGCAGCCCGCAGAACCCGCTGACCAGGGATTTCCTTTCCCGTTTCCTGCAGCAATAAACCGCCAAAAAAATCGCCGTCTGTGCAGAACACTCTGCACAGACGGCGATTTTCTGTTCATCGCGTATAGTCCCGGTAGCTGCGTCCGGGGTCAAAAAAGACCCCATCGTGGAAAGAGGGTTCCCGGCGCGGCTGCCAGTAATCCCCGTACTGCACCCGCAGCACGGCATCATAGCCGGCCGGCACCGGCACCGTTGTGTACTCAAAGGGCAGATACTGCACCTGCCGGAAGCTTTCGGCCGGGTAGAGCAGGCGGTCATCCTGCGCCTGAAAGGTCAGCGGTGCCACGCGGGCGGCCGGCCGCCCGTTGTACCGCCCGGCCAGTGCATCCCGCCGCCGGCAGACCGCCCGGTAAGGAAGCAGCATGGCGGCTGCGTGCAGCAGCGTCTTCGGCAGCGTCTTATGCGGATTGGCCGGGTAGCGGACGCCGATATTCAGCAGCCGCTCACACAGTCGCAGATGGCGGCGCAGGGCGCGCAGCTCTGCGGGGTCGTCCGGCACGGCATCCAGCGGAAAGATGTCGATAAAAATGCCCTGATTGAACGGGAAAGCCCGCCCCTCACCCGGCAAAATGGCGGTGGTGCCGCTGTGCCGCAGCTGGGCATGGCCGCGGCTGTAGCGGCGGTCGGTCTGCACACACTGGAAGAATACCGGTGCGGCGAAGGCCTGCGGGGCCACCGCCAGCAGGCGGTCATATTCCGGGCGCAGCATAAACAGGTCAATATCGTCATCCCATGGAATAAATCCTGCGTGACGCACAGCGCCCAGCAGCGTACCGCCGGCGGCAAAATACCGCAGCCCGTGCTGCCGGCAGACGCGATCCAGCTGATCCAGCAGCAGCAGCTCCACCGCCCACACCTGCTTGCGCGCAGCAGAAACAGCAAAACCGCTGCGCTCCTCCGGCTGCAAAAAGGCCTCCTGCGGGGTCATGCGGCGTCCCCCTTTCCGGTGCGGTGCGCCGCCAGCCGGCTGCGCAGCAGCCGGCGCGTACCCAGCCAGGCGGGATCCCGCACCACGATCAGTTCGCCCGTATACAGCAGCACCCCCACCGCCATCTGCAGCAGGGTTGTCCACAGCCCGGGGCCGAGCCTGCGCCCGATCCACCACACCGGCAGGAACATCCCCGCAGACAGCAGGCAGTACCGCAGCGCCAGCCGCAGCACGCCGCCCACCGGGATAAAGCGCCGGGAATAGCGCATATACAGCACGGCAATCAGCAGCTCGGCCGTGACCGATGCAGCCACCGCCCCATAGGCGCCCAGGAACGGGATCAGCAGCAGGTTCAGCAGAAAATTGAGCACCGCCCCAGCGATCACCGCCCGGTTGCTCAGGGCACGCTGCCCGCTGGGGGTTAGGTACAGGGTGCCCAGCACATTGCTGGTGCCGATGGTAAACAGCAGCGGTGCGGACAGCATCATCAGCGGCGCCACCTGCTCATAGCCGGGGCCGAAAAACCACGGCACAAAATCCGGCGCACAGGCCAGCATCCCGGCCGCCAGCGGAAACGCCAGCAGGTACATAAAGCGGAAGGTATCCTGGATATGCCGGCGGACCTCCGCCTCCCGCTCCTGCCCAAACAGGTACGAGGTACGCACCCCCACCACCACATTCAGCGAGGTGATGATCAGCAGCAGCGTGCCCACCACCCGGTGCGCCTGCTCATAGTAACCGCTCTCCACCAGGTCGTGGGTCAGAAAACCGATCATAGCGCGATCCAGCACGGTGTACACTGAGGTAGCCACCGTGGGGATGAAATACAGCATCGTCTCCCGCAGGTGCCGGCGGAAGCGCAGGTGCCGCAGCGGGATCCAGCACAGCACCGGCAGCAGCCGCAGCCGCATCACCACATGGGAAAACAGGGTACTGCCCGCCGTGATGAGGATATACAGCACCAAATCGTCCGCACTGCGCACGAACAGGAATATGCAGATCAGGCCGGCCAGCTTGACCAGAAAATTCTGCACCATCAGCGTACGGAATTCCTCCAGCGCCTGGAAGAACCAGCTGGGATCCAGGCCGGCCGACAGGATGACCAGCCCGCAGGCCAGATACACCCGGATATCCTCGGCAAAGATGAGCACAAAGAGCAGGTACACCAGCAGGCATAGCACCGTGGAGGCCATGCGCAGCAGGCTCAGCTCCCAATACAGCTTGGAGGCGCGGCGACGGTCATCCCGCGCGCGGGAGACCTCCCGCAGGCCGTAGGAGGAGATGCCCAGCGGCGCCACCAGGGAGAAGAAGGTGGCAATGGAATTGGCATAGCTGTACAGCCCCACACCCGTGCGCTGCAGCACCCGCGCGATGTAGGGTGCCGTGATCAGGGGGATCAGCAGCGACAGGATCTGGAACAGGGTATGATATACATAATTTCGTTTGATATCGCCGGCTGCGCCGGCTTTGCCATGCGGCATAGGCTATCCTCCCAATGCCCGGCTCACGGGCAGACGGCACGGCAGACAGAGCACCGGCCACAGAATAGGACAGAAAGCAAACAACAGATAAAACCGTTCAGGGGGCGGTACATCCGCCGGCCGGCAGCTCGTCCGGCAGATACTCCACCGCGGGGGCAAAATGCAGCCCGGCACAGAAGGAACGCCAGACAATGCCGGCCCGCCGCCGGCCATCCGGCGCCCGCAGCGCCCGCAGCAGATGCAGCGCCGTGCGGCTGAGCAGATACAGCCAGCCACGCAGCCCCTCCCGCCGATAGAGATACACCTCATTGCGGTACAGACAGGCGTAGCGCGGCAGCCGCTCCGGGGCATCAGTGGCAATATCCACCCGCCCGTTGCTGTGCATATCGTGCAGCACACGGCTGGCAGGCACGGCATAGCAGGCATAGCGCCGGGAAAGACGGCGGGTATATTCCAGATCATCCGCCCAGATGAAAAACTCCCGCAGTGGCAGGCCAACCGCCCGTACCCGCTCCACCGGCACCAGCAGCGAAACAAAGGTTGCCATCGTTACCGGCACCAGCGCGCTTTCCCGGTCCTGCAGCTTGCGGTGCAGGCCGGTGCGCTGGATATTCATACGGCAGGGACTGCCGTCCCGCCAGTAGGCCATGCCGGAAAGAAACCCGTACTGCCCGCCAAGACGGTCGTGCGCCGCCAGCAGCGCCTGCAACGCCCCCGGCTCCGGGAGGCAATCGTCATCCATCAGCCACAAAAGCTGTGCGCCTGCCTCGGCCGCCAGCCGGATACCAAGCTGGAAGCCACCGGCGCCGCCCAGGTTCTCCGCCGTGCGGTGGTAGCGCAGGCGGCCGGCCGCCTGCAGCGGCAGCAGCGCCTGTTCCGTGCCGTCGGTGCCGGCATTATCCACCACCAGAATGGCCGGCGGCGTACCCGCCTGCCCCTCCAGCGCGGCAAGACAGCGCAGCAGGCTCTCCCGCCGGTTATAAGTGACCACCACCGCAGTAACACGCACGGCCATGCGCCCGCCTCCCCGCTGCACGCATAAATAAGCACCGTAATCATAGCATAAGCCGGGGCGGTTGTCAAATAGCGGCATCGCCGCCCCCTGCGGGGGCTGCCGACAGATTTTTCCACCTTTTTCTTGCAGAGAACACCGGTTCGTGGTATACTTTTCTATATACAGAAAACGCCCCGCAGGCAGCGGGACTGCATATAGCATATAGATAAATAAACGGGGGAATAGTATTGACTTATTATCTGATTGATTATGAAAATGTCAAAACACACGGGCTGGACGGCATCAGCGGTCTCGGCCGGGAGGACAGCGTGTGCCTCTTTTACAGCGAAAACGCCGACACCCTGACCTTCGGCCTGCACCGGCGACTCAGCGAGGCCAAGGCGGAGATCCAGTACCAGAAGGTGGAGACCGGCACCAAAAATGCGCTGGACTTCCAGCTTTCCTCCTACCTCGGCTATCTGATCAGCGAAAACCGCGACCGCAATGCCCGGTTTTATATTGTCACCAAGGATAAGGGCTTCGGTGCGCTGGTCAGCTATTGGTCGCGCCGCGATGTCCCGGTCAAGATCGTGATGGATCTGGCCGGACGGGACGAGGACAAGGAAAAGGACGAGCTGAACGACCGGGTGAGCAAGGTGGTCAGCGATAAGACGGCCGTGCCGACGGTGGTCAAGATCATCCAGCAGTACAAGACCAAGCAGGGCATCAATAACGCCCTGCTCAAGGAATTCAAGGACAATAAACGCGCCAGTGAGATCTATACGGCGATCAAGCCGCTGATCACCGACAAAAAAGGCCGCCAGTAAGGCCGCAGGGAGGACACAAGCATGATGCGTATTGGTATTTTCGGCTATGGTAACCTGGGACGCGGGGCGGAGCTGGCCATCCGGCAGAGCCCTGATATGCAGCTTGCGGCGGTTTTCACCCGCCGGGATCCGGCAGCGGTGCACCCGCTGGATACCACCGTGCCGGTGGTGGCGGCCGCCGAGGCGGCGCAGTGGCAGGAGAAGATCGATGTGCTGCTGCTGTGCGGCGGCAGTGCGACCGACCTGCCGGTGCAGACCCCACAGCTTGCCCGCCTTTTCCATGTGATCGACAGCTTTGACACCCACGCGACCATTCCGGAGCATTTTGCCGCCGTGGATGCAGCGGCACGGGAAAGCGGCCATGCGGCCATCATTTCGGTGGGCTGGGATCCCGGTCTGTTTTCGCTCAGCCGGGCATATGCCGCCGCCATTCTGCCGCAGGGGGCAGACTACACCTTCTGGGGGCGCGGGGTCAGCCAGGGGCATTCCGACGCCATCCGCCGCATTGCCGGGGTGGTGGATGCCCGGCAATACACCGTGCCGGTGCCGCAATCGCTGGAGGCGGTGCGCCGCGGTGAGCGGCCGACCCTGACCGCCCGGCAAAAGCACACGCGGGAGTGCTATGTGGTGGCCGAGGAGGGAGCGGATCGCGCCCGGATCGAGCGGGAGATCGTCACCATGCCGCGCTATTTTGATGAATACGATACCACCGTGCACTTCATCTCCCTGGAGGAGCTGCAGCGTGACCACGCCGGCATTCCGCACGGCGGCTGTGTCATCCGCAGCGGGGATACCGGTGCGCACGGTGAGCACACGCAGGTGATCGAATACCGCCTGCAGCTGGATTCCAACCCGGAGTTTACAGGCAGCGTGCTGGTGGCCTACGCCCGTGCGCTTTGGCGGCTGTGCCGCGAGGGCGCCACAGGCTGCCGGACGGTGCTGGATATCCCCCCGGCCTACCTTTCGCCGCTGGGCGGGGACACCCTGCGCCGCACCCTGCTGTGAGGCAGCCATGGACAGACACGAAAAATTCCTGCGCATGACCACCCAGCCGGTGGAACGGCTGGTGGCCAGGCTGGCAGTGCCCACCGTGGTTACCATGCTGGTCACCGCCTTTTACAATATGGCCGATACCTTTTATGTGGGGCTGCTGCACAATACCAGCGCCACCGGTGCGGTGGGGGTGGTGTTCTCCTTTATGGCCATCATCCAGGCGGTTGGCTTCTTCTTTGGCCAGGGATCGGGCAATACCATCTCCCGCCTGCTGGGGCAGGAGCGCGCCGAGGAGGCCGCCCACATGGCGGCGGTCGGCTTTTTCTCTGCGCTGATCGCCGGCACGGCGATCATGGGGCTGGGCTTCTGCTTTCTCACCCCGCTGGCGCGGCTGCTCGGCTCCACCGAGACCATTCTGCCCTATGCACGGGACTACCTGCGGGTGATTCTGCTGGGGGCGCCGTATATGACCTCCTCGCTGGTGCTGAACAATCTGCTGCGCTATCAGGGCAACGCCTTTTACAGTATGCTGGGCATCGGCGCCGGTGCGGTGCTGAATGTGGCGCTGGACCCGCTGTTCATCTTCACCTTCGGCATGGGGGTCACCGGTGCGGCCGCGGCCACGGTCATCAGCCAGTTTATCGGCTTTTGCATCCTGCTGTTCTGCTGCACACGGGGGGATAACCTGCGCATACAGCTGCGGCTGTTCCGGCCGCGGTGGCAGGATTACCGCGCCATCCTGCGCGGCGGCTTTCCCACCCTCTGCCGGCAGGGGCTTTCCAGCCTTTCCACCATCTGCCTTAATTTTTCCGCCGGCCTGTTCGGCGGGGATGCCGCCATTGCCGCCATGACGGTGGCCACCAAGATCATGAGCCTGGCATTCTCTGCCATGCTCGGCTTCGGGCAGGGCTTCCAGCCGGTGTGCGGCTTCAATTACGGTGCCGGGCTTTACAGCCGGGTGAAAAGGGCCTTCTGGTTCTGTGTGCGCACCGGCTCCATCTTTCTGCTGGTCGCCAGCGCAGCCGGGGCGGTGTTTGCCGCCCCGCTGGTGGGGCTGTTCAGCCGCGACCCGGAGGTTATCCGCATCGGCACGCTCTCTCTGCGGCTGCAGTGCATCAGCTTCCCGCTGACAGCGTGGATCACCATCAGCAATATGTTCCTGCAGAATATCGGCCGGGTAGGACGCGCCAGCTTCATCGCCATGGCGCGGCAGGGCATTTTCTTCATTCCGCTGGTGCTGGCACTGCCCCGCCTGCTGCCACTGCTTTCTCTGCCGGCGCTGCTGGGGGTGCAGCTGGCACAGCCAGCGGCCGATGCCATCACCTTTGCGGCAGCCATTCCCGTATGCGGCACGGTGCTGCGCACCCTGCCGCCCGACCGGCAGACGGCGGCGGAAGAATAAAGCCGCAGCAGACCATATCCGGAAAAGGAGGAATACCGGGTGGAGGATACCGTGTATTATCGCTACTGTCAGGTCACCGTTGCGGGGGTCGATACGCCCTATGCCTACCGCACGGAGGATGATACCCTGACGGTCGGTGACGCCGTGCGCGTTCCATTCGGGCGCTACGATACCGTCCGGGTCGGCCGGATCGCCGCCACAGGATTGTATACAGCCGAAGAAGCCCCTTTCCCGCCGGAAAAAACCAAGTTTATTCTCGGCCGGGACGACGGTACGCCGTTGCCGCCGCCCAAACCGAAAACACGCCGGTGGCCGGCCCGTCCGCCACAGCCGGCGGATATTCCCTCTGCAGAGCCCACCTCCCCGGCTGTCGGGCCGGCAGTGGAGCCGGAGGAACCCCCGGCTCCCGACGAGATCCCGGATATCCCGGCAGCCACGCCGGAGGATACACCGCCAACCGGAAGCGCACCGGACGCATCTGCCCGGCCACTGCGCCGCCGACGGCTGATCGGCTGGCTGGCAGCTGCCGTAGCCGCCGGATGCCTGTGCATTGGCGGCATACTCGGCTGGTACGCCCTGAGGGAGCGCTACCGCCTGGCGGCTGACAGCCTGCTTGCCGGGGACTATGCCACGGCCGCGCAAACGACCACCGGGCTGCCGGCGCTGACCGGCGCACAACGGCAGTGCAAGCGCGTGTGCGCCGCGGCGGCTGCCGCGCCAACCGAAGACCCGGATACCCTGCGGCAGCATATCGCGCTGTACACAGCCGCTGCCGACAACCGCAGCGGGCTGTGCCGGGAGGGAGCCACGCAGCTGCTGGAAAGCGAAAACGCCCGGCTGAATCAGCTCCTGTACGATCTGGCTCTGGAAAGGCTGAAAGACCAGCACTATTCCTGGGCGCTGAGCGCCCTGGAGGATGTATCGCAGTATCGCAATGCAGCGCAGCTGCGGCTGTTTGCCAGGGCCGGTGAGGCCGCTGAGGCAGCCACGGCATTGGCCGAGATGGAAAGCGCTTACAAAACGCTGGATGCCGTCCCGGCTGATTACGCCGGCGACTGCGCCGCCGAGATCCGGGCACTGCGGGACACACTGCACACCCGCATCGAAGCAGAAAAGGCCGCACAGGCCGCTGCGGCCAAGGCAGAGGCTGACCGGATAGCGGCACTGAAAGCCAGCGGCCTGCCCTATGTCGGCATGGACGAAAGCGAGGTTACCGCCACCCGCGTGCTCGGCAAGCCGAGCGAACGGCACACCTCCACCCGCGTACAGAAAAGCCCCAAGCGCACTACCGTAACGATCACCCACTACAACTGGTACAGCACCGATGGGCAGTGGGTATTCTCTGTCCGGTGTGAGTTCGGCAAGGTGGTGCAGGCCGAAAAGGTGAAAGATGCCTGCTGGAACGGCGACCGCCTGCTGGTACAGATCGCCGACCGGCCGCCACGCACCTTCGGCAATAAAAACTCCTCCGACACCACCAGCCGCCACACCCTGCGGGATGATTACGATAGCCCGGAGGATCTGTTTGAGGATGGCGACTATGATGACCTTGACGAGGCCTGGGATGAGTGGGAGAATGATGGCTGACCCGCCCGCCGGCACAAAAAAAGACCGCGGCACAGGCGTCCGATCGGACGCCTGTGCCGCGGTTTTCCGTTTTCATGCGGCTTTGCTTATTCCGTCAGCACCCGGACGCCGGCCGGGGCATCGTACTGCACCTGCACCCCCTGCGGCGTCTGTTCGCACCGCACATGCAGCTCACCGCCCTGCGGCAGCGGATAGCTGCCCTCGGCAAAGGTCAGCCCGCCAAGCTGCGGCCGCAGCCGGATCACCTCACCGCCGGGGGTATCAAAATGCACACCTAACACCGTTTCCAGCAGGAACGGCGCCGGCCCGGAGGACCAGCCATGGCACAGGCTGTGCCGGAACTGCTCATAGCAATAGTTTCCGTAGTCGCCGTGGATGTCCTTTTCACCGGCCGCAGGCAGCCGGTCGATCGGCGCCGCCCCCGGCATCCAGCTCAGGTCAAAATCCTCCCAGAAGGTGGTGGCTCCCATATCCAGCATTCCGCCGTAATAGGTGCGCAGCATGGACAGGGCGGTTTCCGTCTCCCCGACCCCAGCCAGCGCCGTCAGCAGGTAGTAGCTCATGAAGGTGGACATCCCCGCCGCGCCGCCCGCGGTCAGGCAGGCAACCATTTCCTCCGCCGGCAGTATGCCGGCCAGATACAGCATCGCCGCTGCGGCCTTGGAGCCGTGCCCCTTACCGGAATAGCGGCGTGTCTTCGCCAGCACCGGCCGCACCGCTGCCGCCTGCTCCGTATCCCCGAACAGGGTCAGCAGGTTTTCCGCCGCCTCCAGGGCCAGCGTCAGCAGTGCCTGCACGCCGTCCTGCGCCGCCGGCGTATTATTGGTCGGCCAATCCAGGAAGAAATACGGCCAGGTCAGGCAGCCGTTTTCATCAATATCCGCCAGCACCTGCCGAACCAGGCCCTGCACATACGCCCGGTGCCGCATGGGGTACTCCCGGTCGCCGGTGTACATATACCAATCCCACAGGATGCGCAGCCACCACAGCGAATAGGCCGACATCCCGTTCATCCACTTGGGCAGTGGGTTGGTGCGGCAAACCTCATCCAGGCTTTCCTCCAGCACCGGCTGCCGGCCGAACACCGAGCGGATCGTCAGCATCTCCGGGTGCGAGTCGCCAATCCAGATCAGGCGGTCACGCTTCACCCCATCCCACAGATGGTGCTGCATACACAGCTGGCAGGTGTAGGCCGATACGGCAAAAATTTCATTCAGCCGTTCATCGCTGCAGCGGAAGCTGCCGCGCCACGCCGGCTCCCGGCGGGCGAACGCTGCCACCGCCGCCGTCAGGCACAGCACCGTGTCCGGCTGCTGCAGCTCGATATAGACAAACCGGAAGCCGGTCTGCCCCCATTCCTGGTCGCTCAGCGCCGGCACCGGCACCACAAAATCCCGCACCGCGTGGTCATTGCCGGTATTCTTTTCAAGCAGCGGCGTCATCGCCTCACTGGCCGATTCGCCGAAGCGCAGACGCACCAGCGGATATCGCGTCTGCTCCGACGGCGTATCCACCGCGAAGCACAGCAGCCGGATACCGCCGGTCAGCTCCCGCCCGAAATCCAGCAGTACGCCGGCCTTCTCGCCATCGGCGGCATTCCGCAGCGTGGTCATACGCGTCTCTGCCAGGCTGATCTGCAGGCTGCGTTCCTCCAGCAGCACCTCCGCATTCTCCACGCAGCCGGTGGTGCATACCACCCGCTGCGGCAGCACAAACGAACGCTTAAGCGGGTCATCCGCCAAAATGTGTAGATCCTTCACGCACTCTCCCCCTTACTTTTGAGGCAATTCTACCATGCGGCAGCACATAAAGTCAATTTTCACACAGCAAAATGGAAAACACCACATGCAAAGCAAAAAAATCCCCCCCAAAAGAAAAATACCAGTTGAAAAACCGGACAAGCCATGCTACAATGTAGATATATAACATTAAGAGTATGAAATACGGGGCGTTCAGGCACCCATATTATTAGGAGGACGACAGCATGATGCAGATTGACGCAGCAGTCCCGGATACAAAGGTTACAATTAAGGTCATCGGCGTGGGCGGCGGCGGCGGCAATGCCGTCAACCGCATGGTGCGCGCCGATGTGCGCGGGGTGGAATTTCTGGCCGTCAATACGGATGTGGCCGTGCTGGACATCTCGCTGGCCACCCACAAGATCCAGATCGGCGAAAAGCTGACCCGCGGCCATGGCGCCGGCGGCAACCCGGAGCGCGGCCAGCGCGCCGCCGAGGAAAGCCGCGATGAGATTGTGGCAGCTCTGCAGGGCGCGGATATGGTGTTCATCACCGCCGGCATGGGCGGCGGCACCGGCACCGGCGCGGCGCCGGTGGTGGCCGAGATCGCCCGCGATATGGGCATTCTGACCGTCGGTATCGTGACAAAGCCTTTCTCCTTTGAGGGCAAGCGCCGCATGGAGCAGGCGGAGGACGGCATCGCCAACCTGAAGGAGCATGTGGACAGTCTGGTGGTCATTCCAAATGACCGCATCCGCCTGGTCACCACCGAAAAGATCACCATGCGCAATGCCTTTGAGATGGCGGACGATGTGCTGCGCCAGGGTGTGCAGAGCATCTCCGAGCTGATCCAAAACCCCGGCGATATCAACCTGGATTTTGCCGATGTACTGTCGGTGATGAAGGATGCCGGCTATGCCCACATGGGCGTTGGCCGCGGCGAGGGCAAGGAGCGTGCCGAGCTGGCCGCCAAGGCAGCGGTTTCCAGCCCGCTGCTGGAGACCTCCATTGAGGGCGCCACCGGCGTGCTGATCAACATTACCGGCCCGGAGGATCTGGACTTTGACGAGATGGAGACGGCCACCAGTACCGTCAGCAACCTTGTCAGCCCCGACGCCAACTGCATCTGGGGTTACAGCCTGCGCGAGGATATGGGCGACGCCATCAGCGTGACCGTCATTGCTACCGGCCTGGTTTCGGACAACAAGACCCCTGCCCGCCCGGGCAAGACCGCGGCAGCCGATGCCGATCCCGATAAGGGTCCCACCTTCGTTGTGCCCACCTGGCCGGAGGAGGATGATGACCTGGCGGAGATCACCCGCATCTTTGACCGCAAAAAGGCAGAGCTTTCCGAGGAATAAGCGCCATTTATTCAACCGCCTCCGCGTCCTGTATGGCGCGGGGGCGGTTTTCTGCCGGCGGGCCGCCACCGGCGCCGGTTTTTCCCCGGCGAGGCTTGACAAAACCGAAAAGGGTGCTATAATTGAGTAGTTAAGTCCCGGAGAGGGCAGAGCCGCTCTGCCCGCGGGTGGAATTCGTATGGGAAAGGCGCGTGACAGTGCGATGAAAGAAGTGGTCATGACCAGCGAGGGCTTCAAGAAGCTGCAGGATGAGCTGGAGCACCTCAAGACGGTCGAACGCAAGGAGGTAGCCGAAAAGATCAAGGTGGCCTTGTCTTTCGGCGACCTGTCGGAAAACAGCGAGTACGATGAGGCCAAAAACGATCAGGCGCTGCTGGAAAGCCGCATTGCCGCCATTGAGGCGCAGCTCAAGAATGTCCGCATCCTTGACGAGTCCGAGATGAACAGCGAGAATGTGCATGTCGGCTCCAAGGTGCGTATTGCCGATGATAAGGGACGCGAATTTACCTACACCATCTCCGGCGCAACGGAGTCCGACCCCTTCCACGGCAAGATCTCCGATGAATCCCCGGTCGGCAAGGCGCTGGTCGGCCTGCGTGTGGGCGAAAAGGGTGAGGCTACCCTTCCCAACGGCGCCATCGTGCTGTACACGGTGCTGGAAATTTCCAAATAAGCTTCCGGCGGGTGGCGGCAATGCGCCACCCGCCGTTTTTTGGCTTCACAGCCGCATTTTTTGAGAGAAAAGGACGGAATTCCATGAGTGAACAAAACAAGAACACCGCCCCTGAGACAGCCGAGCTGACCCAGCAGCAGATCAATGAGCTGCTGCAGGTGCGGCGGGACAAGCTGACCGCCCTGTGCGAGGCCGGCCAGAACCCCTATGAGATCACCAAATTTCCGGTGGATAGCAGCTGCGCCGATGCGCGCGCGGAGTTTGAGCGCCAGGAGGCTGCTTTCTTTGCCGAGCATGGCCAGCCGGAAGAGGGGCAGGGCACTGAGCTGCCGGAGCCGATGCAGGTGACCATTGCCGGCCGCATGATGAGCCGCCGCGTGATGGGCAAGGCCAGCTTTCTGGACCTGCACGACAGCACCGGCCGCATACAGGTGTATGTCAGCCGGAATGATGTGGGTGAGGATGTCTATGCCGGGTTCAAGAAGTGGGATATCGGCGATATCATCGGTCTGCAGGGCTGGGTGTTCCGCACCAAGATGGGGGAAATCTCCATCCACGCCACCGCCATCACCCTGCTCAGCAAGTCCCTGCTGCCGCTGCCGGAGAAATACCACGGCCTGCGCGATACCGATACCCGCTACCGCCAGCGCTATCTTGACCTGATCGTCAATCCGGAGGTGCGGGATACTTTTATCAAGCGCAGCCGGATCATCAGTGCGATCCGCCGCTATCTGGACGGCCAGGGCTTCATGGAGGTCGAAACGCCGATGCTGGTTGCCAATGCCGGCGGCGCGGCGGCACGCCCCTTTGAGACCCACTTCAATGCCCTGGATACCGATTTCAAACTGCGCATCTCGCTGGAGCTGTACCTCAAGCGGCTGATCGTCGGCGGCTTTTCCAAGGTTTACGAAATCGGCCGCGTGTTCCGCAATGAGGGACTGGATACCCGCCACAACCCGGAATTCACGCTGATGGAGCTGTATCAGGCCTATACCGATTACCACGGCATGATGGATCTGACCGAAAATCTCTACCGCCATGTGGCGCAGACCGTGCTGGGCACCACCGTTATCACCTACAACGGCATCGAGATGGATCTGGGCAAGCCCTTTGCCCGCCTGACGATGGTGGACGCCGTCAAAAAATATGCCGGGGTGGACTTTGATACCATCACCACGCTGGAGGAGGCGCGCGCCGCTGCCGATGCCCACCACATCGCCTATGAGCCGCGGCACAAGAAAGGGGATATTCTCAACCTCTTCTTTGAGGAATTTGTCGAGGAACACCTGATCCAGCCGACCTTCATCATGGATCACCCGGTGGAGATCTCCCCCCTGACCAAGAAAAAGCCGGACAAGCCGGAGTATGTGGAGCGCTTTGAGTTCTTCATGAACGGCTGGGAGATGGCCAATGCCTACTCCGAGCTGAATGACCCGATCGACCAGCGGGAGCGTTTCAAGGCACAGGAGGAGCAGCTGGCCCAGGGCGACCAGGAGGCCAACACCACCGATGAGGACTTTCTGTGTGCGCTGGAATACGGCATGCCCCCCACAGGCGGCATCGGCTTCGGCATTGACCGGATGTGCATGCTGCTGACCGACTCGGCCGCCATCCGCGATGTGCTGCTGTTCCCCACTATGAAGCCGCTGGACGCATCCAAGACGGAGAAAAAGCCCGAGGAAGTCACCATCATCGGCGGTGCCAAGGGGACGGTCGAGATTGAGGTCAAGGATGAGCCGATCGACTTTTCCAAGGTACAGATCGAGCCGCTGTTCAAGGACTTTGTGGACTTCGACACCTTCTCCAAGTCCGATTTCCGTGCGGTAAAGGTGCTGGCGTGTGAGGCCGTACCGAAATCCAAGAAGCTGCTGCAGTTCACCCTGGACGACGGCACGGGCACCAACCGCACCATCCTGAGCGGTATCCACGCCTACTACGAGCCGGAGGAGTTGGTGGGCAAAACCTGCATCGCCATCACCAACCTGCCCCCCCGGGCGATGATGGGCATTGACTCCTGCGGGATGCTTCTCAGCGCCATTCACGAAGAGGAGGGCGAGGAAAAGCTGCATCTGCTCATGGTGGATAACCACATCCCCGCCGGCGCAAAGCTGTATTGAGTGACACCGGTTCGTAAAGCACAGCTGTTGAAAGACCGGAAGAAACAGTATCATAATACGGGTGAGCACCTACCGACAGTCAGGCTGGTTTCAGTCTGGCTGTCTTTTTTATTCAGAGGAGGTAATACGAATGGCAATGGTTTGGCCGATCACACTTGTGATATTCTCAAATATCGTTTATCAGATCTGTGCAAAAGGCATCCCAAAGGATATGGATGCCATGGCATCCATGACGATAACCTACCTTGTTGGAGCTGTGTGTTCCGCTATGATGTTTTTTGTGATGAACAAGAATGGCAATCTGCTGCAAGAGTATGCCAAAATGAACTGGGCAACCGTCTTCCTCGGCGTTTCGGTCGTTGGGTTGGAGGTTGGGTATATTTATGCCTATAAAAACGGTTGGGCTGTAAGTACAGCCTCCATTGTGCAAAGTGCGTTTTTGGCAGTTGCTCTGATCATTGTCGGAGGATTTCTGTATCACGAAACAATAACAGCAAATAAAGTGATCGGCACCGTTATATGCCTTGTCGGTCTGTATTTCATAAACAAATAAAAAACGGTCGTACACAGGCGGCACAAGTGAACTGAGTATTGAGTTTCCCCCACCGCTGTGCTATACTGGGCAGAGGCAGCGGATCACAACACCAACAAAACGCAGCTACTGCGTGTCACCGTCTGAGACCGCCAAAGAAAAGCACAGAACAAAGAGGTTGGAAAAATGGAACAGGAAAAGCGTTTGCTATTGCTCGTCACCTATCATGTCAGACCCGGTCAGCGCACCGCCTTTTTGCAGCGGCTGAACGACGCCGGCATCCCGGCCGCCGTACGCCGCGAGGATGGCTGCCGGCGCTACGACTACTTTCTGGATACGCAGGATCCGGATGCGATCCTGCTGGTGGAGGATTGGGACACCACTGCCCATCAGCAGGCCCATGTGCAGACGCCGCACATGGCGCTGTTCCAGACCTTTAAGCCGGACTATGTGCTGAGCACCGATGCCCAGCGCATCCTCCTGTAATTCCCCGGAGCGGCCGGGTGCGGCGGGCTGAGCCTGCAAGCTGCCCCATACCAATCCTACTCATCGCCAGCCGCGCGCGGCGGCGGAGAATTTCTCCGCCGCCGCCTTTTTCTTTTGGATTTTTTCAAAAACTCTCTTGACATCCCCAATACCTCGTGATATGATGTATAGCACAACAGGAGGTATTCGATGGATATTCAGTTAAAGCGTGGTCTTTTGGATGTATGCGTATTGGCTGCGATCAAAGACGAGGATTCCTATGGCTATAAAATTATCAAAGACATGAAACCGTATATCACCCTTTCCGAATCCACCCTATATACCATTCTCAAGCGCCTGGAAACCGCCGATATGCTGACCGTCCACACGGCAGAACATAGCGGCAGGCTCAGAAAATACTATCATATTACGGCCGCCGGATTGAAGCGCATTGAGGACTTTAAGGAGGAATGGAAGGAAATTCTGTCAATATACCGGTTTGTAACCAAGGAGGATAATGGTGATGAATAAGCAAGACTTTCTGGCGCAGCTGCGCCAGGGCCTGTCCGGCCTGCCGCAGGACGATGCGGAGGAGCGCCTGAGCTTTTATAACGAAATGATTGATGACCGCATTGAGGAGGGGCTGTCCGAGGCCGAGGCCGTAAGCGCGATCGGCCCGGTCAACGCCGTGGTTGCCCAGATTCTGGCCGATACGCCGCTCACCCGGCTGGTCAGGGAGAAGGTCCGGCCGCGCAGAACGCTGCAGTGGTGGGAGATCGTCCTTCTGATCGTCGGTTCCCCGCTGTGGCTCTCCCTGTTGATCGCCGCCTTTGCCGTGCTTCTGGCGGTCTATGCCGTGATCTGGTCCCTTGCCGTTGCCCTGTGGTCGGTGGAGGTCTCTTTTGCGGCAGGCACGCTTGGCGGGGTGCTGTCAGCGGCCGTGCTCACCCTCCAGGGGAATGGGCTGACAGGGCTGGTCATGCTCAGCGGCAGCCTTTTGTGCGCCGGGCTGTCCATCTTCCTGTTTTTCGCCTGTAAAGCCGCCACCGGGGGGCTTCTGCGGCTGACAAAGAAGCTGCCCCTGTGGGTCAAATCCCTGTTTATCGGAAAGGAGACAATACAATGAGTAAAGCAGCAAAAGCCTGGCTCATCGCGGCGGCCGTGCTCACCGCCCTCGGGCTGCTCCTCTTTGCAGGCGTCATGACCGCCTGTGGCTGGAATTTCACCAGGCTCGGCACCGGAGCCTATACCACCACCACCTATGCCGTGACCGACGAATTTGCTCACATTGCCATCCGCGTGAATACGGTGCAGGTGGAATTTCTCCCCGCTGCCGACGGAAACTGCCGTGTGGTCTGCTTTGAGCCGGAAGAGGTACAGCATACTGCCGCCGTGGAAAACGATACACTGGTCATCGACACCGTTGACACACGGAAATGGTATGAATACATCAGCGTTTCCTTTGGTTCCCCCAAAATGACCGTTTACCTGCCGGAAGCCGCCTATGCCTCCCTGCAGATCGAAACAGATACCGGCAATATCCGCATTCCGGCGGACTTTTCTTTCGGCAGCCTGAAGATCCACGGCGACACAGCAGATGTGGATTGCTTGGCTGCGGCCGCCAACAGCATCGAGATCCACCTGAGCACCGGCCACATTCTGGTGGATAACACCGCAGGCGGGTGGATGGATCTGGCCACAACCACCGGCAATATCCACTTAAATGCCGTAGCCGCTCCGAGTACGGTGCATATCCAAACAGATACCGGCACGGTCAAATGTGCCGATATCGCCTGTACGGAGTTCGCAGCGGAGAGCGATACCGGCAATATGACCCTGCACGGGGTCGTGGCAAGCGACAGCATTTCCGTTAAGAGCGACACGGGCAATGTGCGGTTTGAAGACAGCGACGCCGCCCGGATCTCCGTCAAAACCGGCACCGGAAATGTGACCGGCACGCTGCTTTCCGAAAAGGTGTTCATCACCGAAACCGGCACCGGCACGGTCAGCGTACCGAAAACGACCGCCGGCGGACAGTGTGAGATCACAACCGGCACCGGAAATATCAAAATCGCGATAACCGAGACTCCCTCCTGAGCAGAAAAAGCCGGTGGACTGCCGCGTTTGCGGCAAGTCCACCGGCTTTTGATTTCAGCTTTGTGCGGTTTTGTATCGGTAAAATTCGCCCTTCTTTTCCAGCAGCTCATCCCATGTGCCGTACTCCACACAGCGGCCATCCTTGATCACAGCAATCTTATCCGCATTGCGGATGGTGGACAACCGGTGCGCCACGATAAAGGTCGTGCGGTCCCTGGTCAGCTCGTCGATCGCCTCCTGGATCTCCCGCTCCGTCACGCTATCCAGCGCACTGGTCGCCTCGTCAAAGATGATCACCCGCGGGTCGCGGATGATCGCCCGCGCAATGGAAATGCGCTGGCGCTGCCCGCCGGAAAGCTTATCGCCATGCTCCCCTACCTTGGTTTCCAGACCATCCGGCAGCGAGGCGATCACGCCCTCCAGCCGCGCCGCCTTGATCGCATACTCCAGCTGGGCACGCGTTACCCGGCGGTTGCCATAGGTGATGTTCTCCCGGATGGTTCCGGAAAACAGGATGGAGTTCTGCGGCACCACCGAGATCATCCGCCGGTAGGAGCGCAGGTCGATCTCATTGATATTCCGCCCATCCACCAGCACTTCCCCCTTGGTCGCCCTGTAAAAGCCGATGACCAGGTTGATGATCGTGGATTTACCGCTGCCGCTCTCCCCCACCAGCGCGATCGTCTCCCCCGGCTCGACCGTCAGGTTCAGGCCGGAGAGCACCCGTGTGCGGGCATCGTAGTCAAAGCTGACATCCCGGAATTCGTAGCGGCCGTCCAGCCTCTGCAGCTTCGGCTTACCGCTGTTTTCCTCCACATCGTAGGCGCACAGGATCTCTCCGATGGAGCGGATGGACTCGGTGCCGCGGGACAGGATCGGCAGCAGGCTGATCAGGCTGCTGATATAGCCGGTCAGAGAGGCAAAATAGCTTTGATAAAGCGAAACTTCGCCGATGGACACCCGCCCCCTGATGGCCAGATAGCCGGTAAAGAAGAGGCACACGATCTGGAAAAAGAGCATGATCACCCAGTTCACCGCGCCGAACAGCCCCTGGATCTGATCCAGCTTCCGCCCGCTCTCCGCCATCTGCGTCACATCCGAGGTCAGCTTTTTGACCTCCTTGTTCTCCAGCGCATGCGCGCGGGTAACGGGGATCAGCTCCTCCATATCGTATACGGCAGAGGCGGTATTTTCGACCTTATGCCGGAATTCGCGGTTATACTGCCACATCTTTTTGCGGAAGCGGTTGCGCACAAAAACCGAGATGGGCACACACAGCAAAAACATGAAGAAAACACTGACATTGCTTCTCAGAATGATGACCAGCGAGATGGTCATATTGACCACCACACCCAGCACGGTGTTCAGGATCTGGTGCGTCAGATCCGTCACGGTTTCCACATCCCGCATGATCTTGGACTGAATCTTGCCGCTCTCCATATCCTTATGGAAAGCAATGGAAAGCTGCTGCAGCTTGCGGATCATCGCCCCGCGCAGGCCGGCCTCCACACTGCGGCTGGCCTCGCTGTAGCACTTGACATACAGCATGTGGAAAGGAATATTCTGTGCCAAGGCAACCGCCGCAATTATGAAGTACATCAGCAGCTGCTGCAGCACATTCTCCGGCGGATTGGTCGCCAGGTCGATCACCCTTGCCGTGATCAGCGGCAATATCCAGGTGGGTGAGGATTTGATAATGAAGAACAGGACGGATAACAGCAGCCGTCCGTAGTATCCTTTGTAGAAGCGGAAAAGCATCCGCAGCGGACGGATTTTCCCGGCATTTTGTGTGTAAATGTCGATAAACCGGGGCTCAGAGGCCAGGATCTTCTCTTCGGTGAGGTGCTTTGTGGTTTCGGCTGTTTTGGGCATGGTCACCATCTCCCTACACTTCAGGTTGCCCCCATAGTACCATACCCCCCGCATTTGTCAACCGTGAATATGCCATGAAAAAACGGCAGTGTTTTTTGCCCTTGTTTTTTCCTTTCCTCCATGGTATCATGTCGGTTAGTGCGCAAAAAACCTGCGGTTTTTTATTGACAAATGCCCGCAGATTTTGTATAATAGCCGTGCGCTTGTAGCCAGCTGCCGAGTTTCAGCGAAAGCCGTCCGGTCTGCACAGCGTTTCTTTTCATACGGAGTGGTATCGAAGTGGTCATAACGGGGCTGACTCGAAATTTCGGCAGAACCTGTGATTTTCGTCCCCCCGATTTCCGTTGATACATCTCAACACCGAAAAATTCAAAATCGAATATTTTTTGCTTTCTCTCCTGTTTTCTCCCCAACGAATTTTTGAGCAAATTTTTGGAAGAAAACACGGATGGAAATAGATACGGAGAGTTGTCCGAGTGGTCGAAGGTGCAGCACTCGAAATTTTTCCAGCGCCTGTGCGTTTCGTCCCCCTGAAACCCCTTGCTAATTCTGGGTTTTCAAAAGGTCAAATCGAATATTTTTTTGTTTTCTCTCCTGCTTTTCTCTCCAAAGGATTTTTGAGTGCTTTGGGAACGATGAGAATGGCGGGTGAAAATAGACACGGAGCGATATCGAAGTGGTCATAACGGGACTGACTCGAAATCTCCCTCGGCTGACGGAAGCCAGACTTCCGAAAAGCCTTTAACCGTGCGGGTTTCGGGCATTCGCCTGCCGCAGGCACACCGTGAGTTCTAACAGAAATTCTAATACAACCGAATATTTGCGTTAATCTCGGTTTTCCGAGTTAACATACATGGAGAGGTATCGAAGTGGTCATAACGGGGCTGACTCGAAATCAGTTTGCGAGCAATCGCACATGGGTTCGAATCCCATCCTCTCCGCCAACGGAACCCTTGAAAACCCAGTGTTTTCAAGGGTTCTTTCTATTCGGTTAAAATTCTTCCGCTTCGATTTTTTGTGTTTCTGCCGCTTTTTCGAGCCGGTTTTATGCTCTTTTCTGTCCGTGAATATTAGAATGAAAAACCGCCAAACACCGCATGAAATAAGGCTTTTAGTCTGTTTCGGCATTAAAGCAAGCTGAGTAATTCTGCGGCGGGGTTTAGCCCCAACCAAAACAAAGGCCGCAGGTTTACCCGCCTGCGGTCTTTTCTGTCCCAAGTCAAGCCGCCTTGCTGTCCGCAGCTTACTTTGATTTGAGCTGGAGTTCAATAACCGTCTGCTCTTTGTCCAACAATGCTGCAAGCTCATCGGCAGACAGACCCTTGATATGTCCCAACTTGGTATAGCTCCACGAATTCGAGCCGAAAAACACCACAAGCTGATTTCCGGAATACAGAACGATATCTCCCGGTTGCGTGGTCATCTGCACATCGCTGCGGGGAAAGCTCTGCGGCAGACTGCCAACCTGCTCAAAGCCGCCATAGGCGGAAGTGTTCACGGTAATGGCATTCTGTGCAAGGTCGTATAGCTCGGTAACAGCAGCGTTATTCTCCCACTGAACATCCACAGCGGTTCCGTCAATGGTCAAAAGTAGCATCGGCTCGTTTGTATCGATTTCAGGCATGGTCGTTTCCTCTGTTGTCATTTTGGTAGATTTCTCGCTTTCTGCTGCCAGCGGCGTGTCTTCTGTTGCGGAAGTCGGCGGTTCAGTCGGCAGGTCGGGTCGGCCGGCGCATCCACTCAGAAAGAGCGCAACCGTCAGCAGCAGGATGAGCGGAATATGCCGCTTCATCTCAGATACTCCGAAAAGAATGAGTTAAGCTTTTCAAACGGAATGATGTTCATCTGATCGTAAAGGTCGGTGTGGCTTGCGCCGGGGATAATGAGCAATTCCTTATTATCGCCGGTCAGCTTGCTGTAAGCCGTCTCGCTGAAATAGCGGGAGTGCGCCTGCTCTCCATGTACCAGCAGCACGGCGGAGCGGATCTCGCTGCTGTATTGCAAGATCGGCATATTCAGGAACGACAGCGAAGACGTCACATTCCAGCCGTTATTGGAGTTCAGACTGCGGGGATAGTAGCCTCGCGGCGTTTTGTAGTAAGCGTAATAGTCCTTCACAAACTGCGGAGCATCCTCCGGCAGCGGATCGACCACGCCGCCTGCCAGTGCATAGCTGCCGTTTTTGTAATCCTCGGTGCGCTGCGTGTTCAGCGCTTTTCGTTTTTCAAAGCGTGCCTGCTCAGAATCCTCAGCGTCAAAATAGCCGTTGGCATTCACACGGGTCATGTCGTACATGGTCATAGCCGCGGTCGCTTTAATGCGGGTGTCAATGGCTGCGGCATTGATCGCCATGCCGCCCCAGCCGCAGATGCCGATGATACCGATGCGCTCCGGGTCAACATTCTCCTGCACGGAGAGGAAGTCTACCGCTGCGCAGAAATCCTCGGTGTTGATGTCCGGCGAAGCCACATAGCGAGGCTCACCGCCGCTCTCGCCGGTGTAGGACGGGTCGAAAGCAATCGTCAAGAAGCCAAGCTCCGCCATTTTCTGTGCGTACAGGCCGGAGGACTGCTCCTTTACCGCACCGAACGGACCGCTGACCGCAATGGCAGGCAGCTTGGCCTCTGCGCCCTTCGGCGTGTACATATCCGCCGCCAGTGTAATGCCGTAGCGGTTATGAAAGGTCACCTTTTTGTGATCCACCTTGTCGCTTTTCGGGAACACCTTGTCCCATTCCTGTGTTAAATTCAACTGTTCCATATTTCAAATCTCCTTTCCGATTCGGTAAGCTCTTTCCAATGCGGGATGCCCGTTGATTTCACCGATTTCATTCACACCACCTGCAAATACCGTCTCGACCAACTGACAGCGTTCGAAGCAGTCCACCCATCCCTGTACTGCCTTGACCGTACCTTCCACCGTTTCCGGCTCATCCTCTGCCGCTGTCGCCAACAAGTAGGCTTTCGTAAAGGCATAATCCGTTCCGAACAGCGGATTTGCACGGTCAAGCATCGTTTTGAGCTGACCGCTGACGCTGTAATAATACACCGGCGTGGCGAAAACCAATACATTTGCGTCATGCATCTTGGCGGCGATCTCCACTGCGTCATCCTTGATGACACAGTGGCCCAGCTTCAGGCAGGCAAAGCAGCCCTTGCAGAAGCCAACTTGCTTTTCACGCAGATATACGATTTCTACCCGATTACCTGCCTCCTTGGCTCCCTTTGCAAAGGCTGCTGCCAAGGTCTCCGAATTGCCGCCCTTGCGGGGGCTTGAAGAAAGCATCAATACTTTTTTACTCATTATAAAACACTCCTTGCGCTCCGGTTTCTTTTGTGTTATGATAATGATAGCACCTAAACCTAACTTCAGGTCAAGATGTTTTTCAAAAATTTTTGGAGGATTTTTTATGTATTCGATCGGACAGGCGGCAGAGATGTTCGGAATGCCCATCTCCACGCTGCGTTATTATGACAAGCAGGGGCTTTTCCCGAACATGGAGCGAGTATCCGGTATCCGCAAGTTTAGCAAAACCGAGATCGAGGCGCTCCGGGTCATTGAATGTCTGAAAAAGGCTGGCATGGAGATCAAGGACATTCGGCAGTTCATGGATTGGTGTAAAGAGGGCCCTGCCACATATCCGCAACGCAAGGAATTGTTTGAAACGCAGAAGGCGCATATGGAGGAGGAGATCGCACGAATGAACCGCACGCTGGATATGCTGAAATTCAAATGCTGGTACTACGAGCAGGCAATCCGGGACGGAAATGAGGAAAAGCTCGCCGCCATGATTCCCGACAAGCTGCCGGAGGACATCCGTGCAATCTACGACAGCTCCCACAAAGAATAACACCCGCCTGCACCTACATCGTAATCGGAGGGCAACACAAGAAAGTATTGCACCCCCTCAAATCGAGAACTGCACCCAATTAAGTGGTTTCTATCGAAATTACGGTTATTTGCCATATCTATATTGCAAAAAAATAAGCAGCATCTATATTGGGGAGCAAATCTCGATGATAATTGCGAATTTTGTTCCCCAATGGTCTTAAAATGGAAAATCGTTATAAATGAACACCGCGAAAACTGACCCAATAAAGGCTTTCCCTTATTTTCATTCCTTTTCCATTAAAATACGGTGCAAAATAAGGGATTCTTTGTTCCGTTCCTCTCTTAATTCAATTCATCAGAAACAAAAAAATGCTGCCCCGCCGATTTTTCGACGGGGCATTCTGTTACGGCAGAGGATTAAAAATCAATATCTTTTATGATAAAAATCTTTTTATCCTTGCCGTATCCTTGCATCTTGATATACCCAAGTGCTTCGAGATCGTCACAGTAAGTATATCCAAGATATGATTTGTGAAGGTCATCTCTGCCGAGGGCGACGAGCATTTGCCATGGATATGGATTGCAACTGCCGTCCTCGGTTTCGGAGCAGCGCTCTTTGAGGTACATATACAGTTTATATAAATAATTTCTGTAATCGCCTACGATAAGACCGTCACGCTGCTTGCGAAGATAGTCAAGTTTTTCGGATATCTGTTCTTGTGTCAGAACCTTTTTCTTAATCAAAGTTTTCGCCTCTTTTCATTCTTCTTTTACAGCGCCGCTGTTCGTTTTCACGCTCACGGCGCTGTATGTATTTGAATTCCCGAATCAGTTCTTTATATTTTTCCGTGCGCGGGTGCGCCAGCCTTTGCGGTGATGACATAAAGTTTACGAATTCCGCCTTGGCGCAGTACTGTACAGTGCCGAGCTTGATGCCGACCAGCACTTCTTCCCGTATCCATTCGTGGATGCGCTGCGGGCTGTGACCGACCAGTTCCGCCGCCGTCTGCGTGGGCAGAGCCTCCGGCAGCTCTGCCCACTGCGAATCGAGCCACCGCCGAAAGGCTGCGCAGTTTTCCGGGGTGGCTTCAAACATCGGGAGCGGATGCCATTCGGTGCGGTTGGAGAACATCCCGCTCAGTTCCGATAAAAATTCCGGCTCGGTATCCATGCGTGCTTTAAACTGCACCGCGTCCTCTGTCCGCACCCGATATTTATGGGTCGTGTGTCCCGTGTTTTCGTGCGGAATATAGTTATTGTCCATCAGATATTTCATTTTCCTTGTGGAGATGTGCAGGTACTGCCGAAGTTCGCTCCCGCTCATAAATTCTTTTCGAGTCATATATAAAATCATCCTTTCTGTCAGCAAAAATGCGCCCGCCGTGGGCGCATCATTCTTTTGCTTTATTGAAGATACTGCTGATTACATCGGCGCTTTCCTGCTTTTTGGACTTGTCCAGATGGGCATAGATATTTGCCGTGGTGGACAGGTCGGAGTGTCCGAGGAAGGTCGATACATTCAGAAGCGGCACATTCTGATTGATGAGGATGCTGGCGAAGGTGTGACGCAGGTCGTGGAACCGAATCTTGCGCAGACCGTATTGCCTGATAAGGTCGGCGAACCGCTGCGTGACCCGATTCGGGCGTATCAGCCCGCCGAGCTGATCGACGCAGATATAATCGTCATATTTGCGGTTGTAACTGCCCTTGAACATACGGCGGTACAGGTCCTGTTTTTCCCGTTCCTCGCACAGCATTTCATACACCGGGTCCGGCAGCGGCAGCGTGCGACGGCTGGATTTGTTTTTCATTTCCTCCACGGGTTCGACGATGACCTTGCCGTTTTCCTTATACTCAATGATTTTGGTATCAAGCAGTATGGTTTTCTTTTCCCAATCTACCCGTGACCACCGCGCGCCCAATGCCTCGCTGCGGCGCAGCCCCAAGCCGCCCGCCAGCATGACCGCCGGGTAGATAATATCCCCGCGGATGAGTCCGAGCAAGGTAATCAGTTCTTCCTCGGAATAATTTTCACCCGTGAACTTATTTTTCTTTGGGCGGTCGATGCGGTCAAAGGGATTGGAGTCAATGAGTCCGTCCTTGAAAGCCCGCTTGAAGGCGCTGTGCAGGACGGTGTGATAGTGGATAACGGTGTTGGCGACAACGCCAGATGCGAACATCCAATCATAAAAATCCTCAATGTCCTTTGCGGTGATGTTGCCGACCGTCAATTCCTTGCGGGCAGTAAAATACCGCCGAATTCTACCGTTTATCATTCCGCGGTAGCTTTCGGCGGTACTCTTTTGAATGTTTTTCTCGATCTTTTTAAAGTAGGCACACATATAATCGTAGATCGGAATATCCGAGGCAGGCTTTTTGTTTTGCGCGATCTGCTCGGCGTAGGTTTGTTCAAAGGCCTGCACCACCTCTCGGTAGGCTTTGTTCACCTTTGATTTATTGGCGTTCTCGGGCAGCCCCAGCGCGCGCCATACGGGCTTTGTCTTGCCGTTCTCTCTGACCTGTATCACGGCATAGAGACGGCCTTTCTTAGCCTGTACGCTGGCTGCAAGTGTGGTTGTGGCATTCATTTGCTTTCACTCCTTTTTTGTTTTTGCCGACACGAACAATATCACAACTCAC
>DJRT01000021.1:53098-69470 GCA_002437905.1 Ruminococcaceae bacterium UBA6353 | reverse complement strand
GCAAAGCCGTCATCTTCCGACTCCGCCACCGGATCGCTGGTCACTTTCTCTTTGCCGCAGCCGGCAAACAGTGTCAGCGCCATTACCAGTACCAGGCCCAATGCCAGCACTTTCATCATGGTTCCTTTTTTCATGTGGATACTCCCTTCAAAAAAATGGTTGGTATATGCGTACCCGCGCTGCCCGCGCGGCGGGGCGTGTGTAATACTATCCACCCCTCTTTACCCGGCGCGGTGCATGCCGCCGCAATAAATAGGGACAGTGGGGTACTACACCACACTTCCATGTTCATTATAACAACTATAAGCCGTATAAACAATGTAAATTTTTTTGTAAAAATTGCGCTGAAATTCACCACCCGTGCACAATTTGTTAGCAAATACGCCAAATAATCAATTTTTCATTTAGATCGTTTGCACAAATTTCAGCAACCTTTTCCCGCGATGGAATAATTTTCCACACCACACTGTGTGTTCTGTGCGCACCGAACGGGTCTCCGGGAGGGCCGGCAGCGCCCCCACTGTGGAAAAATCCGGGCAAAAACACCAAAAGGCCTTCCCCGGTGGGGAGAGCCTTTTGCCATTGAGCGCGGGGAAACTCATCCCTCGCGCAAATATTCGCGGATGTGCTCCGGCGTAACCAGATCCTGCAGCACCGCCCGCATCTCCTCGCGGGTGCCGCAGCCAAAGAAGGACCGCATCTTGTTCAGATGGTAGCGCACCGTCTCGCCGGAAAGGAACAGCTCCTCCCCGATCTGGGTATTGTTGCAGCCCTGCAGCAGCATCATCAGGATCGCCAGCTCCACCCGCGTCAGGCGGTTCAGGCAGATCTCGATGTGCGGCAGGCGCGCCACCTCGGGGTCAGCATTATAGGCCGTGGCCTCATTGAATTCATTGATGGTGGGGAAAAAGACATTGCGGCTCTCATAGGGCACATAGTCGTGCGGCAGCTCATCGAAGCAGCCGGGGGTGGTGCCGCGCTGGTAAATCTTATACCCCACATAGATGGTAATGGCACGGTAGCTGGCGCCGCTGCGCTTGACCAGCTTATAGATATCGCCCACGGCGCAGCCCAGGGCGTCCATATCCGGCGCCAGGCTGGTGAAGGGCGTGGTATACAGCCGGGACAGCAGCGTATTGGAAAAGCTGACAATGTAGGTTTTCTCCAGATAGTCCGGATCCAGCTTGCGCATGCGGCTGATGAGGTAAATGGCCACATAATCATTGACGCAGATGATGGAATTGAAATTGCTGCGCGCCTCAAAAAAGCGGTCAAAGCAATCCCGCACCGAGCCGTCATTGCAGAACACCGCATTGGAAATGCCGGTATTCTGCGCCACAAAGGCATCGGTGATCAGCACATCCTCCTGTGAATTGGTGTTCATGCCGAAGATGGCCGTGCTGCCCTTATCCGCGCGGCGCAGGCCATGCAGCACATTGGCCACCGCCCCGTAAAAATCGCCCTTCACGCAGTGGTAGCGGTAGCGCTCACCGATATTGAGGAAGCCATTGGGCACGATCACCTGCACCCCCTGCCGGTTGCACTCCTCCACGATCGGCAGCAACAGCGCCGTGACCGGCGTGGGGATCATGATCGGGTCGCCGTGCGCGGCACATCGGCGGATGGTGTCCTTGACATTGGTCACCTCCGTGCACTCCAGGCGGCGGCGGGTAAATTCCCGCTTTACCGCGTCGATCGCGCCATAGGTCCACTGATTGTCCCCGCGCTGCAGGTTGGTCAGAATATACAGCATCGTCCTACACTCCACTGCTCAAAATCGTTCGGCAATGCGCCCCGCGCGGCACCGCACCGGGCACCGCGGAATACTCTTTTGCACAAAGAACGCAATTCACCAGCATTATAGACCCATCTGCCGGCAAAAGCAACTAAAATTTTGGATATGCGCGAATTTTTTTCGCTCCCAGGCGCAGAAAAATGCCCGGCGACAACAGTCGCCGGGCATTTTGGATGCTTTGCTTACGCAAGAGCGGTCATCAGATGTGGCCGAACTCCTTGAGGGTCTTTCTGACCTTCTCGACCATGTCATCCGGCAGACCCATAACGGGCTTACGGGCGACACCGGCGTCAACGCCGCGCATCTTCAGGCCTTCCTTAATGACGGACAGCCACGGGCAGGGCAGACCGGAAGCGGTCGGCTCGGTGAACAGGGGCAGATAGGGGCGGATCTTCTCGAAGTGATACTTCATCGCCTCTTCCATCTTGCGCGCCTTGGCCAGATCGAAGACAGTCTTGTTCTCGCGGGGGAACAGGTTACCGGTGCCGCAGACCCAGCCGTCAGCCCAGGTGGAGACAGTCTCAACAGGGCAGACATCGTAGCCGTAGAACAGGCCGAAGTTGTCATCGGTCTTGTAGCGCAGAACCTGCTGGTTGTACACATCCGCCTGACGCTCCTTGACCGCATCGATCAGGCCGTCATTGTACAGCTTCGCAATGAAGTCCATGGACATATTGCAGGTGCTGTAGTAGGGGTTGTGATAAACCATGATCGGGATGTTGATGGCCGCACGGATGGCCTTGTAGTGCTCATACAGCTCAGCCTCGTTGGGAGCCATGTACCACGGAGTGACGATCATCACGCCGTCAGCGCCGGCAGCCTCAGCGTCCTTGGACATCTTGATGACATCGCAGGTACGATAAGCACCGGTGGAAGCGAACACCTTAACGCGGCCGGCAGCGGTCTCCACGACCGTGCGGTTGACCAGCATCTGCTCCTCGTTGGTCATGGCGACGATCTCGCCGCTGGAGCCGCTGGGGATCAGGCCGTCGATGCCGTTGTCGATCAGGAAGTTGGTAACTTCCTTCACGCCGTTAACATTAACCGACTCATCCGAGGGGTTAAAGGGAGTGACCATAGGGATAAAAATGCCTTCGGGTTTCTTGAATGCCATTGTTGTTACCTCCAAACGATTTATGGTACTCTCAGTTTACCGCATTTTCGGTAAAAGGACAAGGTGAATTTTCATGACGGTTTTTCCAAAAAATTATGGTATTATGCCCGCCGGCGGGGAGAATTATTTATACACTATTTATAACGAACGCTCTTATTTCTTTGCTGCGCGGATTTCTTCGCCAAGCTTCAGCTCCTCTGTGGCGGGGTTCTGATACAGCCGCAAATAGTCGAGATAATAGTCGATCGGCATGGGATCCGCGTCGGTCAGCAGACGGCCCTCCGGCTTCCAGCTGCTGCCCTCGCTGAAGATCTCATTGTTGAAGATCGGGTAGGCAAAATCGTGGAAGCCGCTCATGCCGGCCAGCACCGGCTCATCGCCGAACTCGCCGCTTTCATCAATCGGGAAGACGGCATAGCATTCGCCGTCCACATAATATTTGGTCTCCTTCGGCGTCCATTCAAAGCCGTACACATGATACTCATTGTTGAGGTTTTCCCAATTCTTAAAGGTATAGGCGCGGTTCAGGCTGCCCTCGCCGCCCGGCAGCATCACATGCTTGCCGCTGCCCCACTTGTGCAGGTTGGCCACCACATCCTTCTGGCTGGAAAAAACCTCGTAAATGTCGATCTCGGCCATATAGCTGCTCTTGGCAAAGGGGGTGTCGCTCTTCATCCAGAAGGACGGCCACGCCCCATGACGGAACGGCACCCGCGCGCGCAGCTCCAGATAGCCGTACTTGAAATTCATGGTCTCCTTGGTGGTGAAGCCCTCGCTGAGCGAAAAATTGGCGCCCGGCTGCTGGCTGCGGTGCACCTGCATGTGCAGCTGACCGTCCTCCACGCGGATGCAGCGCTCACTGTTGTCATACTCGCGGTCGGCGGCGCTCATCGTGCGGTAGAAGCACCACTTCTCCGGGTCAATGCCGTCGCCGGCAAATTCGTCATGCCATACCAGCACGCGCCCCATCTTTTCATACGGAATGCGCAGTGCCTCGGCCTCTTTCTTCAGGGTATCGTTCATCGTTTTTCCTCCTTGAACGGCGTATTTTTGGGGGATGCCACCCACAGGATACCGAAGCCCCGCAGGAATGTCAAGGTGAAAAAAGCCGCAAAAAATGCAGATTTTTCCACCTGTTCACGGGCAAAAGCGATTGCAAACCGCGGCAAGGCGTGATAGAATAGAAAAACCGAAACCAAAAATCGACTTTTTTCACGAAAAGAGGCTGTTATAGCATGACATTTTCTTCTCTGCGCCGGGCACTGGCCGCGGCAGCCGCAGCCGCCCTGCTGCTGACCGCCGCAGGCTGTGGAAAAAAGGACACCAGTATTTTGGAGCCCTCCTCCGTGCCGACCACCACCACAACCACCACAGCCCCCCAGCCGGTGCTGGGGCTGAACCGGCTGACCGGCCTGCACGATATGGAGACCGACAACGACCGCCCCATCGGCGTGGTGGTCACGGACGAAAGCGCCACGCTGGTGCAGATCAATCTGGAAAAGGCGGATATGTTCTTCGAGGCTGAAACCGAGGCCGGTATCCCCCGTATCCTGGCCATCTTTTCCAGCGTGGACCGGCTGCCGGATGAGATCGGTCCAGTGCGCAGCGCCCGCCCGCACTTTGTCAAGTTTGCCAAGGCACTGGACTGCATCTACTGCCATATCGGCGGTTCGCAGACCGGCCTGGAGACCATACAGACGCTGAAGGTGGACGATATCACCGGCTGCGAGACGGTCAATGCCGTACTGAAAAACAGCCAGAACTATTCCTGGAACCGCAAGACCTTTGTGCGGGACAAGGTGCTCAGCCGCGTAGACAGCCGCAAGATGCGCAAGACCACCACCGCCGCCGTGCCGTTCCAGTTTGGCAAAAAAGCCGGCTCCGCCGCCGCCAACACCGTGGTGGTCAAGCTGTCGGAGGCCTACGACATGGCCTTTACCTACGATGCGGAAAAGGGCCAGTATCTCAAGCACCGCAGCTCCCTGGACACCCCGGTGCACACCACCCACACGGGCGGCCCCATTGCCGTGAGCAATGTGATCGTGATGTACGACCACCGCACGCTGGACGAGGTCTATTCCTCCGGCGGGCACACCGCCAACCGGTACGATTTTGACCTGAAAAGCGGCAGCGGCCTGCTGGCCAGCGGCGGCACCAGCCGGGAGATCCGCTGGACGAACAGCAGCGATGGCCTGCACTATTACGAAAGCGACGGCGTTACCCCACTGACGGTGGCCGAGGGCAAGACCTTTGTCTGCCTGGCCAGCGACACCCTGCGCGGCCGCACCACCGTGAGCTGAAAAAAGCCCCCAGCACAGCCATGCCCTCCGGCCCCTGCGGCCGGAGGGCATTTTGCATTCCGGCTCCCATGCGATCATATGGTAGTAAAGAAAAAACGGTTGCGCCACCGGAAAATCTGTGCTACACTGGCAGGGTAACGCCACCGGCAGAGGAGTTTTGAGAGGTATGGAAGAACAGCTTTTATGGATCGCCAACATGATCGGCGCCGTGGCCTGCGGCATTTCCGGCGCGATGATGGCCGTTGACCGCGGCATGGATGTCATTGGTGTGCTGTTCCTTGGCAGCGTGACCGCCACCGGCGGCGGCATCCTGCGGGATGTACTGCTGGGGCAGGTTCCCCCGCAGATGTTCACCCACAGCGAGTTTCTGGCCGCGGCGGCCGGAGTATCGCTGGTGGTATTCCTGCTGGCCTGCCGGCTGTATGGCCGCATCCAGCGCCGCCGGGAGCTGCTGGATCAGATCATGAACCTGTTTGACGCTGTCGGGCTGGGTGCCTTCGGCGTGGCAGGCATCCAGACCGCCGTGGCCGCCGGCTACGGCAGCAACCACCTGCTGGTGCTGTTCATGGGGGGCACCACCGCCATCGGCGGCGGCGTGCTGCGGGATGTGCTGTGCAGCCGCGTCCCCTTTGTGCTGCATAAGCGGGTGTATTTCCTGGCGGCGCTGGGCGGCTGCATCGTCTACGATCTGCTGTACCCCCACCGCCCGCTGCTGGCCATGCTGCTGGCCATTGTGCTGGTGACGGCTATCCGGCTGCTGGCCGCCCGCTTCCGCTGGAGCATGCCGCGCATCAAGCCATTTGAGAAATAATGGACAAAAAAGCCGCCGCCCATTCACCAAAGAATGGCGAAACGGCGACGGATTTTTCCGGCGCAGCTCTGTACAAATGCGTCGGAATATGGTAGAATGAACTGCTACGGCCCGCAAAAAGCCGGGAAAACACAGGAAAGGGTATGACCTATGGCCAAGATCATCGCAGTTGTCACACAGAAGGGCGGCGTTGGCAAAACCACCTCCGCCGTCAATCTGGCCTCCGCCA
The DNA here is from genome assembly GCA_002437905.1 of Ruminococcaceae bacterium UBA6353. Lineage (GTDB taxonomy): Bacteria > Bacillota > Clostridia > Oscillospirales > Acutalibacteraceae > UBA5905. The sequence continues at coordinate 63,221 of DJRT01000021.1, read as the reverse complement.
TTGCCGAGGCCGGCAAGCGCTGCCTTTTGGTGGATATCGACCCGCAGGGCAATGCCACCAGCGGCGTTGGCATTGACAAGCGGCAGGTCAGGCTGTCGACCTATGATCTGCTGGCCGGCAGCGAGGAGAGCGCCCGTGCGGCGCTGCGCACCGCTTTCCAGAACCTGGCTGTGATCCCCTCCAGCGTAGCGCTGGCCGGGGCGGAGATCGAGATGGTGGACATCCCCCGGCGGGAAAGCCGGCTGAAGGCCGCACTGGCCGCCTACCGGGAGCAATACGACTATATTTTCATCGACTGTCCGCCCGCACTGGGGCTGCTGACCCTCAATGCGCTGGTGGCAGCAGATACCTTCCTGATCCCGGCGCAGCCGGAGTATTACGCGCTGGAGGGACTTTCCCAGCTGATCGCCACTGTACGGCAGGTCAAGCGCCTGTACAACCCCACGCTGGAGCTGGAGGGCGTACTGTTCACCATGTACGATGGGCGCACCAACCTGACACAGCAGGTGGTGGCAGAGGTAAAGAAATTCTTTCCCCGCAAGGTGTACGGTACGGTCATTCCCCGCAGCGTACGCCTGGCCGAGGCGCCTAGCTACGGCCGGCCGATCAACTACTATGATAAAAATTCCAAGGGTGCCAAGGCCTACCGGGCGCTGGCGCAGGAAATACTGGACAAGCAGATATAACAAAGGAGGAACAGCAATGGCTATGAAAAAAGGCGGCCTCGGCAAGGGGCTGGATGTGCTGTTTGCACAGAACACGCTGGAGGATGACGCCCGCGCGGTTTCTCTGCCGATCGAGGAGGTCGTTCCCAACCGTGAGCAGCCCCGTCGCCAGTTTGACGAGGATGCGCTGGCGGAGCTTTCTGCCTCCATTGCACAGCACGGCGTGCTGCAGCCGCTGCTGGTGCGGCCGATGCCGGACGGCACCTATCAGCTGGTGGCCGGTGAGCGGCGCTGGCGCGCCTCCCGCATGGCGGGGCTGACCGAGGTGCCGGTGGTGGTGCGCGAGATGACCGAGCAGCAGGCGGCCGAGCTGGCGCTGATTGAAAACCTGCAGCGGGAGGATCTCAATCCGATGGAGGAGGCGCTGGGCTACCGCACGCTGATGGAAAGCTACGGCATGACCCAGGAGCAGGCCGCCCAGGTGGTCAATAAATCCCGCCCGGCGGTGGCCAATGCCCTGCGGCTGCTGCATCTGCCGCAGCCGGTGGCCGATCTGGTGGCCAGCGGCACCCTTTCCGCCGGCCATGCCCGCACGGTGCTGGCCTTTGAGGGCAGCGAGGCACAGATCGCCATGGCACAGGCCGCCGTGGAGCGTGACCTGTCGGTGCGCGAACTGGAGCGCCTGGCCAAGGCCGCCAAAAAAGCTCCGCGCACCGCGCCGCCCGCCCCGAAACGGCGGGACAGCTTCTATGACGAGGTGGAGCTTTCCCTGCGGGAGGCTCTCGGCCGGCAGGTGCGGGTATCCGTCGCCCCCAAGGGCGGCACCCTGCAGCTGGAATTTTTTGACCCCGACGATCTGCGGGCGCTGGCCAACCGGCTGGCCGAGCAGCCAAAAGAAAGATAAAACTGCACTTCCCCATCGCTTCCCGTGCTTCTGAGACAGTGCCGCCCCACCGGGCGAATACCGCCGTCTCTTTGTCCGGCCGGCGACAATTCTATAACGGTCGGATCTTCGGGCGATACCCGTGCACTGTCCGTAAGGAGGATATTCTTCGTGCCATCCCAGCAAAAGCTCCCAAAGCCGGAGCCGCTGTCCGCTGAGGACAAGCGGCTCTTCTGGCGTATTCTAATCCCCGTATTGATCGAAAACATGGTCAATACCCTATTCGGTGTGGTGGACACCATGATGCTCAAGCGGGCGGAAAACGCCACCGCGGCCATTGCGGCCGTCGGGGTAACCGTCGCCTCCATCAACCTGGCGGTGTGCGTGGCCACCGCCTTCTGCTCCGGCTTTACGGTGGTGATCGCCCAGCGCTGCGGCGCAGGGGACTACGCCGCATGCCGGCGCACCTCCCGCGTCAGTCTGCCCATCATGGGGGCTGTCGGCATACTGCTGACCGTCGGCGGCGTACTGCTGGCTCCGCAGCTGATCCGCCTGCTGGGGGCCAACAGCGAAATTGCTGCCGACGCCACCCTGTATTTCCGCATTATTTCCGCCGGCTTCTTCAGCCAGATCATGACCGTCACGGTGTGCGCCGTTTTCCGCGGGATCGGACAGACGCGGCTGCCGATGATGTTCAATGTGGCGGCCGGCATATTAAAGGTATTCCTTAATTACTGCCTGATCAACGGCCGCCTGGGCTTCCCCGCCATGCGGGTGGCCGGCGCGGCGCTGTCCACCACCATCACCAAGCTGCTGACCTGTGTGGCCGCCCTGTGGCTGCTGCTGGGCACCCGCTCGCTGGTATGTCCGAAGGGCAACGGCTCCTGGGGCAGCCTGCAGGACTATCTGCCCACCCGCCGGGTGATGTACCCCGTGCTGCAGGTAGGCATCTTCTCCGGCGCCGAGCAGCTGGTGCTGCAGGGCGGCAATGTGGTCAACACCGCCATTCTGACCGTCATCGCCACCACCCCCTATGCCGGCTACCAGGTATCCGCCAGCGTGGAGGAGCTGGCCTGGGCACTCAGCGGCGGCCTGAGCATTGCTGTCACCTCCATGGCCGGCATGCTGCTGGGTCGCGGCAAGGTGGATCAGATCAGCAGCCTGACCCGCCTGGTCATGCGTTACAGCCTGATCCTCAGCGGCGGTGTGGCGGCGCTGTTCTTCTTCTGCGGCCGGGCAATGGGCAGCCTGTTTTCCGACGACCCGGAGGTTATCCGCATCTGTGCGCTGCTGCTGCGGCTGTATTGCCTGCCGGCGGTGGCCATCTTCGTGCATCGCACCTTCTCCGGTGTGCTGTGCGGCGTCAGCCACCCCCAGGGGCCGCTGATCGCCTCCCTGATCAGCCTGTGGATATTCCGCGTGGCCGGCGGTTTTCTTTCCGTCCGCCTGTGGCAGATGGGGGTTGTTGCCGCCTGCGTATGCAACGGCCTTGACCAGATCTCCCGCGCCACGCTGGATGGCATATTCTACGCGATCATTCTCCCGCGGCTGCGCCGCTATAAGGAATTTGCCGCTGCAAGATCCGCCAGACGCCTCCATTTGTGATTACAAGGAGTATATTATGAGCTGTAATATACCGTGCGAATATCTTATGCCGGTCACCGTCGCCACCTATGATGTGGGGCCGGAGGCCAGCCTGCGGCTGAGCGCCATCCTGCGCTACCAGCAGGAGGCGGCTGACCGGCACTTTGCCCCCGCCGGGCTTGGCTGGCAGGATCTGGCCGCCGCCGGGATGGTGTTTGTTGCCACCGCCTGGCGCTGCCGCATCGAACGGCTGCCCCGGCTTGGCGAAAGCCTGTCGCTGTGCACCTGGCACCGGGAGCGGCGCGGCCCCCGCTTTTTCCGCTGCTACCGCTGGACGGATGCCGCCGGGCAGGAATGTCTGAGCGGCGTGATGCAGCTGGCCCTGGTGGATGCCGCCCAGCACCGGCTGCTGCGCGGCACAGAATTTGACCGCTTCGGTGTACACGCGGATGAGACCCGCACGGTCCGCTGCCCGGACCCAGAGCGCTGGACACCGCCGGCACTGCAGCCGGTGGGCAGCTACCCGGTGGGGCGCGCCGATGTGGATCTGAGCCGCCACATGAACAATACCCGCTACGCCGATCTGCTGCTGGACGCCCTGCCCGCCGCCGTACAGGAGGGAGCGATCCGGGAAGTGCAGCTGCGCTTTGCTGGCGAGAGCCGGCCGGGGGATACGCTGCAGCTGGCGGCAGCAATGACGCCGCCGACCGTATTTGTGCGCGGCAGCACCGACCGCGGCACCTCCTTTGACGCCTGTGTGACCCTGTGCGCGGAGGGCTGAGGATGGAATTTTCCGAGGCTGTGCGGCTGGCGCGGGAAGCCCCCGCCGACAGCGGCATCGGCACGCTGGGAGAAAAGCTCACCCACGCCGCCCTGAAGCTGTGGCTGGAGCCGGACCGCACACGCCATGAGGTGCTGCTGCCGGACGGCAGCGTAGCCGATATCTTTGACGGACGGCAGGTCACCGAGATCCAGACGGCGGGCTTTTCCGCCTTCCGCCCCAAGCTGGAGCGGCTGCTTACGCAGTATCCGGTCACGGTAGTGCACCCACTGGTGCGGCAAAAACAGCTGGTATGGATCGACCCCGCCACCGGCGAGGCCGGCGCACCGCACCGATCCCCACGCCACGGCAGCTTTACTGACGCCGGCGGTGAGCTGATCTACCTGCTGCCCTGCCTGTTTCACCCGCAGCTGACCGTGCGCCTGCTGCTGCTGGATGTCGAGGAGCACCGTCTGGCCGACGGCCGACGCAGCCGCGACGGCAAGCGCGGCTCTCATCGGCTGGAGCGCTATCCGCTGGCACTGGCGGACACACTTACCCTGACCGCCCCGGCGGATTACGCCGCCCTCATTCCGCCCACGCTCCCGCAGGAATTTACCGCCGCCGCCTTCGGCAAGGCTGCCCGCCTGCAGGGCCGCCGGCTGAACGGCACACTCAAGCTTTTGCGTGCCGCCGGCTGCCTTGACCGGGACGAAAGCGTACGCCCGTACCGCTGGCGGCGGACGGAAGATATTACTAATCGTATTTGAAGCAATAATTTATACAGTCAGTTCGTAACCATCCTGACTTAAAACAAAACTAAGGAGTCTTTGCTATGAAATCTGCCCGTTTTTCCACCCGCCGTCTTGTTACCGCCGCCCTGATCGCTGCGCTGTATACGGCACTGACCGTCTGTCTGGCCCCGATTTCCTTCGGCGCCGCCCAATGCCGCGTGGCAGAGGCGCTGACCGTGCTGGCGGCCATCACCCCGGCCGCCGTCCCCGGCCTGACCGTAGGCTGCCTGCTCTCCAATCTGCTGGGGATCAGCCTCGGCACCGCAGTGATCGGCTTCCCCGATGTGATCATCGGTTCGCTGACCACACTGGTGGCCGCCCTGCTGACCCGCCGCTGGCGCAGCTGCCGCCTGTGGGGGCTGCCGGTGCTCTCCACCCTGCCCCCCGTGGTGCTGAACGCCCTGGCGGTGGGCACCGAGCTGACCCTGGTCAGCCCGGTACGCACGCTGCCGGTGTGGCTGCTGCAGACCGGATTGGTGGCCGCCGGGCAGGCGGTTGCGTGTATCGGCGGCGGCCTGCTGCTCTACCGCGGGCTGACCGTATCCGGCCTGGCCAACCGCCTGGACGAGTAAACAGACACAGATAAGGAGGCTGCCATGAGCTCCCCAAGAAAGATCTATGGCCGTGCGGCGCTGCTGATGGCCGGCATTGCCCTGGCCTCGGCCGTGCTGACCCACTTTACCGGCACGGTGGATACCACCCGCCGCGGAAAGACCGTTGTCACAACCGTTTACCCGCTCTATGTGGCGGCGCAGAATGTGCTGGGGGATATCCCCGGCATCACCCTGGTCAACCTGACCGGCTCCGCCACCGGCTGCCTGCACGATTATCAGCTCTCCCCAGCCAACCGCATCACGCTGGGCAGCGCCGACCTGCTGCTGCTTAATGGGGCCGGGGCCGAGAGCTTTCTGGAGGATGTGCTGCCGACCCTTTCGGCCACGGCGGTGGATACCTCCGCCGGACTGCCGCTGCTGGATGGCGACGGCCACGATCACGACCATGACCATGCCCACAGCCATGCGACAGAGGAGGACCACGACAAAGACCATGCCCATGCGGACAATGAGCATGTGTGGGTCAGCCCCACCCGCTATGCCGCACAGGTACAGGCCATCACCGACGCCCTGTGTACCATGGATCCGGCCAATGCCGCCGCATACACCGCCAACGGCGCTGCCTACCGCACACAGGTGCTGGCCGTTGCCGATGAACTGCAGCAGCTGGCCGCCGCACTGGACGGTCGTTCCTGCATCACCTTTCACGAATCGCTGGCCTATCTGGCGGATGACCTGGGGCTGCACACGGCAGTCTCCCTGACCATCGGAGAGGACAGCGGCGTATCTGCCGGCGACCTGGCCGCCGCACAGCAGGCAATCAAAGCGGACGGACGCCTGCTGCTGCTGTACGATAACCAATACACCGTGCGCTATACCGCGCTGGACCGGCAGGTGCCGGCCGCGCAGGTGCTGGCGCTGGACACGGCTGTGAAGGGCAGCGGCCGCCCGGATGACTGGCTGCGCGCCATGCAGCACAATATCACCCTGCTGCGGCAGGTAACGGAGGGATAAACACCTATGGGCTGCGGACTGCACTGTCTGAAGATCAACCATATCACGGTCAAAATCGGCGACGCCACGCTGGTGGAGGATGTCAGCCTGCATGCCCACTGCGGTGAGCTGACAGCGGTCATTGGACGCAATGGTGCCGGCAAAAGCACCCTGTTCAAGGCCATCCTCGGTGAGCTGCCGCACAAGGGGGAGGTCATCTTTACCGGTCACGATGGCATCCCGGCGGAAAAGCGGCCGCGCATCGGCTATGTACCGCAGAGCCTGAACATTGACCGCGGCTCCCCGGCCACGGTGCAGGATCTGGCACTGACCTACACCAGCCGCTGGCCGGTGTTTCTGCCGGTGCCGGGGCGGCTGCGGCGGGAGCTGGAGGCACATTTCGCCCGCTTTGCGGCGGACGGCCTGCTGGACAAGCCCGCCGGCCGCCTGTCCGGCGGTGAGCTGCAGCGGGTGCTGCTGGCCATTGCCACCCGCCCGCACCCGGATATGCTGGTGCTGGACGAGCCGGTCTCCGGCGTGGACGAGGCCGGTCTGGCACTGTTCTACGAGCTGCTGGAGCAGCTGCGCCGGGATGATATGGTCATCCTGCTGATCTCCCATGATCTGCACTATGTGCGGCACCACGCCGACCGTGTGGTGCTGCTGGATAAGCGGGTGCTGGCCGCCGGCGCACCGGCGGAGGTGTTCGCTGCCCCGGCCTTCCGGCAGGCATTCCCCACAGGAGGTGACGCGTGATGTTTTCCTGGTGGCAATACGATTTTATGCGCACGGCACTGTGGGCGATCCTGCTGCTGGTGCCGCTGCTGGCTATGCTGGGCACGCTGGTTGTCAATAACGGCATGTCCTTCTTCTCGGATGCGCTCGGCCATTCCGCACTCACCGGTGTGGCCATCGGCGTGGTGGCCGGCGCCAGCCGGTATACCTGGATCATGGTGCTCTTTGCGGTGGTGTTTGCCCTGGCCATGAACCGGGTGCGTCACTCCCGCATCGCCTCCACCGACGCCGTGATCGGCGTGTTTTCTTCCGTTGGGGTCGCCCTGGGGCTGGTGCTGCTCTCCCGCAGCGGCAGCTTTGCCAATTACCAGAGCCTGCTGATCGGCGATATTCTCAGCATCACCGGCAGTGAGCTGTGGGTGCTGGCCGGTGTGCTGGTGCTGACCCTGCTGCTGTGGCTGTTCTGCTTCAACGGCTTCCATGCCGTCAGTGTCAGCCCCGCCGTGGCGCGCAGCAAGGGGCTGCCCGTGGCGCTGCTGGACAATGTATTTGTCACGCTGGTGGCGGTGGTGGTGATGCTGGCGATCCGCTGGGTTGGCCTGCTGCTGATCAACGCCATGCTGATCCTGCCGGCCGCCGCTGCGCGCAATATCGCCCGCAGCATGCGCAGCTATCACCTGCTGGCGCTCAGCTTCGGGCTGTTCTCCGGCGTGCTGGGGCTGCTGCTTTCCTATTACAACGCCGTGGCCACCGGCCCCACCATCATCCTGGTGCTGGCTGCTCTGTTCTTCGGCACCTTCCTGATGCGGGAAAAGTGAGCCGGCAGCGGTAACAAAACTGTCATTCTTTCCATCTTGCCAAATGCGGACGACTGTGCTATAATGCTGTCGTATTGTGGTTGATTTTGCCATATCCGTCCTGCCTGCTGCCGGAAAAGCCAACGGCCGGGCACATCTTTATACAGAAAACGAGGAATGCTAATGAAGTGCATCAAGTGCGGTAAGCGTCTGCACAGCGGACAGCCGATCTGCCCGTATTGCGGCGCCTCCCAGGCGCAGGCTGACGGCGAACCGATCCAGATGAGCCTTTCCCAGATGAGCAAGACCGGGCAAAAAAAGAAACTGACCAAAAAGCAGCTGATCATCCGCATCGCCATCATCGCCGGCGCGGCACTGCTGGCGCTGGCGGTTACAGCCGTCAGCATCATCTATGCCATGCTGGGGCGGGTGCAGCGCGGCAGTGAGCTGAGCGGCAGCGTAGGCATCAATGTTGAACTGCCCACCGAGGGCGTGCAGAATATCGCCCTGTTCGGTCTGGACACCCGCCAGAACAACGATGTGGGGCGCTCGGATGCGGTCATCATCCTGTCCATCGACCAGGTGCACAACAAGATCAAGATGACCTCGCTGGCACGCGACTCTTTCGTGAAGATCGAGGGACACGGCTACTCCAAGCTGACCCACGCCTGGGCCTTCGGCAAGGCCAATCTGGCGGTCAAGACCCTCAACCAGAACTATGGCATGAACATCACCGACTATGCCTACATCAACTTCTATGAGTTTGTCAAGCTGATCGATTACATCGGCGGCGTGGATGTGGAGCTGAATGCCGGCGAGCTGGATATTCTCAACAATTACTATGCGCCGGAGCTGAACAGCCTCGGCATCACCTGTCCGCCGGTAGCCGGTACCGGCGTGCGGCACCTGACCGGCGCCCAGACGCTGGCACACTCCCGCAACCGCTACACCGGCTCGGACATCGACCGCGGCAACCGGCAGAAGATCGTCCTGCAAGCCGCCTATGACCAGGTGAAAACGACCCCGGCCACCAAGCTGCCGGCAATGATCAGCAATGTGCTGAGCCTCTGCCACACCAACCTGACCAGCAATGAGATGCTGAGCATTGCCTACTGGGCAATGACCAAGCAGCCCACCTTTGAGAGCCTCAGCCTGCCCACCCCGGCGTGCAATCCGCACGGCGGCAACCTGGGCGATGGCTACGGCTGGGTATACCGCTACGACCTGACGGCGGCCACCACCGTGCTGCACAATTTCATTTACGAGACGGCCGAGGTGGTGGAGACGCAGAAGCCCAGCGTGAACCACAGCACCGTGACCGGCACAAACCCCACCACCAGCAACACCGGAACCACCACCACAACCGTTATTGTGGATCCGGATGAGGTGACCACCCCCAACACCACGGCCACCACCACCATACCGGACAAGGACGCCACCACCGGCCCCACAACCACCACCGGCAATGGGCCGACCGGCACGACCACCACCGGCAAGGATCCCGTTACCCCAGCCACCACAACCACCACTGCGCAGACACCGGAGCCAGCCCCCACGGCCAAGCCCGGCGAATAAAACAAGCCTTTGCTGATTGAGGAAAGGAACAAGTGCATGGACGATTTTAAGGAAAAGCCGCTGTATGACGCCATTAAGCGGTTATTCGACATTCTTATTTCCGGCATTGCTCTCATTCTGCTTTCTCCGCTGCTGCTGGTGCTGGTGATCATGGTACGCAGTGACGGCGGCCCGGCTATTTATTATCAAAACCGCGTAGGAAAGAACGGCAAGACCTTCCGTATTTTCAAATTCCGCAGTATGTGCGTCAATGCTGACTCGCCGGAGATGCTGGCGAAGCTGCAGGCCATGAACGAAATGGACGGCCCCGCCTTCAAGATTAAGGAAGATCCCCGGATCACCAAGGTTGGCCGCTTCATCCGGCGCACCAGCATGGATGAGCTGCCGCAGCTGGTGAACATCCTGCTGGGGGATATGAGCATCGTCGGCCCGCGGCCACCGCTGGTATCCGAAGTGAAGCAGTACACGGAATACCAAAAGCAGCGGCTGCTGGTCAAGCAGGGGCTGACCTGCTACTGGCAATGCAGCGGCCGCAACAACATCAGCTTTGACGAGTGGGTTGAGCTGGATCTGAAATACATCCGCGAGCGCAGTCTGTGGACAGACCTGAAGATCATCCTGAAGACGGTGCCGGCGGTGCTTAGCGGCAACGGCGCGGAATAAAACGCGCCGTCCGTTTTTTCTGTGGCAAACCGCAATCGGGCGCAAACGAAGATATATTGCGAGCGCCCCAGGGATAGCTGAAACCCCGGAGAATGGGCCGTCGCCCATTCTCGACGGGGC
>DJRT01000021.1:0-52928 GCA_002437905.1 Ruminococcaceae bacterium UBA6353 | reverse complement strand
CATTCTCGACGGGGCGCAAACGGTTGCTAATTCATAGTTATATATTGCAAGCGCCCCAGAGATAGCTGAAACCCCGGAGAATGGGCCGTCGCCCATTCTCAACGGGGCGCAAACGAATGCTAATTATAGTTATATATTGCGAGCGCCCCGGATACAATGAATACCACAGTCCGCGAAATAACCAGGGGGGAGGGTGTGTCAGTGGATATCAAAGTGATCGTTGCCACACACCGGCCGTGCGCCGTATCCACCGACCCCCTGTATATCCCCCTGCAGGTCGGCGCCGCCGGCAAAGAATCCATTGGCCTGCGCCGGGACGATACCGGTGAGAATATCTCCGAAAAAAATCCGTTCTTCTGCGAACTGACCGGTCTGTACTGGGCATGGAAGAACCTTTCGGCCGAGTATATCGGCCTGGTACACTACCGCCGGTATTTCGCCGGGCGGCGCCGCAGGCGCTTTGGCCATCCCTTTGACCGGGTGCTGACCCTGCAGCAGGCACAGACCCTCCTGGAGGGGCGGGACGGCCTGCTGCCCCATCCCCGGCACTATGTGATCGAGAGCCTGTACAGCCATTACCGCCATACCTGCTATGTGGAGCCGCTGGACGAGACCGGCCGCATATTAGAGGAACGGTATCCGGCCTATCTGCCGGCCTTCCGCCGCCTGCGGCAGCGCCGCAGCGCCCACATGTGCAATATGCTCATCCTGCGGCGGGAACACCTGGATGCCTACTGCACCTGGCTGTTTGATATCCTGTTTGAACTGGAAAAACGAATAGACGCTACCCGCTACACGCCCTTCCAGGCGCGTTTCTTCGGCCGCATCAGTGAACTGCTGCTGGATGTGTGGTTGGAGCAGAACCCGCTGGATTACACCACCCTGCCGGTCGCCTACATCGGCCGTGTGCGCTGGGATCGCAAAGGGCGCGCCTTTCTAGCCGCCAAGTTTCTCGGCCGAAAATATGAAAAAAGCCTATAGACAAAACCGCCCGCAGATGCTGCGGGCGGTTCCGCTTTTTCAGCCGAAAACGCCAGCGGAAGAAAATGACTTTTTGAGCCGTCAATCATGTGAAAACATTCAAAAAACGGCCATTTACAGCACCCTGCAAAAATATTTTTGCAGGAATTTTCTTTTTTACTTGCAAAAATGGCCGATACGGAGTATAATGAGCCGTGTTGTGTTCTATCAATGATGAAAGGGCGAGATACCAATGTCGGTCTGTACCGAAAAATTGCAGGATATGAGCCGTGAGGCCTTGCTGGCGCGGCAACTGGAGCTGCAGAAAGCCTACGAGGACTACCGTGCCCGCGGGCTGCAGCTGGATATGTCCCGCGGCAAACCGAGCAAGGAGCAGCTGGATCTGACGCTGGACATGCTGGAATGCGTCAATGCCCGCGATGGCTATACCGCCGAAAATGGCCTGGATGTGCGCAACTACGGCCTGCTGGACGGCCTGCCGGAGGCCAAGCGTCTGTTTGGCGGCATGCTGCACATGCCGCCGGAGGCGGTTATCGTGGGCGGGAACTCCAGCCTGAACATGATGTTTGACTATATTGCCACAGCCTACAGCCACGGTGTGTGCGGCCATGAGGCCTGGTGCCGGCAGGGAAAGGTCAAATTTCTCTGCCCTGCCCCCGGCTACGACCGCCACTTCGGCGTGACCGAATACTTCGGCATTGAGATGCTGACGGTGGATATGACCCCCGACGGCCCGGATATGGAGCAGGTAGAGACCCTGATCCGTGACCCGCTGGTAAAGGGGATGTGGTGCGTACCGATGTATTCCAACCCGGATGGCATCACCTATTCCGATGAGACCGTGCGGCGGCTGGCCGCCATGCAGCCGGCTGCCCCGGATTTCCGCATCATGTGGGACAACGCCTACTGTGTGCATCACCTGTATGACGAGGGCGATACCCTGCTGGATATTTACCCGGAGCTGCAAAAGCATGGCCACGAAGATATGGTCATCATGTTTGCCTCCACCTCCAAGATCAGCTTCCCCGGCTCCGGGGTGGCGGTGCTGGCTGCCAGCCCCGCCAATGTGGCGGATGTCAAAAGCCGCATGACCATCCAGACCATCGGCCACGACAAGCTGAATATGCTGCGCCATGTGCGCTACTTCAAGGATCTGGACGGCATCCACGAACATATGAAACTGCACGCCGCCCTGCTGCGTCCCCGCTTTGATGCGGTGCTGACCGCGCTGGATACCCAGCTGGCCGGCCGCGGCATCGCCCACTGGCACACTCCGCGCGGCGGATACTTCATCAGCGTCGATGTAATGGATGGCTGTGCCAAGCGCACCGTCGCCCTGCTGCGTGAGGCAGGGGTCATCATGACCGGCGCCGGCGCCACCTATCCCTATGGCAAGGATCCACATGACAGCAACATCCGCATCGCCCCCTCCTACCCCTCGGTGGAGGAGCTGAAGCTGGCCATGGAGCTGTTCTGCATCTGTGCCGAGCTTGCCTGTGTGGAAAAGCTGCTGGAGCACTGATGCTCCACCGTTCTTTCTGTCGCTTTAAGTAAAAATCCTGCGGCCGATCAGTTATCGGCCGCAGGATTTTTTCGCATAAGGCAACCACGCCAAAAGAGAGAACACCCCGCCGGGCAGGACGATCATGCCGGCCGCCCGGTGGGGTGCTTTTTTCGTGTATGATGGTCTGTGGCTTTCCGATAGGCGTGCCCCGGCTCCTTACACCGGCGTTACCGTCACTGTGGGCGTGTAGTTCCCATCCGGATCGGCACCAAGCTGGCCGGCCGCCCGCTTTTCAAAAAATTTGACGGCGACCTGGTCAAACATAGCGTAGGTCAGCACATCCTCCTCCTGCGTATACCAGGGCTTCACCTTTTCGCGCATGGCATCCAGCTCCGGTGAAAGCATATCCGCCGGGCGGCAGGTGATCGGCTCCTCATCCCCGATGATCTTCTTCTGGAATTCCGGATCCACCGGCACGGGGGTGCGGCCGTATTCGCCGCGGATCATGCCGCGGAATTCCTTGGTCACCATCTTGTAGCGCTCACCGCTGATGACATTGAATACCGCCTGCGTGCCAACGATCTGCGAAGAGGGGGTAACCAGCGGCGGATAGCCGGCGTCCTTGCGCACGCGCGGCACCTCCTCCAGCACCTGCTGCAGCTTATCGGCAGCGCCCATCTTATCCAGCTGGCTGACCAGGTTGGAGAGCATACCTCCGGGCACCTGATACATCAGGGCATTGGTATCCACCTCCAGCATTTTCGGCTTCAGCAGGCCGTTCTGGAGGTATTTCTGCCGCAGGGTACGGAAATACTGCGTAATCTCATTAAGCGCCGCCAGATCCAGGCCGGTGTCGTACTCCGTGCCCTTCAGCGCAGCCACCATGGATTCGGTTGCCGGGTGAGAGGTACCCATAGCCAGCGGCGAAAGGGCGGTATCCACCACATCTGCACCGGCCTCAATGGCTTTCAGCAGCACCATATCGGCAATGCCGGCGGTGAAGTGGGAGTGGATCTGAATGGGCAGCCGCACATTCTCCTTGAGCGCCTTCACCAGGTCGTAGGTGCTCTGCGGCAGCAGCAGGCCGGCCATATCCTTCACGCAGATGGAATCGGCGCCGGCCTCCTCCAGCTGCTTGGCATAGCGGACAAAATACTCGATATCGTGCACCGGGCTGGTGGTGTAGGAAATGGCCACTTGCACATGGGCTCCCTGCTCCTTCTTTGCCGCGTTAATGGAGGTCTGCAGGTTGCGGATATCGTTGAGTGCATCAAAGATGCGGATAACATCAATGCCGTTTGCCACCGATTTCTGGACAAAATATTCCACCAGATCATCGGCATAGTGGCGATAGCCCAGCATATTCTGCCCGCGGAAGAGCATCTGCAGCGGGGTATTGGGCATATGCTTTTTCAGGGTGCGCAGCCGCTCCCACGGATCCTCATCGAGGAAGCGCAGGCAGGCATCAAAGGTGGCGCCGCCCCAGCACTCGATGGAGTGATAGCCGATCTTATCCAGCTGCTCCAGCACCGGCAGCATCTCTGCCGTGGTCATGCGGGTGGCGATGAGCGACTGGTGCGCATCGCGCAGCACCGTCTCGGTGATCCCGATTTTCTTAGCCAATGCGATCATTCCTTTCCTGTGTTTGCGCCTTAGTTGAGGGTCAGCAGCACCTTACCGGACTCCACGCTGTCACCCTTGTTCGCATACACAGCAGCCACGGTACCGTCGCGGTCGGCCATGATCTCATTCTCCATCTTCATGGCCTCAAACACCACCAGCACCTGGCCCTTGGTCACCTGATCGCCGGCCTGCACCTTCACATCCACAATGGTGCCGGGCATCGGGCAGGCCACCTGCACGCCCTCGGCCTGTGCAACCGGAACGGCAGCCGGAGCAGCAGGGGCAGCGGCAGCGGCCGGAGCAGCAGCCGGCGCAGCGGCAGCGCCGATCTCCTCCACCTCGACCTCGTAAGCGTTTCCATTCACGGTAACATTGAATTTTTTCATCGTCAGATCCATCCTTTCTTGGGCAATGCCCCTATGGGGGTAAACTTAGCCAAATCGGATTTATTATATCATACTGCATAAAAAATAGCAAGCCCTTTTGGCGGGCTTGCTACGGGTTTTTTGTGCGTTTTTGGCGCCTGCGGCGGCATTTCTCCCGGCGGCGCTTATTTTTCTCCCGGACACTTGCCGCGGAAGAACGCGGCAATGGAAATGCACCAGCCATCGCCGTCCGCATCCGGGACAAATTCCAGCCGCCTGAGCACCGGCTCCAGCGCAGCCACGCGGCAGATGCCGGTGACGGCGCCGCGGTAGTCCCCGGCATTGAGCACCGAGCGGATCAGTCCCTCCGTCATCAACGGCTCCTCGGTCACCACCTGCAAAATCTCTACCGCATCCCCGGCCAAGCGGAACAGGGCATAGCCCTCCACCGTGCCGGTACTGTTGCGCAGCACCAGGGCATCGGCGCCGGCCGGTGCGGAAATCTCGGCCAAAAACGCCTCATCGGCGGGCATTATGGTAATCACGGTCCGGTTCCCTCCCATTTTTGATGTAGGCGGCGGCAATCTTCTTTTTTGCCCCGGTGGCCTGCACCAGGCCGCGCACCTCCAGCGGCGTCAGGTAGCGCCAGCTGCCGGCCGGCAGCATGCCCAGCCGCACATTGCCCACCGCATTGCGGCGCAGGCGGCTGACCTCCAGCCCCAGCACCTCGCACATCCGGCGGATCTGCCGGTTGCGTCCCTCATACAGGGTAATCTCCACCACGCAGCGCTCCGGTTCACTGGAAATAACCCGCACCTGCGCCGGCGCGGTTTTGCGCCCGTCCAGCACGATGCCCTCCTCAAAGCGCAGACGCTGTTCGTCCGTCATCGGGGCGCGCAGCGTCACGCGATACAGCTTGGGGATATGGGTCGAAGGGTGCATCACCGCATTGGCAAAATCGCCATCATTGGTGAACAGCAGCAGCCCCTCGGACTCGCGGTCCAGCCGGCCGACCGGGAACACATGCGCCCCCACATTGCTTACCAGCTCCTCCACACACTTGCGTCCCTGCTCATCCTGCAGGGTGGTGATGTAGCCGCGCGGCTTGTGCAGTGCAATATAGACCGGCTCCGCCGCCGCGGCCAGCCGCCGGCCGCGTACCGTGACAATATCCTTGCGGTCGTCTGCCTTATCCCCCAGCGAGGCCACATGGCCGTTGACTTTGACATGGCCGCCGGCGATCAGCTCCTCCGCCTTGCGGCGGGAGGCGACCCCCCGCTCCGATAACAGCTTTTGCAGCCGTACAATCGCCATTTTTACACACGCTCCTTGTCTTTTTCTCCCGTCCGTGTTTTGTCTATTGCAGCATGGCCTGTGCAAGCTGCTGCCAGCGACGCCAGAGCAGTGCCCAAAACCCCGGCTGCGGCCGTGCCGGCACCGCCTCGGCAGCGCACAGCTCCACCGTTGCCAGCAGCCGGTCGCCGGCCGTATACTGCACCTGCCCCATCGTCTGGCCCGCCTCCACCGGCGCCCATACGAACGCCGGCAGCTGCACCTGTGTTTGCACCGTTTCGCCCTGCCGCAGCACCACAGATGGCGGTGCCGGCGCCGCCAGAGACACGGTGGCCGCCGTACCGCCGGCCACCGGCAGCGCCATCGGCTGCACCGGCGGCAGCGCCTGCCGGCTGACCTGCGAAAACCCATAAGCATACAGCGCCATATGGTCATTCCAGTAGTCCCCGCCGTTGAGGGTGGCGATCACCAGTGTGACCCCATCCTGCTGCGCAGCCGATACCAGGCAGCGGCCGGACTTTTTGGTAAAGCCGGTCTTCAGCCCGATGCAGGGCGCGTACAGCTTCAGCAGCTTATTATGGTTCTGCAGCGTCATGCGGCGGCCGCCAATAGTCACAGCAGCGGTCTTGCTGGCACACAGCTCCGCCAGCAGCGGCCGGGTCAGCACGGCTGCCCCCAGCAGCGCCATATCCCGTGCGCTGGCACTGTGTCCGCCCTGATCCAGCCCCGAGGGAGTGACAAACAGGCTGTCGGTCATCCCCAGCGCCGCCGCGCGGGCATTCATCTTTTCCGCAAAGGCCGGCAGGCTGTCCGCCATCAGCAGCGCCAGCGCATTGGCTGCATCATTGCCGGAGGAAAGCAGCAGTGCCGCCAGAAGATCCCGCACCGTAGCCTCATCCCCGGCGGCCAGCCCCACCTGGGAGCCCTCCACCGGCAGCGCAGCCGCCGGCACACGCACCGTATCCTCCGCCCCCAGCAGCTCACTGGCCAGCAGTGCCGTCATCAGCTTGGTGGTGCTGGCCATCGGGCGGGCCGTGCGGCCATCCTTTTCGTACAGCACCGTGCCGCTTTCCGGTTCATATACCACCGCCGAAAGTGACGATATCGCCGGCGGCGCTGCCGTCTCCGCCGCTGCCGGATATTCTGCGCAGAAAAGCAGCAGCGCCGGACATAGCAGCGCTGCCGCCCACCGTTTTGCTCTCATTGATCCCGCTCCCCGTTTGCCACATTTTCTCTCTACGGTCTACTGTATGCAGCGGGGGCGCGGCAGATACCTGCCGGCCGGTTATTCCTGTGGCTTTTCGCCGGCCTTTTTCTTGCCGGAGAATTTGCCGGTCAGCTTGTCCACCAGATCCGGCACCATGGATACCAGGCGATCGTTCGTTTCCGGCTTGGCCACGATCGGCAGCACATTGGTCTCGCCGTCCTTAACGGTGATGAAGGCCACCGGGGTGATGTTGATGCCGGCACCGGCGCCGCCGCCAAACAGCTCATGGCTGGTTTTGCTCGGCAGATCGGAGCCGCCGGAGGCAAAGCCATAGGACACCTTGGACACCGGGATCAGCGTAGTACCGTCCGGCAGCGCCATCGGCGTGCCCACCACGGTGTTGGCATCCACCATCTCCCGAATTTTTTCGACCGAAACGCCCATCAGGCCTTCCACATGATTACCCATTGCTTGTTTCCTCCTTATCGTCCTTAAGCTCCTTTAGGGGACTTTCCTTCAGTAATACAAACCGTACCAGCAGCACAATGCCCGCCCATAGCAGGCGGAAATTCCACAGGTGCAGACGGATATCCGTCTGCACACTGCCCTGCTCCAGCAGAAAATTCGGCTCCACCCGCACCTGCCGTCGGCGGATGCGCACAGCGCCGCCCACAGCCGTCAGCGCCGGGTACAGCACCCCGCACACCTCGCCATAGCGCACAGCGGTTGTCGCCGGATCGCCGGCGGCGATCAGCAGCTCCAGCCGCAGGCTGTCCACCGTGATAGCACGCAATACCCGCCCCAGCGCCTGGCCGGCGATCACGGCAAGCTGGCGCAGCAGCTCCAGCGTGGCGGCAAGGCCATCCTCGCGGAAGGCGGCTGTCAATTCCCTGGCCAGCTGCTGCCCTTTTCCCGGCGGCTTCGGCGCTTTTTTGTCCGGCGGTGCCGCCTTTTTTTGTTTCTTATCCGGCGGCGCCGGCAGCAGCGTCAGCGGCACACCCAGCACCCACAGCCGCACCCGCAGCTCCCCATTGTAGGTGATGCGCAGGAAGCTTGGCACGAACAGCAGCAACAGCAGCAGCACCGCCAGTGCCGCCAGTATATACAGCAGGATCTTTACCGCCAGCAAGGATCATTCCTCCCCGTCGTCGTCCGCGCCGCCGAACAGCTCCCCGTCGGTCGGCAGCGGCTGCTGCTCCTGCAGCATCTCCTCCATTGTGGTCTCCTGCATGGCTTCCTCCTGCTTTTGCGGCAGAGGGGGCAGCTGCTCCAATGAAGCCATGCCGAAGCAGCGCAGAAAATTCTCCGTTGTGCCGTACAGCAGCGGGCGGCCGGGCAGATCCATCCGCCCGCGTTCCTCGATCAGTCCCTTTTGCTGCAGGCCCTGCATCACCGCACTGCAGTCCACCCCGCGCACCTGCTCCACAAAGGGTCGGGTGACCGGCTGATTGTATGCGATGATGGCCAGCACCTCCATGGCCGCCTGGGACAGCGGCGTATTGCGGCGGATATCCATTGCCCGGCGCACATAGCCGGCATAGGCCTTGCTGCTGCACAGCTGCCAGCTGTCCTCCAGCCGCAGCGCCGTCATACCCCCGGCGCGGGTGTTCACATCCTGTGCCCAATCCTCCGCTATGCGGGCGGTGGTCTCTTCATCCAGCTCCAGCGCCTGTGCCAGCCGGCTGACCGGCACCGGCTCACCGCTGGCGAACAGAATAGCCTCCAGCGCCGCCTGATATTGCTTAATCTCCATCGTATTCCTCCTGTGCGGCCTGCATCGCCTGCTGTTCTTCTTCGCCCATTTCTTCCGGCAGGCTTGTGTCCCATTGCTCCTGCGGGCGCATCTGCACCTGCTGTGCACTGCCCTCGCCGTCCACCCGGATGCGCTTGGACTTGATCAGCTCCAGCAGCGCCAGAAAGGTGGCCACCAGTTCGGATTTGGACTCGGCCTTTTCAAACAGGGAATCATAGCTTACCCGGCGGTGGCTGTACAGCCGCCGCAGCACATAGGTGATGCGGGAGGAGACAGACACGATGCGGCGGGAAACGATGCCGCTGAACGCCTTGGGCGAGGGCGGCAGCCGCCGCTTGCCACGGCCGGCGGCGGACAGATACGCCTCCAGCATCTCCTGCGGGCGGTGGGTGCGGCGATAGGTCAGATCCGGCTCGATCTCCTCTGCCGGCCGCACAAACAGATCGCCGCCCACATAATCGGTTGCCAGCCGGCGCGCCATGTCCTGGCACAGCCGATATTCGATCAGCTGGCCGGTCAGCTCCCGCTTCAGCTGCTCCGTTTCCTCCTCATAGTGCGGCAGCAGCATCACCGATTTGATGTGCACCAGGCGGGCAGCCATTTCCAGAAACTCGCTGGCCACATCCATATCGTATTCCTTCATCTGCCGGATCGCCGCCAGATACTGCTCCAGCACCTGCTCGATCGGGATGTCGTAGATATTCAGTTTGTTCTTCTGCACCAGAAAAAGCAGCAGGTCCAGCGGCCCCTCAAAATCCGGCAGCTTGTAGGATATGGTTTCCATCAGCACGCTCCCCTATGCGTTTGTGCGCCGGCTCTCATGAAAACAGCGCCGAAAAGCTGAACATATGCGGCTCACCGAACAGGGCGCCGACACCGGTGCCAAACACCAGCTGCAGCCACGAAAGGGGGCCGTCCAGCAGCCCCAGCATCAGCACCACAAGCAGGCCGATCTGGATATAGCGGCTGTTCTGCTCCAGCCAGGCGGACCAGCGCCCCGGCAGCAGGGTGCTCCACAGGCGGCTGCCATCCAGCGGCGGGATCGGCAGCAGGTTGAACACCGCCAGCGTGATATTGATAGAGGCCACCGTATTGATGAGGATCAGCCACAGGATATACAGCACATACCGGCTGCTGATAAACACCATGCACAGCCGGAAAAGGCCGGCGGCCACAATGGCCATCAGCAGGTTGGAAAGCGGGCCGGCCAGCGAAATGAACACCATATCCCGGCGGTAGTGCCGCAGATTGCGGGAGATCACCGGCACAGGCTTGGCATAGCCGATGCCCACCGCCAGCATCATCAGCGTGCCGAACAGATCCAGGTGGGCAAAAGGGTTCAGCGTCATGCGTCCATACCATTTGGCCGTATCATCCCCGCACAGGTGCGCCGCAAAGGCATGGGCACACTCATGCACCGGCAGCGTAAGAAAGATCACCACCGCATAGCCCAGCATCAGGTACAGCAGGCTGTAAATATCCATCGTATAGCGGTTGTTGAGAATATACCACAGCATAGGGGGCATGTCCTTTCTCCGGCAGCGCCGGCAAAAGCGTTATATGGATTTCATTGTAGCAAAAACAGCGAAAAAATACAAGTCCTTTCGGAATTTTCCGCGCGCGAAACCCGGAATGACCGCCTTTTTCGCAAAGTTTTTTTGCAAATCCCGTAAAAAAGACTTGCTTTTTGTTCGTAAATCTGCTAATATAGTTCCGTTGCTGCGGGCACAGGTGTCCCCCTGCGTCCGCAAGACCTGCATTCGGCCGTGACATGGCCCGTGAAAGAAGGAGGTGCAGAACCATGGCAAAATGCGATTATTGCGGCAAGTGCGTGACCTTCGGTATCCGTGTGTCCCACTCCCACAGACGGTCCAACCGTCCCTGGAAGGCCAATATCCGCCGCGTGAAGGCGATCGTTGACGGCTCTCCGAAGAGAGTGTACGCCTGCACCCGTTGCCTGCGTTCCGGAAAGGTCACCCGCGCTGTATAAGCCAGCGTCCGGAATCCATACGGTTCAGTCAAAAGCGGCTGTCGCTATAGCGACAGCCGCTTTTTTCTGTTTGTATAGACAAAGCAATCGGGGCAGAGCGGTTGTACCCCGATTGTTTTGTCTATTCCAGCATAATGCCCTTGACGGAAAGCCGTTTGATGCTGCGGGAATACAGATACATCACCAGTTCATAGGTCATCACAAACAGCAGCAGCGTAATCATGAGCGCCTTGAAATCGAAACGATATTCCGGTACATTTTCCACATCCGCAAACACCACGGACACCATCAGCCGCAGCAGTCCGTACTGATATCCCGTACCGATTGCAAAACCGATATAGGCAATCGGACGGTAAGCCCCCAATATATACCGGCTGCAGGTGGTGTCGTCATAACCGAACACCCGCATCATGGCAATCGTCTTGGTGTTGCCCCGGACAACGCTGGAAAGGGAAAGAAACAGCGTCACAAATGCTAAAATCAGCCCAATGGACAAAACCATAACGGCAAAGGTTTCACTGGCAAGCTCATTCATCGAAAAAGACATCTGCACCATGGCCGAAAAGCAGAACGCCGAAAAGGCCACAAAGAAAACAAGGGATTTTCGGCTTCTGAGCGTTACGCCGCGCAAATCCTGCAGGAACGGCATATCCGCCTTCCCGTCCCTGCCGATTTTGACTTTGACATATTGCTTTTCGCGGAGCAGATCCAGCACCGGGCTTTTCAGTTTCAGGTAAGCGAACAACACCGCTATAACGGCAAAGGCAACCGTCGGTGCACCGACCAAGGCAACTATCAGCAGAGGATGAAATGCGGGGGTCAGCGATTGCAGATTTGGGGCTTGTTTCTGGTAAAATGTCGGAAGATACAGATACCCTATTGTACACCCCACGGCGCAGCCGACAAATACCGAAAGCCCGAATATCCAAAAATGCCTGGCAATTCTACTATTGGAATAGCCAAGCGCCTTGAGAATGCCCAGCTCCTTTCCGTGTGTGCTGATGTAGTTTTTTACATAAAACAGCAGCATAACGACGGAAGTCACGATCAGGCAACCGCCCGAAACACCAGCCACCACCCTGCCCATCAGCACCTGTGCGTGATATATCACCCGTTCGGCTTCTGTTACGATCCCGCCCTTTATTGCCGCAAGGTCGATATTGTAGCTTAAAAACAGCGTACAGACAAAAACGGCGCAGCACGCAATAATGGTTATCCCGAACAGCTTAACCATATCCTTTAATCTGATTACCATAGCGTTACCACCCGATTTCATAAGCGGATTTCTGTGTGGTGTTTCCATAGACTTCCGCAATTTCACCGCTGTTCATCCGGATCACCGTGCCCGCCATTTCCGCGATGTTCCCGTTGTGCGTCACCATGACGATCGTAAAACCATATTCAGTATGTAACTTGCCGATATAGTCCAATACCTGCCGTCCTGTTTTTTCGTCCAGCGCACCGGTCGGTTCGTCCAAAAACAAGACCTTCGGCTTTTTGGCAAGCGCACGGGCGACCGATACTCTCTGCTGCTCACCACCCGAAAGCTCGGACGGATATTTGGCGGCTTTCGCTTCCAGTCCCACCGCCTGTATGATCTCTCTATAATCGGCATTTCCCGCAAGATCTGCGCCCATACGGACATTTTTATCCACGGTCATATCCGGAAGAAGATAATACTGCTGAAAGATAAACCCAATGGTATCCTTGCGGAATTTGGTTAGTGCCTTATCGGAAAACGCCGTAATATTCACGCCGTCGTATTCAATGCTTCCGCTGTCTACCCGTTCCAGTCCCGACAGGCAATTCAGAAGTGTCGATTTCCCCGACCCGGATGCCCCTAAAATCACGACAAAATCGCCGTCCGCAATGTGCAGATCAATCCCCTTTAACACTTCGGTTTTGCTTTCGCCGGAGCCATAGGATTTTGTGATTTTTTTCGTTTCAATCATTGCGGGCACCTCCGTTTTCATATCGGTGTTTCAGCCCTTCATACACATCCGTCAATGCCCGGCTGGCAAGCGGCTCATCCCAATCATAGAAGCCCGTGGCAACCATCGACGCAATGCCATGCGTGTATGCCCACATTTCAAGATAAAACATCTTCGCTGCTTCCCGGTCGATATGGACCTGCTTGGCAATCAGGCCGATCAGCACATCCATTTCTTCGGGATTTTCCATGATTGGCTCCCCGGAACGGTCACGCATAAAAAGCAACCTAAACAGTTCTTTTTCCTCTTTGGCAAAACGGATATACGCCATGCCGCTTGCTTTGTACGGGACATATTTCCCGCTTGCGATTTCCTTTTCGCGGAAGGATTGATATAGAGTATTCGCCGCACCGATAATTCCTCGCTGCACATCCGCCATATTCTTAAAGTGGCTGAAAATCGGGCGGGAGGTCGTGCCGAGCTGCTCACCGAGCGACCGTGCTGAAACCGCCGCAAACCCTTTCTTTCGTGTCAGCTGGATTGCGGCATCCAGCACCTGTTCTTTTGTAAACATATAGTTCCGGGGCATAACCGTACTCCTTTTCTTTTGGGGACACAGTCGTAGCGTTACGACTGTGTTTTTATTATAGCACAGTATGCAGAAAATGCAATAGGTTAGACAAAACAATCGGAGTACAACGGCTCCTGAAACGAAAAAATCTTCTCGTTTCAGGTCAAAGATTTTCGGCAAACAGCGTTTCTTAGCGGCGCGGCGCCCCGACCGAAGAATATTGGCGTATTCTGAGTGGAGGGCAACAAAGCCGATAAGGACGCTGTTTAGCCGAAAAAAACCATTGTACCCCGATTGCTTTGTCTAAACAAAGCTCCAAAAAGCCGGAGGGCGCTGTCACTTTTTGTGACAGCGCCCTCTTTCTCTTAGCCAAAATACCGCTTCAGCAGCCCCTCAAAGGCCTTACCGTGCCGGGCTTCATCCTTCGCCATCTCATGCACCGTATCATGGATGGCGTCCAAATTCAGCTCCTTGGCGCGCTTGGCCAGCGCCATCTTGCCCTCGGTGGCGCCACACTCGGCCTCCACACGCATCTCCAGGTTCTTCTTGGTGCTGTCGGTCACAACCTCGCCCAGCAGCTCCGCAAACTTGGCCGCATGCTCTGCCTCCTCATAGGCGGCCTTTTCCCAGTACAGACCGATCTCCGGATAGCCCTCGCGGTGCGCCACGCGCGCCATGGCCAGGTACATACCAACCTCGGAGCACTCGCCGGTAAAGTTGGCGCGCAGCCCCTCCAAGATCTCCTGATCCACGCCGGCGGCCACGCCCACCACATGCTCGGCCGCCCAGCTGCGCTCGGCCTTCTGCTCGGTGAACTTATCCGCACCAGCCCCGCAGATGGGGCAGACCTTCGGCGCTTCCTCGCCGGTATACACATAACCACACACGCTGCAAACAAACTTTTTCATACTGTTTTACCTCCGTTAATAAAATTTAATTTTTTGGATCAACTGTTTTTTCATTGGCCATGGCCTGCGCACAGGCCGGGCAAAGACCGCCGAAGCGGATATCCCGCTGCTGTACGGTGAACCCGGCAGGCTGCAACGCCTCCACGGCGGCGGGATCCAGCGGAAAATCGAAGATGCCGCCGCAGCCGGTGCAGCAAAAATGCCCATGCAGGGATACATCGCCGTCATAGTGCTTTTCCTCCGTGCCGGGGGAAAGCTCCAGCACCAGCTGTGCCTTGACCAGCGCATGGAGGGAATTGTAGACGGTGGTGCGGGAAAAGGTGGGGTGCTGTTTGACCAGGGCGGCATACACCGTCTCGGCCGAGGGATGGGTGCGATGGCTGCGCAGGTACGCATACACAGCAATCCGCTGCTGCGTCGGCCGCAGGCCGTGGCTGCTCAGCAGCCGGATAATTTCGGTTTGTTCCATCCTGCCCTCCTTTTGTAATCGTTATTTGTTTGTAATGATTACAATAATAAGATACACCAAACTTTTTGAATTGTCAAGTCCTTTTTTGCAATTTTTTCGAATACATTTCGTACATCTTATTATAAAAATTACAAATGGTAATTGATTGTGGCAATAAAATCCGCCCATGCAGGCGCTAAATGCTGCGTGGGCGGCCGATTTTGTTCCTTATTTCAGCAGCTGAAAATGCTTGGGCAGACCATTAACGGTATACAGTGGCAGCTCCCCCTGCACAAGCGGCCGGATATACCGCAGGGCAGCCTCGGTGACATTGTTGCCGGCCTCATTGATCCATTCCCGCGGCACATATTTGACCAGATTGGCTACCTGCGCCACCGGCACATGACCGAAATCCACCAGATACGGTGCATCACTGCGGCGGCGGAACACCGCCACCTCCCCAGTGGCGCCATCCATGGCGGCGCGCACTGCCGCGGCGCCTACCTGCTCGGCCTCCTCCACATCCGTGCGGGAGCAGATGTGCGCCGCGCAGCGCTGCAGGATGTTCAGCTCCACCGAGCGCACCTTGCACCCGATACGGGTGCGCACAATATCCTCCAGGCACTTGCCCACGCCGGAGAGGTACTTATGCCCGAAATTGTCCACCTTGCCGGACTGATACTCCCCGACCGCATCGATATCCACGCCCTCGCTGACCGCCACGATCACATTGCGGCTGTGCTGCTGCACCCGGCACACATCCTCCACAAAGCGGGAGACCGAGAACGGTACCTCCGGCAGATACACCAGGTGCGGCGCCTGCTCCCCATTGAGCCGGGGCAGCGCCGCAGCCGCTGTCAGCCAGCCGGTATCCCGCCCCATGATCTCCACGATCGTGACCGAGTCCAGATTATACACCGA
The DNA here is from genome assembly GCA_002437905.1 of Ruminococcaceae bacterium UBA6353. GTDB lineage: Bacteria > Bacillota > Clostridia > Oscillospirales > Acutalibacteraceae > UBA5905. The sequence goes on along the minus strand of DJRT01000021.1, from coordinate 37,433 downwards.
GCAATCGCGGATGATCTCCAGCATACCGGTGGCCACAAACTTGGCCGCCGAACCATAGCCGGGGGTATGGTCGGTGCCCATCAGGTCATTATCAATGGTTTTTGGCACACCGATCACCCGCACGGGGCAATCCACCGACTGGAAATAGCTGGATAGCTTATATACCGTATCCATAGAATCGTTGCCGCCGATATAGAAGAACGCCCCGATGCGGTAGTGCTCCAGCTGCTCACGGATCTTCGCATACACCGCCGGATCCTGCTCCGGCGGCGGCAGCTTGTGCCGGCAGGAGCCGAGCACCGCCGCCGGGGTCTGCCGCAGCAGTGCCATATCCTCATCCGAGCGGATGTGCTCATTGAGCGGCACCAGGTTCCCGTTCAGAATTCCCTCGATCCCATTGCGGGAGCCATACACCGTCTGCACGCCCTCCCACTGCAGCGCCTGCCGGTACACCCCCAGCAGGGACGCGTTGATCACACTGGTGGGACCACCGGATTGGGCAACAACAACATTCATACGCTTTTGTATCCTCCTGTTTCTTTATCCTGCCAGCCGCAGAACGCGGATCATCAGTATCCAGGCCAGCCCGTAGTAGGACACCACCGCCACCAGGTCATTGATGGTGGTGATGAGTGGGCCGGAGGCTGCTGCGGGGTCGATATGCAGCTTGCTGAACAGCAGCGGGATTGCCGTGCCGGTGAAGCTGGAAATGGTCATGGCCAGCAGCAGCGAAAGACCGATGCAGCCGGAGATGGTAAAGGCCAGCAGCGGTTCACGCCCCTTAAAGAGCATGATATACAGCCCCACCAGCAAAAAGGTCATGATGCCGAGCAGCAGGCCGTTGAATACACCCACCCGCATCTCCTTGCCGATCAGGTGCACCGCCCGGTGCGGCTGTTCATCGTCCTTATCCGACAGAATACGGATGGTCACGGCCAGCGACTGGGTGCCCACATTGCCGGCCATATCCAGGATCATGCTCTGGAAGGCCATGATCAGCGGCAGACACTGCACCACCCGCTCAAATGAGCCGACCACGGCGGAAACCCCCAGCCCGAGGAACATCAGGGCGATCAGCCACGGCAAGCGCTTATGCACGCTTTCCCGCAGCGGCTCATGCTCCTCCTCCTCGGCGGTCAGACCGGCCAGACGGGCGTAGTCCTCGCCCAGCTCTTCATCCACAACCTCCACAATATCCTGCGCCGTGATGACGCCCAGCAGCCGGCGGTCCTTATCCAGCACCGGAATGGAGTCCTCGGAGTAATCCTTCAGCTCCTCGATACAGTCCTGCACCGATTCCCCTGCATACACAAAGGGGTAGGAGGTCACGATCAGGTCATCCAGCTGTACACCCTCCCGCGCCACGATCAGATCCTTCAGGTCAATGGCGCCGTAGAAAGTGCCGTCATCATTGAGCGCGTACAGGGTGGAAATGTTATCGTTGTCCGCGGCCTGGCGCACCAGGGAGCGCATGGCCTCCTTGATGGAAAGGTGCCGGTTGATGGCCACAAAATTGGTGGTCATGCGGCTGCCGACGGCATCCTCATCGTAGGAGTGGATCAGCTGGATGTCCTCGGCCGCATCGTCATCCATCAGGTCCAGCAGCTTCTGCCGCTTGTCCTCATCCAGCTCCTCCAGCACATCCACGGCATCGTCCGCGTCCATGCCCTCGATCACATCGGCCGCCTTTTCGCTGTCCAGCTCATCAATGTAGGTGCCGACATCCTCCAGGTAGGCGAACACCTCGCTCATGCCCTCGGTGCCCAGCACACGGTACAGCCGCCGGCGCTCCTGTGGCTCCAGCTTTTCCAGCACATCGGCCAGATCGCCGGCGTGGTAGTCGGTCAGTGCCTCGCGCAGCTGCTGTGGCGAACGGCTGCTGCGGATCAGATCCAGCAGCTCCTGCTCATAGTCCGGCCGCTCCGGCGGCGCAGTCTCCGGCGTCGGCTGCGGCTGCGACTGCGTGTTCTTTACTTCTTCACTCAAAAAAAAACCTCCCGTCAGGATCCGACGGGCGGCCGGGAAACAGCCATAGCAAGGCCGGCCTTATCCTCCACGCATCAGCACGATAAGGTCAGCTTCTGGGCCGTACGGAACGCCGCGGATCCAGTTTTATCACAGCAACTTCGAGGGGGAACAGGATTGCCGTCCATACGATCACCAGCCTTTGCTCTTTTATGCAGTTTTATTATACGGTGAACCGGCGGGAAATGCAAGATTTTTTTGCTTTCCTGCCGCAAAAAGCCCGCTGCAGCCACCATTTTTCCTGCTGCAGCGGGCTTTTATCGCCGTTTATGGCGCTTTTACGCGTTTTTTGCGGCCAATTCTGCGGTATAGCACCCACAGAAGCACGGCAAATGTGCCGCTGCCGGCCAGCACGAAGCACCACCCCATTGATGCCCCATCCCCGGTCTGCGGGGAGGTCGCGGCGCCGGCCTCCGGCTGGCTGCCGGGCTGCCCCGGCTGGCCACCGGGCTGGCCGCCGGATGGATTGCCCGGCTGTCCGCCGCCGCTGGAAACCGTTCCGCTCTGCGCGGCAGCGGTGGCCACCACCGTATTATCAGCCATGAGGGTATAGCTGCTGTCTGCCGTCAGTTCCGCCGAAGAAAAGAACAGGTAGCTGGCATCGCACACTGCCATACCACTGTACAGTGTCGTACCGGCGCCATCCTGGATCAGCAGGCTGCTGCCCTTGGCGATTTGCGCAGAGGCACCGGTCTGACCGGGCTGCCCAGACTGTCCGCCGGGCGGATTGCCCGGCTGCTCACCAGGCTGGCCTCCCGGCTGCTCACCAGGCTGCCCACCGGGCTGGCCGCCGGACGCGCCCCCCATGCCGCCATTGCCCGCGGCCGCGCCGAAAATGACGCAGGGCTGGCTGGCATTGAGCGTCATCCCCATGCCACCGCTGCCGCCGGCCGCCAGAACCGTACCGCCGGTGATCGTAATCGTGCCGTCGGCATCCAACGGCTGGTTATCGGCGGTGTTGGCGGTCCACACCGTCACCGTGCCGCCGGTGATCATCAGGCTGCCATTGGAGTCAAAACCATCGCCGGACGAGGTATAGGCAGTGATCACGCCGCCGGAGATGGTCATGGAAAAGGCATAATCCGTCAGATCGCTGTTTGCTGCGTTCAGGCAGTCATCCGTGGCAACGATCGACACATTTCCGGAAAGGATATTCAGCGTTGCTGCCTCCAGCCCCTCGTAGCAGGCGGTAATATTGATCGTCGGGCCGACTGTACCGGCTGCGCCGATCTGCATCTCCAGGTCGCAGTGGAGTGCATCATCAGCGGCCGAGATGGTCAGTGCGCCGCTCTCAATGCGCAGGAGCTGCTCGGCATTGACGGCATCATTGACCGGCGCGGTGATATTCAGCGTGACCTCCCGGATGGTCAGGGATGCCTCGCCCTCCTCCTCGGTGGTGGCACCGGACTTAATGCCGTTTTTCCCATTTGCGGTGATATTCAGCGTACCGGCGCCGCAGATGACCACATTGGAGCCGTCCTTGCATTTGATCACCGCATTTTCGGCGTCCGCGTTATCGGGGAAATTCTCATCATTGTTATTGGCGCTGTCCGTCAGGCTATTGACCGTACCGGAGGCGACCACAAGCGTCACGCCGCTGGACTTATTGCAGGCCAGCGGTGCCGTATCGGCGCTGGTCAGCGTTAGCCCATTCAGCACCAGCGTAACGCCGGTTGTGCCCTTTTTCACGGTGATAGAGCCATCGGCGCAGCTGCCGGAAACAATATAGGTGCCCGCCTGATTGATGGTCAGTGCTGTTTTGCTGATCTTGTAGCCGGTGTAGTCCCCCGGCGTAACGGTAATGCCGGTATCGGAGAACACAAAGGCAGTGGCGCCCTGCGCCGTATACTCCGCCGCCTGTGCCGTCAGAGGAACAAATGACAGCAGCAGCAGCGCCGTGAGCATACAGAGCAATAGCCGCCGGCCGGGCATGGCTTTTGTCATGGCAATCATCCTTTCTGTTGCGCGGCGGCGCATTACTGCAGCACCGTGCCGTCCGCCAGGGTAATCGTATAGCCGTTATAGTTGATCGTGCCGTTGTTGGTCAGTGCGGTCACGGTGCAGTTGCCGGTCAGCGTCCATGTGCAGCCGCTGCCCACCGTTACCACGGCGTTATCTGCCACGGCTGTGCCGCCCTGCGCATTTTCCGTCACGCTCACCGTGCCGGTGAAGCTACTGCCATTCTGCAGAGTCAGCTGCAGCGTGGAAATGCTGTCCACCTCGATTGCACCGGAGAGGGTCTGCGCATCCGCCGTCAGCGTAACCTGCGCCCCATTCTGCCCGGCAGTACCCCAGCCGTGGGAGGCGGAATTGCCGCTGACCACCAGCAGGCGGCCGTCCGCATCCTCATTGCGGATATCCACACCGGAGAGGGTCATCGTGCACGCCGTATTGGTGATATAGAACATATCCCCGTTCTTCGCTGTCAGGCTGCCGCCGGTCATGGAAAATTCCGAGGTGCCCACCGCCGCATCGCCGGACATGGACTGGTAGATCATCACATTGTGCACATTTTCATCCGAGCTGCTGCCCTTGGTATCGCTCATGTTGCCGGTCACCATACAATCCGTCAGCGTGATGGAGTTTTTGCCCTCAATCACCAGGGCCTCGGAATTTTCCGCCGTCAGCGTGGCGTCTTTCACCGTGATGGCCGCCGTAGAATACACGGCCGGCGAATTATAGCCGGCGGAGGTATAGCTGCCGCCGGTCACGCTGACCGTACCGCCGCCCCGGTCAGAACGGATGGCAGCGGAGGAATTGCCGGCGGTATTCACCGTCAGATTTTCCGCAATGGTGGTGCCGCCGCCGGTGGTCTGGATGCCGCCGGAATTATCCGCCGTGGTGGTGATCACCGTATCGGATACGGTGACGGTGGTGCCGCTGCCATAGCTGAAGATGCCGTTGCCATTCTGTGCCGAGGAAGAAACGGTGGCATTACGGATGGTTACCTGCGCACCGTTGACCGCCAGCAGCGCCGCATTGACCCCATAGAAATCGCCGTTCTCCGCATTGGCGGAGGCGCCCGCGCTCTTGGTCACCGTTACGCCATCCAGCGTGACCGCCGCACCGTCCACCCGCAGGGCGTTCTCGTTATCCCCGGTGGAGGTGTAGGCGCCGCCGCTGACCGTTTCATCCTGCGTCAGCGTGGTGGCACTGCTGCCGTGATCCACCGTGGACGAGCCGGAGCCGCCGGGCGCATTGCCGCCGCCTGTCACCGACACTACACTGGCAGCGGTCAGCACGCCGCCGGCATCAACGGTCAGCTGCAGCACATCCCCCACCGCAAGAGCGGAAGCCTCCAGGCTTTCGCCATCCTTTGTCACGGGAACCTCCGCCAGATCCACTGTCAGGCTGTCCGTCCCGGCGGTAAAGCGGCTGCCGCCGCCCTCGCCATCCGGCTTTGCCGGAGGCTCACCCTGCGGCTGATCCGCCCCACTGCTGCCATCGGGTGCGTCCGGCGGGGCAGACGGCTGGCGGCTGTCACCGGCTGCGTCCCCATCCGGCTTTGCCGGAGGCTCACCCTGCGGCTGATCCGCCCCACTGCTGCCACTGCTCAGCTCACCAAGCTGCAGCGTAACAGCGGTTCCCTCCACCGCCGTTATCTGCCCGGCGATGGTCTGGCCGGCATAGGCCGACAGATCCGCCGCTTGGCTGCTCCGCTTTCCGCAGGCAGTCATCATCAGCGCCAGACTGACGGTCAGTGTACATAAGATTGCTATCCATTTTTTCATATTGTTTCACTCCTCTGTGAATGATTAAGCTTTTGCCCGGCTGCTGCGTTATATCACCTGACCGGCCGCACTGCCGGCATTGCCTGTACTGTTGCTTCTGCCGTTCCCGGAGGGCCGCTGCGGAGGTGTGCCGCCCGGACCGTTGCCGGCATCGGTGTCACTGCCGCTGGCATTTCCGTTCCCGGAAGGGGGCTGCGGCGGGGTGCCACCCGGACCGTTGCCGGCATCGGTGTCACTGCCGCTGGTATTTCCGTTCCCGGAAGGGGGCTGCGGCGGGGTACCACCCGGACCGTTGCCGCTGTCATTCCCCTGCCCCGGCTGGCCACCGCCGGCCGGCGGCTGCTGGCCGCCGAAGCCACCACCCTGGCCAGGCTGGCCGCCGGGTGCGCCACCCATACCGCTGCTGCCGTAGATCAGTTCACTGAGCGTTACCTGCACCGACTGGCTGCCGGCAGCGACCGTATACACGCCGCCCTGCACAAAGGCCGGGCAGCTGACCACCACACAGGTATAGGCCTTTTCCGGCGTGTAGCTGACCAGGGTATTTCCGTCGGCATCGGTCACTGTAACCGTTTCGCTGGTGGAAGACACATTCACCAGGATGCTGCCCTGCGTGGAGCCGCTGCCGAAATTCTGCGCCATGCCGGAGGAACCGGTGGCCACCAGCGTGCCGCCGGTGATGGTGGCCGTACCGTCATAATCCAGTGCGCTGTCGCCATCATTCGTCGGGCCGCTGACGGTGATCTCGCCGCCGCTGACGACCAGATCACCATTGGAGTCAATACCGTCGCCGGCGGCATTGATGTGCAGCCGACCGCCGGAAATGGTGATGCGGCAATCCGACGAGGCGGCAAAGGTATCCGGCCGGCCGCCGAAACCGCTTTGGTCGCGGCCGCCGGCAGCATTCAGGCCGTCATCCGAAGCGACCACGCTGATGGTGCCGCCGGTGATCTCCACCGTCTGTCCCTCAATGCCCTCATAGCTTTTGGTCACATCCACCGTGCCGCCGCTGACCAGCACCGCGCCGTCCGCATGGATGCCGTCATCCCCGGTGGTGATGTGCAGCGTACCACCGGTCACCGTCACGCTGCCATTGGCGTGCAGGGCATCGTCCGCACAGTCCAGCGTATAGTCCCCATCGCTGACCAGCAGCGTTGTACCGGCTTTCAGACCCTTGGCGCTGGCATCATCCGCCAGCCTGGCGCTGCTGCCGCCGCCTGTGCAGATGGTATAGCTGCCGCTGAGTGCCGCCAGTGCCGTCTGCGCCTGGATGCCATCCTCACCGGCAGTCAGCGCCAGCGTAGCATCCTGCACCGCCACAAAGCCGAGGGCGCTGTCGCTGTCATTGGTGGAGCGCAGCGCGTCGCCCCCGCAGTCTACCGTAAGGGTCGCCCCCTGCACTACACAGCCATCCTTACCGTTCACGCCGTGGTTTTGGGCGTTCACCGTCAGGGTAGCATCCTCCAGCTTCAGGGTATCCTTACCGGTTATGCCATTATTATAGTTGGCATTGACCGTCAGGCTGCCAATGCCGGCAATCACAAGATCCGCCTTGGAATAGAGGCAGGCGTTCGGCTCCTCCTCCTGCGCGGAGGAATACGCATCCGTGAAGGTATAGCTGCTGCCGTCGGTCAGGCTGCTCTGCGTTCCCTCCGGCAGCCACACGGTCACGCCGGCCGCCTTATAGACATACAGCGGGCTGCCGGTGGAGCAGGTGATGGCAGCATCCTGCAGCACCAGCGTGACCTGCTGCTTTGGTGCGTTGACCACAATGCGGCCGTCGGCCAGCGTGCCGCTGAGCACATACACCCCACCGGCCGTGATGACCACGCCGTCCTGCCGCGCCTGTGCGCCGCTGCCGGAAACCACTGCGCCAGCCGCGGACATAGCCACCGTGGTGGCGCTGCCGGTATCCGGCGCGGCCGTATGGCTGTCCAGCATAGCCTGTGCCGTTACGCCCAGCGCCTGCGCTGTATCCGTCACCGGGGCGGTGACATCCGTCCCACTGCGGCAGGCACACAGCAGACTGCCCAGCAGCGCCGCACATAGCAGCACCGCAGCTGTCCGACAGGATCGTTTCTTCATGGGAAAGCCCCCTTTGTTGTCTTTGGCCACAGTGTATACCGGCAAGCTAAAGCAAAGTTAAAGACCACCCTTTAGTTTTGCTTTAGCTTGCTCCCGTATACTGGGGACACAAAGGAGGGCTGACCATGAAAAACCCTGTGCAATACAGCTTCCAACGGTATGAGAAAAAGTATTTTCTCACGCCGGAGCAGCAGACCCGCCTGCTGCCGGCGCTGCAGCAGCATATGCAGGCGGATGCCTACGGACAGTACACCCTATGCAATACCTATTATGACACTGCCGACTGGCGGCTGATCCGTGCCTCGCTGGAAAAACCGGTATATAAGGAAAAGCTGCGGGTGCGCAGCTATGGCGTGCCGGAAAAGGACGGCCGGGTATTCATCGAGATCAAGAAAAAATTTGACGGCATCGTGTATAAGCGGCGGATCACGGCGGCCACCGCGGCCGCCGCGCCCTTTCTGGCCGGCTGCGACGATGGCCGTACCTACGGGCAGATCGGTCGGGAGATCGCCTGCTTCCGTGATTTCTACCGCCCGCAGCCGCGGGTATTCATCGGCTATGACCGCACGGCACTGGCCGGGATAGAGGAGCCGGGGCTGCGCATCACCTTTGATACCCACATCCGGTGGCGCACGGCGCAGCCGGAGCTGCAGGCCGGCGACGGCGGGCAGCCACTGCTGCCGGATGACCGCATCCTGATGGAAGTGAAGATCCCCGGCGTGTGTCCGCTGTGGCTCAGCCGCCTGCTATCGGAAAACCGGCTGTTCCCCGTTTCCTTTTCCAAATACGGTACCTGCTACCGGGAGGCAATTCTGCCGGCTGAACGGCAAACATTTCAGGAGGTGCTTTACAGTGCTTAATTCCATTATCGGTTCCGAGATCACCCTATCCGCTTTCTTTATCTGCACAGCTGTTTCCCTGCTGCTTGGCCTGGGGGCAGCCGCCGTGTGTATGTTCAAAAACCGCTGCTCCCAGAGCTTCGCCATCGCACTGGCCATCCTGCCGGCCGTAGTGCAGACCATCATCATGCTGGTCAACGGCAATATCGGGGCCGGCGTGGCCGTTGCCGGCGCCTTCGGGCTGGTGCGTTTCCGCTCCGCCCCCGGCACAGCGCGCGAGATCGGCGTGATCTTTCTGGCCATGGCCATTGGGCTGGCCACCGGCATGGGCTATGTGGTACTGGCGGCGGTGTTCTTTGTCATTGTGGCCGGCGTACTGCTGCTGCTCAGCGCCCTGCACTTCGGCGAAAGCGACCGCGCCGAGCGGGTGCTGCGCATCACCATCCCGGAAAACTTGGACTACGACGGCCTGTTTGACGATCTGTTTGCCACCTATACCAAAACCCATACACTGGAAAAGGTGAAGACCGCCAACATGGGCACCCTGTACGAGCTGCAGTACCGCGTGACCTTCCGTGAGCCGGAGGTGCCGAAGCTGTTTCTGGACGAGGTGCGCTGCCGCAACGGCAACCTGAATATTTCCTGCGGCCGCCCGGCAGAAAAGGAAAGCCTGTAAAGCACGCCCCTTGATTTTCGGGGGCGGATGCCGTATACTGATGGACGGGTGATGAACGATGCGTTTGCTGATTGCCGAGGATGAGACAGATCTGGCGGAGGCGCTGACCGTCTTCTTCCAGAAAAGCCAATTTACCGTGGATACGGTCTATAACGGCGCCGATGCCTACGAATATGCCGGCACCGGTGAATACGATGCCATCATCCTGGATGTGATGATGCCCCGCATGAATGGCATTGAGGTGCTGCAGCGGCTGCGCAGCGATGGGGTGCGCACCCCGGTGATGATGCTGACCGCCAAGGGCGAAAAGGATGACCGCATTACCGGCTTCAATGCCGGGGCGGATGACTACCTGCCAAAGCCCTTTGCGCCGGATGAGCTGCTGTGCCGCGTACGGGCCATGCTGCGCCGCGGCGGGGAATACCGCCCCACTGTGCTGGCGTTTGACGATGTGACGCTTAACGCCGCCACCGGGCTGCTGGAGTGCCATGGCCGCGCCGCCCGCCTGAGCGGCCGCGAATTCCAGGTGATGGAGCTGTTTATGCGCTCCCCACGGGTGGTGCTCTCTGCCGACCGCATTATGGAACGGGTATGGGGCTGGGACAGCGAGGCGGAAATCAATGTGGTGTGGGTGCACATCTCCAACCTGCGCAAAAAGCTGCGCACCATCGGCTCCCGCGTTACCATCCGGGCCAACCGCGGCCTCGGCTATGCATTGGAGGCGGGCGAATGATCCGGAAGCTGCGTAAAAAATTCATCCGCATCGCCACCGTGGCGGTCACGCTGGTGCTGGTGCTGCTTGGACTGATCCTCAACATTGCCAACTACATTTCCGTCAATGCCGAGCTGACCCAGATGCTGCAGGCGATCTACAATAACCAGGGCATTGTGCCCTCTGCGCCGCCGGGCGGCGATCCGGGAGGCAAGCGGGATGGCCAATTCACGCAGGAGACCCCCTATTCCACCCGCTATTTTGTGCTGCGCTACACCGGCGAGGGCGACCTGGTCAATGCCGACCTGCGCAGCATTGCCGCGGTAACCGAGGCAGATACCGGCGAGTATCTGGCCGTTGCGCTGCGGCACGGGGAGGGCTTCGGCTATACCCGCGGCTACAAATACTATGTGGTTCATTCCGGCGGCGGCCGCTATATGGCCATCTTCCTGGACAGCTACCGCGAAATGCGCTCCCTGACTCTGACGGCCGTGCTGTCGCTGGCCGCCACCGCCGTGTGCACTGCGCTGGTGTACGGCATTGTGGTGCTGTACTCCCGCCGGGCGATCGACCCGGTGGTACAGGCCGCCGAACGGCAGAAGCAGTTTATCACCGACGCCGGCCATGAGCTGAAAACGCCCATCACCGTGATCGCCACCTGCCTGACGGTGCTGGAAATGGAGACCGGCCAGCAAAAATGGATCGACAAGGCGCGGGCACAGACCGACAAGCTCAAGGAGCTGGTCAATTCCCTGATCACCCTCTCCCGCATGGATGAGGAAAATTCACCGCTGAAGCTGCAGCCGTTCGACGCCAGCGCCGCCATCGGCGAGGTCGCCGGCTCCTTTACCGATTTTGCCGCACAGGCCGGCCATGAACTGCAGCTATCCATCCCCGCCGGGCTGACCTATTGCGGAGATGAATACGCTATACGGCAGCTTGTCTCCATCCTGCTGGACAATGCCGTGAAATACGCGGACGAAGGTACGCCCATCCGTTTTTCGCTGCAGAAGGGGCGGCGCGGCATCGTCCTGCGCTGCGAAAATGCCTGCACCGGTCTTGATCCGGCGCAGCTGCCCCGGATCTTTGATCGCTTCTACCGCGGCGATAAAGCCCGCAGCGGTGCCGGCGGCAGCTTCGGCATCGGGCTGTCTATTGCCCGCAGCATCGCCGAGGGACACCACGGCAGCATCCGTGCCGAAAGCCCGGACGGCTGCCGCATCCTATTCACCGCCGAGCTGAAATAACACAGCAAGCCCCCGTCCGCACAGCGCAAAAACGCGCTGTGCGGACGGGGGCTTTGTTGTTCGGGAGGCGCAGGGGGCAGCTGAAATCAGGACTGCGCCCAATGGCCTGCTCTTGCTCGGGAAAACGGGGGCTTTCCCCGTTTTCAAGGGCGCAGGGGAAACAAACCCATGTTTGAAGAAATTAAGACTGCGCCCGGCTGACAATCCCGTAATACGCATTGGAGGTCACCCGGTAGATCAGTGCATACAGCAGGGCAAACAGCAGGTAGCACAGACCGGTCACCAGCGTGAACAGCCAGAAATTGTTGAAATTGAACATCAGCAGCATTTTGCGGATCATCGGGAAAGCAAAGGCCAGGTGCACACCCGCCATCAACAGCGGCAGGAAAAACACGGTGCGCAGCTGTGAATTGATGCTGCTGCGGATGGCCTTTTTGGTCATACCAACCTTCTGCATCACCTCAAACCGCGCCTGATCCTCATAGCCCTCGGAAATCTGCTTATAATACAGGATCAGCACTGTAGCAAACAGAAACACCACGCTGAGCATGATGCCAAGATAGAACAAACCGCCATAGGCACTGTAAAAATCCCCCCGGTTCTGTTCGCGGCTTTCCAGCTGGCTGGAGGCGACCCGGTAGGCTCTCTGCGCCTCCATGCTAAGCTGCTCCCCCTGCAGCGCCTCACACACGGTCTCCTGCTGCGTCGCCGTCAGCGCCGTATCAAAGCTGAAGTACCACCGGCAGAACACCGGGAAGTCCCGGTCTTCCTGCGCATACGCCGTCAGAGACTGCGTCAGCGGCTGCACCGCCTCCAGCGAGGGCACCACCAGCGTCAGCGTGGGGGTCATATCCGCCGCATACTGTTTGCCGGCGGCCGGCAGCTCTTCCACCTGTTTGGCCACGCGGAAGGCCATGCCATTACTGAAGGTAAGCACACTGCCGGTGAATTTCTTGCGGTAGGCGTGCAGCAGCACCTCCCCCTCGTCCAGCGTTTCGTGCGTACCCAGCGCGGCATTGTAATCCGCCAGCGGGACAAAACGGAGATAACACAGGCTTAGCCCGCTCTGCAACCCGCTTTTTTCCGGTTCCAGCGCCACATAGCCGGTATCCCGCAGCTGCGCATGGGTGGTCACGCAGCGGTAATCATCCACCGCCGTGGGCGTACAGCCCCGCTCCTGCAGCACCGTGTTCACCAGGCTGCGCAGGCCGTCGATATTCTGCCCGGAGAGCGCATCGGCATCCTCCACCACATATTCCAGATTGATCTGCCGCGGATACCGGGTAGCCAGCGCCTCCTCCGCCCCGCTGTACATGCTGGCGGTGGAGGAGAGCATCACCAGCACCATAGTAGCCAGGATACAGACCGAGGCCAGCCCGGCGCCGTTGCGCTTCATGCGGTAGGCCATGGAGGAAACCGAAACAAAGTGTGCCGGCTGATAATAGTAGCGCGTATTCTTCTGCAGCTGACGGCACAGCAGCACCGAACCGGCGATCATCAGCAGGTAGGTGCCGAGGATCACCAGCAGCACGGCAATCAGGAATATGCCCAGCGTCTGCAGCGGATCCCGAATAGAAACCGCCATGCCGTACGCCACAGCCAGCAGCAGGATCCCCAGCAGCCCCAGCACCCAATTGGCACGCGGCGGCTTTTCGCCCGCATTTTCGCTGCGCAGCAGCGAAAGCGCACCGGAAAAGCGCACCTGCCGCAGTGCATTGAGCAGCAGAAGCAGGTGGATGGCCGCAAAAACGCCGGCCGTCGCCAGCAGCGCCGTCAGGGAGAAGGTCATATTGTAGCTGACCGACCCGTTCATCATCCGCACAAGGCCAAGCTCCGCCAGCTTGAGCAGCAGCACGCCGAGCGCCAGCCCAACCAGCAGCGAGATGCCCGCCACCAGCAGCGTTTCCCAGAACAGGATACCGCCGATATGGCGCTTGCCCATGCCGAGAATATTATACAGGCCGAATTCCTTTTTACGCCGACGGATCAGAAAGGCATTGGTATAGAACAGGAACAGGCAGGCAAACAGGGCGATCACCCAGCTGCCGAAGCCCATGATAATGCCCAGTGTCTGGCCGCCGCGAAGCTGCCGGACGGTGTTGCTCAGGCTCAGCGCCATGGTGATATAGTACATCATCACCATACCGGTGCAGGTGAAGATATACGGCAGGTACAGCCGCCGGTTTTTGCGCATACCGTCGGCGGCCAGACGGGGATAAAAGCCTGCTTTCATCGCCCGTCACCCCCTGTGGCCAGCAGCGTGAGGGTATCGGCGATCTCGGTATACAGCTGCTGGTCGGTGCGTCCGCCGCGGTAAAGCTGGTGGAACACCTCGCCATCGCGGATAAACAGTACCCGCCCGGCGGTACTGGCCGCCCGCACCGAGTGGGTCACCATCACCACCGTCTGCCCCTGGCGGTTGATCTCGCCGAACAGCTGCAGCAGCTCATCCGAAGCACGGGAGTCCAGAGCGCCGGTCGGCTCATCAGCCAGCACCAGCCGCGGCTGGGTGATCAGCGCCCGCGCAACCGCCGCACGCTGCTTCTGCCCACCGGAGACCTCATAGGGATACTTCTTCAGCAGGCTGCTGATGCCCAGCCGCTCGGCCAGCGGCATAAGGCGCCCCTGCATGACCTTGTACGGTCTGCCGGCCAACACCAGCGGCAGGTAGATATTATCCTCCAGTGTGAAGGTATCCAGCAGGTTGAAATCCTGAAAGACAAAGCCAAGGTTGTCCCGCCGGAACGCCGCCAGCGCCGATTCGCGCACGCCGGCAAGGTCGCGGCCGTCCAGCGTAACGCTGCCGGCCGTGGGCTTATCCAGCGCCGCCAGAATGTTCAGCAGGGTGGTCTTGCCGGAGCCGGACTCCCCCATGATTGCCACATACTCCCCCTGCTCCACAGTAAAGCTGACATTTCGCAGCGCCTCTACGCGGTTGCCGCCAAAGCGGGTGGAATACACCTTTTTCAGATGACTGACCTCAAGTATACTCATGGTCGTGTTCCTCCATTCGTGTTTTCTGCCCCCATTATACGGCGCGGCGGGGAATGCACGCCATTGCTTTGGCTTACATTCCCCGCCGGAATTCTTACAGTATTGTAAGAAATGCCGTCCCCGGCAGGCGATCCCGCCTATTCCGGCTTCAGCGCATATTGCTTCAGGCACAGATACAGTGTGGTGCCCTGCCCCACGACCGAATCGGCCGTCAGGCAGACGCCGAGAGCCTGGCAGATCCGCCGGCACAGATACAGGCCAAGCCCGCTGGCCTTTTTATCCAGGCGGCCGTTGCCGCCGGTATAGCCCTTTTCAAATATCCGCGGCAGATCCTCCGGCGCAATGCCGATGCCGGTATCCGCCACGCACAGGGTATCCCCCTGCAGACTGATGCGCACACGCCCACCCTCGCGGGTGTATTTCAGCGCATTGGAAAGAAGCTGCTCCAGCACAAAACAGAACCACTTTTCATCCGTAACCACCGTATACTCGGCCGGCGTATACTCCAGCCGGATGTGTCGGTCGATAAATTCCGCCGAAAAGCGGCGCACACACTGGCGGACCAGGGTATCCAGCGGATACTCACGGAAAACATAATCGCTCACATCATCATCCAGCCGCAGGAAAGCCAGCACCATGCCCACATACTGCTCCACACGGGAGAGCTCCGCTGACAGCCGCCGCGAAAGAGGGGAATCCTCATTCTGCAGGGTCAGCCGCATGGCGGCAATGGGGGTCTTGATCTGGTGCGCCCACACGGTGTAATAATCCACCATATCCCGGTAGCGGCCATCCAGATCCGCCTCCATCGCCTGCACCCCCTGCCGCAGCAGGGCGATCACCGCCTGCAGGTCAGCAGCCTCCACGCTCTGCGCCGGCAAAAGCTCCGCCAGCATGGCCTCCGCCATGGTATGCACCGCCTGCAGCCGGCCGTGCACCCGGCGCACGCGGCCATAATCCACCGCCGCAACCCCCCCCCAGCAGCACCAGCCCCAGCGCGGCCGGGTACAGCACCGCCGCCAGCGGCAGCCGGTACAGAGCAAAGGTGACGGCAAAAATGCCGCCGCACAGCAGATAGGCCAGCAGCACCCACCGCTGCTGCCGCAGATATGCCCAAAACAGCTTCATTCCCACCGGCTCCTTATTCTACAATATAGCCCACGCCGAATTTGGTCTCGATCAGATCCGACAGCCCTGCCGCCGCCAGCTTCCTGCGCAGGCGGTTCACATTCACCGTCAGGGTATTTTCATCCACAAAGGTATCCGTGGCCCACAGCCGCTCCATCAGCTTCTCCCGGCTGACGACGCGTCCCCGGTTTTCCAGCAGGCACAGCAGGATACGGTATTCATTGCGGGAAAGGGGCACCGGCTGCCCCGCCACGGTGAGGGTATTATCCCCGGTGTTCAGCAGCGCGCCGCGGTGGCTGATGAGCGGCGCCGACTCGCTGAAATCGTAGGTGCGGCGCAGCAGCGCCTGCACCTTGGCCATCAACACACTGCCGTCAAACGGCTTGGCGATAAAATCATCCGCCCCCATATTCATCGCCATCACGATGTTCATATTGTCCGCCGCGGAGGAAATGAACACGATCGGCACCTGCGACTGGCGGCGGATCTCGCCGCACCAGTGGTAGCCATTGAAAAACGGCAGCCCGATATCCAGCAGCACGATGTGCGGCTGAAAGGCCGCAAACTCCGGCATGATATCCCGCAGCTGCTGCGCCACGCGCACCTCCATGGCCCACGCCTCGGCCTGCGTGCGGATAGCTCCGGCAATGCCCGGATCGTCCTCCACGATAAACAGCTTATACATCGGCGTCTCCTCCATCGGTTACGATATTCACAGCACACGGTATATGGTACAGCACACACCGATTTTTTGTCAAGCTTTATTGTCGGTGCCGGCAAAGCGCGGTTTTATGCAGGCACTTCTTGACTTTTTTACTGTAAAGCGGTAGAATAATAAAGTTGCTGTCCGCCATATCCATCCGGCGGCCGGCAAAAGCACGGAAATGAAGATGAAAGAGAAAAACAGGCTGCCGTACCAAGCACCGGGCTTGCCGGCGGCCGGACGGAGGAAACCATGAAACAAACCAAAAATACCCACCGCTTTGGCAGCCGCTGGGGCTTTATTCTGGCATCGGTCGGCTCGGCCGTGGGCATGGCCAATGTGTGGGGCTTTCCCAACAAGATGGGCAGCAACGGCGGCGGCGCCTTTCTGCTGATCTATCTGCTGTTTGTGTGCATCTTCGGCTATGTCGGCCTGCCGGCCGAGTTTGCCATTGGCCGCCGGGCGGCCACCGGCACCCTGGGGGCATACCGCAATGCCTGGGCCACCCGCGGCAAAAAGGCCGGCACCGCCGGCGGCCTGCTGGGCTGGCTGCCGCTGGCCGGCTCCCTGTGCATCGCCATCGGCTACGCCGTTATCGTGACCTATGTGCTCAAGGCACTGACCGATTCGCTGGTGGGCACGCTGCTGAGCACCGACACCGCCGCGTGGTTCGCCTCCTTCTCCGAAAAACCGTTTTCGGTCGTCCCTTACCATGTGATCGTGGTGGTCGGCACCCTGCTGACGCTGTTTCTCGGTGCCCACAGCATTGAAAAGACCAACAAGGTCATGATGCCGCTGTTTTTTGTGATCTTTCTGGTGCTGGCTGTGCGGGTGGCCTTCCTGCCCGGTGCGGCCGAGGGCTACCGCTTTATGTTCACCCCGCAGTGGGCGGCGCTGAAGGATCCCATGGTGTGGATCAGCGCCATGGGGCAGGCTTTCTTCTCCCTGTCGGTCACCGGCAGCGGCATGATCGTGTACGGCGCCTACCTTTCCAAGGAGGAGGATGTGGTGGGGGTTGCCCGGCACACGGCTCTGTTTGATACCATTGCCGCGCTGGTAGCCGCGCTGGTCATCATCCCGGCCTGCTTCTCCTATGGGCTGGATGTCGGCGCCGGCCCCGGCCTGCTGTTTGTCACCCTGCCCACCATCCTGCAGGATATCCCGCTGGGGCGCCTGTTCGCCGTTATCCTGTATATCGCTATGATCTTTGCCGGCGTCAGCTCGCTGCAGAATATGTTTGAGGCGGTGGCCGAATCCCTGCTGCACCGCTTCCCGAAGCTGGGCCGCACCGCCGTGCTGGTGATCCTGTGCGTGCTGTGCCTCGGCTGCGGCCTGTTTATGGAGCCGATTGCCAAGTGGGGGCCGTGGATGGATCTGGTGTCCATCTACATCATTCCCATCGGCGCCACCCTCGGCGCTGTTTCCTGGTTCTATGTGATGAAAAAGGACGACCTGCTTTCGGCCGTCAACACCGGCAGCGGCCGGCTGCGCGGCGTATTCTGGTACAATATCGGCCGCTTTGTCTATGTGCCGATGGCGGCTATCCTGTGTGCAGTCGCCCTGTTCATGCAGGTCGCTTTCTGATATCACGGGCGCGAAAAACAGCAACCTCAAGTTGCATGAATTTGGAATTAAACCTGCATTTCGGCAAAAATCCCGTCGGTTTGTCCTGGCTGTTTTTGAAGTTTTTGCAAGTTATGGATTTGAATGTTGCATTTTGTTGACGAATTTTTCAAATCCGGGAGGCGATTTCCCGCATTTCATGGGCAAACCGCCAAAATTTCGCGTCCCCCCTTGAAAATCGGGGCTTTTGCCTTGACGCAGAGCCTTCCCTCCGCTATAATTAGCCACATACTGAAGCTGCACCGGAGGACAGAGCTTTTCCGCCGTGCCGGGCACCCTTCAGCGGGCCTGCGCGGCCCCGCCCCGGAGCCACTGCTCCGGAAATATGATAGAGAAAGGTTCTGTTCTGTATGAAAAAAATCATTGCGCTCATGCTGACCCTGTGCCTGATCGTGGGTCTGGCCGCCGGCTGCGGCTCCGACACCACCACCTCCGGCGAAAAGACCTGGGTGGTCGCCACCGATACCGTGTTCAAGCCCTTCGAGTACACCGACAAGGATAACAACTTTGTCGGCATTGATGTGGACATCATGAAGGCCGTGGCCGAGGACCAGGGCTTCAAGTATGAGCTGAAGAGCCTCGGCTGGGATGCCGCCATCGCCGCCTGCAAGGCTGGCCAGGCGGACGCCATGATCGCCGGCGCCTCCATCACCGACAAGCGCAAGAATGAAGGCTGGATCTTCTCCGATGGCTACTATACCGCCACCCAGTGCATGACCGTACAGGCCGACAGCACCATCACCAAGTTTGACGACCTGAAGGGCAAGACCGTTGCCGTGAAGACCGGCACCATGGGCGAAACCTACGCCAAGGAGCTGGCCACCCAGTACGATTTCACCATCACCAACTTTGAGGACTCCCCCACAATGTACCAGGCGGTGGTCGGCGGCCAGGCAGTGGCCTGCTTCGAGGACACCCCCATCATGGCCTCGTCCATTAAGGATAACGGCTATGCGCTGAAGATCGTGGAAGGCTCCGAGAATGAGGGTGCCGACTACGGCTTGGCGGTGTTCAGCACCGACAAGCAGGAATTCCTGGATATGTTCAACAAGGGGCTGGCCAACATCAAGGCCAACGGCAAGTACGACGAGATCATCAAGAAGTATCTCGGCTGATCCGTCACCAAGCGCTGCTTTACCGGCGAAACGGAACACCGCAGGGTGTTCCGTTTTGCCGTCGTTTATCCCCTGGATCACCATTTCCCACCACTTGAAAGGAGGTCTGCCGGATGAAAGACCTGATTGTCAACTATGGCGATCTGCTGTTGACCGCCATGGGGCAGACACTGCTCCTTGCTCTGTACGGCCTGTTCTTCGCCTGCATTATCGGCCTGATCTTCGGTATGCTCAGCGTGGTCAAGAGCAAGGTGTGCAACGCCATTGCTTTCGTTTTCGTCTATATCATCCGGGGCGTCCCGATGATCGTGCTGGCCTATTTCGTCTTTTTCGGCCTGCCGTTTTTGATCAATAACTATCTGCACGGCAAGATGATCCTGTCTGCGCTGCAGGCCGGCACCGTCTGCCTGGCGCTCAACTGCGGCGCCTACATGGCCGAGATCATCCGTGCCGGTATCCAATCGGTGGACAGAGGCCAGATGGAGGCTGCCCGCAGCCTCGGCCTCCCCTATTGGCGCTCCATGCAGCGCGTGGTGCTGCCGCAGGCAATCAAGACCATGATCCCCAGCATTATCAACCAGTTCATCATCACGCTGAAGGACACCTCCATTCTGTCCATCATCGGCTTCCCGGAGCTGATCAACCGCGCCAAAAGCGTGAACGCCATTGAGGGCAAGGTGTTTGAAATCTGGACGATCGTCGCCATCATGTACCTGATCGTCATTACGGCGCTGTCCCTGCTGGCCAAGCAGGTGGAGAGGAGGCTGAACCGTGGCCGCGAATAAGACTGTTGTCAAGATCCACACAGAGGATCTGAAAAAGGATTTCGGCCGTCTGCAGGTGCTGCGGGATATCTCCACCGATATCTACGAGGGCGAGGTGGTGGTCATCATCGGCCCCTCCGGCAGCGGCAAATCCACCTTTCTGCGCTGTCTGAACCGTCTGGAGGACATCTCCGGTGGCAAGGTGGTGGTGGATGGCTACGACATTTCCGATAAGCACACCGACATCAACCAGGTGCGTGAAAATGTGGGTATGGTGTTCCAGCACTTCAATCTGTTCAACAATATGGATGTGCTGCACAATCTGATGCTGGCACCGGTGGACCTGAAAAAGGCTGACAAGGTACAGGCCAGGGAGCAGGCGCTGCAGATGCTGCGCAAGGTAGGGCTGGAGGACAAGGCCGAGGCCTATCCGGCGCAGCTTTCCGGTGGCCAGAAGCAGCGGGTGGCTATTGCCCGCGCCCTGTGCATGCACCCGGATATCATGCTGTTCGATGAGCCCACCTCCGCGCTGGACCCCGAAATGGTCGGCGAGGTGCTGCAGGTGATGAAGCAGCTGGCCGCCGACGGCATGACTATGGTGATCGTTACCCATGAGATCGGCTTTGCCCGCGAGGTGGCCGACCGGGTGATCTTTATGGACGGCGGCTACATCGTGGAGCAGGGCACCCCGCAGGAGGTGCTTTCCAACCCACAGGAGCAGCGCACCATTGATTTTCTCAACAAGGTACTGTAAACGGAAAATGCAGCCGTGGCAGCGTCATTTGAAATGACGCTGCCACGGCTTTACTGTGCCCAGCCGCACTTTGCCGGCGGTTTGCCCGCCGGCAAAGAAAAAACTGGACAAACCGCCGAAAGAATAGTATAATAAGAGCACTGTATTTTTTCAAGGAGGCTAAAACCACCATGACGAACGCAAAACGCATTCTTTGCACTGCACTGGCGGCGGTCATGCTGCTGTCGGCAACCCTGCTGGCCGGCTGCTCCGCACCCAAGCTGACCATTGGCGGCACGGCAAAAACCGCCGCTACCATCGGCGATACCAAGATCAGCACCGGCGAATACCTCGCCTATCTCTATAACAGCTTCTATAATGTGTACTACGGCCAGGGGCTGTACCAGTATGCACAGTATTACGATCTGTGGGCGCAGACCTTCCCCTATGGTGAAGGAGATGACGCGGAAAATCTGGAGCTGGGCGAGTACATCAAGCGCTCCACGCAGGACTCCATCGTCCGCCAGGTTGCGCTGCAGCAGATGCTGAAGAACGAAAACCTGAGCTGGAACACCGAGGATGAGGCCACGATTGACGAGCAGCTCAAGGAGCTGAAGGACGACAGCTATCTGTCCCTCGGCTTCAGCAATGAGCACTTTATCGAAGCGTACAAGAACCTCAATCTGAACGAGACCAGCCTGTTCTATGGGCTGTATGGTGAGGGCGGCAGCCGCGCCGTCTCCGAGGCCGACCGCAGAGCCTATTTCGAGAAGAATTTTGTCTCCTACAAGATGATCTCCATCGGCATGACCGACACCAACGGCGCTGAGCTGGACGAGGCCGGCCAGAAAGAGATCACCGACAAGCTGGACAGCTACCTGGCCCAGTATAAGGCCGAGGGCAGCTTCGAGGCAGTCGTGGACGCCTATAACAAGTCCACCGCCAGCGATGCCAGCTCCGTGACCGCCAGCACCGACGAGGACAACCGCATCAATGTGGACGCCACCCAGGCCAGCGACGAGCAGCTGATCGAGGCGGTGCGCAGCGTGGATGTCGGGCAGGCGAAGGTGGTCACCTACAAGGCCGGTGGCTCTACCCTCACCGCTGCGCTGATCCTGCGGCTGGATCCGCAGCAGCCGGATTCGGTCTTCACCGACTCCACCGAGGCCATTCTGTATGGCATGAAGTTTGAGGAATTCAACACGGAAGTGGAAAAGGCGGTTGCTGCCCTCAAGGTCAGTTTCAAGAAGTCGGTCGTGAAAAAGTGCGACCCGCAGAACTTCGTCGCTGTCGGATAATCAGATAAGCAGAAAACGATAGAGTGAAAAGCCCCCGGCCGGTGCCGGGGGCTTTCTCTCGTTCCCCGGCGCAGGGTAATTCCGGCCTTTACAGGCGGCTCACCGCATGCCGCCGGGGCACCCCCTGCGGCTCCGGCCGTGTCACACTGCCCACCGGAAAAAGGGCAGAGCGCCGCACGGACAGGCGCAAAAGACCTGTCCTGTTTTTGCTGAAAACAAAGGACCCCGCCATGGTGCCCATGGCGGGGTCTGTCCTATTCTGTATTTACCGCTGCCTGTGCAGCATAGACGAAAGCGCCGAGGCAATAGCCGTCCCAACGATCAGATTGACCACTGCCTCCACAACACCATTCACGCCCACAAAAGCCACTGCAAAAGCCATCAGGGAACGGGTGCCGCGCAGGTTCTGGATCAGCTCGGTATGGCCAAACAGCAGCAGCAGCGTACCGGTAAACAGCACCGTATTCAGCACGGCGGCCGCCAGGCAGCTAACCCCATAGGCCGCCACCCGATTGCAGCGCCGCATCCAGTAAGCGATCCAGCCGGACAGCCACCCCATCAGGATGCGGGGAATCAGGCAGACCACTGCCGTGTACCAGGGATTGATGCTGACCAGTGCCGCCCCAAATGTGCTGGGGAAAAACCAGCCAAAGCACTGGGCAAAGCTGCACAGACCGAACACGCCGCCCAGCAGCGCCCCCGTAGCGGGGCCAAGCAGAATCGCGCCCACTACCACCGGGATGGTGCTGAGGGTAAACTCCAGCGTAAAGATCTTCAGTGGCAGGCAGGCCGATAGGACGATCAGGGCGATCAGCAATGCGGTTTGGGTCATGCGGGCAACAGAGCCCGAAACAGTCGATTTCTTCATGGAAATAACTCCTTTTCACTGTTGTTTCATAGAATACAACGCTTAGACAAAACAATCAGAGTATAACAGTTTTTTCGGCTAAACAGCGTCCTTATCGGCTTTGTTGCCCTCCACTCAGAATACGCCAGTATTGCGAGTGATGGGACAAACAAAACGGAGAAATATGCCGTTTCAGGAACGGTTGTCCCCCGATTGTTTTGTCTAGGGAAAATGCCGGGGATAGTTGATACCGCCCGCGGTCGGCTGGAGCGTCCAATAAAACTGCTCCGCCGGGCGGCAGGGGTCAGTGGTTTTTCTCGTAGATCAGGCGCAGCCCCTCCAGCAGCAGCTCATCCACATACTGGGCGGCCACGCGGCAGTGCGGCGCGATCTCGCGCCCAAGGCCGCCGGTGATGATGACCGGCGCCTTCTGCCCCAGCTCGGTGCGCAGACGCTCACTCATGCCGTCGATCATGGCGGCGGTACCGTACACCGCACCGGATTGCAGACAGGCAATGGTATTGGTGCCGGTGGCCCTCTCCGGTGCATCCACGCTCACACTGGGCAGCAGGGAGGTGCGCTCGACCAACGAATTGAGGCCGGTCACGACGCCGGGCATGATCGCCCCGCCGCGATAGGCGCCGTCGGCGTCGATCACCGACACCGTGGTGGCGGTGCCCAGATCCCACACGATGCAGGGGCAGCCCACCCGCCGGATGGCAGCCACAGCCCCCACCAGCAGGTCTGCACCCAGCACTGCCGGATTATCAATGCGGATATTCACGCCGGTCTTGGTGCCGGGGCCGACCAGCAGCGGCTCTACGCCGGTCACCTTACGCACCGCGCCGCACAGGGCATGGTTGAGCGGCGGCACCACCGAAGAGATCACCGCCCCGGTAAAGGCGGTCGCCTCCAGCTGATACAGGCGCAGCAGCGCCATCAGCTCCACGGCATACTGATCCTCCAGCTTGGTGCGATCGGTCGCAATGCGGGACTGCAGCCGCAGCTGCTCCTCCTCAAACACGCCCATGGTGATGTTGGTATTGCCCATATCCAGGACAAGCAGCACAGGGACCGCCTCCTACGAAAAAGGTGAAAAAACCGGCGGGCAGGATATAAGGCCTGCCCGCCGGGGATCAACAGTGTTTCTGCGGCGCGGATCAGGCGCGGTTGGCACTGCCCAGAACGCTCTCGATCTTGTGCTTGACCACCTTGGTGATGTTATCGCGGCCATCGCCGAGATATTTACGGGGATCGAACACGCTGGGGTTCTCGGCCAGGCACTCACGGATGCCGGCGGTCATGGCCAGACGCAGGTCAGAGTCCACATTGATCTTGCACACGGCCATGGAGGCAGCCTCACGCAGCATATCCTCCGGGATGCCGATGGCGTCCGCCATCTGGCCGCCGTACTTGTTCACCGTGGCCACATACTCCGGCATAACGGAAGAAGCGCCATGCAGCACGATCGGGAAGCCGGGCAGGCGATCCATAACCTCCTGCAGGATATCAAAGCGCAGCTGCGGCTTCTGGCCGGGCTTGAACTTGTAGGCGCCGTGGCTGGTGCCGATGGCAATGGCCAGAGAGTCTACGCCGGTGCGCTTAACGAAATCCAGCGCCTGATCGGGGTCGGTGAAGTGCGCCTTATCGGCCTCCACACTGACCTCATCCTCGATACCGGCCAGCTGGCCCAGCTCACCCTCCACCGTGACATACGGCACATGGGCGTGGGCATACTCCACCACCTTGCGGGTTACCTCCACATTCTCCTCATAGGAGAGGTGGGAGCCGTCGATCATCACCGAGGTAAAGCCGCCGTCAATGCAATCCTTGCACAGCTCAAAGCTGGAGCCATGATCCAGGTGCAGCACGATGGGCAGACCAGTCTCCTCCACCGCAGCCTGCACCATATTGTACAGATACTTGTGGTGGGCATACTTACGGGCGCTGCCGGACACCTGCAGAATCACGGGGGAATTCAGCTCCTTGCAAGCCTCCACAATGCCCTGCACGATCTCCATGTTGTTGACATTGAACGCGCCGATGGCGTAGCCGCCCTCATAGGCCTTACGGAACATTTCCTGTGTATTGACGAGTGGCATAACGATACCTCCTAAATTTTTACGGACAGCACAAACCGTCCCTATTATGGACAACCTTATTATAGCGTATTCCCGACAAAAAGAAAAGGGGAACACAAAAAAATATCCGGCGGAACAGCGCCAAAATCTTGTGCAATCTGCCCTATTTCTTCTCCCACGGGATCATACACAGCGCCTCAGCCAGCGGCTCGTTCATCCAGATGGAGGGAGTTACCCGCAGGGTAAAGCCCTGTCCGGGGGCAGCCAGGCAGTCCTTCGACTCCAGCCGCGGCAGGGAATACAGCTGCATCAACAGGGTGATCACCCCGCCGTGGGTACAGATTACCGCCTCGGTATCCCCCTCATGCAGCAGCGTATCCACCACCGCCTCAAAGGCCGCGCACACCCGTGCACGGAAATCCTCGGTGCTCTCGCCGCCGGGGATCTGGCGGTCCGTGCCCTCCATCCAGCGCAAAAACTGCTCGTCCCCCTTCAGCTCACGCAGGCTTTTCCCCTCAAAGCGGCCAAAATCGCACTCCGCCAGCCCCTCCACCGTGGTGGGCGTACAGCCGGGGTACAGCACCTCCAGCGTCTGCCGGCAGCGGGTCAGGGGGCTGGTGAAAAAGCGCACTGCGCCGGGATATTCGTATTTCTTCTTCAGCTCCAGCAGCGCCGCCAGCCCCTCCGGAGAAAGCGGCAGATCGGTGCGGCCGATATAGCGGCCGTCCTCATTGCCGGCCGTCATGCCGTGACGGATCAGGTGGATCAGGTAGGTTTTCATGCAAGACTCGCTCCTTTTGCCGAAAAAAAACCGGCAGAATTGTGATATTAGCTGAAAATTCAACTTTGCGTAAAATTTTCCTTGACAAGCAGGCGGAAAAAGGGTAAAATTGCGTCGTGTCGCCTGCCGCGTTCGTCAACCGGCAGGCTAAATTCTGCATTGGGGGGTGCCGCGGATGAACACCACATTTCCGCGGGTGCTGACATTGCTGCGCAAGGAGCGCGGCATCAGCCAGAAAAAGGCGGCGGCAGACCTGCTGATCTCGCAGGCGCTGCTGTCCCATTACGAAAAGGGGATCCGGGAATGCGGGCTGGACTTTCTGACCAGGGCCGCGGACTATTACCATGTTTCCTGCGATTATCTGCTCGGCCGCTCGGCGGACAAGACCGGCTCGGTCATTGGGGTGGATGAAATCCCGGAACAGGATCCGGCCATCCAGGATAAACGGATGCAGGCCGGCAGCGTGCTGCCCACGCTGAATAAGAAGCTGATCGTCAATTCGCTGCAGGTGCTGTTTGATCTGCTGCAGAAATGCCGCAGCAAGGCGCTGACGGCCGAGGTCTCCAATTGCCTGATCCAGACGGTTTATGTGCTGTTCCGGCAGATCTATGCCGCCGACCCGCACAACCCGAAGGCGATGTTCTCCGTAGAGGAATATCTGTATTCTGCCACCGCGCTCGGCTCCGCCGCGCGCTCGGCGGTGGCTGCAGGCCAGCTTGCCCGCGGCGGCCGCGTCGGCGAGGAGGAGGGAATTGACCCGGAGCGCCTGCCGGCCA
Organism: Ruminococcaceae bacterium UBA6353; assembly: GCA_002437905.1. Classification (GTDB taxonomy): domain Bacteria; phylum Bacillota; class Clostridia; order Oscillospirales; family Acutalibacteraceae; genus UBA5905. Next base: position 11,275 of record DJRT01000021.1, on the reverse strand, counting down.
TCCTGCCGGATGACCTGACGGCACAGTACCCGCAGTTTGCCAATTCCCTGCTCAACCTGCTGCATACCGCTGAAAAAAATCTTGGCTACTGACAAATGCCCTGGCCATATCGTGTATCGGCATTCCCCGGCGCGCTGCGCCGGGGAATTTTTGCGTTTTTTTATGCCTTTATCCGGCGGCGCAGCTGCCAGACGCGCCACCGCGGCCAAAGCAGCAGCCCCAGCAGCACAGCGGCACTGATGCCGCTGACCGTCCAGCCAAGCGCGCCGCCCGGCGTGCGGTAATGCAGCTCCACCGTATGGTGGCCGGCAGAGACCTCCACCCCCAGCAGGGCGCCGTCGCTGCCATCCCCGGTGAGGCTGGCCACCGGGAAGGTATTGACCGGCCGGCCATCCACCGTAGCGTGCCAACCACTGTCGTAGGGCAGGGTGAGCAGCAGATCCTGCTCCTCCTGTACCACGACGGTGCCGCGGATGCGGCTGTCTGTCCAGCTTTCCACCTCCAGCTGCCCGGCCGCCAGTGCGGTCAGCTGCGTCTCCAGCGCCGCCTCATCCAGCCGCATAACATAGATGTGCCCGGTAATGGTCTCGGTGCCGGTGATGGTCGCCCTGACCGTTTGGCCGGGCGTCAGCTCCCCCAGGTCGATGATATACGGCTCATAGGTCGTCACGGAAAAGCTATTGGTGCCGCCGGTGTTGCCGGCGGGTGCCTCCAGCGAGATGCTCTCGGCCGCGCGGCAGTCGGCATAGGCATAGTAGCGGCCGGCCTGCGGAATGACCGCCAGGCAGGTGGTCGCGTTCTCCGTTGCATACTTTGTAAAGGCGCTGCCATTGCAGATGGTCGCCAGCGACTCGGACTCCAGCGGCACCGCCTCGTACAGCTTCACCAGCTGCCCGCTCATGGCGGTATACAGCTGCTCCTGTGAGGTGAACGGATCGTACTCCGTTCCCGCATACTGCCGTGCGGCATTGCTGACGCAATAGCCCAGCGGCAGTGCCTGCCGATTCTCATAAATATAGCGGTTTTCGCCGTCCACACTGAGGCTGTCCACCAGCGTCAGCTGCGGATGCGCGGTCAGCGACACATTCAGCACCACATACCGCAGCCCAAACAGGGAATCGGTCGTGGACAGGAAAGAGTGGTACAGGTAGCTGTTCACCCCGTTGACCGCGTAGCCCAGCCGTCCCATCAGCACCGTGGTGCGGTAGGGATTGCTGCTGGCGAATGTGGTCAGCCCACGGTAATGATGCAGCGCCGTATCCATACAGGTGGTGCGCGGCAGATACTCCGTGCGGTAGCCGGTCACCCCCGCCTGCGCGGCCAGTGCCTCTACCCGGCGCAGAGCGGCATCCGTTGCCCGGTTGTCGGCATTATCGGTATACGATGCATGCTCGGTATAGTGCTCATTGGTGTCCATGCTGCGCAGCATCTCGCCATTGCCCAGCAGCAGCTCCGCCGCCACAACCAGCAGCAGCAGTCCGCTGCACAGGCGCGCCGGCAGCCGGCGGTTTGCTGCCGCCAGCGTAATAGCCGCGTACAGTGCCAACAGCAGCAGATTGCCGTAGATCAGCCACGCCGGCGGGGCATCCTCCCCACCGAAGCGCTCCCACAGCAGCAGATAGGCTGCCGCGCCAGCCAGGCTGCCAAAGATCTGCCCGGTGCGCAGGTGCGGCAGTGCCGACCAGGCGCGCCCGGCCAGCAGCAGCAGCCAGAAGCTGAACAGGAAAGAAAACCGATAGGGCAGGTCATTGGGTGCGTGCAGGCCATGCCACAGCAGATCCAGCGGCTCCACCGTGCAGCTGAGCAGCAGCAGCGCCAGCAGGCCACCCCCGCACAGACGACGGCGCAGAGGGATCTGCCGCGTGGTCAGGTAGATCGGCAGCAGCAGCACAGCGGCCACGCCACAGTAAAGATTGGGCAGATTGCCGGAGCGGATGGTCGGTTCCACCCCGTAGAACAGCCGGCTAAAGCCATCAAACAGCGCAAAATTGGTCTTAAAAGCGCCCAGCGTGCCACCGGCCGCCGAGGTGCGGCCAAGCGCCAGCGCTGTTGGAATAAGCAGGCAGGCCGCCAGACCGCCAGCCAGCAGGCTGGAAACGGCAAAGCGACCGCCGGCGCGCAGCACCGCCCGGCCGCTGCGCCGGCAGCGCAGCAGCCACACAAGAAACAGCAGCACCAGAAACACGCACACCATAAAGCTGATATAGTAGCTGGCCAGCAGGGTGAGCGCCAGGGCGAAAATATAATATCGCGGCCGGCCGCCATGCAGCATCCGCTCAAAGAACAGCACAACCAGCGGCAGCAGCGCCACTGCATCCAGCCACATGATATTCCAGGAATAGGCCAGCATATACTGCATGCCGGCATACAGCACCGCCAGCGCGACCACCGCCGCATCGCGCCGGCGCAGAAGCGCCTGCGCACAGGCGGCAAAGGTGCCGGCAGCCAGCGCAATCTTCAGCAGGGTGATCAGCAGAATGCCCTCGGCCAGCAGCCGTTCCGGGAAGAACAGCAGCAGCACATTGAATGGACTGGCCAAATAGTAGGCAAAAGCCGGGGCAAAATTGGTCCCCAACCCCATATGGGTAGAATAGGTCAGACTGCCGCCATGCAGCAGCAGATACCGCAGCTCACTGAGCATAGGGGCATACTGGTGGTGCATATCCACCAGCATGGCAGACCGGCTTCCCAGCGGCCACACACCGAGGTAGGCATAGGCCAGCACAGTCAGGCACAGGCTCAGCCCGGCCGCTGCCAGCGGGCAGCGCCACCGGCCCGGACGGGCACGCCACGGCCGGCGCAGGGCGGACAGAGCCTGCACCGCCAGCCACGCCAGCAGCAGCGCCCCGCCAAGCTGGTACACCGCACGGGCAACAAAGCTCTGGCTGGCCGTGGCATCCGTGGCAGCGGAAAGCGCATAGAAGCCCCCCACCGTCAGTGCCAGAAACAGCACCAACAGCGCACAGGCGCGGCTTAGCCGGCGGCTGAGCTCCTCTTCATCCAGCGGGGTCATGGCAGGCTCCTTTCGTTTTTTCGTTTATTGCGGGGCGTCTACTGCAGTGGTTTCTTCTTCCGCCGGCTCCTGCGGATAGCGCAGCACGGCCGGTGACATCACCGGCAGCAGCACCCGGCGGTAAAGAATGTACGGAATGATCGACAGGTGCTCATGCAGCCGGCTTTCCAGCGCCGCATGCTGCTGTGCCAGCGCGTCGATCTCCTCCTCGGTGGGGGTGCGGTCGCCATACTGCATAGCCAGCGCCGGCAGCAGTACCTGCCGCAGAGTATCCGTCTGCTCATCCCCCAGCTGCGGGCGCAGGCGTTCCAGCCACTCCCACAGCGTTTCGCCGAAATTGAGCGGCTGCCGATAGCACTCCAGCTGCCGCAAAACATCCTGGTAATAGAACTGGCAGCGCCGCCGCCGGCTCTTGAACAGCCTGCGGGCATTTTCCGGGCGGTAGGCGCGGTCGGCCAGCAGTGTACGCACCACCAGCAGCAGCAAAAGCAGCAACAGCGGCAGACCGACAGCCAGCGCCTTCGGCTGCACAAGCATCCGGTCGGTATCCGGTTCGTCCTCATCCGGCGGCGTATCCTGCTCCTGGTTCGGCATCGGCTCCTCAATAGGCTGATAGACCGGCTTCTCCACCGTCACCACACGGGTGGATTTCTGCCGCGGGGTGGGATCCAGCGGCACCCAGCCAAGCCCGCGGATGTAGCACTCCACCCACGCATACGGCTCATTGCTGCTTACCACATAGGCATCCAGCTCTTCGCTGCGTACCGTGCGGTAGCCGGCCGCCAGCCGGGAGGGGATGCCGATGGAACGCGCCATTGTCGCCACAGCCGTGGCGTAATACACGCAGTGCCCCTTTTTGGTCTGCAGCAGCTTTTCCACCACATCCTCGCCGGAGCGGATCTTGCCCGGCTTATCGGTATAGGAATACCCACGGTCGATGGTAAAATACTCCGCCAGCGTGATCGCCTGCTCCAGAGTGCTGCTGCACTGGATGCTGATCTCGTCGGCGATCGCCGCCGCCTGCGGCGAATAATCGTCCGGCAGAGCAAGATAGGCCTGCTGTGCCTCAATATCGTCCGCAAAGGGATCCGCGCTGTCCCGGCTGAAAGCCTGCAGCACATACAGCTCATCCTCCGTGGCGTGCTCCAGCGTCGGAATATTGGTATAGGTCATGGTATAGCTGTACCCATCCGGCAGGCCGAAATACGACAGCAGCTCACCATTGGCATTGTGCACCACGGGATTTTTCACACGGGTGTTTTCGGTATAGCTGGTCAGCAGCTCCTTGGAGAACAAAAAGGGCGTTTCCTGCGAGAGCGTGACGGTGAGGCTCTTTTCCTCGATGATGTCCTCGATCTCCTCCAGGTTTTTTACCGCCTTTTCGCTGTCCATGCCGATGCTGCCCATCTGCTGCAGCTGGGTCTGCTTCCACGGCCCGTTGATGCGATAGCCGGTCTTGAAGCGGTTCTTCCACAGGTAGCCGGTATAGGTATTATAGGTGGTGACCCGCAGGAAGGTGGAGCTGTCGCCATCGGTCACAGCCAGCAGGGCGGCCTCCTCCTTATCCAGCTCCAGATCCCCGCCAATGCGGGTATTATAGGTCTGCAGGCCGAGATCCTTCAGGGTGATCTGATCGGTGGATTTCTGCTCGGTGGGGAACCAGTCGATCAGGGTCTGGAAATCGGCTGTAAGGTAAGAGCACAGCCGCGTGCGCAGATTGATGGTATCCTGCGGCAGCAGGAAAAACAGCCCCGCCGCCACAATAACACTGACCGAACCGGCCACCACGCAGGGCAGCCAGCGGTTACCCATCGGCCGGTATTTTTCCCGTCCGGAGAATAGACGCCGGCCACTGTAATGGTCGCGGGAGATCAGCGTGCAGCAGCCGGCCAGATAGGCCGCCACGGCAAAGGCATTGTTCTCCGTATCGCCCAGCGCCATCACGGCGATCAGGATCGCCACACACAGCGCCATCGGCGGCAGTGCATTGCGGGAAAGCCGCACCACAAAGAACATCAGGCAGCTGATGCCGACATTCAGCAGCACATGCACCACCGTCATGCCCGCCTCGGTAAACCAGTCAGAATCCTCCGGCATGCCGGCAAACCACCAGGCAATGAAATCCGAAGCATTGGTAAAAAACTGCGCCAGCGGAAGCTGGAACAGCAGCATGGCCAGCAGGCTGAGCAGCAGCAGCTGGACCGTGGTGATCAGCAGCACAAACCAGCGGCGGGAAAACAGCGCCAGCACGGCAATGCTCACTGCCGTCTGCCACAGGATGGCGAAATAGCTGACCGGATAGGCCAGCTGCACATTCTGCAGCGCGGCGGTGCCGACCGCCAGCAGCCAGCAGCAGATCATCTCGCAGAAAAATTCGGTCAGACTTTCCTTGCTCATGCCGGCGCCCACAATAGTGAGGGAGCTGCGCATTGGACGATCGTTTTTCACAGGCAGTCACCCACTCTCTCCGCAATCTGGTCAGGGTCGGCTACCACAATCGGGCGGCAATCCGGCTCATCCAGCGCCGCCATCACCGTTTCTGACAGTTCGCCGGCGGCCGGGATGAGGCAGGTAACATGGTGGCCGTTGTTCTTCAGCTCCTGCAGCTTTTCCAGCAAAGCCTTGGAGGGATCCTCCGTAATCACGCGGATGGTTCCCGCCCCCATGTAGCGGGTATCCTGCAGCTGCCAGGCATCCAGCGGCTGGCTGTCGGTATGGAAGGTCATACCGGCCAGCCGCAGCAAAAAGGCATCCATATCGCGCTCATCCCGCAGCCAGCTATCCTCCCGGTCGGCCGCGGCCTTGTCCGCGGCGCGTACCGGCAGCACCTGCAGGCTTTTCCCCTGCTGCAGCGTATAGCGGGCAATGGTGGCCGCCAGCTCGGCTGCGATATCCGCCAGCCGCACCGTATCCCGGCTGCGGCAGCCAAGATCCAGCAGCAGCACCGTCTGCGGGTTCTCCTGCGCCTCAAACTGCCGGATATACAGCTGTCCGGTGCGGGCAGTCTGCTTCCAGTGCACCCGTTTCACCGGGTCGCCCGGCTGATACTGCCGGGTATCGCCGAACAGCTCACCATTCACCGCGTTGCGGGTCGCCGTGGCGGCAAACCCCTCACTGCGGGAGCGTTCCTCATCGCGGGGGGGCAGCGGATGCACCTTGGGCAGCACGCACAGGGTAACCGGCAGCGGCTGCACCCTGCCGCGGCGGATCACCGGCAGCGAAAACAAGCCGAAAACATCCTGCAGACGCAGGCTCTCCGGCGCCATCGGCCAATAGCCGCGGTGATCGCAGGGCAGCTCCACTTCAAAGGTGCGCTCCCAGCGGTGCAACGACGGCTGCATGAAAAAAGCATAGTGCTGCCGGCGCTTTTTATCCTTGCGGGCAGTGCCGGCCGGGCGGATGACCACATGGCCGGCCACCGGCAGCGGCACCCGCCCCTGCATAATAAAGCGATAATGCACCGGCGTGCCACGGGTCAGCTGCGCCGGTTCCAGGGCGCTTTCCACCCGCAGAGAGGGCACCGCCAGCAGCAGCGCCAGCAGGCTTGCCACCCACACCAGCAGCAGGAAAAAGGCGCCGATCAGCAGCGCCCGTATGCCGCTGCCAAGCCCCAGGATCAGCAGGGCGATATCCAGCAGCAGGCAAATGGTTCCTTTCACAGTCATGCGGCAGATCCTCTCACTTCATCTTCGGCACCCGCGTATCCCGCAGGATGCCGGCAATGACATCGGCCGCCGTGGTTCCCTCCGCACCGGAGCGGTTTTTCAGCACCAGGCGGTGTGCCAGCACGCTCACGGCCATCCGCTTAACGTCGTCCGGCAGCACATAGCTGCGCCCGTCCAGAATGGCGGCAGCACAGGCAGCCTTGGTCAGGGCGATGGAGCCACGGGGGCTGACGCCCATCAGCACACCCTCCATACGGCGGGTCACCTCCACGATATGGACGATATATTCCAGAATGGCATCGTCCACATGGATGTCGCCCAGCATATTCTGGATCGCCAGGATGTCTGCCACCTCAGCCACCGGCTGCAGATGCACCTGCTCGCTCACGCCGCGGCGGCGGCGCACAATATCCAGCTCCTCCTCATGATTGGGATAGCCAACGCTGATCCGCATAAGGAAGCGGTCCATCTGCGCCTCCGGCAGCGGATATGTACCGGCCATCTCTACCGGGTTCTGGGTCGCCAGCACCATAAACGGCTGCGGCAGCGGGTAGGTCTTGCCATCCACCGTGACCTGCCGCTCCTGCATGGCCTCCAGCAGTGCCGACTGGGTCTTGGGGCTGGCACGGTTGATTTCATCCGCCAGTATGATCTGATGATGCACACTGCCGGGATGGAAGATCTGTTCGCCGGTCTGCAGCTGCACCATATTGAAACCGGTGATATCGGACGGCAGCACATCCGGCGTAAACTGGATGCGCTGGAAGCTGCAGCCAAGCGAGGACGCCAGGGCTGAAACCAGCGTGGTCTTGCCCAGGCCGGGCAGGTCCTCCACCAGCACATGGCCGGAGCAGATCAGGGCGATCAGCAGTTCGTCGATCACCTCGTCCTTGCCCACAACGGCCTTTTTCATATTGTCCCGAATGGCTGACAGGCATTGTACAGAATTCATGAAGTTTTCCTCCAACTCAAAGTGTTTTTGTCTAAACGCACATGGTCTATTGTAGCATATTCGACCACTCGACGCAAGCTTTTTCGGCATTTTTCGGGAAACTGCCGGATCGGCTGAAACTGCGCAGGGAAATTGGTCAGAACATCCAATAGCCACCACATTATACACACATTATTTGCCTGTTTGGTCAAGTTTTTGGCAATTTTTCTGTTTTTAAGCAAAAACTTGCCCCCTGGTTGACAAGGGCGGCCATCCGTGCTATGCTACCCCTACCATGAAAAAGGAGCTGAAAGTATGCGTATGCAATATCTCGGCACTGCCGCTTACGAAGGGACACCGGCGGTCTTCTGCACCTGCGCCATCTGCACGGCTGCCCGGAAAGCCGGCGGCCGTAATATCCGCACCCGCGCCCAGGCGCTGGTCAATGAGCGCATCCTGTTGGATTTCGGCCCGGACACCTATGCACACGCGCTGCGTTACGGATTGGATCTGGCACAGCTGCGTACCTGCCTGATCACCCACACGCACAGCGATCATTTCTACCCCGAAGACTTGCTGGCGCGCATGGACGGCTATTGCACCCTGCAAGCAGAGTATCCGCTGGCCATCTACGGCTCGGCCGAGACCGGCGAGCAGCTGCACCGCCTCCTGGGCACAGAGAAAGACCGTCTTGGACGCCTGCAGTTTCATGAGGTACACGCCTTTGAGCCGTTCGAGGCCGAGGACTGCCGCATCACCCCGCTGCCGGCGGTTCATGGCACCAAACAGCCCCTGGTCTATCTGATCCAGGAGCTGCAGCAGGGCGGAAAGGCCTTGCTGTATGCGCACGATACCTACATTTTCGGCGATGAGACCTGGCAATGGCTGGCGGATAATGCGCCGCACCTGGATCTGGTTTCGCTGGATTGCACCATGGGGCTGCAGGGCGGCGCCGCAGACTGCCACATGAGCATTGCCAATGACTGTGTGGTGCGCGACCGCCTGCTGCAGATGGGGCTGGCCGACGAGCATACGCATTTCATCGCAAACCACTTTTCCCACAATGGCGGCTTGACCTATGACCGGGCAACCGACCCGGAGGTAAACCGCGGGTTGGAGATCTCCTATGACGGCATGATCGTCGACTTTTAAGCAAACAGACAAAAAGCAGCAGCCTCCGGCTTTGAAAATAGCCAGGAGGCTGCTGTTTCTTTGTTCATCGGCAGCTTTGGCAACACAGGCACAAAAGCGCATTGCGCAAAATGGCATTTTTATAGGTCATTGTTTAGACAAAGCAACCGTCTTTTCAGGCTTTTGAAATCTTCCTCTTCTTTTAACTCATCGAAGCAATTGTCCTCCAGATTATACAACAGTTGCTCTTTTAAGGTTCCCTCCCAATTGGTGCCTGCGCTTTTGGGATTCCAGGTCAAACGGCTTAAAAACACGGAATGATACTTCTGCTCACCTAAATTGGAAACGCTGTCATACCTGTTTGCACATGTTTCCGACAGCAACAAATACTGTATGGTCCGGTCACTGTCATGTTGCTGACAAAACAGCTTCGCTATCGTTAAATAATACAGCGACAGTCGACAATTATAGAACAAGCTGTTTTCATCGCCCTCTAAAATAATTTGGTATAGCTTGATGGCGGTTTTGATAAACTTCACTCGCTCATTCACACTGAGCCCTTGCCGCAAATCGCTGCGGCAAGCCATTTCGTACAGCATCCCGCAACAGTAATCCATCATTTGGATCAGATTTTCCTGTTCCTGCTTTAGCGCCTCTTCCCCTGTGTAAATGCGGCTAAGCAAATTTTCTCTGCAAAGCAACATCTCGGGCATACTCTCGGCAAGCCGTATGGCTTCGTCCTTTTTCCCGATTTTGGGGTAATTATAGCATAGTATTTGAATCGCGCTCTGGCGGAAGCTATCTACCGTGCAGTCCTCTAAGACTCTTTCGCATAACCGGATCGCTTCTTCTGTGAATTGATGTTCTTTGCTATATTCCTGTTGTTCAGTGGTCGCACAATAGGACACCAATCCGTAGGCGAGATTCAACATCCACTGATAATTCCTCGGATGCTGCTCAAGCACTTTTCGCGCAAGCTCAATTTTTTCTAAAACTTTTCCCTTGCGGTTCAGGATCAGGTACTGCTCTTCATATTTTTTGAGTTCGGCCTCATTTTCTGCTGTTTTTATATTTAGCAATTCATCAGCAGAAACCCCAAAAAAGTTCGATAAAGAGGGGATAAGCGTTATATCCGGTAGAGCAAGGCCGTTTTCCCATTTGGATATCGCCTGATAGAATATATTCAAATACTCCGCCAGTTTTTCTTGGGTTATATTCTGTGCTTTCCTTAGTCCTTTGATCTTTTCGCCGATTTTTAACATCGCATTTCACCCCGTGCGTTTATTCGAAGGCGCCTTCTGATTATAGTATAGCGCTTTCCCCTGCAAATGAGTATACCATATCCGGTTACCCGTACACAACCACAGGTTGAGTGCATACCCTTGAAGAGCGCTGTCGAGGCGGCAGAATGGTTACCTTTTCACTACCGGCAGCCAAATCTCAATGAACCGTTTTTCCCGTTTATCTTTCGGAAACCAGTGGTAGACCGAGATTTCCGGGGCGTTTGCAATCTCAAAATGATTTGCGGGCAGCCACTCCGCTGCGATACGCCTTCGGATGTCGATATAATCCGCAACCGGATACGGCTGGTTTTCCGTTGTGAAGACCGCATAGGTCTGTCTCGGAACAACGATGGTTTCAAAGCCAAATTCTTTCATATAGTCAAAGCCCGTCACCGCCGGGTTATACAGGTTTTCACGCTCGTACTTCTCCAGCTCGGCAGCATAATAAAAGTCGTACCCGTCATCCGACACATTGGTTATCAGGCACATATCGGTTCCCGTATCGCCAGACGCGCCCTTGGCACCTCGCAAAAGCCACTGCTTGGCTCGGGTGGTTTCAAATAATTTGCCCTCCTGCTTTTCCCGTTCCTCTCCGTATGGCACCCCATGAAAATGCGCTTTATAACCCGTCAGTATCCTTTCGGGTTTTTCAAGAATTCTGTACTCCATAAGTGTTCCACCCTCCAAAGAAATTTTTAGGACGAGACGGGAAAAGGAGCGCAGCCGGTGGCCATTCGTACGGGCCTGTGATGGCAATATGCCGTGGAATTTCTGAAAGGCTTTGGCAAAGCTGTCAGGACTTTCATAGCCGTATTTCAGCGCAACATCAAGCACTCGCACACCACCGGCAGCCAGTTCCGCTCCGGCAACGGACAACCGACGATTGCGGATATACTCGCCCAGCGTATATCCGCAAAAAATGCTGAACACACGCTGAAAATGATAGCTGGACGAGAAACACTGTGCCGCAACCTTCTCGTAATCAATTGTATCCGTCAGATGCTCTTCGACATAGTCAATAGCCTTTTGCAATCCAGTGATCCAATCCATGTTCTCCCTCCCATCTACAAATACTCTACCAAAAACGGGCAGTCAATTCCCGACATTCTCTGCTCAATACATTCGGGGCGCGCCTTTATCACGGTAAGGCAATAAACTCTGCAGGACGGTATTTCATTCTTTGTATTTATCCGCTACAAAAATCACACAGATAGTGTTGCCCATGCGGAGGGAAAGGAAAAGAGGCACATGC
>DJRT01000014.1:132853-173104 GCA_002437905.1 Ruminococcaceae bacterium UBA6353 | reverse complement strand
CTTGGTCTTCTTCAGCATGATACCGGACACAATGATGGCCGCCATACCGATGAAGTAGGCCGAGGTGGATACCAGAGCGCTGCCGCCGAACAGAGCGCCGGCAATCATCGCGATAAAGGGCACCTTTGCACCGCAGGGGATAAAGGTGGTGGTCATGATCGTCATACGGCGGTCACGCTCGTTCTCGATCGTACGGGAAGCCATGATGCCGGGCACGCCGCAGCCGGTACCGATCAGCATCGGGATAAAGGACTTACCGGAAAGGCCGAATTTACGGAAGATTCGGTCAAGCACGAAGGCGATACGCGCCATGTAGCCGCAGGCCTCCAGGAACGCCAGCAGCAGGAACAGCACCAGCATCTGCGGCACAAAGCCGAGCACCGCGCCGACACCGGCCACGATACCGTCATTGATCAGACCGCTCAGCCAATCGGCCGCGCCGACTGCCTCCAGACCATCGCCGACCAGCGCCGGGATGCCGGGCACCCACACGCCGTATTCTGCCGGATCCGGCTCAGCAAATTCGCTGTTCTCCTCAAAGTACTGCACAGCCTCCTGATAGGTGACCGGGATGTACTCGGCATCCTTGTCATCCTCAACCGAGGCGGGAATAGCGGAATAGTAAACCGTCATATCCGACTGGGCGAGGGTCTCCTCATCCTCCACCGTCACCGTGCCGGTGGCGCTGTCCGAGGCAGGCTTAAAGTCCTTGATCTCGCTGAGCGCCGCCGCCGCGTCAAAGTCCTCAGCCGAGGGGTCGACCTCAACGAAGCCGTTGATCGCATTCAGGGCGTCGGTATATTCCTCTGCATCCTCATTGTAGGCGGAGGAGCCGATGCCGAACAGGTGCCAGCCATCGCCGAACACACCATCGTTCATCCAGTCGGTCGCCATCGAGCCGACCGTGACCATGGACAGGTAGTACACCAGGAACATGATCGCCGCAAAGATCGGCAGGCCCAGCCAGCGGTTGGTCACCACACGGTCGATCTTATCGGAGGTGGACAGCTTTTCGTGGCTCTTTTTCTTGTAGCAGGCCTTGATGATGGAGGCGATATACACATACCGCTCGTTGGTGATGATCGACTCGGCGTCGTCATCCATCTCTTTCTCGGCCGCCTGGATATCGTTGTCAATGTGCGCCAGCACATCCGCCGGAATCTGCAGGCCGGACAGCACCTTATCATCGCGCTCAAAGATCTTGATCGCGTACCAGCGCTGCTGTTCCTCCGGCAGCCCGTGCACGGCCGCCTCTTCGATGTGGGCAATGGCATGCTCCACACAGCCGGAGAAGGTGTGCATCGGAATGGTCTTGCCGTTCTTCGCCGCATCAATGGCCGCCTCGGCTGCCTCGGTGATGCCGGTGCCCTTCAGCGCAGAGATCTCCACAACCTTGCAGCCCAGCTGGCGGGAAAGCTCGGCGGTGTCGATCTTATCGCCGTTCTTGCGGACGATATCCATCATGTTGATGGCGATGACCACCGGGATACCCAGCTCGGTCAGCTGCGTGGTGAGGTACAGGTTACGCTCCAGGTTCGTACCATCGATGATATTGAGGATGGCATCGGGGCGCTCACCGATCAGGTAGTTACGCGCAACGACCTCCTCCAGCGTGTAGGGGGAAAGCGAATAGATACCGGGCAGGTCGGTGATGATGACACCGTCGTGCTTTTTCAGCTTGCCCTCTTTCTTTTCCACTGTTACGCCCGGCCAGTTACCGACAAACTGGTTGGAGCCGGTCAGCGCGTTAAACAGCGTTGTCTTGCCGCAGTTCGGGTTACCGGCAAGTGCAATACGGATACCCATGTCTGAAACTCCTTCTTTCTTATGTATTTCTGTGCCTGTGTCATTCTTCATGCAGCGGTCGCCGGAAATTAGCTTTCGCTAACCGGTCGGCGGCCTTTTCCGCAGCCACGGGGCTGCCGGAAGGTTACTCGACCTCGATCATATCGGCGTCGGCCTTGCGCAGGGAAAGCTCATAGCCACGCACGGTGATCTCCACCGGGTCGCCCAGCGGCGCAACCTTGCGGACATAGACCTCCACGCCCTTGGTCAGCCCCATATCCATGATACGGCGCTTCACGGCGCCCTCGCCGTGCAGCTTAACGACCTTGACCGTCTCGCCGACCTTCACCTGTCTGAGAGTCTTCATGTGCTGTATCCTCCTTATCTTTTTCGGTTTTGTATTGGCTGTATTGTATGCAAAGGCGCGCTGTGCGCCTGTTACACCATGATCTTGCGCGCCATTTCCTCGCTGATCGCCACACGCGCTTCTTTCACATTGACAATCACATTGCCCCCCAGCTTGTTGATCACGGTCACCGTGCCGCCTGCAACAAAGCCGAGATTTTCCAGATGTTTTTTCACTTCCGGGCTTCCGCCGATGTGACGGATGGTGTTTTCCTCGCCGACGCTGGCCAAACTTAACGGCATCATGGCAATCCCCCACTTTACAGTTGACATTGACTCCATCAATTAGCAATTGCTAACCGCTGGGCTTTGAAAATGGTCAGCGGCTGCCGACCGGGACGGTCGGTTTTTCAATTAGCCCCCGCTAACCGAGTCTTATCCTACTACTCTGCGCGGACTCTGTCAAGGGGTTTTGGCATTTTTTTGCGGGTCATGCCGATTTTTGTTGTCCCGTCCAAAGAGTTAGGGCGGACTAACTACGGGATTTGTACAATATGTCCAACCGCCCCCGCCATCCGTACCGGTGCACCAAATCCCGCAGCCCAGGCAGAAATGGCGTTCTGTGAAAAGAGCCGGAAGTAACCGCTTTCATTTTCTGCTTGACTTTCCTGTACGATATGGTATACTGACCGTACAAATGACAACTGCAACCGGAGGTTGACACTATGAAACGCACGCCTACTGCCGCGGCCTATTACCGCGTAGAAGCCCAGCCGAAGCCGGTCAAAAACCCTTATATCGGCTTTACCACCTTCCAGCATTTCGAGGGGGATCCGCTGTATTCCGATATCACAGTCGACCCCAGAAATAACAGCTTGGAAACGGAGGAACGGGAATGTTATCCTGTTCCCGCCTATATCGAGCACAGGGGGAACGAACAGGGCTTTTATCCGCCCACAACGATCGCCTATATCCGCATTCTGTGGAAGGATTTTGAGCCGCAGCGCGGGCAGTTCAACTACGCGCTGATTGCCGACACGCTGGACAGGGCACGCACCACGGGGCAGACCGTGATGTTCCGCCTGCTGCCCCACAGCACCCGCGCCAGCGACGATGTGCCGGACTGGCTGAAGGCGCTGACCCCCTGCCCGGAGCGCCCGGACGGCAAACGGGTGAAGGACTCCCCTGCCGACCCGGTCTACCTGCGCTATTTCGGAGAAGCGATCCGGGCGCTGGCCGCCCGCTTTGACGGCGACCCAGTGCTGGATCTGATCGATGTTTCCATCACCGGCGCATGGGGCGAAGGACACGGCTGCGATAACTATCCGCGCGAGGCGCTGCAGGAGCTGATGGATGTCTACACCTCCAGCTTCCATCACACCCAGCTGATCGGGCAGGTGGCTGCACCGTGGCTGGTCGATTACGGCTGCCGCACAGCGCCGGTCGGCTGGCGGGCGGACGGCATCGGGCAGAAATATCTGACCTACGAATTCTACCCGCAGATCAACGCCCAGCTGAGCGAGTGCTGGAAAACGGCTCCGGTGGTATTCGAATCCTACTGGTGGCTGTGCGAGTGGCTGCGGCAGGGCTGGGATATCGACGATATCATCGAGCACACCCTGCGCTGGCATATCAGCAATTTCAATGCCAAGTCCATGCCCGTCCCATTCGCCTGGCGGGAAAAGATTGATTACTGGCTCAGCCGCATGGGCTACCACTTTGCCCTACGGGCGCTGCGCTACCCGCAGGAGGCCTGCCCTGGCGATGAGCTGGAGCTGCGTCTGTTTATGGAAAACCGCGGCGTAGCACCGATCTACCGGCGCATCCCGGTGGTATTCCGCCTGACCGGCAATGGGCACAGCTATTGCTTCGACACCCCCATCGACATGCGCCGCTGGATGCCGGGCGAAAGCCAGGAGACGGTCAGCCTGGCGCTGCCCGCTGATATGGCTCCCGGCGATTACACACTGGAAATGGCCATCACCGGCGATGGGCTGCCCACCGTGCAGACCGAGATGCTGGCCGAACGGGACGGCGCCTACGCCCGCCTGGCCACACTGACCGTTCACGGATAAAGCATGATAAACAACAGCGGATCTCCGGCAATCTTGCCGGAGATCCGCTGTTTTCAGTTTTGCCGCCGGACAATGCGGTAGTCGTCCCGCACCCGGTAGTAGGGGCACTGCGTGTGCCCGGAAAGCATAAACCGTTCAAATTCGTCCATGTCCAGATCCTGCAGACAGGTGTAGGTCTCGCTCTCCTCATCATAGTCGTAGTTTTCGCAATCCTCACAGTTGATCGCTGCCATCGCATCCACGCTCCCTATCCAAGCTACCGCTATTATATACCATCTGCGCGCCAAACACAATAGGGGGATGCCGGTGGTCAATACCGCACGGCGTACTGGCTGTTCAGCAGGCTCCAGTTCTGCGGGAACGGCCGGTCCAGGTTCCAGTATCCCGCCCCGCGGAAGCCGTATTCGCGGATCAGCGCCAGCTTGGCCTCAATGCTGCGCGCATCCTCAAACCATACCTCATGGGCCCGACCGTCCGGCGCCGTATACCGGAACCACGGCGCCTGCGCCTGCTGATCATACAGGATCTCGGCGCCGTAGCGCCGGGCCAGCGTAACGGCCTCCACATTGGAAAGCGACTGTGCCCTGGTAACCCCCCGCTCATACGGCAGCGGCCAATCATAGCCATAGCTGGGGATGCCCATAAAGATCTTTTCCCGCGGGATCTCGGTCACCGCATAGTCCAGCACCCGCCGCACCGAGGGGATCGGCGCCACCGCCAGGGGCGGCCCGTAGGTATAGCCCCACTCATAGGTCATCAGCAGCACGCCATCCGCCGCTGCCCCCAGCGCCGCATAGTCGTGCCCCTCATACAGCGTACCCGGCTGGTCGGCACTCACCTTGGGTGCCAGCGCCACCAGCACCTCATAGCCCAGCGGGGACAGCCGCGCCCGCAGGCGGGCAATAAAGGCCGCATAGGCGGCCGCCCCCTCGGCACCGATGAATTCAAAGTCCACATCCAGCCCCTGGTAGTTCTTCGCCTGCATGTTATCCAGCACATTTTCGATCAGCACCACCTGTGCTGCCTGGTCAGCCAGCAGCTGCAGCCCCAGCGCACTGCTGAACACTCCATCCGGCGTCAGGGTGGACAGGTGCATCCAGGGGGTGACCCCATATTCCAGCGCCAGGTCAATGATCGGCTGGTCATTCAGCGGCACCAGCTCCCCCGCCGGTGTAAAGCCATAGGTAAACGGCGTGATGTAGGTCAGGTAGGGCAGCGTCTGCCGCAGCAGGCCGCCGGAAATAAAGGGGTAGGCGTAGGCATTCACATCCAGCGGCGCCGTTGGCTGGTCGGTATACCGCAGCACCAGCGTCTGCCCCGGCTGCACCGCCGGCAGGCCGTTCAGCCCCGGATTATTGCGGTAGAGCTGGATGACGGACAGCCCCGCCCGCCGGGCAATGGCATAGATTGTCTCCCCCGGCTGTACCGTTGTGATCTCCGCCGGGATCAGCACCACCAGTGCCTGTCCGACCACCAGCGGCGTTTCCGGTTCCAGACCGTTATTTTCCGCCAGCAGCGCCGGCGGCGTGCCGAAGTCCGCACCGATGGAATACAGTGTATCCCCCGGCTGTACCGTATATAGTGTCATGTGTTTTCCTCCCCATGCGCTTCTCATCCACACTATATGCACACCCGTAAGAAAAAAGCACCAAAAAGGCCCGTCCGCCGGCGGCACAGATCCGCCGGCAGGACGAGCCTGCTGTTTATTCCGGTCTATTGCTGGGTATATTGCCGCATCCGGTCAGGGGGTATCCGAGCCGGTCGGCCGGACATCCTGCCAGACTTCTTCGATATAGGCGATCCAGGCGGCCAGCGCCGGATGCTCCATTGAGGCCAGCGCCGCCGCATACAGCACATAACCCTCCGGGTAGGTCTCCTGCAGCCAGCGCAGGGTCTTTTTTGGACCGCGGTAAGGGTGCTGCACCACATCGCAGAAGATCTCCAAACTATCCGTCAGCACCCAGTGCCAGCGGAACAGCCCCTCTGCATCGCCGCGCTGCGTACGCACCAGCATCTTCCGGCACCAGGCCAGACCCTCCGCCCGCTCCTCAGCGGTTTTTGGCGGCTGCTGCGCCGCAAACTGCGCCAGACGCTGCAGCAGCGCCTGGCCAAATCCGTCTGTATCCAGCAGCACCCGGCCATCGGTCAGGTGCACAAAATCCCGGCAGTCGAAATCCGCCGCAAAGAAAGCGGCCGGATACACAAACACATCCAGCTGCACCCCCGCCACAAAGGATACATCGTGGCAGCGTTTCTGCCCCGCTGTCACCACAAGGGCATCAAAATCGCTGCCGGCATTGTTGGAGCCGTCTGCGTAGGAGCCGTAGGCGATCACCGTCAGCGGGGCATACCGGCGCTGCAGTTCTTCCAGCACCGTCTGCTCAAGTGTTTTCATCGGATACACCGTCCTTTTGGGGTTCCTCCTGCGGCGGCTTCGGCGGGCAGTATTCCCGTGCAATATACAGCGGCCGCCGCTTGCTTTGGATATAGATGCGGGCAACATATTCCCCAATCAGCCCCAGCAGCAGCATCTGCAGCCCGCCGATCAGCAAAATCAGCACCACAATGGTGGCATAGCCCGGCACATCAATGCCGTAGGCCAGCTTCTGGATAACCACCACCAGCATATAGATCAGGGACAGCAGCGAGGTGATCGCCCCCACCACCGTGGCAATGCGCAGCGGAAAGGTGGAAAACGAGGTAATGCCCTCAAAGGCGTACCGGCACAGCCGCCGGAACGACCAGGAGCTTTTGCCGGCGTGGCGCGGCTGTACTGTATACGGAATGTAGTAGGTATTGAACCCCACAAAGGAGAAGATCCCCTTGGAGAACCGGTGGTATTCCGGCATGGACAGAATTGCCTCAACCATCTCCCGCCGGAAGGTACGGAAATCGCTGGCATCTGCCCGGAACGGAATATCACAGGCGGCGTTGATAAGCCGGTAAAACAGCCGCTTGCAGCCGCGCACGAAGAAATTTTCCTGCCGGCCAGCCTGATAGGCCGCCACACAGTCCAGCTCCGGATTGGCCTGCAGCAGCTGCACCATCTCCCGTACCACCGCCGGCGGCTGCTGCAGATCGGCATCCATAATGGCGATCAGTTCGCCGCGCGCCCGGCGCAGGCCGGCCAGCATCGCCGCCTCCTTGCCGAAATTGCGGGAAAGGTCAATCAGCTGGATACTGCCGGGCAGCTCCGCATACAGCGCCTGCAGCTGCTGCCAGGTGCCATCCGTGCTGCCGTCATTGACAAACACCAGCTCATACTCTGCCACGCCTTCCAGCGCCTCGCGGCAGGCGGCATACAGCGGCCGCAGATTGTTTTCCTCATTATAGCAGGGCACCACCACCGATAGCAGCACTGTCCACACCTCCTATATCTGTTTAGAGACGGAAACCGAAAGGGCCGGCGTCAATCAGCCTTCCCGTCATTCTGCGCCGGCTGCACCAGCGCCACATCCAGCCGGTTGAAAGGCACCTCCACACCGGCCTGCGCCAGCATATCCTGGATTATCCCGAGCGCCGCAAAGCGCGCCGTTTTTTTGTACTCCGGCGGGCAGTGCAGCAGCAGCTTGTAGAGGATCTGGCTCTCCCCAAAGGCAGCCGTGCCCACAAAGCTGCATCCGGTGGCATGGGGCAGCCCGGCCAGCCGCTCACACATCTCACGGCACAGCCGACGCATCTGCTCGGCCGGCACCCCATAGGGGGCGGGCACATCCAGCGGCACCCAGTCCGACATCTGCTCAATTTCGGAGATATTGCGGTTGCTCACCGTCAAGGTGTTGCCGGTGGCGGCATCCAGAATCTTGGTCGCCTTGAGATCAAAGCTGAGAACCTTGCCCTCCACCACGCTGCCGTCCGGCCGGTGGTAGACCACCATATCCCCCACAGCAAAAAAGCCTTCCCATACGATATTGGCGCCGTTGATGATATCCTTCAGCAGATCCTCCAGCGCAAAACCGACCACCACGCCGGCAACCCCCAGCCCGGTGATCAGCGAGGTCACATTGATCCCGTTGATCTGCAGCACCGTGATCACGGCCAGCCCGATCAAAAACCCCTTGCACAGGTTCTGCCCCAGCCGCAGATTGTTCTGGTGCCGCCCGCCGCTGCGGTCGTTGTTCCGGAAGTGGTGAAACCCTTTCTTCACCAGCAGCCACACGGCAAATGTCACCAGCACGACCATCAGGCTGACCCACGGCCTGGGGGTCAGCAGATAATTCTTCAGCACTTCCGTAGCCCATCCATCCTTTCTGCCGCCAGGCGGCAAACGCCGCATTTCTTTCCACATTTTACACACAATTCAGCCGCTTGTCAATCAGCGGGGGACTCTCCGCCCGCCGCTGCGCGCGATCTTTTCTATATTTTTGCGCGAAAAACAAAAATTTCTGTTGTCACACGGACATTTGTGTGTTAAAATGGCAGCATGCTAAAGTGCAAATACTTTGAGGAGAGAACACACATGAACGACAAACTGCAGATCCTGCTGGCGATGGCCGGATATATGCTGATCGTCATTCTGATCGGCGTCTATTTTGCGAAGAAGTCCCAGCAAAATTCCGAAAACTACTTTTTGGGCGGTCGCTCCCTCGGCCCGTGGGTGGCCGCCATGAGCGCAGAGGCCTCGGACATGAGCGGCTGGCTGCTGATGGGGCTGCCGGGCGTGGCCTATTGGTGTGGTCTGGCTGATGCCGCATGGACAGCCATCGGCCTGGCTGTGGGCACCTATATCAACTGGCTGCTGGTCTCCCGGCGTCTGCGTGCCTACTCCATCGTGTCGGGCGATTCCATCACCGTACCGGAATTTCTGAGCAACCGGTTCCGCGAGAAGAAAAAGGTCATCCTGGTGATCTCCGCCCTGTTTATCCTGATTTTCTTCACCGTATACGCAGCCAGCTGCTTTGTCACCTGCGGCAAGCTGTTCTCCGGCCTGTTCGGCTTTTCCTACCACTCCATGATGATCGTGGGCGCGGCGTTTGTGCTGCTGTACACCATCCTTGGCGGGTTTTTGGCCGAAAGCGTTTCCGATTTCATGCAGGCCGTGGTCATGATCATCGCCCTGGTGGGCGTCCTGGTGTGCGGCACCGTCCATGCCGGCGGCATCGGCGCTGTGTTCGCCAATGCGCGGGAGATCCCCGGCTACTTCTCACTAACGCAGATCGCCACGCCGGTCACCGATGCCGCCGGCGTGCAGCAGTCCGCCAACGGCGCCCCCCTGTTCGGTGCGGCCGGCAGCTACGATTTTCTCACCATCCTGTCCACGGCCTCCTGGGGCCTCGGCTACTTCGGTGTACCGCAGGTGCTGCTGCGCTTCATGGCCATCCGCAGGGCGAGTGAGCTTAAGCGCTCTCGCCGCATTGCCACCGTCTGGGTACTGATCTCACTGTGTGCCGCCGTGTTCATCGGCGTGCTCGGCCGGTACATTCTGCCCACCGACGCCGCCCTTGCCACCAAGAGCGGTGCGGAAAATGTCTTTGCCCATCTGGCACAGCTGCTGTTCCACCCGGTGCTGGCCGGCGTGGTGATGGCCGGTATTTTGGCCGCCACCATCAGCTCCTCCGATTCCTATTTGTTGATTGCCTCCTCCGCTGTATCCAAAAATCTGTTTGAGGGTGTGATCAAACGGGATGCAACAGACAAGCAGGTTATGCGGGTATCCCGCCTCATGCTGCTGGTCATCACCCTGCTGGGCATGGTCATTGCCTGGAACGAAAACAGCGTGATTTTTGAGGTTGTTTCCTTTGCCTGGTCGGGCTTCGGCGCCACCTTCGGCCCGATCATCCTGTTCTCCCTGTTCTGGAAGCGGACGAACCGGGCGGGCGCCATTGCCGGTATGCTGGCCGGCGGCAGCATGGTGTTTATCTGGAAGCTGCTGCTCAAGCCCCTTGGCGGCGTGTTCGGCATCTACGAGCTGCTGCCGGCGTTCCTGGTCTCCTGCCTGTTTATCGTCGGTGTCTCGCTGGCCACGGCAAAGCCCTCGGCCGAGATCGAAGCGGAATTTGAGCAGGCACGCACCTATCAGGAGGATTGATCACCGATCCGCACCGGAAACGGGCATAAGGCGGGCGCCCCGACAGTGTCAGGGCGCCCGCCTTGCTTTTCTTTATTCCGGTTTTACTTCAGCACGGCCACGGCATCATTGATGGTCTTTTCGTAGGCCTCCTTGCCGTACTTGTCCACCTCGGCCTTGTTCTTCTCGCCGTGGGTCAGACAGCCGGCGCCGCCGATGCAGCCGCCAATGCACGCCATACCCTCGATGAAATTGGCATCCAGCAGACCCTTGCTCTTTTTCAGCAGCGCCACGCGGCAGGCTTCAATGCCGTCACAGGCACAGGGCTTCAGCTCGAAATCGGTGATCCCCTGCTCCTTAAGCCCCTCGACCACTGCATCCGACAGGCCGCCGCTGCGGGCAAAGATCCGGCCAAAGTACGAGGCGTTATCCAGCACATCCTCCGGCAGCGTGGTGATATCCATATCCCGGCTGTCAAACAGCGCCTGCAGCTCCTCAAAGGTCATCGCCGCATCCACATACGGCTTGACTTCGTCACGCTTTACCTCACCCTTTTTCGCCGTACATGGCCCGATAAAGACCACGCGGCACGGCTCCTCATGCTCCTTAATGTACCGGGCGATGGTCGCCATCGGGGAAAGATTGTGCGACACATATGGCAGCAGATCCGGGAAGGATTTCTCGATATAGCTGACAAAGGCCGGGCAGCAGGAGCTGGTCAGGAAGCCCTTTTCCACCAGCTCCTTCGATTCGCTCAGCGCCACCATATCGGCGCCCAGCGCCGCCTCGATCACCGTATGGAAGCCCAGCTCCTTAAGTCCGGTGATCACCTGGCCCAGCTTGGCATAGGTGAACTGGCTGGAAATGGCGGGCGCCACCACGGCAAACACCTTATACTTGGTATTCTTCTCGCTCCCCTTGATGATGTTAATCACATCCAGGATATAGGACTTATCGGTGATGGCGCCGAAGGGGCACTGGTACACACAGGCGCCACAGGCAATACACTTGCTGTAATCAATGCCGGCCGCCTTGTTCTCTTTCATATAGATGGCCTTGACCTTGCAGGCGTTCTCACAGGGGCGCTTGCGGCTGATGATGGCGGTATAGGGGCACACCTTTGCACAGGAGCCGCACTCCTTGCACTTGGACTTGTCGATGTGCGCCACATGGTTTTCATCGAAGGAAAGGGCACCGAAACGGCACACATCCTCGCACCGGTGGGCCAGGCAGCCGCGGCACGCATTGGTCACCTCATAGCCGCCCATCGGGCACTCATCGCAGGCGATCTCGATCGCCTCGATCACATTGGGATCATTTTTGTCCCCGCCCATGGCCAGCTTCACCCGCTCGGCCAGGATAGCCCGCTCCTTATACACGCAGCAGCGCATGGTGGGCGTGTTGCCGGGGACAATGGTCTCCGGGATGCTCAGCACATTTTCCAGCAGCGTATCGTTCCAGGCAAGGCGGGCAACCTCACGCAGAACCTTGTATTTCAGGTGCTGCACCTTGGTATCAAACTTTCTCATGTGACATCCTCCTGTTAGAAATAACTGACCTTGATCCGCTTGCCCATCTGCCGCAGACACTCAGACAGCTCTTTGACCAAATTCATCTTGATATTGAAATTGATCGGCAGATCGGGATTTTGGTGCGCGGGATTGACCGCGCGGCCGACAAAGAAATTGATATCGGTGGCCTCCTCAAACAGCAGCCGGCAGATCATGGAAGCGCCGTCCCGCCGGAAGCCCCACTGCTCATATTTCTCATTTTTATCCAGTGCATCCTTGGCGTACTCAATCACCTTATTGATGGTGATAACACCCTCGGTGACCAAATCCACCCCCTCGATCTCGGCAATCGGGGGCACATCGCTGCGCTCAAAGCTCAGGCTGGCTTTCAGCGGCTTGCCAAGGTATTTGGCCACGATGGAGGAGGTTGTACCGCCGCAGACAATGTGCTTGCCCTCCTTGGAGAAGAACAGGGACATCATGCGGTCGCAGTCATCCCGGTTGCGGGGCGGACCGAACAGAATGTTCATCGGCTCACGCTTACGGATGCGCACCACGCAGGCCGTGGCATCATCCCCTGGATGGTGCCCATACAGCTTATCGCACTCATCCACCAGCATGGTGGACAGCGTTTTGGCCGTATAGCCGACCGGCACGATCCCCTCCATAAACTCGGCGATCTCCTCCCGCTTCCAGCCGAAATTGAACGCCGTACCGATGCCGGCGTGCGGGCAGCCGTCGCTCATGGCAACAAACACATCGTCCTCCTGCAGCTTGATCACCGACTGGAAGATCTGCTTGCCGTCAATATTCAGCTCACTTTTGGGGTAATCATAGTTTTTACCGTCGCGGATAAGGATGACATGCGGATTATCATACTGGATAATCTCCGCCGTCTCGTTATTGATCAGGTGCATGATGGTAAAGGTGGAGTAGGCCACCCCGCGCACTGAGCAGATCGGCAGCGTGGCCGCGATGGTGGAAACACACTCCTCCAGCGGCAGCCCCTCTGCCATCATCGTGGAGATAATCTTGGAGGTCAGGGTGGACAGAATACTGGCTTTCACGCCGCTGCCCAGGCCATCCGCCAGCACGATCACGGTAGAGTTCTCTCCCTGCTCCACGATGTCCACATGGTCGCCGCAGAGCTGCTCTCCCTCATGGTTGACGCTTTTCCAGCCGATGTCGGCGCACAGATTATTCATCGGTGATCGACTCCTTCAGCTTGGACAGGGCGATCTTGGTCTCCGCCGCAGTCTCTCCCAGCAGCGAGGCGATCTCCTGCACGATCCGCATCTGCTTATCCACCACCCGGTCAGCAATCTCGACCGTCTGGCGGCTGATGTTTTCCTTCTTTTCGCGCTGGGTTTCTTCCTCGGTCACATCCCGCAGGATACACAGCAGCAGCCGGTACTCTTTATCGTAGACGATGGTCTCTTCCACATATTTCTCATATTCGGCCAGATACACCCGCTTGTTGTGGATATTGCGGCCGCGGCTGAGCACATCCAGAAAATCGCCCGGCTCCAAAATCCGCACCACCTGGTCGCCCAGCACATCCGAGGCATACCGGATGTTGAGGATCTTGAGGGCCGCCTTGTTGATCTGCTGTACCTCCAGCTTTTCGTTAAGCACGATCAGGCCGTTCGGCGTATTGCGGGCAATGGTGTCGGAAAAGCTCTCGGCCTTGTCCTTCAGATAGGGTAGGCACATGGAAATTTCCGCCTTGCCCTGACAGATGGCAATGGCCTTTTCCCGGCAGGAATCGTAGCCGCAGGAGCCACAGTTCAGTTCATCCGACGGCCGCACCTTCCCCATCTGCCGCAGCGTCTCGCGGATCTCCTCTTCGGAGGGCATCGGCAGCTTATGTACGATAGCGGTGAAGTTTTTGCGCAGCTGCAGCGTATCCGGCTGCTCCACCGGGAAGTCCTCCTTGCCCGCAAAGCTCGCCACCGCCACATAATCCTGTACCGGGGCACGGTGGAATTTTTCCATCACCGGGCCGCTGATGCAGCTTCCGGCACACGCCGACATTTCAATAAAGCAGTGCTGCAGCTTGCCATTTTCGATATCCCGCAGTGCGGCAATGCAGTTTTCCGTGCCGTCGATCGCCAGGTAGGTATAGCCGGGGGCGTTCTGCGCCATGGTCTTCAGGATACCGCCGGTGGTGGGGAAGAACCGGGCGCGGCTGTGCTCATCGGCGTCCATGGTCTGCTCCAGCGCGACATTGGCCGTTTTGAGCCAGGCGGTCAGCTCATCATAGGTCAGCACCGCATCCACGATGCCGTCATAGTGCTGTGCCTCGTCCTTTTTGGCCAGGCAGGGGCCGATAAACACGGTCTTGGCATTCGGCATACGCCGCTTGATATCCCGGCAGTGCGCCTGCATCGGGGAAAGCACATTGGCCAGGTACGGCAGCTCCGCCGGAAAATATTTCTGGACCAACAGATTGACTGAATGGCAGCAGGAGGAGATCAGCACCTCCGGCTGTTCCTCCCGCAGGATGCGCTCATACTCGTTCTTCACAATGGTGGCGCCAACTGCCGTCTCCTCCACATCGGCAAAGCCGAGCTTTTTCAGCGCCGCCCGCATGGAGCCGATGCCAACGCCGTAGTTTGCCACAAAGGAGGGCGCCAGGCTGACCACCACCGGATCCCCGGACTGCAGCAGCACCCGCACCTTTTCCGTCTCGTCCACGATCTGCTTGGCATCCTGCGGACAGACCACAAAGCACTGGCCGCACATAATGCACTCATTGCCGATGATATATGCCTGGTTACCGGAAAAACGGATGGACTTGACCGGGCAGTGACGGATGCACTTATAGCAGTTCTTGCAATTGGATTTTTTCAGCGTTAAGCAATCCACGCCCTCACACTCCCTCTGTCGTTACCCGGTTAAGCACCTTGTCCGCAAAAAACGCCGGGAAGTTTTCCGGGATAACGCCGGTATACACCTCATCGTCGATCGTTACCGTCACGCCGACGCGGTTGCACCGGCCGGTGCAAAAGCTGCCGGCCAGCGTCACTTCTCCGTCCAGGTGGTGCTCCGCAATGGCCTGCTGGAACAGCTCCACCAGCTTTTCGGAGCCTTTCAGGTGGCAGGAGGAGCCTACACAAATCTGCACTATCATGGTAATCCGGTTTCCTTTCTCCGCTCTCAGGCCCTGCTCAGTACATTCTGCTCGAAGAAGGCCTCCACGGTATCGGGAGAGACCGAATGGAATTCCTCATCCACTGTTACGCACACGCCCTCCTGGCAGCGTCCCATGCAGAAGGTGCCGGCCAGCTCCACCTTGTCATCCAGCGCATGGCTGTGGATCAGCTGCTGCAGCTGCTCCACCACCTGGCGGGACCCTTTGATATGGCAGGACGAACCGATACAAACTGTGACTTTCATACTGATTTTTCCTCCTTAATTTATCATCGACTCAGTCGATAAATGCCTGTAATGCTGCGCGGCCGGCCGCATTGGCGCGCACGGTCTGTGCGGCCGCCACGATCGGCAGCCACTGCCGCACAGCCTGCGGCTCTGTGCCGCTGCGCCTGCAATAGCACTGCAGATACGCCTCGGCCTGTGGCACATCCCCCGCCAGGCGCAGCAGCAGATAGCTGCGTGCCGCATCCGCCGGGGCGCTGCCCTGCGCGGCGTGTGCCCAATCGAGGATATACGGGGTGCCGTCCCCGGCCAGAACCAGATTATCCGGGGAAAAGTCCCCATGGCAGAATGCCGGCTGTGCCGCCGGCTCCGGCAGCGCTGCCAGCCGCTCCAGCAGCCGGCCGCGGATATCCGCCGGCAGCGCCGCCATATGCAGCTTCTTCTGCAGCTTTTCCCGCAGGCGGCCAAGGCCCAGGCAGGGCGTTTTCTGCACCGTCAGCTGGGCGTCCACCAGCAGCTCCAGCCACTCGTCACGCCGCTGCGGTTCAGCCACCAGCCGCTGCGCCAGTGTGCTGCCCCGGATGTATTGGGATACGATCGTCCACCGCCCGGCTGCGGCAGCTACCTCCAGCACCCGCGGAACCGGCAGCCCGGCCTCGGCGGCCAGCGCCTGATTGTAGGCCTCGCCAAGCACCTCGGTCTCGGCGTATCTCTCCCCAAAGACCTTCAGGCAGCGGTCACCGTCCCGGTAGACAGTCTTATTGTTGCGCACAGCAATGATGCGGTCAAAATTCGTGGTTATTCCCTCCCGGATGCAGCCGTGCCGTTCTTACGGCTCCAGCTGCATTTTCAGGTGTGCCAGCGACAGCGCCAGGTTTTCATACTGCACCGTCACCTGTGCCGGCTTATACAGTGGGCAGGGGGCAAAGCTCCACAGGGCGCCCACCCCAGCCGCACACAGGCGGTTGCACACCTCCTGCGCCGCCGCGGCCGGCACGGCGATGATCCCCAGCCGCACATCCTGCCGGCGGCAAAAATCGTCCAGCGCCTCCATGGGCAGGATCGGCTTGCCCGTGGCGGAGGTTTCCGGCTGCTGCACAGCAATATCAAAGGCCGCCAGCAGCGACAGGCCATAATCGGCAAAGCCGCCGTAATCCAGCAGCGCCCGGCCCAGCTTGCCGGCCCCCACGATCACTGTGCCGCCGTTGCGGCAATCCAGGAAGCTTTCCAGGCTGGCAATCAGCTCGGCAGTCAGGTAGCCGATCTTCGGCTTGCCGGTGCCGCACAGCACCCCCAGGTCCTTGCGCACCTGCACCTCGCCCAGGCCAAGCTGCCGGGCAATGGCCGTGGCGGATATGTTCTGCACCTGCGGCGGCAGGCTTTTCAGATACCGCAGATAGGCCGGGATCCGTCCCAGCGTAGCCCGTGAAATTTCCCGTTCCCTCAAAGCCGCACCTTCCTTTCGCTCTCCGGTGCCGGAACACAGCCGCGCACCGGCAGACGACATACTCGTCCTACGCTACCATCTTAACAAAAGGGGGGCGGCTTGGGAATTGCCGAATACTCATATCGCTATTGCATTTATCGATAAACCCGTATTGTATTATCCGAACACTTCTCGCTTGGACTGCACAAGCTGCTCGATAAACAATTTATCCAGATCGGTCAGGGTATAGCTGCGGCGGTGGATCAGTACATCCTTGCACACCGGACGGCTGCGCCCCTCATCGCAGGGCAGCTGCACCAGCCCATAGCGCGCCAGCAGCGCCTCCGGCACGGGAGAGGCCCACATATAGGTATTCGGATTCTGTGCCAGCAGCTCAAACTGGCTGGCGCGCTCAAATACAAATATCCGCCGCCCGGAGATTTCCGGCAGCTCCTCCTCCTTGCGGACCTCCTCAAACGGCATCGGCGGCACATAGGGGTCTGCCCGCGCGATCTGGGTATAGTCCTGCAGGTCGGCATCCTCCGGCGGCTGTCCCGCCGCCAGCGGGCTGTCCGCCCGCACGATCAGCCGGTGGCTGAATTCCGCCACCAGCTCATATACCAGCCCTTTTTCCTCCAGCATGGTCTTGTAGTAACGGTCATAGCGCTCCGCATAGCGGATGATCCCCAGCCGGTAGGTATCCTCCAGCACATGATTGATGGTGCTCATAGCATTGGTTTCTTTGTAGAACAGCTCGGCATCGCCGGTCTTATCCAGCAGACCGGAAAACCGGGCAAAGGCGTCGGCAATATAGCTGGCGCGGGGCACCGAAACCGAAAAGCGCCGCTTTCCAACCGTGCCGCCGCTGAACAGGTTTTCGATCGCATCCACCTGCTCCAGCACCGATTTGGCATAGTGGATAAACAGCTCACCGTCCGGGGTAAGGAACATCCCGCGCGCACTGCGGTCAAACAGCGTGACCCCCAGCCCGGCCTCCAGCTCCTTGATGGCGCGGCTGAGTGCGGACTGACCTACATACAGTCTGTCCGCCGCCTTATTGATGGAGTTGGTCTTGGCAATCTCCACCGCATATTTCATGTGCAGCAAATTCATGGGCGATTCCTCCCCTGTTTAGCCGAAAAAACCGTTGTACCCCGATTGCTTTGCCGATCCTGTGTTCGTGTTCAATCAGAGATAAATTGTTATTTTTTTCATTATACCATACTTTCCATAGAATTAGCAAGCCGGAAATCATATAAGGCACAAGGGAACACACGGTTTTTCCGGGCCGAAATGCGCCCAACCCGTGTTTACCTATTACAAAGGCAAAAACCGCCTGTATTTTACTCATACAGGCGGTTTTTGTCGCTTCATTTTTCTTTAATTTCTATCCATTTCTATGTTCGGGCATGTTAATAGGCTATTGTTTCATTAAAAACCGCATTATCCGTCAATTGATAGAGCGCTTGTAACACACTGTTAAAATCCCCAAACCCCGATATTTTATATGTTCTTTTTATGCCGTTTCGAGGCTCGTACCGAACAATGATCGACTTCTGATCTGAAGGAAAGACATACAAAGTCGCTCTGTCAGGACTATTTATCTCAATGGCATTATCTTTAGAAGGCAACTGACCAAAATATAACGACCGGCTCCCAGAATGCAGGTATCCACACACATCGGAAGACAAATGCGTTGTTATACTTTCGTGCTTATACACGACCATTGTTCCCAACATTTTATGGACATTTTTTTCGTAACTGGTCAAAAGGCTGAAACAGGCCACCACAAAGATGGTTATAAACGACCCTAATGCCATCCAAAAAATTTTTCTCTTCATATATCCACCCTCGTAATACTATTAATTTTTAATGTATGTTTCTATAAATGTACCGCGTTGATACTCTTTACCATAATATGTACCTGAGCCAACAGAGTATGTATTATAGTTACCTGTCGCCATGCCGGTCGGATAATCCGTAAACCAATAATGCTCGCCAATTATATATTGATTCGTGTTTTCAATTGCATGTTTTTTTTCGCGATAGAGTGTCAGATCTAACGAAGACATAAAGTCATACATAATAGAACCAACATTAAACGCATATGATAATGAGGATCCGATGAGAGGTATGCTTGAAATCAAAGAATCAAGCAGATAGTTAAAAACATCCTGGAATGTCCCGTTGTCAAGCACCGCTCTCAATCCTGTTTTTTGATTGTATTCATCAAGAATTATTCTATCCTCAAACTCAGCCTTTGCTCTATTACTTACGAAAACTTTGGATCGTGTAATCAAGTTACCCATTTTCGGATACTCATCCTGATTATCTGCGTACCAAAACATCACTCTATATTGTTCATCTACAAGTTGATCGCAATAATCCTTCACAAATTTAAACCTCAATGTATAATCTCCGTAGCCAGTAGAAGATTCATGACTTACAGCGATATAGTACCGTTTCACCCCCTCAAGGTGGGCGACAATCTTAAAATTGCCGTTACCGTTGCTGTCTGTATCTGAATCGAGCAGTCCACCGGATGCACAGTACAACTGACCGTATGTATTAGTATCCCCTTCGGTATAAATCTCCATCACACAGTTCCGTGCAGGAACAAATGTATAATAATCCACATCATCGTGGCTATGCAAATACCCTGTCACAGATTTATCCCGATAATATACACCCATAACCTCTGTCGCTGAATCCATCGTATTGCCGTGGTCATCACTAAAATATGATACTCTAATATCAAAGTTTCCAGTGTTATTACCATATGCTTTAACTCTAACATAATATGTTCCATAATAATCAAGCTGAGCCCACAAATTGAAGTTTAACCCATTACTACCATCATCATTATACGCAATTTGATTACCGTAAGAATCATACAGATAACCAACGGTATCTAGAGAACCCTGCGTATGCACGGTATACCAACCAGGGCTACCATTAGGATGAGCTCCACTTACATTTGCGGTAAATTTATACCATACTTCATTACCAGGACAGGTAATACTGCCTCTATGCCAATTAAGGAATGTTAGATTTATCGCCGATGCCATGTCATCAGAAGAACATCTACCGTCACAATTATCTTCAACACTAAGCACCGATACCCCTTCATCTAGAGACATTGTGTCCGGTTCTGCAGCATATGAAGAACTATCTTCTCTTGCGTCGATTAGTATAGCACTTTCTTTCGTTAATGTCAATGTTTGGGCCGTATCCATGCCTGCAGAAAGCGCCATCTCCGTTTTAACTTCTGCAATAACATCAAATGCTGTTTTTTCCGTATTTACACACCAATTCTTCAAAATTGTTCCTGCGACAAAAGCGGTTGCTGAAGAAGTGCCAATTACATTTATAGAATTACCTTTAATATCAGTTATTGTCTGTGAGCCGCAAGCATAACAATCTGCACTTGTTCCTCCGTTTGAATAACTTTCCACGGAATCTCCTCTCTTGGCACCAACAGATACTACATTATTAAATGCCGCCGGATACATAATTCGGTTTTCATCCTCAAATCCGCCGTCATTACCAACTGCCGCAACCATAACTATTCCGCAATTTGATGCACGATTAATCATACCCTCTAACAGTTCAGACCTATGATAATCACCAAAACTCATACAAATGATTTTAATCCCATTACAGATAGCCCAATTAAGCGCCTGCATAATAGTAGATGTTTTCGCAAAGCCCCTATGGTCGGCAATAGTAGCAGAATATATGTGCGGCGATATAACCTTGTTATCTGCATTTTCAATAACAGAGAAAATAATTCCTGCCATTTGTGTACCATGACCGTTTTCATCTGTTGTTTCGTTTGTTTCGTTAATAAAATTAACAGAACCATTAATTGAAATATTAGATATCCCAGTATCAAACACAGCAAGTTTAATTATATTTTCGTTATTTAAATTTGAATTTTCACTTGCTAAATAAGTGGCATACTCCGTTTCGTTCATACCTTTTGTAAGGCATTTGTAATCGTAGTCTTTTTCCACTTTTTTGATGCCATCAAGTGTTTTAATTGCTTTAAGCTGTGCCATGCTCATAGACACCACTATACAATTTGCAAAATCCAATTGCTTTATTTCATCACAACCCAATTTCTGAAGTTCAGCTATGATAATATCTTTTTCATTAACATCATATCTGATAATAAAAGGATATTTTTCTGCATCCAAAGAAAGTTCTGCGATTTCATCAGCGTTTTTAATTTTTTCTGTTTCGGGTGCAAGATATAATTCTTGTTCAAGCCCTATTTTATTTTCGTTCATATTTGTAGGACTCCTTTCTTTTAAAAATATAATTCATTATTTTTTGAAATCAGCGCCCCGATTTCTTGCAGCTGCAAACATAGTGTAAAAGATAACCCGGACAAAAGCTGTCCGGGTTAAATAATTTTTAAATACAATTATAAATAGACCTTAAAGAAAAAAGAAAGCAGAGAAAATTTTGTTTTGAGGTCTGTTTTTTGTTTAAATGGGTTTTACAAATTTAATTTAAGGTATAATAAAAAGAGCGGAGACACTGCATTCCGGCTATGTCTCCGCTCCTGTTCAGCTGCGTTTTGTGTCCTGTGCCGGGTCATTCGGTCGGCGTATCCTCCGCCGCCCGGATATCCATGGGGGTAAATACCGCCTTGTCGTTCGAGGAATCGTCGTCGGCATAGGTGGTCATGTCCAGCCGGCCGGTCGCTCCCTCGCCGTTGTTGTTCAGCAGCGTCGGCAGAAACTTCTGCAGCACATGGATCTGCGTGGCCAGATTGCTTTCGTTGCCAAGCTGTACATCAATCTGCTCTTTCCACAGGATGTGGATATCCGTCTTCGTCGTAAGGTCGATGGTGGATAGCCCCTCCAGGCCGCAGTCCGCCGCCGCCCCCAGCAGCGTCTGCACCACACCCAGCCCGCGCTCATCCAGCAGCGGCTGCCCCAGCGTTTCACCCAGCAGCGTTGCCCCCTTGATTTTCACCGCACCGGCCGGGATATTCTCCTGCGTCACCAGCTCCAGAGCGTGGTTGTTTTCGCCCAGCAGCAGCCAGCCATCCGCGGTCTCCACCGCCCCGATCACCGGCGTCTCCTCCACCCGGATCCGGATATCCGAAAAGGCACTGTTGCCCACATCCACATACGCCAGATACGGGAACTGCTGCAGCAGGGCATTGTGTGCCTGCACCTTGTTGATCACCAGCAGGCTTTCGCCGACATACAGGCCGCTGGCCCGGATGATTTCCTCAGAGGAATAGCGGGTATCCCCCTCCACCGTGATGGAGCGCACCGCCAGAAACGGCGCCGCACGGCCGGCCTTTTGTGCCTGCTTGCCGCTGATGTGCAGCACCAGCAGTGTGATCAGCAGCGCCGCAATCAGCAGCACCGTCAGCACCAGCGCCGTACGCAGGATGCGCCGGCGGATCCGCCGGCGCCGGCGCGCCGCCTTGCGTGCCTGCTGCTCCGGCGTCAGCGGCGCGGATGCACGCGCGTTTTGCGTGGATCCCGGCCTGTTTCTTTCCGTCATGGCTTTTCTCCCTCCTGTTTCGTTAATCCTCCGTGCGGCGGATATCCGCCCCCAGCGCCTGCAGGCAGGTATCCAGCGCCTCATAGCCACGGTCCAGGTGCTGCAGCCCGGAAACAGCGGTTTCGCCGCCGGCAGCCAGTGCCGCTGTCACCAGTGCCGCACCGCCGCGCAGATCGGTGCAGGTCACCTCCGCCCCCTGCAGGGAGGCAGCGCCCTCCACCACGGCCACCCGGCCGTCCACCCGGATATGCGCGCCCATACGCGCCAATTCATCGACATATTTATAGCGGTTTTCAAATATACTTTCTACAAAGACCGCGGTGCCGTCCGCCGTGCAGGCGGCCGCCACCAGCGGGGCAGCCGCATCCGTCGGAAATCCGGGGTACGGCATGGTGCGCACCGTGCCCATCGGTCCCAGCCGGGCGGGCGCCGCAATGCGCACCGCATCGCCGGATACGGTTATCCGGCAGCCGCTTTCCTCCAGCGGCAAAAACACCGCCGCCACATGGGCGGGGCAGCAGCGCCGCACCGTCAGCGTGCTGCCGGTGGCTGCGGCAAAGGCCAGGTAGGTGGCGGTCTCAATGCGATCCGGCAGCACCGCATAGCTGCAGCCGTGCAGTGCCGGCACGCCCTCAATCACCAGCACGCCCTCCTCCGCCGGAGAAATGCGTGCACCGCAGGCATTCAGAAACGCACACAGGTCGCCGATCTCCGGCTCCTTGGCTGCATTGCGCAGCACGGTAATTCCCTCGGCCGTGCAGGCCGCCAGCAGCACATTTTCCGTTGCACCGACACTGGGGAAGGCCAGTGTGATCGGCGCGCCGCGCAGGCGGCCGGCCGTGCGGCAGCGGATATGGCCGTGCGCCTCCTCGATCTCCACCCCCAGCCGCCGCAGCGAGGACAGGTGCAGATCAATCGGCCGCGGCCCCAGCTCACAGCCGCCGGGGTAGGTCAGATCCGCCTGCCCGCAGCGGGCGATGATCGCCCCCAGAAACACAATGGACGAGCGCATCTCCCGCATCAGCGCATCCGGTATATCCGTGTGCGTCGGAGCAGCGGCGTCCACCGTCACCGTGCTCTCCTGCTGGGTCACCCGGCATCCCAGGTGCTGCAGGATCGCCAGCGAGGCGCGCACATCCGACAGGCGCGGGCAGTTCTCTATCGTGCAGACGCCCTGGGCCAGCAGCGTGGCCGCCAGCAGCGGCAGGGCGCTGTTTTTGGCCCCGTGGGCTGTCACTTCCCCCTCCAGGCGGCGGCCGCCGCGAATACATAAGCGTTGCATAGGCATCCTCCTCTCCGCTACCCAGTGTATGCGGAGGGAGAATGTCCGGTTATTTCAGTTTTTCCCGGATAACGGCCAAAATGCGCTCGTCGGCATCCAGTACAGCCGCGCTGCGCATATTTTCTGCCATTGTCTGCAGGCGGGCAGGGTCGTCGGTGATCTCGCGCACCGTCTGCCACAGACGGTCGGCGGTCAGATCCTTTTCCTCAATGCACACCGCCGCCCCTTTTTCCACCAGCACCATGGCATTATGGTACTGGTGATTTTCCGCCACATAGGGCGAGGGGATCAGTATGGCCGGCTTTCCGGCGGCCGGCAGCTCACTGAGGGTCATTGCTCCACAGCGGCAGATAACCAGATCCGCCGCCGCCATACAGCGGGGCATATCGTCAATGTATTCCCGCACGGCGATCCCATCGCCGCACAGCGGCACGCCGGCCGCCTCCAGCGCCTGCGTCATGGCGGCATAGCCGCTTTTGCC
Organism: Ruminococcaceae bacterium UBA6353; assembly: GCA_002437905.1. GTDB lineage: Bacteria > Bacillota > Clostridia > Oscillospirales > Acutalibacteraceae > UBA5905. The sequence continues at coordinate 149,285 of DJRT01000014.1, read as the reverse complement.
GGTGCCGTGGATATGCTGCAGCCGGCCAGCTGCATGGCTTTGCTGCAGCACGCCGGTCATCGCCTCATTGATCGCCCGCGCCCCCAGGCTGCCGCCAAAGGAGAGCACCAGCGGGCGTTCGTCCAGCGAAAGCTGCTGCCGCGCCGCCTGGCGGTCAAGGGTCAGAAACTGCTGATTAAGCGGATTGCCGGTCACAACCGCGTCAGCCCCCTGCGGCAGATAACGGCGGGCGGCCTCGCTGCACAGCAGCACCGTGGCCCCCTCCTTTGCCAGCATCCGCACCGTCACGCCCGGCAGGGCGTTGGACTCATGTACCACCACCGGAACACCGTGCCGCAGCGCCTCCCGCAGCACCGGGCCGCACACATAGCCGCCGGTGCCGATGGCAATATCCGGGCGAAAGTCCCGGATAATGGCGGCCGAATGGACACTGGAACCAACCACATCCACCGCCGCCAACAGGTTGCGTCCGACATTTTTCAGCGTCAGACGGCGCTGAAAGCCGCGCACACTGATGGTGCGGATGGGGTATCCGGCCGCCGGCACCAGGCGGGTCTCCATGCGTCCCTTGGCACCAACAAACAGAAACTCCGCCTGCGGATAGGCCTCCTGTATTTTTGCAGCGATCGCCAGCGCCGGGTTGATGTGCCCGGCTGTACCGCCGCCCGTAACCAGTACGCGCATCGTGCTTGCTCCTCCTCAAACCGCGGTTGCCCGCTAAGCCTTTTCCATGCGGGATTGTCGGGATATGGATAATACCACGCCCATTTGCAGCATCAGCATCAGCAGCGAGGTGCCGCCGTAGCTGAAAAACGGCAGGCTGATCCCGGTGTTCGGCAGCAGATTGGAAACCACCGCCACATTGATCGCCACCTGCAGGCCGATCTGCACCGTCAGGCCGATTGCCAGCATGCAGCCAAATTTATCCGGCGCCTTCATAGCGATCTGGAAGCCCCGCCACACCAGCAGGCCAAACAGCAGCAACAGGATCACCGCGCCCACAAAGCCCATTTCCTCACAGAAGACGGAAAAAATAAAGTCATTCTGTGGCTCCGGCAGAAACAGGTGCTTCTGCCGAGAATTGCCCGGCCCCTGCCCCAGCAGGCCGCCGGACCCGATGGCAAACAGCGATTGCACCGTCTGCCAGGCGTGGTCACGCCCGGAGATCCCATCGGCAAAGGTGATCTGGTTGGCAAAGCTCTCCAGCGGGTGCAGCCACACCGCAATGCGGTCCTGCTCATAGCCCAGCACCATGGTCATCACGAATACACCGCCGATGCCGACACCCAGCACCGCCAGCAGCCACCACACGCTCACGCCGCCCACATACATCATCACAAAGCCGAGGGAGCCGATCAGCATAGTACCGGACAGGTGCGGCTCAATGATGACCAGGCCGCAGGTGATGGCCAAAATCACGGAGAGCGGCAGAAAGCCCACCGTAAATTTTTTCATACGCTTATGGTTGAGGGAGATCAGGTGGGCAAACAGCAGCACCAGCGCAAACTTGGCCAGCTCTGAGGGCTGGAACTGTCCAAGCCCCGGTATACGGATCCAGCGATGGATGCCGCTTTGGGAGGGCATGAGATACGCAACCACCAGCAGCACCAGGCTGCCGAGCCAGATCGGCCACGCGAAGCGGTGCAGCACATGGTAATCCACCATGGAAACGGCCAGCATCCCCGCCAGCCCCATCGCCGCCCACAGCAGCTGCTTGCGGATATAGAAGTAACTGTCCCCGTTATTGTAGGTAAAAGCATACACATGGCTGGCGGAATACAGCGTAGCCAGGCCGATGACCAGTATGATCATCAGCAACACAAAAAAGGGCATATCCGGCCCGCCGGTCAGATTAAAAAACCGGCGGCGCGGCGCCTTTCCGGCCTGCCGCGGCTTTGCCTGTGCCGTTGCCATGGCTTTTACCTCCCTCATTCGTATACTTTTTGTATTTTGTTGTGGTTATTATACAGATAGTATCAAGCGAACAGTTGCAGCAGCACCGCCGCCACGCAGCCGACCACCGTCACCGCCGTAAAGGCCGTCACAATGCGGTTTTCACTCCAGCCGCACAGCTCAAAGTGGTGATGCAGCGGGCTCATCTTGAACAGGCGCTTGCCATGGGTCAGCTTGAAATAGCCCACCTGCAGGATCACCGAAAGGTTCTCGGCTATATACAGTATACCCACCGGAACCAATAAAAACGGCTGCTCGATACCAAAAGCCAGACCCGTCAGCATACCGCCGATAAACAGCGACCCGGTATCGCCCATAAACACCTGCGCCGGGTGCAGGTTCCACAGCAGAAACCCGGCCAGCGCACCCGCCAGCGCAACCGCCTGCAGGCACTCGCCGTAGAGGCCGCCGATCCCCGCCAGCATCAGGAAGGCCAGCGCCGCCACAAACGAGGTCATGCCGCACAGGCCGTCCACACCATCGGTCAGGTTGGTGGCGTTGGTCATGGCCACCACCACAAAAATGCAGAAAGGAATAAACCACACGCCCCAGTTCACCGTGCCGAAGAACGGGACACGGAAGCTGCCGTGGCCATAGATATACAGCACCACCGCATAGGCCGCCGCCACCAGCAGCTGCAGCAGCAGCTTCTGCATAGCCGTCAGGCCGAGGTTGCGCTTCTTCACCACTTTGATGTAATCATCGGCAAAGCCGATCAACCCGCAGCCAAGCGCCAGCCCGGCGCCGGCCAGCAGCCGCACGGTATCATACGGCACACCGAAAAGGTTGCGGTTTGTCAGGGCCGCCGCCAGAAGGGCCGCCAAAAAAGCGATCAGCGCCGCCGGGATGAACAGCAGGCCGCCCATGGTGGGTGTGCCCTGCTTTTTTTCGTGCCAGCGGGGGCCCTCCTCGCGGATCGTCTGCCCAAAGTGCAGCTTATGCAGCTCCGGTATGCCGATCTTTCCGAAAAAAGCCGACAGCGCAAACGACAGCATGCCCGTTGCCGCCAGGATCATGGTGTTCGTCAAATTCATGGCCATTCCTCCGTTTTATTCCGCCGCTGCCAAAGCCTCGGCCACAACCTCCCGCTCATCCAGGTGGATCACACCGTCAGCCAGGATCTGATAGGTCTCATGTCCCTTGCCGGCCAGCAGCAGCGTATCACCCGGCTGTGCATGGGCAATGGCCCAGCGGATAGCCTCTACGCGGTTTTCAATCACCGTATAGGGGGTTTTTGTCCCCTCCAGCCCCGCCAGGATGTCCCGGATAATCGTCTCCGGCGCCTCACTGCGTGGGTTGTCGGAGGTGATCACCAGATAATCCGATAGAGCCGCCGCAATGGCCCCCATCTTCGGGCGTTTGGTCTTATCCCGATCGCCGCCGCAGCCAAACAGGGTCACCAGCCGCCCCTTGCAGCATTCCTTCAGGGTGCGGCATATATTCTCTATGCCGTCCGGCGTGTGGGCATAATCAATCACCACGGTGAAATCCCGGCCAGTCGGCACCACCTCGGCGCGCCCCTTGACCCCCTCAGCGGCAGAGAGCGCCTCCACCACCGTCTGGAAATCCAGGCCGGCGGTCAGGCAGGCGGTTGCCGCCGCCAGCCCATTATACACCGAAAACTGTCCGGGGATGCGCATGCGCACCCGGCCGATCTGCCCGATGCCCACCAGCTCAAAGTCCACGCCGTCCGCCCGGTGGCGGATGTTGCGCGCCACATAGTCGGCGCGGTCACTGGTCGCCGAGTAGGTAACCAGCTCACAGGGCACCTCACGCATCATTTCCGGCGCCGCGGCATCATCCAGGTTCACAATACCGGTGCGGCACATCGAAAACAGCCGTTTCTTCGCCGCCAGATAGTTTTCCATGGTCTTGTGATAATCCAGGTGATCCTGCGTCAGGTTGGTGAATATACCGATATCGCAGAAGCAGCCGGCCACCCGCTGCTGATCCAGTGCGTGGGAGGAGATCTCCATCACGCAGTAGTCGCAGCCCTCCACCACCATCAGTGCCAGCATGCTCTGCAGGTCATAGGAGTCCGGCGTGGTGTGGCGGGCCGGCAGCACCCGGTCGCCCACCATATTCTGGATCGTGCCGATCAGCCCCACCTTGTGTCCGGCATGCTCCAGCATGGATTTGATCAGGGTGGTGGTGGTGGTTTTTCCGTTGGTGCCGGTCACGCCGATCAGGTGCAGCCGCTCCGAGGGACGGCCGAACCAGTTGGCGCAGATCTCTGCCCACACCCGCCGGCTGTTGTCCGTCAGCAGCTGTGTGCGCAGGCCCATATCCCGCTGCACCACCACCGCCGCCGCGCCGTCCGCCTCGGCTGCCGCAGCAAAGCGGTGCCCATCCACCGCCGTACCGTCAATGCAGACAAACAGGCAGCCCGGCTCCACCCGGCGGGAATCGCAGGTGATCGCCGTGATCTCCCGGTCGGTATCCATTGCTTCGGCTGTCATACCGGTATTTTGTAACAGTTCATGCAGTTTCATGCTTTTTCCTTTCTCCGTCTGTTATCCTCCGGCGGTCACAGCGTCCGCCGTATCACTGTACAGGAAGTTCACCGTGATGACCGTTCCCTTGGACACCTTGGTGCCGGCCTCCACGCTCTGGCTGCTGGCCTTGGCCGCGCCATCGTTGCCAACCACCAGCCCCTGCAGCTGCACATTCAGCCCCACGCTGGCGGCCAGCGTATTCACCTCGGTCACCGACCGCCCGGCAAAGCTGGGCACCGTAACCTGTGCGTCGTCCTCCTCACTGGTATACAGCAGCACCGAGCCGCCGGCCGGGATGGACTGTCCGGCCGCCGGCACCTGCCGCACCACCGTCTCGCCCGTGCCCACCAGTGTCGCCTTCAGCCCGGTGTTGGTCACGCGGGTCTGGGCGGCAGCCACTGCCTGCCCCACCACATTGGGGGTGGTGCGGCTCAGCTTTGCCAGCTCCGCCTCGGTATAGGAAGGCTCAATGCCCAGATGGGGCAGGATGGAATCAAAAATCTTCTGTGCCACCGGCGCCGAAATTGTACCGCCAAAACGGTTCTGGCACTGCGGCTGATCCAGCAGCACCAGCACCGCCACCTGCGGATTGTCCGCCGGGGCAAAGCCGGCAAAGGAGGCTACAACCTCGTTGCCCTCCATATCCCGCTTTTCCGAGGTACCGGTTTTGCCGGCCACCCGGTAGCCGGCCACATAGGCGTTCTTGGAGCCGCCGCCGTTCACGGCGTCCCCCAGCATCTTCCGCATGCGCTGGGAGGTGCTCTCCGAGATGATCTGCCGCTTAACCGTCGGCTGCGTGGTGGAGACCACATTGCCGTCCTCATCCAGGATCTGGCTGACCACATAGGGGGTCAGCAGCTTACCGCCGTTGGCCACCGCCGCAATGGCGGAGATCATCTGAATTGGTGTCACCTTGAAGGTCTGGCCAAAGGCAGCCGTAGCCATGGAGGCCTCGCTGTCCGAAAGCTGCTTCTGCGTGAAATACAGACCCGCATTGGAGGCCTCGCCGCTCATATCAATGCCGGTCTTTTCGGTAAAACCAAAGCCGGTAAAATACTTGAAATAGACCGCCGGCCCCATCTTTAATCCCAGCTGCATAAAGTAGGGGTTGCAGGATTTGGAGATGGCGCTGGGCAGGTCCAGCGTACCGTGACCGCCGTGCTGATGGCAGCGGATGTACCAGCCGCCCACATGCAGGCCACCGGAGCAGCCAAAGGTGCTGCTCTCGCTGATGATATTCTCCTCCAGCCCCATAGAGGCGGTAAACACCTTGAACACCGAGCCGGGCTCATAGGTATCGGTCAGCGCCTTGTTCTTCCACTGCAGCTGCCGGGCGGCGCCGATGGCCGCCGACTGCTCATCCCCGGACAGGGAATCGGCCAGCTCCCGCGCCGTGGCATCCGCCACCGTGAACGGGTCATTCGGGTCATAATCCCCCTTGGTGGCCATGGCCAGAATGCCGCCGGTATTCACATTCATCACAATGGCGACGCCCCGGTTGGTGCACCCGGCGGAGGCCACAGCCTCGGCCAGATACTTTTCGGCATACATCTGCACCGTCGGGTCGATGGTCAGCACCAGGCTATTGCCGTTGGTGGCATCCACCACCTTGGTATATTCCATGGTGGTGGGCATCTCCGCCCCCAGGCCGTTCTGTGCGGTCACAATGCGGCCGGCCGTACCCGCCAGCACCGATTCATACTTGTATTCCAGCCCCTCCAGGCCGTTGTTATCCGCCCCGGTGAACCCCAGCACCGTCGAGGCCAGGCTGCCCTGCGGATAGTACCGCTTATAGTCCTTGATGATATAAAACGCACCGGAAAGCCCGTTTTCCGATACCCAATCGGAAAAGGCGGTCTTATCGTTGTATTCCACCTTGGACTTGATCACTTCATATTGGGAGTAGGTTTTGCCGGTCTGCTCATACACCTTGTCGTAGCTCAGCCCGAACAGTTCGGCAAGGCCGTTGGCGATAAACTGGCGCAGGGTTTCCAGCCCCTCCTCCTTCGTCAGCTCACGGCTCTTATCCACGCCGGAAAGATTTTTCCACTTCAGCGCGGAGATATTCTTCGGGGACATGATGATCTTCCACACATCGGCCGATTCGGCCAGCGGCTGCATATCCGAGGCGTAGATGGTGCCGCGGCTGGCTGTCACCACCGTATCGCTGAGCTGCTGGGAAACGGCACGCTTCTGCCAGTCATCCGCCTGCACCAGCTGCAGTTCGCCCAGCCGGACAATATTCATGGTGAAAAACAGGACGATCACAAGCAGCACGGCAATGGTTGCGCGCTTGCGCATCTGCCGCGTGGGCGTGCGGGTGGTCACCGCTGTTGTCTTTTGCTCCTTTGCCATGCCGCACCGTCCTTTCTTCGCGTTTGTCCGCGGTTTTTCGCAGGGGAAATATAACGCAAAACGAGAGTCAAGATCTCCCCATCTCAACTCTCGACGCCGCTTGCCTACCTACTTATAGGTATTGCCATCAGGCACACAATATGCCTATGAGAAAAAGTCCCTGAGCGCCGACCACGCCTGCCGCAGCCAGTTCTGCTCACTCTCCTGCACCTGTACCAGATCGTCCTCCTCTGCCGGGATATAGTAGATCTGGCTGTTTTCGGCCGGCTGCATGCCGTTTTCCAGGGCATAGCGGTCGATCTGTCCGGCTGAGGTCTTGCCGGCCAGCTCGGATTTCAGGCGCACCTTCTCGCTTTCCAGCGTGCTCAGCTGCGTGCGGTAGTCCGCAATCTGCTTGTTCATTTCGGTCAGTCGCACATTGCAGGTGATAAAGTACCCGATCATGCCGAGCGCCACCAGCGCCAGGCTGAGGTACACAACCAGATTCAGCACCGACTGCCGCCGGGCGTGCCGTCGCTTGTTTTCCACAACCTTTTTGTTGTCCTGCAGCGCCACCAGACGCGGCTCCCGCTTCTGGAACAGCGACAGGTCATAGGCTTCGTTCATATTGGCCATGGCCGGGTACCTCCTTTCCTTATATTCCGGAATACAGTTGGTTCATATCGGGGCTTGTCCCGATCAGTAGCGGTCGTGCAGCTTTTCCACACAGCGCAGCTTGGCACTGCGGCTGCGGGGGTTTTCGGCCAGCTCCTGCGGGGTGGCGGTTGCCGGCTTTTTCAGCACCGGCTGCGCAGCCGGCGTCCGGCCGCACACACACACCGGGAAGTCTCTTGGGCAAATACAGCCCTGCCGCCATTCGGCAAAGCGGTTTTTCACCATCGCATCCTCCAGCGAGTGGAAGGTGATCACCGCCAGCCGGCCACCCACGGCCAGCCGGTCAAAGGCGGTATCCAGCGCTGCGGACAGGCAATCCAGCTCGCCATTGACCGCGATGCGCAGCGCCTGGAACACCCGGCGGGCCGGGTGCCCGTCGCGGCGGGCTGCCGCCGGTACATTGGCGCTGACCAGCTCCGCCAGCTGCAGGGTGGTCTCGATCGGCTGCCTGTCCCGCTGGCGCACGATCGCCCGCGCGATCGGCCGGGAAAATTTCTCCTCCCCATAGCGGTAAAAGATCTCGGCCAGCTCACGCTCCGACAGACGGGCAAGCAGCCCGGCCGCCGTTTCGCCGCTTTGGCTCATCCGCATATCCAGCGGGGCATCGTAATGATAGGAAAAACCGCGCTCCGGCGCATCCAGCTGGTGGGAGGAAACACCGATATCCAGCAAAATGCCGTCCACCGCCGGGATTTCCAGCCCATCCAGCACCTCGCCCATCTGCACAAAATTGGCCTGCACGACCGTCGCCGGCAGCCCCTGCAGCCGTGCGCCGGCTGCGGCAATGGCATCCGGATCCTGATCCAGCGCGATCAGGCGGCCGGTGGTCAGCCGCTCGGCAATGGCGTGGGAATGGCCGCCGCCGCCGGCTGTGCCGTCCAGATAAATGCCGTCCGGACGGATGTGCAACGCCTGCAGCGTCTGCTCCAGCAGCACCGGGCGGTGATACCCGCCTGTCGGCTGTGCCATCCGCCGCACTCCCCTTCCTACACTCAGAAGCCGTACTTCATGAAGGCCTCTTCCATCTTTTCGTCTGTCATATCGGCCATATCCGCCTCATACACAGCGGGGTTCCAGATCTCCGCCCGCCGGCCGGCACCGATGATCAGCGCCGGCTTTTCCAGCCCGGCATGGGCGATCAGGCTTTTATTCAGCAGGATACGCCCCTGCGCATCCAGCGTCACATCCTCTGCCGATTCGGTCACGCGGCGCAGCAGCTTGCGGGTCTCGGCCATCGGGCCGGAGGCCAGCTTTTCCAGCAGGCTCTCCCACTCTTCGGTGGAATACAGGCTCACGCAGCGATCCAGCACTGCGGCCGCGATGAAGGTGCTGCCGAGCTTCTCCCGCAGCTTGACGGGAATGAAAATACGCCCCTTGGCGTCAATGTTGTGCTCAAAGCGGCCGTACAGCATCATATCCCGTCACCTCCCGATCAATCTGTTGGCTTGTCCGCCGTCCGCGGCGGCGCTTTCCCCGTCCATTCACCGGCATTTCACGGCCGGCTGTGGAAAACTCGGTGGAAAAGGTGGAAAATCACCACCTTGCACCACATTCATGGGTTTCTACGCCACTTAAGCTTATTATAAGGGGTGTTTTTGAAAAATGCAATAGGCAAATCGAATTTTTTTGGACAAGCAGAAATTTCCACAGCGCGTTTTCCCCTATATCCCGCAAAGGACGCGGGCAAATCCCCGTGCTTTACGGTGCGTTTTGAGCCAGGAAAAGCGAAAAAAGGCCGGGAACAACGCGTGTTCCCGGCCTTTTCGAACCGTTTTTCAGCATTTTCGCTGCTATTTTGTTTGGTTTTTACACATTGAAGAGGAATTCCACCACATCGCCGTCCTGCATTACATACTCCTTGCCCTCCGTGCGCACCAGACCCTTGGCGCGGGCATTGGCCAGGCTGCCGCAGGCCACCAGATCCTCATAGGCAATGACCTGTGCGCGGATGAAGCCGCGCTCGAAATCGGTATGGATGCGGCCGGCCGCCTTGGGCGCCGTCCATCCGCGATGGATGGTCCAGGCACGCACCTCTTTTTCGCCGGCCGTGAGGAAGGAGATCAGCCCCAGCAGGTGGTAGCTCTTCTGGATCAGGCGGTCAAGGCCGGAATGCTCCAGCCCCAGTTCTGCCAGAAACAGCTGCTTTTCCTCCGGCTCCATCTCCACAATGTCGGCCTCCATCTGTGCACAGATGGGCAGCACCTCGGCCCCCTGTGCCGCAGCCAGCTCCGCCACCTTCTGATAGTGGGGGTTATTCTTCGGCTCACCGTCCGAAAAATCCTCCTCGCTGAGATTGGCCGCATAGATGATCGGCTTGGCCGTCAGCAGGGTCATGGCCGCCAGCATCGGCTGCTCATCGCGGTCACATTCCACCGCCCGCGCCGGCTGGCCTGCCTCCAACGCCGCCTGCACCCGGTGCAGGAAATCCAGCTCCTTCTGCAGACTCTTGTCGCCCTTCAGATCCTTGGTCACACGGGCAATGCGGCGCTCCACCATCTCCATATCGGAGAAGATCAGCTCCATGTCGATGGTCTCAATATCCCGCAGCGGGTCAATGCTGCCCTCCACATGGATGATATCCGGGTTTTCAAAGCAGCGCACCACATGCACAATCGCGTCGCACTCCCGGATATTGGCCAGGAATTTATTGCCCAGTCCCTCGCCCCGGCTGGCGCCCTTCACCAGCCCGGCAATATCCACAAACTCGATCACCGCCGGCACGATCGGGGGCACCTTGCTGCCCTCGGTGTACATCTGCTGCAGCCGGTCCAGCCGCTTATCCGGCACCGCCACCACGCCCACATTGGGGTCAATCGTGCAAAAGGGGAAATTCGCGCTCTGCGCTCCGGCATTGGTAATGGCATTAAACAGGGTGGATTTCCCAACATTTGGTAATCCCACAATTCCCAACTTCAAAGATAAAACTTCCTTTCGCTGCTCATTCTTCACCGCCGGCATTGCGCCCGCAGCACTTTTTATACTTCAGGCCGCTGCCGCAGGGGCAGGGGTCGTTGCGGCCGGCCTTCTGGGCGGCAGTTTTGCGCACCGGCTGCTTTTTGTCGCTGCCGTCGCCGCCGGAGGTACCGGTGATTTTGGCCACCGGCTTGCGCTGCGGCTCCTCCTGTGAGCGCAGCTGCACTGTCAGGATCGACCGTGCCGTATCCTCGCGGATGGCCGCCACCATATGCTCAAACATATCGTAGCCCTCATTGCGGTACATCACCACCGGGTCATGCTGCCCGATGGAGCGCAGGTGGATGCCGCGCCGCAGCTCATCCATGTTGTCGATGTGGTCCATCCAGTAGCGGTCCACCGTGCTCAGCAGCACCACCCGCTCGATCTCGCGCATGGTATCGCTGCCGTACTGCTGCTCCTTGGCGTCGTAGGTCTTCATGGCGCGGGCGATCAGCTCGTCGGCGATATCCCCGCGGTCGGCGTCCTCCAGCTGCTGGGGCGTATAGCGGAAATCGCTGTCGTCCGCCAGCCAGCCATGGTAATAGCTGCGCAGGCCGTCCAGGTTCCAGCCGGTATGGTCGTCGTCGCCCGCCGTGTACTGTGCCACATTATCGCGGATGGACTCCTCCACCATTTTCACAATGCTGTCATGCACATTGCCGTTGGCCAGCACCGTATCCCGCTGGCCGTAGATGATCTCGCGCTGGCGGTTCATCACATCATCGTATTTCAGCACATCGCGGCGGATGCCGAAGTTGCGCTCCTCCACCCGGCGCTGCGCCGATTCGATGGAATTGGAGAGCAGCCGGTTCTCGATGGGGGTATCCTCATCAATGCCCAGCGTCTCCATCAGGCGGTCGATCCGCTCACCGCCGAACAGCCGCATCAGGTCATCCTCCAGCGACAGATAGAACCGGGTGGCGCCGGGGTCGCCCTGCCGGCCGGCACGGCCGCGCAGCTGGTTATCAATCCGGCGGGACTCATGCCGCTCGGTGCCCAGGATGAACAGGCCGCCGGCAGCGCACACCTGCTCCGTCTCCGGGCGGATCTGCTCCTTATATTTCTCGTTGAGCTGGCGGAATTGCTCACGGGCAGCCAGGATCTCTGCATCGTCCGTCTCGCCATAGGCGGTGGATTCCGCAATCAGCTCCTCCGGCACGCCCAGCCGGCGCATCTCCGCCTTGGCCAGAAATTCCGGGTTGCCGCCCAGCATGATATCCGTACCGCGGCCGGCCATGTTGGTGGCAATGGTCACCGCCCCCAGCTTACCGGCCTGCGCCACAATCTCGGCTTCCTTTTCGTGGTACTTGGCGTTCAGCACCTCATGCGGGATGCCCGTTTTCTTCAGCAGCTTGGACAGCAGCTCGGATTTTTCAATGGAAATGGTGCCCACCAGCACCGGCTGCTGCCGCTGGTGGCACTCGCGGATCTGCTCGATGATCGCCCGGTACTTGCCCTGCTCACTCTTGTAGATCACATCGGGGTAGTCCACGCGCACCACCGGCTTGTTGGTGGGGATCTCCACCACATCCAGATGATAGATCTGGTTGAATTCCGCCTCCTCGGTCTTGGCCGTACCGGTCATACCGGAAAGCTTGTGGTACAAGCGGAAGAAATTCTGGAAGGTGATGGTGGCAAGGGTCTTGCTCTCGCGGGCCACCTTGACCCCCTCCTTGGCCTCAATAGCCTGGTGCAGCCCCTCATTGTACCGGCGGCCGAACATGATGCGGCCGGTAAATTCGTCCACAATCAGCACCTGGCCGTCCTTCACCACATAGTCCACATCCCGCTGCATGACGCCGCGGGCCTTGATGGCCTGGTTGATGTGGTGCAGCAGCGTTACATTGTCCGAGTCCATCAGGTTTTCGACCTTAAAGAAAGCCTCGGCCTTCTTCACGCCGGCCTGGGTGAGGGTGGCTGTGCGCGCCTTTTCGTCCACAATGTAGTCGCCGTCCACCTCATCCTGCTCCTGCTTGGAGTCCATCTCCTTGATGCGGTAGACCTTCAGCCCGCGGGCGAACTGATCCGCCACATTGTACAGCTCGGTGGATTTGTCCCCCTGGCCGGAGATGATCAGCGGGGTGCGCGCCTCATCAATGAGGATGGAGTCCACCTCGTCCACAATGACGAAATTGTGGCCGCGCTGCACCTTGTCCTCCTGCCGCACCACCATATTATCCCGCAGGTAATCGAAGCCCAGCTCGTTATTGGTGCCATAGGTGATGTCCGCCGCATAGGCAGCACGGCGCTCCTCCTTGGAAAGATCATGCACGATCAGGCCAACCCGCAGCCCGAGATAGCGGTACACCTTTCCCATCCATTCGCTGTCGCGGCGCGCCAGATAGTCGTTCACCGTCACGATGTGGACGCCCTTGCCCTCCAGCGCGTTCAGGTAGGCCGGCAGGGTGGCCACCAGCGTCTTGCCCTCGCCGGTACGCATCTCGGCAATACGGCCCTGGTGCAGGATAATGCCGCCGATCACCTGTACAGGAAAGTGCTTCATCCCCAACACGCGCCAGGAGGCCTCCCGGCAAACCGCAAAGGCCTCCGGCAGGATATCGTCCAGGCTCTCGCCGGCCGCCAGCCGCTCCTTCAGCACAGCCGTCTGGCCACGCAGCTCCTCCTCGCCCATCGCGGCATAGGTATCCTCCAGCGCCAGCACCCGGTCACACAGCGGACGCACCCGCTTGACCTCCTTGGCGCTGTAATCGCCGAATAACGCTTTCAATATAGACATACACTCGTCAACCCTTTCTCACGGGTGCTCCCCGGCCGCACACCGGCGGGGGTGCCGTCAAGTACAAACTGTGCCTATCATACCATAAACCGCCCGAAGTTACAACCGTTTTCCCGTGAATTTCCTGTGAACAAGCGCAAAAAGCCACAATCCTGCAACATTTTACCGCAAGATTTTGTCTTTACAAGTGCCCGGCAGCGGGCTATACTGAAGCCAAAGCCCCACAGACGAAAGGAGAATTTCTCATGAAACCACGCATTTTAGCCCTCGGCGCTCACAATGACGATTGCGAGGCCGGCATCGGCGGCATCTCTGCCCTGCTGCATCAGCAGGGCTGTGAGCAGCTGTACATCAACTTTGCCTGCATGTGGCACAAGGCCGACCTGACAGACGAGCAAAAGGCCGAATGGGCGCAGCAGGAAATCGACGCCGCCCGCATCCTTGGCGCCGAAAAACGGGTGATGGGCAGCCGCGACGGCGGTTTCTTTGAGCCCAGCACGGCGCTGATCCGCGAGCTGGCCGCCGCCATTGTGGAGTTTGACCCGCAGATCGCATTCCTGCAGTGGCCGCTGGACAACCACGCCGAGCACCGCATGGCGGCCGATGTGGCCTATAAGGCGCTGTGCCTCGCGCATGTGGAGGGCAGCCACATCCGCGAAATCTATGCCTACGAGTCCTCCCTGTGGCAGACCGGCCGCTATTTCTCCCCCGATATCCATATAGATGTCTCCTCCGTGATGGATGTGTGGGAGAAGAGCGAACGCACCTTTGCCCAAAACACCGCCAATGGCGATCATCTGTGGAAATGCGACCGCCTGCAGTCCGAGGCACGCGGTCTGGCCTGCGGCTTTCCGGCGGCACTGCCGCTGAAAATCGTCAAGCTGCCGGACGGCAACGACGATTTTCTGCTGCGGCAGCTGCTTGGCGACAAATTCCGCTGGGCCGGCAACGGCATGTACCCTGCCTTTGGCCAGCCGTATTTCAACGGCTGACCGCACCCACCAAAAAATTAACCGACTGCAGAAAATGGATCGCTCCATTTTCTGCAGTCGGTTATTTCTTTATTCCGCGTTCAGCGATTGCAGATAGACGGCCAGCAGCCGCAGTGCCGTCTCCTGCTCATGCGGGGTACACGCCGCCAGCCGCCGCAGCAGCTCCTCCTGCCGGACGGTCTGCGGGGTGTTTTCTTCTGTGAAGATGGCGTTCGGCGTGATCTGCAGGGCATGGCAGATGCGCAGGGCCGTTTCCATCCGCATATTGACCGTGCCGCGCTCAATATCCGCATAGGTGCGGTTGGATAGCCCGGCCAGCTCCGCCACCTCGCCCTGCGTCAGCCCCAGCCGCCGGCGCTGCGCCAGCAGCCGATTGCCCACCGCACGGTGATCCAAAATCAGCATAGAAGTTCCCCCTTTTCTGCCTATACAGGAATTATACTTCCTTTTTCGCTTGACAGACAGGAAGAATAGGTGTATAATAGCTGGCAGAATAGTTCCTGCCACATAGTCTGACCGCCGGACAAAGAACTATGCAGGCGGTTTTCACACAGGCCATAGGAAACCCATTTGTCATCTGACCGATGGGGGCATTGCGCGCCGCGGTGTATGTCCAAACACCGCGGTGCGCTTTTTATCGGAAAAACCGGCCGCCGCACGGCATCTGTATCCCCGTGCGGCGGCCGGTCTGTCTGCCGGTTTACAGCGATACATCCTTTTCTGACAGAATGGCACACACCGGCACATCAAAGGCGCGGGAGAAGATGATCAGATCAATATCCGTCACAAACCGTTCGCCGTTTTCCACCCGGCGGATAAAATAGTGGTCGACATCAAAGCCCAGCAGCTGCATTTTTGCTGCCAGCGCCCGCTGGGAAAGTCCTTTGCTCTTGCGCAGCTCCGCAATGCGCGGGCCGCAAAGGTTGTTTCTGCCGTCAGCAGCCTTGATCTTAAACATTTTCCCTTTTCTCCTCTTTTTTGGTGAACACTATTTACTTTTTTCTCATTCTATGATAGAATGAGCCCGCGAGTGGTGAACACTATTCAACACGCGTGGAGTATTGTTTCCACAAAAAGAGCGAAAATATAGGAGGAAAAAGGTATCATGGAAAAACTTCGCGTCACAACCAAAAAGACCCTGTTTGGGGTTCTGACCATCGTGCTGGTCCTGCTGCTTTCGGCAGGCACCACGCTCCTGGTCAACCGGTACGGCCGTGCGAACAGCACGCCCGCCGCCACAACAGTGAAGAACGGGCTTTCCGCCTATGAGCTGGCGGTACAGAACGGCTTCGACGGTACCGTGCAGGAATGGCTCAGCTCACTGAACGGCAAGTCCGCCTACGAGCTGGCCGTCGAGGCCGGCTACTCCGGCACAAAAGCTGAGTGGACAGCACAGCTGAACAAGCTGGCGGCCGATGCTCCGGCAAGCATAAAGGCCGCGTCCTTCAACGAACGCGGCCAAATGATCCTGACATTATCCGATAATACTACCATCAACCTCGGCAATGCCGTGGGAGCCGACGGCCGGGATGGGCTGGACGGCCGGGACGGCGCCAACGGCAAGGATGGCACAGACGGCAAAAACGGCACAGACGGCATCGGCATCACCAATGCCAATGTCAATACCGACGGCGAGCTGGTGCTGGCTTTCTCCGACGCACGAACGGTCAACCTGGGCAGGGTGACCGGTGCCAATGGGCAGAACGGCCTGTCGGCCTACCAGCTGGCCTTAAACGCCGGCCTGACCACCGCCGCCAGTGAGGCCGAATGGTTAAGCTCGCTGAAAGGCGACAAAGGTGACACCGGTGCACAGGGTATCCAAGGTGAAAAAGGCGACAAAGGTGACACCGGTGCACAGGGGGAGAAAGGTAACAGCATACAAAATATCGCCATCACCGGCAGCACCATGACGATTACGCTCTCCGACGGCTCTGTGTTCACCTTTGAAAATATCCGCGGGGCAGACGGACAAAATGGCATCACGCCGCAAATCCGTATCAACGCCGCTACCAACGAGTGGGAAATCTCTATGGACGACGGCCTTACCTGGGTAACCACCGGTGTCAAAGCCACCGGTGCCCAAGGGATTCAAGGTGAGAAGGGTGACAAAGGCGACACCGGCGCTGCCGGACAGAACGGCATCAGTCCGAAGCTGCAGATCAACATCGTCACCAATGAGTGGGAAATATCCACCGATAACGGCCTCACCTGGGTAACCACCGGTATCAAAGCCACCGGCGCGCAGGGTATCCAAGGTGAAAAGGGTGACAAGGGCGACACCGGCGCACAAG